>NZ_JBICKY010000012.1:0-829819 GCF_043104705.1 Delftia sp. WSY_10 | reverse complement strand
TACAGGAAACGGGGAAACAGGCTGAACAGCCAAAACGGACAACCCAAAAAAGAGAGCGCTGACGCGCTCTCTTTTTATTCCTGCCAGGCTTCTTCGTCGCAACCGGATGCAACATCCGGCGCAGTTTCCTGCGGACAATTCCGCTAGCATTGACGTTAACGTCAACGTCGCATTCCCATGGCCGCCGGCTGTGGATGCCGGCGGACTCTCCAGCCATGTCGACCACCTACACCATCAGCGATCTTGCCAAGGAGTTCGATCTCACGACCCGGGCCATCCGCTTCTATGAGGACATGGGCCTGCTTGAGCCCGAGCGTGCCGGGCCTGGCGGACGCAATCGCGTCTACAGCGCACGTGATCGCACACGTCTTCGCCTGACCTTGCGGGCCAAGCGGCTGGGACTGTCTCTGAACGAAGCCAAGGAGATCATCGATCTCTACGACAGCCCCCGTGACACGGGCGTGCAACTGCGCAAATTCCTGGAGGTGCTGGCTGTGCACCGCCGCCAGCTCGAAGACCGCCTGGCCGATCTGCAGGCCAACCTGGCCGAGGTGCGAGAGCAGGAATCCGAGGCCCGCACTTTGTTGAAACACCTGGATGGGAAAAATGCTTCATAATTGACGTTTACGTAAACGTAATTTGTGAGGCTTGCCTTGACCGTGCTCCGCCTGGAACCTGCCAACAGCGACTTTGCCCGCCGTGTGCGAGACAGTTTTGCACGCCAGGGCGCGATGCACACCCTGGGCGCCGAGCTGTCCTTGCTGGAGCCCGGTGCCGTCGATGTCTGCCTGGACTGGGCGCCCGGGCTGACGCAGCAGCATGGTTTTTTGCATGCCGGCATGGTTTCCGCGGCGCTGGATTCCGCCTGCGGCTACGCAGGGCTGACCCTGATGCCGGCAGATGCTGCCGTGCTCACCATTGAATTCAAGATCAACTTGCTGGCCCCTGCAAAGGGCCAGCGCTTTCGCATGGAAGGCCGTGTGCTCAAGCCGGGCCGCACCATCACCGTGACCGAAGGGCGCGCCTACGCCATCGACGAAGGCCGCGAGAAACTGATTGCCACCATGGGCTGCACGCTGATGTGCGTGCAGGGCCGCGATCTGGCCGATTGAGCCGGGCGGCGTTCTTTCCCCCAATTTCCACAGGAGACATGAGATGAGCCTTTCCAACCTGCCGGGCCTGAACTTCCAACTGGGCGAGGACATCGACGCGCTGCGCGATGCCGTGCGCGAGTTCGCACAGGCCGAGATTGCACCGCGCGCCGGCGAGATCGACCGCGACGACCAGTTCCCCATGGACCTGTGGCGCAAGTTCGGCGACCTGGGCGTGCTGGGCATCACCGTGTCCGAGCAGTACGGCGGTGCCGACATGGGCTACCTGGCCCACATGGTGGCGATGGAGGAAATCTCGCGTGCCAGCGCATCGGTGGGCCTGTCCTACGGCGCGCACAGCAATCTCTGCGTGAACCAGATCAACCGCAACGGCAATGAAGCGCAAAAGGCCAAGTACCTGCCCAAGCTGATCAGCGGCGAGCATGTGGGCGCGCTGGCCATGAGCGAGCCCGGCGCCGGCTCGGACGTGATCAGCATGAAGCTCAGGGCCGAGGACAAGGGCGGCTACTACCTGCTCAACGGCACCAAGATGTGGATCACCAACGGTCCCGATGCCGATACCCTGGTGGTCTACGCCAAGACCGAGCCCGAGCTGAACGCCCGCGGCGTGACTGCCTTCCTGATCGAGAAGGGCATGAAGGGCTTTTCCATTGCCCAGAAGCTGGACAAGCTGGGCATGCGTGGCAGCCACACGGGCGAGCTGGTGTTCGAGAACGTCGAGGTGCCGGCCGAGAACGTGCTGGGCGGCTTGAACAACGGCGCCAAGGTGCTGATGAGCGGCCTGGACTATGAGCGCGCCGTGCTGACCGGCGGGCCGCTGGGCATCATGCAGTCGGTGATGGACAACGTCGTGCCCTACATCCATGACCGCAAGCAGTTCGGCCAGAGCATCGGCGAGTTCCAGCTCATCCAGGGCAAGGTGGCGGACATGTACACCGTGCTGCAAGCGGGCCGCTCCTTTGCCTATACGGTCGCCAAAAACCTCGATCTGCTGGGAACCGAGCATGTTCGCCAAGTTCGCAAGGATTGCGCCAGCGTCATCCTGTGGTGCGCCGAGAAGGCGACATGGATGGCCGGCGAAGGCGTTCAAATCTATGGGGGTAATGGGTATATCAACGAATACCCACTGGGTCGCCTCTGGCGGGATGCGAAACTCTATGAGATCGGCGCCGGCACCAGCGAGATCCGTCGCATGCTGATCGGCCGCGAGCTGTTCGCAGAGACCTGCTGATCTTTCGCCTGCCTGCTGCGCCGTTCTTGAGTTTGACCCCAACAAAAGGATTGTTTATGAGCACAACCTCCATCGAAGAGCTGTTTGTCCACAACCGCGAATGGGCCCAGCAGGTGGAGCGTGACCGGCCCGGTTTCTTCACTGGGCTGATGGCGCAGCAAAAACCCCGCTACATGTGGATCGGCTGTTCCGACAGCCGCGTGCCCGCGAACCAGATCACGGGCCTGGAGCCCGGCGAGGTGTTCGTGCACCGCAACGTGGCCAACGTGGTCGTGCCCAGCGACCTGAACTGCCTGTCCACCATCCAGTACGCGGTGGACCAGCTCAAGGTCGAGCACCTGATGGTCGTCGGCCACTATGGCTGCGGCGGCGTGCTGGCGGCACTGGAGGATGTGCGCGTGGGCCTGGCCGACAACTGGATCCGCCACGTGAAGGACGTGCGCGACAAGCACCAGGCGCTGCTGGCCAGCCTGTCGCCGCAATGGCGCCATGACGCGCTGTGCGAGCTCAATGCCATCGAGCAGGTGATCAACGTGGCGCAGAGCACGGTGATGCAGGATGCCTGGGCGCGCGGCCAGAAGGTCACGCTGCACGGCTGGTGCTATGGCCTCAAGGACGGCCTGATCACCAATCTGCAGATGACCGTGCCCGGCGTCGGCGGCATCGCCAACATCCATGCCGAGGCTGTCGAGCTGGTCGCCAGCCGCCAGCGCGACTGAGCGGCCATGGCAGGCGGGACCCCGGGAGACTTCATGCCGATGCCTGCCCAGGACACCCTGCTTGCCCATGACATCGCGCGGGCGATGATGGATGGCTTCAACCGTCATTACCGCCTGTTCCGCGCCGAATCGGCCCGCGCCAAGCACCGCTTCGAGACGGCCGACTGGCTGGGCCAGCAGCGCGCGCAGCGCGAGCGCATCGAGTTCTACGACCTGCGCGTGCGCGAATGCGTGCGCCGGCTTGAAAAGGAGTTTTCGGCCGGCGCCCAGCCCATGCCGGTCTGGCAGCAGATCAAGCGCCACTACATCGGGCTCATGGTCAACCACCTGCAGCCGGAGCTGGCCGAGACCTTCTTCAACTCGGTCACCACCAAGATCCTGCACCGTACGCACTTCCACAACGACTTCATCTTCGTGCGGCCGGCCGTCAGTACGGAATACATAGAGAACCAGGAGCCGACCGCACGCCCGGCCTACCTGGCCTTCTACCCCACGCGCGAGACACTGTCGCAGACGCTGCGTGAAGTCGTGGAGCAGTTCGCGCTGCAGCGCCCCTTTGAAGACCTGGAGCGCGACATCGCCCGCCTGGCCGAGCGCCTGGAGCCCCAGCTGCAGGCCATGCGCCTGTACGCCAACTTCCAGATCCAGGTGCTGTCCAGCCTGTTTTTCCGCAACAAGGGCGCCTACATCGTCGGCAAGATCATCAACGGTTTTGCCGAGCTGTCCTGGGCCGTGCCCATCCTGCATGGGGACAACGGCCGGCTGGTGCTGCATGCGGCCCTGTTCGGCGAGAAGGACCTGCACGGCCTCTTCAGCTTTGCGCGTGCCTACTTCATGGTCGATACCGACGTGCCCAGCGCCTACGTGCAGTTCCTGCGCAGCCTCATGCCGCGCAAGCCGCGCGCCGAGCTGTACAACGCCCTGGGCCTGGCCAAGCAGGGCAAGACGCTGTTCTACCGCGACTTCCTGCACCACCTGCGCCATTCGCGCGACCAGTTCCGCATCGCGCCCGGCATCAAGGGCATGGTCATGCTGGTGTTCGACCTGCCCAGCTTTCCCTACGTGTTCAAGCTCATCAAGGACCGGTTCGCCGCGCCCAAGGAGATCACCCGCGAGCAGGTCAAGGCCAAGTACCGCCTGGTCAAGCAGCACGACCGCGTGGGGCGCATGGCCGACACGCTGGAGTACAGCCTGGTGGCCTTCCCGCGCGAGCGCTTCTCGGAGGCGCTGATCGCCGAGATCCTGGAGCACGCGCCCAGCCAGGTCGAGATCAGCGACCGCGACGGCGATGGCCGGCAGGAGGTCATCATCTCCCACCTCTACATAGAGCGGCGCATGGTGCCGCTGAACCTGCTGCTGCAGGAGTGCTTCGATGACGGGCTGGACCTGCCGGGACCGCGGCAGCGGCTGGAGAGCGCCGTGATCGAATACGGAAATGCCATCAAGGACCTGGTGGCCGCCAACATCTTCCCGGGCGACATGCTGTGGAAGAACTTCGGCATCACGCGCGGCGGCAAGGTGGTGTTCTACGACTACGACGAGATCGAATACCTGACCGACTGCCATTTCCGCCAGGTGCCTGCGCCGCGCAACGAGGAAGACGAGCTCAGCGGCGAGGTCTGGTATCCCGTGGGCCCGCGCGATGTGTTCCCGGAAACCTTCGCGCCCTTTTTGCTGGGCAATCCGGCCGTGCGCGAAGTTTTCATGCGCCACCATGCCGACCTGCTCGATCCCGCCTTCTGGCAGCGGCACCAGCAGCGCATCCGCGAAGGCCACGTGCACGACGTCTATCCCTACGAGCGCAGCCGCTGGCTGGCCTGACCCGTTTGTTTTCCCCTCACCATCACCACATCCAGGAGATAAGCATGCAAGACCCCATCGTCATCGTCGGCGCAGCCCGCACCCCCATGGGCGCATTCCAGGGCGACTTCGCCGATCTCGCGGCCCACGATCTGGGCGGCGCCGCCATCAAGGCCGCCGTGCAGCGTGCCGGCGTGGCGCCGGAGAAGGTGGACGAAGTGCTGTTCGGCAACTGCCTGATGGCGGGCCAGGGACAGGCGCCTGCGCGCCAGGCAGGCTTCAAGGGTGGCCTGCCGCGCAGCACGGGCGCCGTGACCCTGTCCAAGATGTGCGGCGCCGGCATGGAGGCCACCATTCTGGCCCATGACCAGTTGGTGGCGGGCAGCCGCGATGTGGTGGTCTCCGGCGGCATGGAGAGCATGACCAATGCGCCCTACCTGCTAAAGAAGGGCCGTGGCGGCTACCGCATGGGCCACGACAAGGTCTATGACCACATGATGCTCGACGGTCTGGAGGACGCCTACGAGCCGGGCCGCTCCATGGGCACCTTTGGCGAGGACTGCGCCGCCAAATACCACTTCACGCGCGAGCAGCAGGACGCCTACGCCATCGAAAGCGTCAAGCGCGCCCAGGCCGCCACGGAAAGCGGCGCCTTCGCGGCCGAGATCACGCCCGTCACCGTCTCCACGCGCAAGGGCGATGTCACGGTCAGCATCGACGAAGGCCCGGCCAAGGCCAAGCTGGACAAGATCGCCAGCCTCAAGCCCGCCTTCAAGAAGGACGGCACGATCACGGCGGCATCGAGCTCCAGCATCAACGACGGCGCCGCCGCCCTGGTGCTGATGCGCGAGTCCACGGCCAAGGAGCTGGGCTGCAAGCCGCTGGCGCGCATCGTCGCCCATGCCACGCATGCCCAGGAGCCCGAATGGTTCACCACGGCCCCCGTGGGCGCCACGCAGAAGGCCCTCAAGAAGGCCGGCTGGACGGCGGCGGATGTGGACCTGTGGGAAGTCAACGAAGCCTTTGCCGTCGTACCCATGGCCCTGATGGCCGAGCTGGGCGTGCCGCGCGACAAGGTCAACGTCAACGGCGGCGCCTGTGCGCTGGGCCACCCCATCGGCGCCAGCGGTGCGCGCATCCTGGTCACGCTGCTGCACGCCCTGCAGGCGCGTGGCGGCAAGCGCGGCCTGGCCACGCTGTGCATAGGCGGCGGCGAAGGAACAGCCATGGCGATAGAAATGGTCACCCCCTGAGGCGCTGCGCGCCCTCCCCCTGAAAGGGGGACGACACCCTCGGTGCGGGGCGGCGCGGCCGGCCCAGGCCCTTCCTCGGTGTCTCTGATTTGCATTGCGCCAGTTTTATGGGCAGCGCCACAGACGTCCAGAGAGCTAGACTTGGATCGGCCGATCCGCTATTACTTTGACCTCTCGACCATGATCACCAGCGAAGAACAGTTGCGCAGCCTGTATGCCATGCCGGCCGAAAGGGCCTTGCTCAAGCAGCAGGTGGACCTGGACCGGCATTGCCTGCGCTTCATCGCGCTGTCGCCGCTGTGCATCGTGGCCACGGGGGGCGCAGCGGGCTCGCTGATGGATGCCTCGCCGCGCGGCGGAAAGCCGGGCTTCATCAAGGCGCCCGACAACCAGACGCTGCTGATCCCCGACTCGGGCGGCAACAACCGCCTGGACAGCTTCAGCAACCTGATCGCCGATCCGCGCATCGGCCTGCTGTTCATGGTGCCGGGCTTCGACGAGACGCTGCGCGTCAACGGCGTGGCCAGGCTGCGCGACGAGGCCCACTACACGGCGCTGTTCGCCAACGAAGGCTTCCGGCCCAAGATCGTTCTGGAGATCCAGGTGCAGGAGGCCTATCTGCACTGCGCCAAGGCCCTCATGCGCGCCCGGCTCTGGAAGCCCGAGTCCCAGGTGCCGCGCAACGTCATGCCGTCGGTGAACCAGATGGTCCACCAGCAGATCGGCCTGCCTGCGCCCACCGAGACGCAGGAGGCCATGGTCGAGCGCTACGAAAAACAGATCGCGGGCGAGCAGGGCCGCTGACCGCATTCCATTTGAAAGGTCGAAAGACATGGCAGTCACTCTGGTGTTGGGAGCCTCGCGCGGGCTCGGTTTTGCCTTGGTAGAGGCCTATGCGGCCCAGGGCCGCAGCGTGGTCGCCACGGTGCGCAGCGAGGCCGACCGCGAGCGCGTCGAGGCCACGGGCGCCAAGGTGCTGCTGGTGGATGTGGCCGATCCGGCCAGCGTCAGCGGCCTGGCCTGGCAGCTCGATGGCGAGAAGATCGAGCTGGCGCTGTACGTGGCCGGAGTGTGGGATGCCCACAGCTCGGCCACGCCGCCCACGCGCGAGCAGTTCGACCGCGTCATGCACACCAATGTGCTGGGCGCCATGCAGGTGCTGCCCCAGGTGGCGCCGATGGTCGAGGCGGCGGGCGGCGTGTTCGGCCTGTTCTCCAGCGAGATGTCGCTGCTGGCCGGCGCAGAATCCGACGCCTGGCTCTACCGCGTCAGCAAGGCCGCGCTCAACATGGTCGTGGCCAGCGCCCAGCCGCAATGGCCCGGCGCCACCGTGGTCGCGCTGGACCCGGGCTGGGTGCAGACCGACATGGGCGGCGAGTCCGCCACCTTCACCGTGGAGCAAAGCGTGCAGGGTCTGGTCCGCACCCTGGCCGGCGTCACGCCGGCTGATCGGGGCCGCATGCTGCGCCACGACGGGCAGCGCATCGCCTGGTAGCTGCGGCCGGGACAACGAACAACGAAACAAGGAATCAGGAGACAAGACATGCTGCTCAACGCAGACCAGGAAATGATCCGTGACGCGGTGCGCGACTTCGTGCGCACCGAAATCACGCCCCATGCCGCACGCTGGGACAAGGAGCACCACTTTCCCAAGAACGTGCACCAGGGCCTGGCGGCGCTGGGTGCCTACGGCATCTGCGTGCCCGAGGAATACGGCGGCGCCGGCCTTGACTACCTGAGCCTGGCCCTGGTGCTGGAGGAAATCGCAGCCGGCGACGGCGGCACCAGCACGGTGATCAGCGTCACCAACTGCCCCGTCAACGCCATCCTCATGCGCTACGGCAGCGAGGCGCAAAAGCAGCAATGGCTGGCGCCGCTGGCGCGCGGCGAGATGCTGGGCGCCTTCTGCCTGACCGAGCCGCATGTGGGCTCGGACGCCTCGGCGCTGCGCACCACGGCCACCCGCGACGGCAACGACTACGTGATCAACGGCGTCAAGCAGTTCATCACCAGCGGCAAGAACGGCGACGTGGCCATCGTCATCGCCGTCACCGACAAGGCGGCCGGCAAGCGCGGCATGAGCGCCTTCATCGTGCCCACCTCCGCACCCGGCTACCAGGTGCTGCGGCTGGAGGACAAGCTGGGCCAGCACAGCTCGGACACGGCCCAGATCCAGTTCGAGGGCTGCCGAATCCCCGTCGCCAACCTCATCGGTGCCGAGGGCGAGGGCTACAAGATTGCGCTGTCGGCGCTGGAGGGCGGGCGCATCGGCATTGCCGCGCAAAGCGTGGGCATGGCGCGTGCGGCCTTCGATTGCGCGCTGCAGTACTCCAAGGAGCGCGAGAGCTTCGGCCAGCCCATCTTCAACCACCAGGCCGTGGGCTTTCGCCTGGCCGACTGCGCCACGCAGATCGAGGCCGCGCGCCAGCTGATCTGGCATGCGGCCAGCCTGCGCGATGCCGGCCTGCCCTGCCTGAAGGAAGCGGCCATGGCCAAGCTGTTCGCCAGCGAAATGGCCGAGCGCGTGTGCAGCGCAGCCATCCAGACCCTGGGCGGCTATGGCGTGGTCAACGATTTTCCCGTCGAGCGCATCTACCGTGACGTGCGCGTGTGCCAGATCTACGAGGGAACGAGCGACGTGCAGAAAATTCTCATCCAGCGCGCCCTGGCCTGAGGCCCCTCACTATGCTGCGGGTCGGGCCGGATGGCCCCGTCACCCGCAGGGCTTAGCATGGAGCGTCGCCGGGACGGCGCCCGGGAGAGGCGGGCACCGGACTCCGGCAGGTTTGTGACCACCTTCGCAGGAGATCCCGACATGCCCATTGCTTCCGTCAACGGCCAGAACCTTTACTACGAGGACACGGGCGGGCGCGGCCCGGTCCTGGTGTTTTCGCATGGACTGCTCATGGACCACACCATGTTCGCTCCCCAGGTCCAGGCGCTGCAGGATCGCTATCGCTGCATCAGCTGGGACGAGCGTGGCCATGGCCAGACGGCGGACCCCGCGCATTGCGCTCCCTTCGACTACTACGACTCGGCCGACGACCTGGCCGCCCTGCTGGCGCACCTGGGCGTGGAGCGCGCGGTGCTGGTGGGCATGTCGCAGGGCGGCTATCTGTCGCTGCGCTGTGCGCTCATCCATCCCGAGGTCGTGCGTGCGCTGGTGCTGATCGACACCCAGGCCATGCTGGAAGACCCCGAGCAGATGCCCCACCACGAGGCGTTGCTGAGGGCCTGGATGGAGCATGGCCTCAGCGACGACATGGCGGCCACGGTGGAGCGCACCATCCTGGGCCAGGGCTGGAGCGGCGCGGCCGCCTGGCGCGCCAAATGGAAGAAGGCCACGCCCATCAACCTGGGGCAGAGCTTTCTGGCGCTGGCCCAGCGCGATGACATCAGCCCGCGACTGCCCGACATCCACGTACCGGCACTGGTCATCCATGGCACGGACGACATCGCCATCACGCTCGACCGTGCACGCGCCATGGCCAAGGCCTTGCCCAGGGCGCAGTGGGTGGAGGTGCCGGGGGCCGGCCATGCGGCCAACCTCACGCATCCGCAGCCCGTGAACCTGGCCATCGAGCGCTTCCTGGAGCAGCTCGACTAGGCTCAGACCGGCGGATCGCCGTCGTTCTCGCTGTCGCGGCGGCGCAGGACGACGGTGATGCTGCCGTCGGTCTCCAGCGTGGCGCGCTCCACCTCTCTGAGGTGCAGGCAGCCGCCCGCACGCAGCGCGGCCTCGATATCGTCGCGCGTGATGCGTTCCTCGCGCATCAGATCCTTGTTCAGGTGGCCGTCCGTGATCAGGGCCTGGGCCTTGCCGTCGATGAGCCGCTCCAGCGCGGGAAAACGGAAAGTCAGCCAGGACAGCAGCAGATGGCACAGGATCAGCGTGGAAGCCGAGATCATGCCGCCGATCAGCGAGTTGTCCCCGGCATTCATGGAGTTCTGAACGGCATTCGACAGGATGAGCAGCAGCACCAGGTCAAAGGGCGCGTACTGCCCCGTCTGGCGCCGCCCCGTCAGCCGAAGGAACACCAGCAAGAACAGGTAGACGGCCACGCCGCGCACCACGAACTCCCACCACGGGACCGACATTGAAAACATGGGCTCTCCTTACAGGCCCGAAGGCCCGCGGTCAGTATCATGGCCCGCCTGTCCTCCATCAAGAACCCGGTCGCAGCAAGGCGGCCGTGACTGACATGCATTCCTGCTCCCCCGCCGTCCTCTCCCAGGTTCCGCAAGTTTCGCAAGTTCCGCAGGGCCAGCCGCTATGAGCGCGGCCGCCACCTCCCCGGCCTGTCCCTGTGGCCAGCACGATGCCAAGGGCCGGTCCCTGGCCTCCGATGCCTGCTGCGGCCGCTACCTGGACCATTTCGACGACTGCCCTGCGCCCGATGCCCAGGCCTTGATGCGCTCGCGCTACAGCGCCTTCGTGCGTGAGGACGCCGCCTACCTGCTGGCCACCTGGCACGCCAGCCAGCGGCCCGCCACGCTGGACTTCGAGCCCTCGGCGCGCTGGCTGGGGCTGGCGGTCAAGGACTTCCGAAGCACCGGCGAGGACCGCGCCGAGGTGGAATTCGTCGCGCGCTACCGCGTGGCGGGCCACGCCGTGCGCCTGCATGAGCGCAGCCGCTTCGTGCGCGAAGGCGGGCGCTGGTTCTACGTGGATGGCGACCAGTTCTGAACACGACGGCGGCCCTGCGGAGCCGCTGTGGAAGCTGCAGCAGCGCCAGCGGCTGCTGCTGTCCATCGCATCGCGGGGCTCGTCCGAGGCGGCGGCCCTCATCATCCCCGGCATCGTGGTCTGGCTGCAGCGGCACGAAACGGGTGCCTTCCAGGCGCCGCTGCTGCTGTGGTGGCTGGGCATGGCGCTCATGGCCTGCGTCTTCGTTGGTTTGCGGCGCCAGTTGCGTCGGGACCTGGGCGCTGCCGTGCCCTCGGCCGAGTTGCCAACGCGGCTGCAGCGCTGGGAGCGCGTGATGGGCCGCATGGCCTTGCTCAACGCCGGTTCCTGGGCGCTGGCCATACCGCTGACCCATGGCAGCGGCCATGAATTCCGGCTTTTCATCTACCTGGTGCTGTGCGGCGTCGTGGCCTCGGCCGCCACCTTCCTGGCGCCGGCGGCTGCCGTGTTCAAGCGCTTCTTCGGCGTGCTGTACGGCGCCATGCTGCTGGCCGTGGTCTGGTACTTCCCGAACAGGGGCCTGTACCTGCTGCCTCTGCTCATGCTGTATGGCGCTACCATCGCGCGCCATGCCTGGGGGGCGCGCCAGCTCATGCAGCAGCAATGGGCGCAGGAGCGTGACCGCCAGCTGCTGGCCGAGCGCTACCTGGCGGCCAAGGAGCAGGCCGAACAGGCGCTGGAGGCCAAGAGCCGCTTCCTGTCGGCTGCCAGCCATGACCTGCGCCAGCCCCTGCATGCCCTGGGCCTGCTGGTGGAGACCGCCCGCCAGCGCAATGCCGACGGCGCGCTGGCGGGCGTGCTTGACGATGTCCAGGCCTGTGCCCAGTCGCTGGGCACCATGTGCAACGACCTGCTGGACCTGTCGCGGCTGGAGAACGGCACCTGGGAGCTGCGCGCCCAGGTGATGGACCTGCGCATTCTGCTGGGCGATGCCACGCGCCTGTTCGCGGCCGAGGCGCGGCAGCGCGGGCTGGTGCTGCGCTGGCGCGTGGCGCGCGGCATGGACAGCTTGGTGCGTGCCGACGAGGCCCTGCTGCGCCAGATGGTGTTCAACCTGCTGCACAACGCCCTGCGCTACACCCAGCGCGGCGGCGTGCTGCTGGCCGCCCGCGTGCACGGCGGGGGCTGGCGCATCGAGGTCTGGGATACCGGCCTGGGCATTGCGGCCGAAGACCGGCCCCATGTCTTCGCACCGCACTTTCGCGCGCGTTCCGGCCAGGCGGCCCGGCGCGCGGCCCAGCCTGCGGCCGAGCACCTGCCCGGCGTGAGCAGCCAGGGCCTGGGCCTGGCCGTGGTGGCCGCAGCGGCGCGCCGCATGGGCGTGGAGCATGGTCTGCTGTCCACGCCGGGACGGGGTTCGTGCTTTTGGCTGCAGCTGTCGCCCAGCCTGAGCGTGCAAGCGGACCTGCCTCTGGGGCACGCGCAGGCGCAGGCAGGGGCAGGGGCCGAGGCTGCCGCGAATCCGCCAGGCCGCCCCCTGCTGCAGGGCAGGTGCTGGGTGGTCGATGACGATGTGCAGGTGGCACAGGCCCTGGCCGGTCTGCTGCGCGGCTGGGGGCTGACCGTGGACGTGGCGGCTTCGGGCCGCGAGGCGCAGGCCTGGCTGGCGGCGGGGCAGCATCCCGATTTCGTGCTGTGCGACCACCAGCTGGCCCAGGGCGAGAACGGCTTTGCGCTGCTGCAGAACGTGCTGGCGCAATCGCCGCAGGCGGCCGGTGCCCTGCTCAGCGGCGACCCTTCCGCTGCGCTGGAGCAGCAGGCGCAGGAACTGGGCTATCTGCTGCTGCGCAAGCCCGTGGATCCGCTGGCGCTGCGGGCCCTGCTTCAGCGCAGGCTGGCCGTGGCCGGCGCCTGAACCGTATCGGTCGGCGGTACGGAGGGCGGCAGCTCCAGCGCAATGCCCTGCATGCGCGTGATGGCGTCGATGCGGCTGTGCACGCCCAGGCGCTGCAGGGCGCCTGCCACATGCTCCTTGACCGTGTGGGGCGACAGGTGCAGCAACCGGGCAATGCTGGGATTGGGCAGGCCGCGCAGCACCAGCTCCAGCACCTGGGCCTGGCGCGGGGTGAGGCCCAGCTCGGCCGCCGTCATGCGGATGGCATGGGCGCCGCCCGGCGGCTGCGGCGCCAGCGGGGCGGCGGGGAACCAGGTCTCGCCGCGCAGCAGGGCCGCCACGGCCTGCTGCAGCACCTGCGGCGGCTGCGACTTGAGCACAAAGCCATGGGCCCCCGCCGCGCGTGCCTTCAGGGCAATCGCGCCATGCGTGTCGCCGCTGGTCATGAGCACGCGGCAGGCGGGCGCCAGCGTGCGGATTTCGCGCACCACGTCCGTGCCTGCGCTGGCACCCAGCCAGAAATCCACGATGGCCAGATGCGGCGATCCCCTGCCGGCCATGCACTGCAGGCCTTCGCCCGCATCGGCCACGGCATGGACTTCGGACAGGCCGAATTGTTTCAGGAACTCGGACACGCCCATGGCCGTCAGCGGGTGGTCGTCGATCACCAGGGCATAGCGCCCCGATTGGAGACAGGAGGAATCGGTCAGGAGGGAATGGCTGTGCATGGTCCGCGCGAAGGCATGTCGAAAGGGCTGGAGCGCCAGGGCGCGCCCGGATACACCTTGCGCACATCGTAACGATTACCCCCCGGCCGGGGGGTGACCGGATGTCGGCCAACTCCCCAAAATCGCCGCCGATGCCCTGAGATTCCGCATGGAACGGGCATGTATTCAACGAGAAGGGGAGATAGTCATGAAGATGGTACAGCTCACGCGCCGCAGCGCGGCATTGATGCTTCTGGGAACCCTGGCCGCCTGTGGCGGCGGCGGTGGTGGTGGATCGGGAGAACCGGGCGGCGGAGATCCCGGCAATGGCGGAAATCCTGGCAACCCCGGTACGCCCGGCAACCCCGGCGGCACGTCCACGCCGGTGACCGGCCAGTACCGCATGGAGACCGGTGCGGAGAACTTCGACGCGGCCCTGTCCGCCATGAACGCGCTGGGGGCGCAGGGCTATGCCTTCACCTACAGCCTGGCCTCGGGCGGTACCGCCTTCCCCGTTCCCATCGGTGACTTCTACGTCACCGACACGGCCCACACCGGCACGCGCCTGGACTACCGCATGGTGCCGGACGTGGCGGGCGTCTCGGCCCTGGTGGCCCAGCTCAACGCACAGGGTGCGCAAGGCTACCTGTACAAGTCGGGCATGGCGTTCCCCAGCAGCACGCAGGACCTGCGCAACCTCTATGTGCGCAGCAGCAGCGCCGCCGCCACCTACAGCTACGAGACGCGCCCCGCCGTGGGTGCGCTGGACACGTCCGGCTTCACGCAGCAACTGGCCGAGATGAGCGGCCGGGGTTTCCGCTACATGGGCCCGCTGATCTCGGGCAACGAGATGTTCAACCTCTACGTCAAGGACTCCAAGGCGCCGGCCTTCGAGTACGCGGTGTTCGCATTGGCCGCGCCCTTCGGCATGGCCAACGGCACGGCGCTGAAGCAGCGCCTGGACGAGATGGGTGCCAAGGGCCACCTGCTGCGCGGCGCCCTGGTGCTGCGCGGCAATACCGAAGGCGTGCAGCTGTACGAAAAGAGCGGCGACCAGCAGGGCGCCATCGAGTACCGCGTCGAACCGGTGTCCCAAAGCGCCAGCCTCGCGCAGCGCCTGGAGCAGTTCAACCGCAATGCGGCCGAAGGCTTCTTCGCCTTCGGCGACGTGGTCACCGACGATGGCCGGTTCCATTCCATCTCGGTGCGCAACGTCCGCCGCATGGTGCATCCGCTGGCCGGTGCCTCCTTCCCCTGAGCAGGGCACAGGCATGCGCGGCCGGCGCATAATCCGGCCATTTTCCGCAGCAAGGGCGCCCCAGGGCGCCCTTGCTCAGTTTGTTTCGAGAATCCATCCATGACTGCTTTCGAGGCCGTGCTCTTCGACTGTGACGGCGTGCTCGTCGACAGTGAATCCATCACCAACCGCGTGCTGTGCACCATGCTCAATGAATCGGGCTGGCCCATCAGCACCGAGGAATGCCTGCGCGAATTCATCGGCAAGACCGTGCGCAGCCAGGCCGCGCTGATCGAGGCGCGCACCGGCAAGCCGCTGACCGACGCATGGATGGCCGCCTTCTACGAGCGCCGCAACGCCGCGCTGCGCGCCGAGCTGGTGGCCATTGACGGCGCGCTGTCCGCCGTCAGCCAATCCCATGCGCTGTGCGCTGGCCGCATCGCCTGCGCCTCGGGCGCGGACCGCGCCAAGGTGGAGATGCAGCTGGCCCAGGTCGGCATGGCCCCGTATTTCGAGGGCCGCGTCTTCAGCGGCCATGAGCTGCCGCGCAGCAAGCCCTTTCCCGATGTGTACCTGGCAGCCGCCGCCGCACTGGGCGTGGAGCCGGCGCGCTGCCTGGTCATCGAGGACACGGTGACCGGCGTCACCGCCGGCGTGGCCGCAGGCGCCACGGTCTGGGGCTACTTCCCGGCCGACCAGGGCCACGCATCGGCCGAGCAACTGCTCGAGGCCGGCGCCAGCTGCGTATTCGGCGACATGGGCGAGCTGCCGGCCATGCTGCGCGCCATCGGGCAGGCCAGCGCCAGCGCCAGCGCCAGCGCTTGAGCCTGAGCCGGCCCTAGCGCAGCCGCGGCGAAGGCGTCTCGTCCACGGCCTGCGCACGCGCGGCCTGCTGCTCGGCCTGCAGTGCCCGCTGGAAGGCGGGCCGCTGCTGCAGGCGCTGCCAGTAGGCCTGTGTGGCAGGCCCCCATTGCGGCTCCATCTCCAGGTGCGCCGACAGCATCAGCGCATAGCCCACGGCCACGTCGGCAGCGGTGAAGCGGTCTGCCGCGAGCCAGTGGCGCTGTTCCACGGCCTGCTCCACCGCGCGCAGCCGCGCAAGGAACCAGCGCTGGTAGTCCTGGGCCACCTGGGGCTGGCGCCGTTCGGCTGGCTCG
The DNA here is from genome assembly GCF_043104705.1 of Delftia sp. WSY_10. Lineage (NCBI taxonomy): Bacteria > Pseudomonadati > Pseudomonadota > Betaproteobacteria > Burkholderiales > Comamonadaceae > Delftia > Delftia sp. WSY_10. The sequence continues at coordinate 814,082 of NZ_JBICKY010000012.1, read as the reverse complement.
AAGTGGGTGTAGCGCAGCACCAGGGTCTGCGGGAAGGTCAGCGTGGCATCGCTCATGTGCAGCCAGTTGAGGTAGGCGGCGAAGTCTGCCTCCTGCGGCTGCACGGACAGGCCCGCCCCGGGGTGCAGGGCGGCCAGGTATTCGCAGATGGCGGCTGACTCGGTCAGCCTGGCCTCGCCGTGGCGCAGCAGCGGCACCGTGCCCAGCGGGTTGAGTTCCAGGTAGCTGCGCTGCAGCACGCGCGGCGGAAACGGCAGCATGTGCAGCATGTAGGGAAGCTGCAGTTCTTCGAGCATCCACAGCGCGCGGAAGGAGCGCGCGCTGACGCAATGGTGGAGATGGTGCATGCGCAAAGCCTAGGCCAGATGCGCGGACGGCGGCAGTCGCGCAGGATGCAAATCGCGCCAGGATGCGCGCGGCCCTCACTCGGGCCGGGCTCGTGCGCTCTTGCGGAATTCGGAGGGTGACAGCCCCGTCCACAGCCGGAAGGCGCGGATGAAGCTCTTGTCGTTGAGAAACCCGCAGGACTGGGCGATGCGCTTGATGGGCCGGCTGGTGCGCAGCAGCAGGGCCACGGCCCGCTCGCGCCGCACCTCGTCCTTGAGCGCCTGCAGCGAGGCGCCTTCTTCCTTGAGCTGGCGATGCAGGCTGCGCTGGGACAGGTGCAGCTGGCGCGCCAGCGTGTCGGCCGTCTGCAGGCATTCGGCGTCGGCCGCCAGCAGCTGGCGCACGCGCTGCACCAGCTGGCGCTCGCGCCGGTAGGGGCGCACCTGCAGCGGCAGGGCGCGCTGCAGCATGCGCTGCAGCGCGGGCTCGTCGCGCGTCAGCGGCATATCCAGAAAACGCGCGTCGAACTGGAGGCAGGCCCGGGCCGCGCCAAACTCCACCTCGCCCGGCGGGAACAGCAGCGCATACACGCCCGCATGCGGCGGGGGATCGAAGGGAAAGCAGGCACGCCGCAGCGGCAGCGGCTCATCGATGAACCAGCTGGCCAGGCCGTGGATATTGCGCAGCACCGACAGCAGGCAGAACTCGCGCATGGCGCCCAGCGTGGACAGCTCCTCGATGGCCAGCGTGGCCAAGCCGTCTTCCTGCGTCAGCGTGAGGCGGATGTCGTCGGCCAGCAGGCCATGGTGGCGGCACCAGCGCGCCAGTGCCAGGCCCAGCTGCTCGCTGCCCATGCTGGCGCGTGCCAGCATGCCGTAGCTGCCCCAGGGCAGGCGCCGGGAGAACCAGCCCAGGGCCTCGTCGTCGAGTTCGCGCATGGCGGCATCGGACAGTGCCTCCATCTGCAGCGCCGTGATGCACTCGTTGCGCTCTTTGACGGAGTCTGGCGCAATTTGTGCCTTCTCCAGGGCGGACAGGGCGCTGATGCCCCGGCGTTCGTAGGCCAGCATAATGGCCTGCACAAAGGCCATGGGCGTGACTGCAGGGTGTGCGGAGGCCATGGTGGCGGCCGCCTGGGGCAGGGGGGTCTTGACCAGCGAGGGGGTGAACATGCTGGCAATTATTGCAACCTTCGTGGCCTGTTCTGCTCGGGGTTGGCCCTTATGCTGCCACGCAATAGCTGCCGTGACGGGGCAGGCCACTGCATTTGCCCGTCCCAGGCGCCGCCGACGACACAGGAGACAACGCATGCCCGCCCAGAACGCCCCGCTCGCTTCCAGCCATGCCCAAGGCCGCACCGATGTGCCGCTGATCGAGCAGACCATCGGCGATTTCTTTGCCGACATGGCGGCCCGCCAGCCCGATCGCGAGGCCCTGGTCAGCCGCCACCAGGGCCTGCGCTACAGCTATGCCGGCCTGCACACCGAGGCGCGCCGCCTGGCCAGCGCGCTGCTGGGCCTGGGGCTGGAAAAGGGCGACCGCGTCGGCATCTGGTCGCACAACAACGCCGAATGGGTGCTGATGCAGCTGGCCACGGCCCAGGTCGGCCTGGTGCTGGTCAACATCAACCCGGCCTACCGCACCTCCGAGGTGGAGTACGCGCTCAACAAGGTCGGCTGCAAGGCCCTGGTGACCATGGCGCAGTTCAAGACCAGCGACTACCTGGGCATGCTGCGCGAACTGGCCCCCGAGCTGGCCACGGCCGAGCCCGGCCGCCTGCATTGCGCGCGCCTGCCCCAGCTGCGCAGCGTGGTCTGGATCGACGTGGCAGGGCAGGGCGAAGAGCAGCCCGGCATGCTGCGCTTTTCCAGCCTGCTGGCGCGCGGTGATGCGCAGGATGCGCGCATCGACGCCGTGGCCGCCACGCTCAAGAACACCGACCCCATCAACATCCAGTTCACCAGCGGCACCACGGGCTTTCCCAAGGGCGCCACGCTGACCCACCGCAACATCCTGAACAACGGCTTTTTCATCGGCGAGTGCATGCGGCTGACGCCCGAGGACCGGCTGTGCATTCCCGTGCCGCTGTACCACTGCTTCGGCATGGTGCTGGGCAACCTGGCCTGCTTCACGCATGGCTCGGCCATCGTCTACCCGAATGACGGATTCGATCCGCTGCTGGTGCTGGAGACCGTGCAGGCCGAGCGTTGCACGGGCCTGCACGGCGTGCCCACCATGTTCATCGCCGAGCTGGACCACCCGCGCTTCAAGGAGTTCGACCTGAGCACGCTGCGCACCGGCATCATGGCCGGCTCGCCCTGCCCCATCGAGGTGATGAAGCGCGTGGTCAGCGACATGCACCTGTCCGAGATCACCATCGCCTACGGCATGACCGAGACCAGCCCCGTCAGCTGCCAGAGCGATGCCGACACGCCGCTTCAGCGCCGCGTGTCCACCGTGGGCAAGGTGCAGCCGCACCTGGAAGTGAAGATCGTCGACCCGGCCACGGGCGAGGTCGTGGCGCCCGGCGTCTCGGGCGAGCTGTGCACGCGCGGCTACTCGGTCATGCACGGCTACTGGGGGGACGAGGCCCGCACGCGCGAGGCCATCGACGACGAGGCCTGGATGCACACGGGCGACCTGGCCACCATGGATGAGCAGGGCTACGTGAACATCGTCGGCCGCATCAAGGACATGGTGATCCGCGGCGGCGAGAACATCTACCCGCGCGAGATCGAGGAATTCCTCTACCGCCACCCGCAGGTGCAGGACGTGCAGGTGGTCGGCGTGCCCGACGCGCGCTACGGCGAGGAGCTGTGCGCCTGGATCATCGTCAAGCCCGGCCAGACGCTGACCGAAGACGGCGTGCGCGACTTCTGCAAGGGCCAGATCGCCCACTACAAGGTGCCGCGCTACATCCGCTTCGTCGAGGCCTTCCCGATGACGGTGACCGGCAAGATCCAGAAATTCAAGATCCGCGACGAGATGATCGCCATGCTGGATCTGCGCCCGGCCAGGACCGCCTGAGGGCTGCTTTCATGCGCTGCCGCCAGCTGTCCACCGCGTGCCGCCTAGTGCGTGCCGCCCTCGGGCGCGGCCACGGCCGAGGCGGCAGCGCGGCGCGCCACCACCAGGCGCTTGCGCAGCGAGATCTCCTGCATGTCCAGCTCGCTGACCAGGCGGCGCAGCGACTCGTCGTTGATGCGGTGGGCCTGGCGCTCGGCGTAGAGCGCGTCGCGCTCCTGGTGGATGCAGCGCAGGCGCAGCTCGATCTCCAGCAGGTAGCGCAGCTTGCGCTGGCGCACGACTTCGGGCGCCTCGCGCTGGATCTCGATGCTGGAGGCCGTGCCGCTGCCGTCGTCCAGCAGCTGGACGCGGTTGCGGTACTCCTGCGTCAGGTGGCCCATGACCTCCTGGTGCATGGCCACCCATTCGGGCGTGTGGCCCTGGATCTCTTCCTCGCTCAGCGTCAGCCCGCCAATGGCGGACTGGCAGGCGGCCACGCGCGCCAGGCGCTCCTCGCGCACCGTGGGCGATTCGCCGGGCTGGGGCATGCGGCGCAGGATCAGCGGCAGGGCGATGCTGCCCAGCACCAGGGTGAACAAGATGGTGCCCGTGGCCAGGAAGACCAGCATCTCGCGGCCCGGAAAGGGCTGGCCGTTGTTCAGCAGCATGGGCACGGACAGCGCGCCGGCCAGCGTCACGGCGCCGCGTATGCCGGCCATGGTGGTGGCCAGGTTCAGCAGGTGGGAAGGGCGCTCTGCCATCTTTCCCTGGAAGTGGGCGCGAGCCAGGCTGCGCTGCACGCCCAGGGTCAGCCAGATCCAGCGCATCAGCAGCAGCGCGCTGGAGATGATCACCACATAGCCCACCAGCACCCACCATTCGCTGCCCGCATCGTGCAGCGTCACGCCGATGATGGAGGGCAGCTGCAGGCCCAGCAGCAGGAAGATGGCGCCGTTGAACGAGGCTTCCACCATGCTCCAGGTGCCCTCGGTCTGCAGCCGCTCGCTGATGTAGCTGCTGCGCTCCAGGTCGGCGAAGTTGGTGGCAATGCCCGCGGCCACGGCCGACAGGATGCCCGACACGCCGATCTTTTCGCCCACGATGTAGGCGGCGAAGGGCAGCAGGATCAGCAGCAGCACCATCTGCGTGGCCGCCACGTCGCCCAGGCGGCGCGTGATGGTGCTGCGCGCATAGGAAAAGCCCCAGCCGATCAGCGTACCCACGCCCAGGCCGCCCAGGGCCATCCACATGAAATCCTTGGCCACCTCGGTCCACGAGAACAGGCCGGTCAGCGTGGCCGCGATGGCGAATTTCAGCGCCACCAGGCCCGAGGCGTCGTTGAGCAGGGACTCGCCCTCGAGGATGTGCATGGTCTTCTCGGGCATGCCCAGGTTGCGCGTGATGGCCGAGACGGCCACGGCATCGGTGGGCGAGACCACGGCGGCCAGCGCAAAGGCCACGGTCAGCGGCATGCCGGGCACCAGCCAGTGGATCAGCCAGCCCAGCCCCACCACCGTGAACAGCACCAGGCCCAGCGCCAGGCGCAGGATGGGGCGGTACAGCGCAAAGAACTCGCGCTTGGGAATGCGCCATCCGTCGGCAAACAGCAGCGGCGGGATGAACAGCAGCAGGAACAGCTCGGGATCGAAGGCGATGTGCAGGCCCTTTTGCGGCCAGGCCATCAGCGCTCCCAGGGTGATCTGGATCAGCGGCAGCGGGATGGCGCGCACGTAGCGCGCGGCAATGCCCGTCAACGCTCCCAGCAGCAGGACGAGCAAGACGATTTCAACGGTGTGCATACGGCATTTTCCCCAGGCCGGACCGCCGTTCTTTGCAGGACATTCGGAAAAACCAAGCGCCCGCATCGGGCAAACACAAGAAGAGGCCACACATGAGCATTCTGGGCACCCAACTCAATCCGCGTTCGGCGGACTTCCTGGCCAATGCCGCGGCCATGCGCGCCGTGGTCGAGGACCTGCAGGCCCAGGTGGCCAAGGTCGCCGAGGGCGGCGGCGAGGCCGCGCGCGCCAAGCACGTGGCGCGCGGCAAGCTGCTGCCGCGCGACCGCGTGGCCATGCTGCTGGACCCGGGCACGCCCTTCCTGGAGATCGCCCCGCTGGCTGCGCTCAACATGTACCGCAACGATGCACCCGGCGCGGGCCTGATCGCCGGCATCGGGCGCGTCAGCGGCGTGGACTGCATGATCGTCTGCAACGACGCCACGGTGAAGGGCGGCACCTACTACCCGATGACGGTGAAGAAGCACCTGCGCGCCCAGGAGATCGCCGCGCAGAACCGCCTGCCCTGCATCTACCTGGTGGACTCGGGCGGCGCCAACCTGCCCAACCAGGACGATGTGTTCCCCGACCGCGAGCACTTCGGCCGCATCTTCTTCAACCAGGCCAACATGAGCGCCGAGGGCATTGCCCAGATCGCCGTGGTCATGGGCTCGTGCACGGCCGGCGGCGCCTATGTGCCGGCCATGAGCGACGAGTCCATCATCGTCAAGAACCAGGGCACCATCTTCCTGGGCGGCCCGCCGCTGGTGAAGGCCGCCACGGGCGAGGTGGTCAGCGCCGAGGACCTGGGCGGCGGCGACGTGCACACGCGCCTGTCGGGCGTGGCCGACCACCTGGCCCACAACGACACCCACGCGCTGGCGCTGGCGCGCCAGGCCGTGGCCAACCTCAACCATGCCAAGCAGCCTTCGGCTGGCGACCTGCCGCCCGAGGCGCCGCTGTTCGACGGCGGCGAGCTGTACGGCGTGATCCCCGTGGACACGCGCAAGCCCTTCGACGTGCGCGAGATCATCGCCCGCGTGGTGGACGGCAGCCGCTTCGACGAGTTCAAGGCCCGCTTCGGCGCCACCCTGGTCTGCGGCTTTGCGCGCATCGAGGGCATGCAGGTGGGCATCATCGCCAACAACGGCATCCTGTTCAGCGAATCGGCCGTCAAGGGCGCGCACTTCATCGAGCTGTGCTGCCAGCGCAAGATCCCGCTGGTCTTCCTGCAGAACATCACGGGTTTCATGGTGGGCCGCAAGTACGAGAACGAAGGCATTGCCCGCCACGGCGCCAAGCTGGTCACGGCCGTGGCCACGGCGGCCGTGCCGAAGTTCACCATCATCATCGGCGGCTCCTTCGGCGCGGGCAACTACGGCATGTGCGGCCGCGCCTACTCGCCGCGCTTCCTGTGGATGTGGCCCAACGCGCGCATCTCGGTCATGGGCGGCGAGCAGGCGGCCAGCGTGCTGGCCACCGTCAAGCGCGACGGCATCGAGGCCAAGGGCGGCCAGTGGACGGCCGAGGAGGAAGAGGCCTTCAAGGCCCCCATCCGCCAGCAGTACGAGGATCAGGGCCACCCCTATTACGCGACGGCGCGCCTGTGGGACGATGGCGTCATCGACCCCGCCGACACGCGCCGCGTGCTGGCGCTGGGCCTGGCGGCCACGCGCAACGCGCCCATAGCGGACACGCGCTTCGGCGTGTTCCGCATGTGACGGCGGCTTCCCTTTCCTTGCAGCGAGGTACTTCATGAAAACCACCGCACTGACCCTCGAATTCCAGGGCCCCCTGGCCACCATCACGCTGACCCAGCCCGAAGTGCGCAATGCCTTCAGCGACGAGGTCATTGCCGACATCACCCACGCCTTCCACGCCGTGGGCAAGCGCAGCGACGTGCGCGCCGTGGTGCTGGCCGCCGAGGGGCCGGCTTTTTGCGCGGGCGCCAACCTCAACTGGATGCGCCGCATGGCCGACTACTCGCGCGACGAGAACCGCGAGGACGCCGGCCTGCTGGCCGAGATGCTGCGCGTGATCTACGAATGCCCGCAACCCACCATCGCGCGCGTGCAGGGCGATGTCTATGCGGGCGGCATGGGCCTGGTCGCGGCCTGCGACATGGCCGTGGCCGCCGAGGGCGCGGGCTTTTGCCTGTCCGAAGTGAAGATCGGCCTCATCCCCGCCACCATCAGCCCCTACGTGATCCGCGCCATGGGCGCGCGCGCCGCCCACCGCTACTTCCTGACCGGTGAGCGCTTCGACGCGGCCGAGGCGCTGCGCATCGGCTTCGTGCACCGCGTCGTGCCCGCCGAAGAGCTGGACAACGCCGTGGACGGCCTGCTCATGCACCTGGTCAGCGCCGGTCCCGCCGCCGCCCGCGCCTGCAAGCGCCTGGTGATCGATGTGGCCGAGCGCGAGATCAACGAGCAGCTGATCGCCGCCACCGTCGAAGGCATCGCCGACATCCGCGCCAGCGCCGAGGGCAAGGAGGGCGTGCAGGCCTTCCTGCAAAAGCGCAAGCCGGCCTGGCTGGCCTGACACGCGCGGGCTGCCCATTCATCGCGCCACCACCGAGCAACGCCGAGCCAACGCCGAGCCAACACCATGAGCACCCTGACCGACTCCCTCGTCCAGTGGCTGCAGTCCGTGGGCCTGTACCCGGGCCCGGCCGTGCACCACACGGTCAGCGAGGCGGCTGGCGAAGTGGCCGAGCGCGTGGGCCAGGCCACCAGCGGCATGGACATGGCCGGCCTGCTGGCGCTGGCCGCCGCACTGGGCTGGGCCAGCGGCTTTAGGCTCTACGCCGTGGTGTTCGTGACCGGGCTGCTGGGGGCGCTGGGCTGGGTGGCGCTGCCGGGCGGGCTGCATGTGCTGGAGCATCCGGCCCTGCTGTTCGCCAGCGGAGCGCTGCTGTTCGTGGAGTTCTTCGCCGACAAGATCCCCGGGGTGGACTCGGTCTGGGACTTGCTGCAAAGCGTGATCCGCATCCCGGCGGGCGCGGCGCTGGCGGCCGGAGTCTTCGGCGCCGACAGCGCGACCATGGCCACCATGGCGGCCCTGATGGGCGGCTCGCTGGCCCTGTCCAGCCAGGTGGCCAAAAGCACGACGCGCGCGGCCATCAACACCTCGCCCGAGCCGTTTTCCAACGTGGGCGCCAGCCTGGTGGAGGACGGCGCCTCGGTGGGCGCGATCTGGCTGGCGCTCACGCACCCGCTGGCCTTCGCCGCCGTGCTGCTGGTCGTGGTCATCGCGCTGTGGCTGCTGACCTGGGCGCTGTGGCGCTTTCTCAAGGCCGTGGTGCAGCGCCTGCGCGCGCTGTTCGGCGGGTCTCCCGCGATGAATCAAAAACCATAGCCGCCGGTCGCCGAATGACCGGGGCTGCAGAGAAAACACTGGAGATAACGCATGTTCAAGAAGATCCTGATCGCCAACCGCGGTGAAATCGCCTGCCGCGTCGCGGCTTCCGCCCGCCGCATGGGCGTGCGCACCGTGGCCGTGTACTCGGACGCCGATGCCCGCGCCAAGCATGTGCAGGCCTGCGACGAGGCCGTGCACATCGGCGGCAGCGCCCCCAAGGACAGCTATCTGCGCTGGGAACGCATCCTGGAGGCCGCCAAGGCCACGGGCGCCCAGGCCATCCACCCCGGCTACGGTTTTCTCAGCGAGAACGAGGAATTCGCCCAGGCCTGCGCCGATGCCGGCCTGGTCTTCATCGGCCCGCCGCCCTCGGCCATCCGCGCCATGGGCCTGAAGGCGGCCTCCAAGCAGCTCATGGAAAAGGCCGGCGTGCCCCTGGTGCCCGGCTACCACGGGGCCGACCAGGACCCGCAGCTGCTGCAGCGCGAGGCCGACCGCATCGGCTACCCGGTGCTGATCAAGGCCAGCGCCGGCGGGGGCGGCAAGGGCATGCGCCTGGTCGAGCGCAGCGAGGACTTTGCCGCCGCCCTGGCCAGTTGCCAGCGCGAGGCCATCAACAGCTTCGGCGACGACGCCGTGCTGGTCGAGAAATACGTGCTGCGCCCGCGCCACATCGAAATCCAGGTCTTTGGCGACACCCAGGGCAACTGCGTCTACCTGTTCGAGCGCGACTGCTCGGTGCAGCGCCGCCACCAGAAGGTGCTGGAGGAGTCCCCCGCGCCCGGCATGACGCCTGCGCTGCGCCAGAAGATGGGCGAGGCCGCCGTGGCCGCCGCCCAGGCCGTGAACTACGTGGGCGCGGGCACGGTGGAATTCATCGTCGAGCAGCCCGGCGGCTACGACCAGCCCGAGGCCATGAAGTTCTACTTCATGGAGATGAACACCCGCCTGCAGGTCGAGCATCCGGTGACCGAGGCCATCACGGGCGAGGACCTGGTGGACTGGCAGCTGCGCGTGGCCAGCGGCCTGCCCCTGCCCAAGCGCCAGGACGAGCTGCGCATCACCGGCCATGCCATTGAGGCGCGCATCTGCGCAGAAAACCCCGACAACGGCTTCCTGCCCGCCACCGGCACCCTGCATGTCTACCGCAAGCCCGACTGCGCCAGCTTCCGTGTCGGCGACGTGCGCGTGGACGACGGCGTGCGCGAGGGCGATGCCATCAGCCCCTTCTACGACTCCATGATCGCCAAGCTCATCGTGCATGGCGACACGCGCGAACAGGCGCTGGCGCGGCTCGATGCCGCCCTGGCCGAGACACGCATCGTGGGCCTGGCCACCAATGTGCAGTTCCTGCGCCAGGTCATCGCCAGCGATGCCTTTGCAACCGCCAAGCTGGACACGGCGCTGATCGAGCGCGAGAAGCAGCATCTGTTCCACCAGCAGCGCCTGCCGCAGGCCCAGGCCGTGGCCGCCGCCGTGGCCCAGATACTGCAGGCCGAGCGCGCGCAGGAAACCGCCGACCCCTTCAGCCGCCGCGACGGCTGGCGCTCGCACGGCGTGGCCGAGCGGCGCTGGGACTTCCGCCAGGGCGAGGCCGCCGTGCCCGCACGCCTGCGCTACCTGCATGACGGCGCGCTGCAGCTGGCCGTGGGCGAGGGCGAGTCCCTCGCCGAGGGCCTGCTGTCCTGGCAACAGGCCGGGGACGGCGCCTTCGACGTGCAATTCGCGGGCCAGCGCCTGCGCGCCCAGGTCCATGTGCTGGGCGAGCAATGCCATGTGTTCGCTCCCCAGGGCGCGGCCGTGCTGGGCCTGGCCGATCCGCTGGCCCATGCGGGCGATGTGCATTCGGAAGGCGGCCGCCTGACGGCGCCCATGCCGGGCAAGGTGGTCTCCTTTGCCGTCAAGGCCGGCGACAAGGTCAGCAAGGGCCAGCCGCTGGCCGTGATGGAGGCCATGAAGATGGAGCACACCATCGCCGCGCCCGGCGACGGCGTGGTGGCCGAACTGCTGTATGCGCCCGGCGACCAGGTGACCGAAGGCTCCGAGCTGCTGCGCCTGGAAAGCTGAGCCCGCAGACAAGACAGTTTTGCGCAAAAGTCGCGCGTGGGCGTCGCCAGGCCGTTAGGCTTGGCCACCTATGCGAGTGACTTTCTGCTGCGAAGACACCAGGCCCGACGCCTGGCTGCAAGGACTGCGCGCGGCCCTGCCGGGCGCCGAGGTGGACATCTGGTCGCCGGGCGCGCCGCAGGCCGACTACGCCCTGGTCTGGGCGCCACCCCAGCGCTTCATCGACGAGCAGCCGGGCCTCAAGGCCCTGTTCAACATCGGTGCCGGCGTCGATGCGCTGCTGCCGCTGCGCCTGCCGCCCGACCTTCCCGTCTACCGCCTGGAGGACGCCGGCATGGCCGTGCAGATGGCCGAATACGTCAGCCAGGCCGTGATCCGCTTCTTCCGGGGCCTGGACGGCTACGAGGCCGACATGGCCGCCGGCCTGTGGCAGCACCGGCCCAATCCCCGGCGTGCCGACTACCCCGTGGGCGTCATGGGACTGGGCCGCATGGGCGAGCGCGTGGCGCGCGCGCTGGCGGTGTTCGATTTCCCCGTCAACGGCTGGAGCCGTACGCCGCATGCCATCGACGGCGTGCGTGGCTTCTGCGGCCCGCAGGACTTCGACGCCTTTCTGCGCGCCACCCGCATCCTCGTCAACCTGCTGCCGCTGACCCCCGAGACCGACAGCATCATCGACGCGCGCAGCCTGGCCCTGCTGCAGCCGGGCGCCTATGTGATCAACGTGGGACGCGGCGGCCATGTGGCGGACGAGGACCTCATCGCCGCCATCGACGGGGGCCATGTGTCCGGCGCGTTGCTCGATGTGTTCCGCACCGAGCCGCTGCCCGACGGCCATGCCTTCTGGCGGCATCCGCGCATCACGCTCACGCCCCACACCTCGGCGCGCACCCTGGCGCGCGACAGCGTGGAGCAGATCGTGGGCAAGGTCGCGGCGCTGAGCCGGGGCGAGGCCGTGAGCGGCCGCGTGGACCTGCGGCGCGGCTACTGACGGGCGCGCTCAGTCCAGCGTCACGCCGGTGCTGCGTACCAGGGCACCCAGGCGCTGGGAGTCGCTCTTGATCAAGGCGCCGAATTCGGCCGCCGTGCCGCCCACGGCCGGCGTGCCTATGGCCTCCCAGCGCGTGCGGAAGGCCGGGTCCTTGAAGATGGCGTTGACCGTGGCATTGAGTTTGTCGATGGCGGCGGGCGGCGTGCCCGCGCGCACGGCAATGCCATGCCAGCCCGTGATCTGGTAGCCGGGCACGCCGGCCTGGGCCATGGTGGGCACATCGGGCAGCACCTTGCTGCGCTCTGCCGAGGTGACGGCCAGCGGGATCAGGCGCCCGCCCTGGATGTGCTGCAGCGAGCTGCCCACGATGTCGAACATCACGCCCACCTGGCCGCCGATCAGGTCGTTGAGTGCCGGTCCCGCACCCCGGTAGGGCACATGGCCCAGCTTGACCTGCTCCATGGAGTTGAACAGCTCGCCCGCCAGGTGCTGGGGCGTGCCGTTGCCGGCCGAGGCAAAGCTCAGTGTCTTGCCCGTTTTGGCCAGGGCCAGCAGCTCGGCCACGGTCTTGGCGCCCAGCGAGGGATGCACTTCCAGCACCAGCGGGAAGGCCGACAGCTGCACCACGGGCTCCAGGTCCTTGAGCGGGTTGAAGGGCATGCTCTTGTACAGCGAGGAATTCACGGCCATGGGGCCGCTGGCGGCCAGCAGCAGGGTGTGGCCGTCGGCCGGTGCTTGGCGGGCCACCTCGGCGCTGCCCAGGTTGCCGCCCGCGCCGCTCTTGTTCTCCACGATGACGGTCACGCCCAGGCGCTGCTGCAGCTCGGGCTGCAGCATGCGTGCCATCAGGTCGGTGGGGCCGCCGGGCGGATAGGGCACAACGAAGCGGATGGTCTTGCTGGGGAATGCCGGCGACGGGGTCTGGGCCGAGGCCTGGCCCGCCAGGCCCAGGGCCATGAAGGCCAGGGGAAGCGCCGTGAATGCGGTGGCTGCCTTGATTTTGGCGATGGCATCACGCCGCGTGCCGTGGGTGGGCTGTTGCATGGTTGTGTCTCCTGCCTGTGGTTGGAATGGAAGGCCCGTCTTGTGCGGGCTCATGGGCCTGTAAGGCGCCTGGTGCTCAGCCCGGTGTGAAGCGCCGGCGTATGTCGTCGGCCGTGGCCAGGGGGCGGCCCAGCGCCTGGGCGGACACCACGGCCTGGCGGACCAGGGCGGCGTTGTCGGGCGCTGTGTGGCCGTCCTTGGCCAGCAGGTTGTTCTCGAAGCCCACGCGCGCATGGCCGCCAAACGCGGCGGCTGCCGCGATGCAGGTGTTTTCCGTGGCGCCGAAGGCGCACACGGCCCAGGGCTCGCCGCCGTCATGCGCCGCAAGAAAGGGCAGCAGGTCCTGCGGCCGCGAGGTCTGGCCCGCGCTGTAGCGGCCCAGCACGAAAAGCAGGAACCACGGCGCCTCGGGCACCACGCCCTGGGCGCGCAGCGCCTGCCAGCGGCGCAGGTCGGCCACGTCGTAGAGGATGACCTGCACCATGACCTGGTCGCGCACCAGGCCCGTGAAAAAGTGCGCCAGTCCCGCATCGCCGATCTCGGGCCGGTCGATCTCGCGCAGGCCGATGGAGACGGCCTCGGGCCGCAGCGCCTGCACCATGGCGATCTGCTCGGGCGCGCGGTAGACGCCTGCGGCCTCGCTGGTGATCTGCACCACCATGTCCGTGCCCACGGCCTCGCGCACCACGCGCCAGGCTTCGCGGTAGCCGTCCAGATCCAGGCTGTGGCGTCCCCGGGCGTCGCGGATGTGCATGTGGATCATGGCCGCGCCGGCATCCAGGCAGGCGCGTGCCGTGGCGGCCAGCGCCTGCGGTGTGATCGGCAGGGCTTGGTGGTCGGCCGGCTGCTTGTAGGCGCCGTTGGGGGCCACGGTGATGATCAGCGGGTCGCTCCACTGCGACGTGGTTGACGTGGGCGATGTGGGCGACGTGGTTGACGTGGGGACCGGCGTGCTCATGGCGTGTCCTGTGCCTGCTCCGGCACCGGCAGCTCGCTGGCCAGCAGGGCCAGGCCCTGGCGCAGCAGCGCGTCGTAGCGTGCACGCTCGGCCAGGCGGCGGTCCTCGGGCCAGTCGAAGAAGCCCTTGCCGGTCTTCATGCCCAGATCGCCCCGCGCCACGCGATCGCGCAGGGCCTGGGCCGGCACATCGGTGTTGGACAGCGTGGGGTACATGGTGGCGGCGGCCGCGCAATGCACCTCGATGCCAGCATGGTCGCGCTGCAGCACGGGGCCGGCCGCCAGGAAGCGGAAGCCGAAGCCGAAGCGCACGGCGGCATCCACGTCCTCGGGCGAGGCAATGCCCTCGTCGATGAGGGCGAAGGCCTCGCGCGACAGCGCATGCTGCATGCGGTTGGCCAGAAAGCCGGGCTTGTCCTTCTTCACCAGCACCGGCACGCTGCCGCAGCCGCGCATGAAGGCATGCAGCCACTGGCCCAGGGCCGGGTCGCTGCGCTCTCCCAGCACCACTTCCACCAGCGGCACCAGGTGGGCGGGCATGAAGAAGTGCAGGCCCAGCATGCGCTGCGCCGTGGGCAGGCCGCTGGCGATGGCGCTGATGGGAAAGCCCGAGCTGTTGCTGGCCAGCACGGCGTCGGCCGGCGCATGCGCCTGCAGCTCGGCGAACAGCGCCTGCTTGGCGTCCAGCCGCTCGGTGATGCATTCCACCACCAGGGCGACGCCGTCCCAGGCCACATCCTCCAGCGCCGCGCAGACCGAGACCTGGGACGCGCACCGGGCAAAGCCGGCCGTGGCCAGCTCGATGGCAATGTGCTGCAGCAGCAGCTCGCGCCGTGCCGCGCCGGGGTCGACCACGGTCACCAGGGCGCCGCCCCGGGCCAGGACCACGGCCACATCGGCACCCATGGTGCCTCCCCCGACGACCACCGTGCGCGCGTTGCGCGGCGAACTGCTGTGCATGCTGTCTCCTGCTGATCTCATGGATTTGAGGCGCAGTCTAGGCAGACGTCATTGAACGGTAAAGACGCATTTTTCGATAAACTGATCGGCCATGAAGATCAATTGGTCGGCCCGCGAGGTCGATGTCTTTCTGGCGCTGGCCGATTCGCTGAGCTTTCGGCGCACGGCGCTGCAGATGCACCTGTCGCAGTCGGCCGTCTCGGGCACGCTGGCGCGGCTGGAAGAGATGCTGGGCGCGCGCCTGTTCGAGCGCACCACGCGCGCCGTGGAACTGACCCAGGCCGGCGAGGTCTTCGCCGAGCAGGCGCGCATCCTGCGCCACCAGATGGACGAGACCGTGCGCCGCGTGCAGGAGGTGGCCCAGGTGCAGGTGGGGCGGCTGGCGCTGGCGGCCCTGCCTTCGCTGGCCGCGGGCTTGCTGCCCCGCGTGCTGGCGCGCTTCGCGGCCGAGCATCCGGGCGTGCACCTGGAGCTGTTCGACAGCCTGGCCGGGCCGGCCTTCGACATGGTGCGCGCAGGCCGCGTGGACTTTGCGCTCACGGCGGCCAACCCCGCCTATGCCGACCTGGACTACCTGCCCCTGGCCTCCGACCGCTTCGTGCTGCTGCTGGGCCGCGGCCATGCGCTGGCGCGCGGGCGCGGCGATCTGGGCTGGGCCGACGTGGCCCATCTGCCCCACATCTCCATGCCGGCCGGCACCAGCGTGCGGCAGTACGCCGACGAGGCCCTGCTGACCCACGGCATACGCTTTGCGCCCCAGTACGCCGTGGAGCACCTGGCCACCATCGCGGCCATGGTGGCTGCCGATCTGGGCGTGAGCGCGCTGCCGCTGCTGGCCGCGCAGGTGGTGCAGCGGCCGGAGGTGGTGGCGCGCCCGCTGGCACGGCCGGTGCTGCGCCGCCCCATCGGCCTGGTGCGCCTGAGCGGCCGCCGCCTGTCGCCGGCTGCCGCGCGCATGGTGGAGATGCTGCGCGAGGAAATGGCGGCCCTGCCGGGCTGAAGGGGGCGCTGGCAGCCGTTGTGCATGGCCCGGCAGGATATGGGGTGGTGCCCGGACCTGCAAGACTGGACAATAGGGGCCGTACCCGTCATCCCGGTGAGAACACCCCATGAGCATTCCTTCCCGCGTCAAACTCGTCGATGTAGGCCCCCGCGACGGCCTGCAGAATGAAAAACAGCCCGTGCCCGCCGCCGTCAAGATCGAGCTGGTGCACCGCCTGCAGGAAGCCGGCCTCAAGGAAATCGAGGTCACCAGCTACGTCAGCCCCAAATGGGTGCCGCAGATGGCCGACAACGCCGAAGTCATGGCCGGCATCGTCCGCCGCCCCGGCGTGCGCTACAGCGTGCTCACGCCCAACATGAAGGGCCTGGAGGCCGCGCTGTCGGCGCCGCGCGAACTGTGGCCCGACGAGATCGTGGTCTTCGGCGCGGCCAGCGAGGCCTTCAGCCAGAAGAACATCAACTGCTCCATTGCCGAAAGCATCGAGCGCTTCGCCCCCGTGGCCGAGGCCGCACGCGCCCAGGGCATCTACGTGCGCGGCGCCATGAGCTGCACCGTGGGCTGCCCCTACGAAGGCGAGATCGCCCCCGAGCGCGTGGCCTACCTGGCCGGCCTCATGAAGGGCATCGGCGTGCAGCATGTGGGCGTGGCCGACACCATCGGCGTGGGCACGCCCGTCAAGGTGCGCAAGGCCATCGAGGCCACGCTGCAGCACTTCGCCATCGACGATGTCTCGGGCCACTTCCACGACACCTACGGCCAGGCCGTGTCCAACACGCTGGCCGCGCTGTCGCTGGGAGTGTGGCAGTTCGACACCTCGGTGGCGGGCCTGGGCGGCTGCCCCTACGCCAAGGGCGCCACGGGCAATGTGGCCACCGAGGACGTGGTCTACATGCTGCAGGGCATGGGCATAGAGACCGGTATCGACCTGGACAAGCTGATTGACGCCGGCCAGTTCATCAGCGACCACCTGGGCCGCCCCACGCAATCGCGCGTGGCCAAGGCACTGCTCACCAAGCGCGCCAGCGCGTCTGCATGCGAGGCGGTGTGAGCATGTGCGGATCTGAACTCCACCATCTTCCCGAAGGCGTGCAGCGCGTGGCGGCCTTCCTGCAGCAGGCCGGCCATGGCGAGGGGCCGCGCATGCTGGACGGCGCGGCGCGCACGGCCCAGGAAGCGGCCGACCAGCTGGGCATCCTCGTGGGCCAGGTGGCCAAGAGCATCATCTTCCGCCGCCGCAGCGACGGCGTGGCCGTGCTGGTCGTGGCCTCGGGCGACCGCCGCGTGGACGAGAAGAAGGTCGCCGCCCTGGTCGGCCCCGTGGGCCGTGCCGATGCCGACTTCGTCAAGGCGCAGACGGGCTTTTCCATCGGCGGCGTCAGCCCCGTGGCCCATGCCAACACGCCCGTGACCCTGGTGGACCGGGAACTGCAGCGTTTCGACATGGTCTGGGCTGCCGCCGGCCATCCGCATGCGGTGTTCGCGGCCACGCCGGCCGCGCTGCAACTGCTGGCCGGCGCGCCCTGGGCCGACGTGGTGCAGGAGGTGGCGGCATGATGGGCCCCAAGGAAATGCTGGCCCACAAGGCCGGCGCAGCCTTCGCTGCGCGCGCTGACGACGAGCCCGTGCCATCGCCCTGCATCTCGGTCTGCCGCATGACGCCGGACCGCAGCCATTGCGAAGGGTGCTTTCGCACCATCGACGAGATCCGTGCCTGGTCCAAGTCCGATGCGTCCCAGCGCCTGGTCATCTGGAACGCGCTGCTCGAGCGTGCGGGCATCACGGTCGCCGTCCCCTAGACCCCCTGGACTGCACTGCAGGAGCCTGCCGCCATGAAGCAGATCACCTTCCATCTCGACTTCGTCTCGCCCTATGCCTGGCTGGCCTTCGAGCAACTGCCTCAGGCCCTGCAGGGCATCAGCCACCACATGCAGTACCGCCCCGTGCTGCTGGGCGCGCTGCTGCAGCGCCATGCCAACCCGGGGCCGGCCGGCATCGCGGGCAAGCGCGAGTGGACCTACCGCCATGTGAGCTGGCTGGGCCATGCCACGGGCGTGGGGCTGGACATGCCGGCCCGCCATCCGTTCAACCCGCTGCCGCTGCTGCGCCTGGCGCTGGAATGCAGCGACGACGGCACGGTCAACCGCTTTGTCGCGGGCACGGTGCTGCGCCATGTCTGGCTGGGCGGCGCCGACGCGCTGGACCCTGCGCGGCTCGACGCCCTGCGCGCCACGCTGGCGCCACAGCTGCGCACGGATGCGGCGGACAACGCCAAGCGCCTGCTGCGCGAGAACACCGAGGCTGCCGCGGCGCAAGGCCTGTTC
Organism: Delftia sp. WSY_10; assembly: GCF_043104705.1. NCBI lineage: Bacteria > Pseudomonadati > Pseudomonadota > Betaproteobacteria > Burkholderiales > Comamonadaceae > Delftia > Delftia sp. WSY_10. Next base: position 796,268 of record NZ_JBICKY010000012.1, on the reverse strand, counting down.
GGCGTGCCGGCCTGGGAAGTCGACGGCCGCCTCTTCTGGGGCCTGGACAGCCTGCCCATGCTGCGCGCCTACCTGGAAGGCGACAGCTGGTTCGACAGCGGCTGGGACGCGGCTGCAAGCGTGGAGCAAGGCCTGAAGGTTTGAATGGCGGGGCTGGAACAACGGCCCCGCCCCATGCCCAACGCCTTCAACTTCGCCGCCTCGCCCTTCGACTGCCTCACGCCCGACGAACAGGCGCTGGTGCGCGATGGCGTGGACATCGCCTACTTCCCCGAGGGCGCCGTGGTGCTGGACGCCGGCTCGGCGCCCACCCACCTCTTCGTCATCATCAAGGGCCATGTGGTGCAGACCGAGGGCGACGAGGTGCTGGCCAGCTACGGCCCCGACGACAGCTTCGACGGCCGCGCCCTGGTGGCCGGCCGCACGGGCAGCCGCTTCACCGTGGCCGAGGAGCTCATCGCCTACCAGCTTGCGCGCGAAACCGTGGGCGAGCTGATCGCGCGCAACACGGCCTTTGGCGCCCTGCTGTTCTCCGACCTGGGCCACAAGCTGGGCACATTGGCCCAGCGCGCCGACCGGCACGAATTGCAGTCGCTGACGCTGGCGCGCGTGGACCAGGCCTATCTGCGCGCCGCCCATGTGGTGGATGCGGCCACCGACATCGTCTCCGTGGTGCGCCTGTTCCATGCAGAGCGCACGACCAGCGTGCTGGTCTCGGGACTGCCGCAGGGCGGCCTGGGCATCTTCACGGGCACCACGCTGCAGCGCGCCATCCTTGACGGCCGCCCGCTGGAGCGGCTGGCCGTGGGCGAGTTCGCCAGCCAGCCCGTGTTCACCGTGCGCGCCGACGACCAGCTGGGCGATGCCCTGGTCGTGCTGCTGCGTGCGCGCGTGCACCGGCTGGCGGTGCTCGATGCACAGGGCCAGGTGCTGGGCATCCTGGAGGCGCTGGACCTGTTCAGCTTCCTGGCCAACCACTCCCACCTGATCACCGTGCAGATCGAGCAGGCTGCCGACCTGCAGGCGCTGGAGCAGGCGGCTGCCCAGATCACGCGCCTGGTGGCCGCCCTGCACCGGGGCGGCACGCGCATTGCCCTCATGGCGCGCCTGGTGCAGCAGCTCAACGCCCGTTTGTTCGAGCGTGCCTGGCAGATGCTGGCGTCGCCGGACCTGGTGGCCCACAGCTGCCTCTTCGTCATGGGCAGCGAGGGGCGCGGCGAGCAATTGCTCAAGACCGACCAGGACAACGGCCTGCTGCTGCGCGACGGCTATGTGCCGCCCCAGGACCTCGATGCCATCTGCGCGCGCTTTTCCGCGCAGCTGCAGCGCTTCGGCTACCCCGAATGCCCGGGCGGCATCATGCTCAGCAATCCGCTGTGGCGCGGCACGGTGGCCGACTTTGGCCGTCGTGTGCGCGAATGGCTGATCCTGCCCAGCCCGCAAGGGCTGATGCACCTGGCCATCTTTCTGGATGCCCACGCCGTGGCAGGCGATGCAGCCTTGCTGGCGCAGGTTCGGCGGGACCTGATGGCGCTGGCCCTGGACAGCGACGCCCAGGTGGCGCGCTTTGCCTCGGCCGTCGACGCCTTCGCGCACGAGCCGGGCAGCTGGTGGGAGCGGCTGCTGGGCCGTGGTGACGAGGGGGCGCCCGTGCACCTCAAGAAGGCCGGCATCTTTCCCATCGTCCACGGCGTGCGCAGCCTGGCGCTGGCCCACCACATCGCCGCCACGGGAACGGCCGAGCGCCTGGCGGCCCTGGTGGCCGAAGGCGTGCTCGATGAAGTCCAGGGCCGCGAACTGCTTGAAGGACTGCACTTTCTCATGGGCCTGCGCCTGCAGGCGGGCCTGGCCGAGATCGACCTGGGCCGGCCCGTCACCGGCCATGTGGACCCGGCGCGCCTGAGCAGCCTGGAGCGTGATCTGCTCAAGGACACGCTGGCCGTGGTGCGGCGCTTCCGCGAACTGCTGCGCCAGCGCCTGCGGCTGGACGCCGTATGAGCGCGGCGCCCTTGCAGCGCTGGGTGGCGGGCCTGCGGCGCAACTGGCAGCGGCGCAGGCTGGCGGACCCCGCCTATGCCTTTCTCTTCGACGCGCCGCCGCCCGGCGAATGGGTGGCGCTGGACTGCGAGACCACGGGCCTGGATGTGCGCTGCGACCAGATCATCTCCATCGGCGCCGTGCGCATCGTGGGAGATCGCATCCTGTCCAGCGAGCGCCTGGAGCTGCTGGTGCGCCCCTCGCGCAGCGTGCCCGGCGACAGCGTGCGCATCCACCGCCTGCGCGAGCGCGACCTGGCCCGGGGCCTGGCCATCGAGGACGCGCTCGCGCAGCTGCTGCGCTTCATCGGCAGCCGCCCGCTGGTCGGCTACTACCTGGAATTCGACGTGGCCATGATCGAGCGCGTGCTGCGCCCCTGGCTGGGCACGGGCCTGCCCAACGAGCGCATCGAGGTCTCGGCCCTGTACTACGACCACCGCTTCCGGCAGCTGCTGCCCTGGCAGCAGCAGGCGCCCGAGATCGACCTGCGCTTTGCCACGCTGATGGCCGATTTGGGCCTGCCCCGGCGAGAGGCCCACGACGCACTCAACGACGCCGTGATGGCGGCGCTGGCCTTCATCAAGCTGCGCAGGCTGGCCAGCGGGACGCCGGCCGCGCTGCATCAGCGCAAGGCGGACGGCGAATAGCCGAAGCGCGCACGGAAGCGCTCCGAAAAGCGCGCACGCGACTGGTAGCCACAGGCCTGGGCGATGTGTTGCAGGCTCCAGCCGGTGGTCTGCACCAGCAGCATGGCGTGGTGCATGCGCGTGTCCACCAGCAGTTCCTCGAAGCGGACGCCCTCGCCGGCCAGGCGCCGGCGCAGCGTGGCCTCGCTCATGGCCAGCGCGCTGCCGGCGCTGTGCGCTGTCCAGTGCTGCTGGGGCGCCTGGGCAATGAGGGTGCGCAGGCGCGAGGCCGTGCCGGGCGGGCCCGCGCGGCGCAGGATGTGGCCGCGCTCCGCGAGCGCGGCGAGCAGGTCCATCAGCCGGTAGCGCAGCCGTTCGTCGCTGAGAGTCGGCGACGGCACGCTGGCCAGCACCTGCCGCAGAGCGTCTTGCAGGTCATCGTCCAGCGGCAGTTGCCGAAAGGCCTGCTCGTCCAGCGGCAGCGCTGCGGGCTGGGCGCGTGTGCGGTGGAACGCCTCCAGCAGCTCGGGCGACAGTGCCAGCAGCACGGAGCGAAAGGGCTGTCCGCCGCTGCCCGGTGTCTTCATCAGATCGGCGCTGGTATGCGCCTGCACCAGCAGCAGGCAAGAGGGCGTGTCCACCGTGGTCTGGTGGCTGCCGTCGTGCAGGTCCAGCCTGCCTGCCGCCACCAGCAGCAGGCAGGCTTCATGGAACAGGAAGCGCGGCGTATGCCGGGCCTGGCGCAGGCTGGGCTGCGCTAGGCTGCACAGGCCGGCCCGCACCACGGGGGCGGCAGAAGGCAGCAGCCAGTGGCTGCCGGGCACCGGGTCGCCGTTCAGGTTCAAGCGGCGCAGACCGCAGGGTTCAGGCTGTACAGGCCGGTGATGCTGGCCTTGCCCAGCACCTGGCCGGCTTGCAGCGCCGCGCGCACATTGGCGCCGGTTAGTTCGCCGGAGACCGCCAGCGTGGGCGTGGCCAGCGCATAGACGGTGAAGACGTAGTGGTGGACGATGCTGTCGTTCCACGGGGGGCAGGGGCCGTCGTAGCCGTAGTAGTCGCCCTTCATCTGCTCGTCGCCCGCGAACCAGCCCGTGTAGTCGTTGATGCCGTGGCGCAGGCCGCCGGGGGCGGCCGGGCCGCTCTTGCCGCGCGGCGTGACGCCGTCGGACTGGGCACCTGCCGCGATCTCGGTGGTGGCGGCCGGAATGTCCAGCAGCAGCCAGTGGAAGAAGTCCACGCGCGGCAGGCTGGCCGGCACTTCGCGGCCTTCCTGGTTCACATCGTCGCCGCGGCTGGGCACGTCGGGATCGTGGCAGACCACGACGAAGGACTGCGTGCCCGCCGGTGCGCCGCTCCAGGCAAGGTGCGGATTGCGGTTGGACGACAGCGCCACGTGGGATGCCGCATCGGGCACGGCGAACGCGAATTCGCCGGGGATGGCCTGGCCGTCCTGGAAGCTTTGGCTGGTGAGTTGCATGTCGGATGGATCCTGTGCGTTGAAGAGAGAAGTCATGCTGCACGAAGCGCTCGGCAGACCCCCGAGTCTAGGGGCGGGGAAAATGCAGGACATCGCCCATCCGCTCAAAAGGCTTCTCCAGCCGATCAAACTGAGTGTCTCTGGTGTGGCGAGGGATGAAAAAAAGCCGGGCGCATGGCCCGGCTTGTGCGTGGTTGCCGCTTCGGCAGCTCAGTGGCCGGAGGCGCCCGAAGCTCCCAGACCCGTTTCCGAACGCACCTGCTGCGCGGGGAACACGGCGCGTTCCCTGGCGGCCTGGGCACTCTTGTCGAGCACCGAGAACAGCCACACGCCCACGAAGCCGATGGTCATGGAGAACAGCGCGGGCGATGCATAGGGGAACCAGGCCGAGCCTGCAGGGTTGCCCAGCGTGGCTTCCCAGACCGGGGGCGAGACGATGGTCAGGCCCACCGAGGACGCCAGGCCCATGAAGCCGCCGATCACGGCGCCCTTGGTCGTGCAGTCCTTCCACAGCACCGACAGCAGCAGCGGGGGGAAGTTGGCCGAGGCCGCGACCGCGAAGGCCAGCGACACCATGAAGGCAATGTTCTGCTTCTCGAACACGATGCCCAGCAGCACGGCGATGGCGCCCAGCGTCAGCGTGGTGATGCGCGAGACGCGCAGCTCGGCGGCGCTGTCGGCCTTGCCCTTCTTGATCACGGTGGCGTACAGGTCATGCGACACGGCCGAGGCGCCCGACAGCGTCAGGCCCGCGACCACGGCCAGGATGGTGGCGAAGGCCACGGCCGAGATGAAGCCGTAGAACACGTCGCCGCCCACGCTCTTGGCCACCAGCACGGCCGCCATGTTGGCCGTGCCCGCGCCGCCGTGGATCACGCCCTTGACCGTGTCGGCCATCTCGGGGTTGGTCAGCACCAGGGTGATGGCGCCGAAGCCGATGATGAAGATCAGCACGTAGAAGTAGCCGATCCAGGTCGTGGCCCAGAACACGCTCTTGCGCGCTTCCTTGGCGTCGGGCACGGTGAAGAAGCGCATCAGGATGTGGGGCAGGCCCAGCGTGCCGAACATCAGCGCCATGCCGAAGCTGATGGCCGAGATCGGGTCCTTGATGAAGCCGCCCGGGCCCATGATGGCCAGGCCCGCCTTGGCGGCGGCCGAGGGGTCGGCGCCGTTGTTGGCAGCGATCTCGGAGCGCACGCGCACGCCTTCGGCGAACAGCGCCTCGGGGCTGAAGCCGTACTTGGCCAGCACCATGAAGCCCATGAAGGTCACGCCGGCCAGCAGCATGCAGGCCTTGATGATCTGCACCCAGGTCGTGGCCGTCATGCCGCCGAACAGCACGTAGATCATCATCAGGCCGCCCACCAGCACCACGGCGATCCAGTAGTCCAGGCCGAACAGCAGCTTGATCAGCTGGCCCGCGCCCACCATCTGCGCGATCAGGTAGAAGGCCACCACCACCAGCGTGCCGCTGGCCGCGAAGGCGCGGAACGGTGTCTGGGAGAAGCGGTAGCCGGCCACGTCGGCGAAGGTGAACTTGCCCAGGTTGCGCAGGCGCTCGGCCAGCAGGAAGGTCAGGATGGGCCAGCCCACCAGGAAGCCGATGGAGTAGATGAGGCCGTCATAGCCGCTGGCCATGACCGAGGCCGAGATGCCCAGGAAGGAGGCGGCCGACATGTAGTCGCCCGCAATCGCCAGGCCGTTCTGGAAGCCCGTGATGCCGCCGCCGGCCGTGTAGAAATCGGCCGCCGACTTGGTGCGGCCCGCGGCCCACTTGGTGATCCACAGCGTGGCCACGACGAAGGCCGTGAAGAGAATGATGGCGGTCCAGTTGGTGGCCTGCTTGGCGGCCACGCCGACATCGCCGCCGGCGGCCAGCACGGGCCCCGTCAGGGCCAGCGCCACGGCGGGCGCCAGCAGCATGCGTTGTGCGGAATTCTTCATTTCGTGGCGTCCTTCAGGATGTCCTGGGTGAGCTTGTCGTACTCGCCATTGGCACGGCGCACGTAGAGGCCGGTGACGATCACCGAGAACACGATCACGCCCATGGCGATAGGAATGCCCAGCGAGGTCACGCCCGCGCCAATGGGCTGGGCCAGAAAGGATTTGTCGAAGGCAATCAGCGCGATATAGCCGTAATAAACGACCAGCATCAGCAGCGTCAGAAAAAGGCCCAGGCGATTGCGTCTGGACCGCAGCTCCTGGTATTTGGGATGGCGCTGTATCTTGTCTACCACCGGATCGGTCATGGTTTGTCTCCTGAAGTTGGAATCGCGGCGGCAGCCCCATGGATCTGCAGCCTTGCGGCGCATTCTGGAAAGCGCTTCTGACCGAGTGCTTACGCAGTGCAGCATGGTTTGCCAGGGTTTTTACGGTGCTTTTCACATGGAAAAAGACGGCATCAGGGTTGCTGCTGAGTTAGTAAGAAATCGTTCAGTTCGCCGTCAATTTCTGTAAGAGGTGAGTCAGATTCGCGTCAGCAGGCAGGCGGATAGTGAATCGGCGGGCCTATGGCAAGCCCGCTAAATATTCAATAAATCAAGGAGACAGACATGGCTATCAACGCATCGCAAGGCGCGGGGGTCAAGGCGACCCCGCGGCCCATGACTCCGGAAGAACGCAAGGTGATCTTTGCCTCGTCGCTAGGCACGGTATTCGAGTGGTACGACTTCTATCTCTACGGATCGCTGGCGGCCATCATCGCCAAGCAATTCTTCAGCGGGCTCGATGCGGGATCGGCCTTCATCTTCGCGCTGCTGGCCTTCGCGGCCGGCTTCATCGTGCGGCCCTTCGGCGCGCTGGTGTTCGGGCGGCTGGGCGACATGATCGGGCGCAAGTACACCTTCCTCGTGACCATCCTGATCATGGGCCTGTCGACCTTCATCGTCGGCATCCTGCCCACCTACGCCAGCATCGGCGTGGCGGCGCCGGTGATCCTCATCGGCCTGCGCATGCTGCAGGGCCTGGCCCTGGGCGGCGAGTACGGCGGTGCGGCCACCTATGTGGCCGAGCACGCGCCGCACGGCAAGCGCGGCGCCTACACCTCGTGGATACAGACCACGGCAACGCTGGGCCTGTTCCTGTCGCTGCTGGTGATCCTGGGCGTGCGCACCTCCATCGGCGAGCAGGCCTTCGCGGACTGGGGCTGGCGTATTCCCTTCCTGCTGTCCATCGTGCTGCTGGGCATCTCGGTGTGGATCCGCATGACGCTGTCCGAGTCGCCGGCCTTCCAGAAGATGAAGGCCGAGGGCAAGGTCTCTAAGGCTCCGCTGTCCGAGTCCTTCGGCCAGTGGCGCAACCTCAAGATCGTGATCCTGGCGCTGATCGGCCTGACCGCCGGCCAGGCTGTCGTCTGGTACACGGGCCAGTTCTATGCGCTGTTCTTCCTGACCCAGCAGCTCAAGGTCGATGCGGTGACGGCCAACCTGCTGATCGCGGCGGCACTGATCATCGGCACGCCGTTCTTCGTGATCTTCGGTTCGCTGTCCGACAAGATAGGCCGCAAGCCCATCATCATGCTGGGCTGCGTGCTGGCCGTGGTGACCTACTTCCCCGTGTTCAAGGCGCTGACCGAAGCGGCCAACCCCGACCTGGCCGCGGCCCAGGCCAAGAGCAAGGTGGTGATCGTTGCCGATCCCAAGGAATGCTCGTTCCAGTTCAATCCCACGGGCACTTCCAAGTTCACCAGTTCCTGCGACGTGGCCAAGCAGCTGCTGGCCGCCGGCTCGGTCAGCTATGACTCCGAGGACGCAGCGCCCGGCAAGACGGCCTTCATCCGCATCGGCAGCACCGAGATCCCCTCGTTCTCCGTCAAGGGCCTGAGCCCCGAGGAAGCCAAGGCCAAGGACGCCGAGTTCAAGAAGACCGTGGCCAAGGTGCTGGCCGAGGACGGCTATCCCACCAAGGCCGACCCCGCGAAGATGAACAAGGTGATGATGGTCGCCATCCTGACCTACCTGGTCATCCTCGTGACCATGGTCTACGGCCCCATCGCCGCCATGCTGGTGGAGCTGTTCCCCACCCGCATCCGCTATACCTCCATGAGCCTGCCGTACCACATCGGCAATGGCTGGTTCGGCGGCCTGCTGCCCACCATGTCGTTCGCCATCGTGGCCCAGACCGGCAACATGTACAGCGGCCTCTGGTATCCCATCGTCATCGCGGGCGCCACGGCCATCATCGGCACGCTGTTCCTGCGCGAGACCAAGGATGTGGATATCTACGCGAATGATTGAGGGCTCCCCCTGAGGCGCTGACGCGCCTACCCCCGTATGCACGGCGCCCTCTCTCGCTTCGCGGGAGGGGGACGACGCCATCGCCGCGAGGCGGCTCTTGCTCGGCGTCTCTGAGTTGGGCCGCGCCGGTTGCATGCGGTGTGCGCAGTATCCGACTGTGTTTTGTGGCGCTGCATTGACGAAAGCCCATGGCGGTTTGCCATGGGCTTTTTTCGTATGGCGCTTCTACTGGTTTTCCATGTCATGCCTGTGGCAGCAAAGCATCAGATCGCGCATTTTCAGAGGCGGCCGTACATTTTTTGACATGCCCGCACCTAGAATTCGCAGCAGCCGCAAATGGCACTGATCTAGAGCCGGAGTCGGCCCTGAGATTTCAAGAATACCCACTCAACAATCCCAAGGAGATGCCGAGATGATCAAGATGAACCGCGTTGCCCTGGCCGTGCTGGCCGTGCTGGGTTCCACCACCGTGATGGCGCAAAGCAGCGTCACGATCTATGGCCGTATCAACACCACGATCGAGCGCCAGAAGATCGGTGACGAAAGCGTCAGCAAGATGGAGAACAACTCCTCGCGTTGGGGCATGCGCGGTGTCGAAGATCTGGGCGGCGGCCTGAAGGCCGGCTTCGTGCTGGAAAGCGGCTTCGCTTCCGACACCGGCATGGGCTCCTCCTCCACCGGCGCGCTGACCTTCGGCCGCCAGAGCGAAGTGAACCTGTCGGGCAACTTCGGTATGCTGCGCCTGGGCAACTTCTTCCCCGGCTCGTACTTCGCCACGGCCGACTACGTGAGCATGCACAACCATGACACGGGTTCGTCCTCCGACGCGCTGTACTTCGATCCCGTCTGGTTCGCCAGCGGCCTGGGCACCGCCAACAAGATCTCCTACACCACGCCCAACTTCGGCGGCCTGACGGTGGAAGGCTCGGTCTCCATGCACGAGAAGGCCACCGCCCTGGCCAAGAAGAAGAACGGCTACGACCTGGCCGCCAACTACAACGTGGGCCCCCTGGCCCTGGGCGCCGGCTACAGCCAGTTCGACGAAGACAAGCAGCTGGCCTTCCGCGCTGCCTACACTCTCGGCCAGTTCGTGCTGGGCGGCTACTACCAGCGCAACGACGAAGAAATCCGCGGCACGCGCAACAACTTCCGTCTGTCGGGCATGTACACCCTGGGCGCTTCCGAGTTCCACGTGAACCTGGGCCACGCCAACAAGTGGAGCAACATTGCCGACTCCGGCGCCAACCAGTGGACCCTGGGCTACAACTACAACCTGAGCAAGCGCACCAAGGTCTACGGCTACTACACCAAGGTGGACAACAAGGCCGGCGCCAACTACATGACCGGCGTGAAGGGCGCGGACTTCTCGTCCTTCGCCGTCGGCGTGCGCCACGCATTCTGATCGCCGCGCGGCGTAAGCCGCGAGCAAAGCAGGTCTGTTCCAATCAGCACCTGCCTGCCATCAGGCCTCGTACCGAAAGGTGCGGGGCCTTTTTGTCTGGGCCCGTCTTTTCACAGCCTGATCAAGGAAATACCCATGAGGATCATCGCGGCCGGTTGCCTGGCCTTTGTTGTCGTGTCGCTGCTGGCCATCACCCAGGTGAAGGGCGTGCCGGACGGGCAGGCCATGCCTGCCTCCGTGCAGATGGCCAAGTAAGACCTAGAAAGAGGCACGAGCCCCGGACTGGTTCCGGGGTTTTTTTTATGGTCGCGCGGATGCGTTGAGGAGGCGCTTTTTTGTTTAACCTGTATGAAAATACAGGTATTGAGAAGCGTCCGATGCCTGACGCATGGACTGCCTAGAATGTTTGGCTCCCACTGACCACACAACATCCATGACGCACGGTCTGATTCGAATTCGCGGCGCACGCCAGCACAATCTCCAGAACCTGGATCTCGACATCCGTACCGGCGAGCTGACCGTGGTCACGGGGCCCAGCGGCTCGGGCAAGTCCAGTCTGGTGTTCGATACCCTGTATGCCGAAGGCCAGCGCCGCTATGTCGAGACCTTCTCGGCCTATGCGCGGCAGTTCCTGGACCGCATGGACAAGCCGGCCGTGGACCGTGTGGAAGGTGTGCCGCCGGCCATCGCCATCGACCAGACCAATCCCGTTCGCAACTCGCGCTCCACCGTGGGCACGATGACCGAGCTCAACGACCACCTGAAGCTGCTGTTCGCGCGTGCGGCGCAGCTGTTCGACCGCGACACCGCCGTGCCCGTGCGCCACGACACGCCCGACAGCGTGCTGGAGGAACTGGCCGAGCGTTGCCGGCAGGCCGGTGATCCGCGCATCGCCATCACCTTCCCCGTCGAGCTGCCCGCCAACACCACGGCTGCCGAGGTGGAGCAATGGCTGTCGGCCAGCGGCTTCACCAAGGTCCAGGCCGAGCGCGAGGCCGAGAAGGCCGGCGCCGTGGAGCCTGCCGCAGACGCCAAGGGCAAGAAGGCCAAGGCGGCGGCGCCGCTCAAGGTCAAGATGCTGGACGTGGTGGCCGACCGCTTCCGCCTGGGCAACGTCGAGCGCGCCCGCGCCTACGAGGCCATCGAGGTCGCGCTCAAACGCGGCAGCGGCCACATGACGGTCTATGTGCTGCCTGAATCCGCCGTGGAAGCCGCAGGTGCCCAGCCCACCGAGCCCCAGCTGTGGAAGTTCTCGCTGGGCCTGCACTGCCCCGAAAGCGGCCTGAGCTACCAGGAGCCGATTCCCTCGCTGTTCTCCTTCAACTCCGCCGTGGGCGCCTGCGAGGCCTGCCGGGGCTTTGGCCGCGTGATCGGCGTGGACTGGGGGCTGGTCATCCCCAACGACAAGCTCACCCTGCGCACGGGCGCCATCAAGCCCGTGCAGACACCGGCCTGGAAGGAGATCCAGGACGACCTGATGCGCCACGCCGAGGCCGAAGGCATTCCGCGCGACACGGCCTGGGCCAAGCTCACCGACGCGCAAAAGAGCTGGGTGCTGGACGGCTCGCCCAACTGGAATGGCAAGTGGACCCAGACCTGGTACGGCATCAAGCGCTTCTTCGAATACCTGGAGAGCAAGGCCTACAAGATGCACATCCGGGTGCTGCTGTCCAAGTACCGAAGCTATACCGAATGCCCCACCTGCGGCGGCGCGCGGCTGAAGACCGAAAGCCTGCTGTGGCGCCTGGGCGGCAAGCAGGCCGCCGATGCCGTGCTGCCGCCCGGCGACGAAGGCCGCTACCGCCGCTTCATGCCGAAGGGCGTGGCCTGGAGCCGCGAGCAGCTGGACGCGCTGCCGGGCCTGTGCCTGCACGACCTGATGCAGCTGCCCCTGGTGCGGCTGCGTGATTTCTTCCAACAGCTGGCGCCGGCAGTCGACGCCCCATTGCATGACGGCGAGGCCCAGGCCCTCAAGATGCTGCACGCCGAAATCATGGCGCGCGTGCAGTACCTGTGCGACGTGGGCATCGGCTACCTCACGCTGGACCGCCAGAGCCGCACGCTGTCGGGCGGCGAGGTGCAGCGCATCAACCTGACCACGGCCCTGGGTACCTCGCTGGTCAACACCCTGTTCGTGCTCGACGAGCCCAGCATCGGCCTGCACCCGCGCGACATGGAACGCATCACCGAGGCCATGCAGCGCCTGCGCGATGCAGGCAACACCCTGGTCGTGGTCGAGCATGACCCGGCCGTGATGTTCGCGGCCGACCGCATGATCGACATGGGCCCCGGCCCCGGCGCGCGCGGCGGCCAGATCGTCTTCGACGGCACGCCCGACGACCTGCGCCATGCCGACACGCTGACCGGCGCCTACCTGGGCGGCCGCAAGCAGGTGGGCTTCGGCCTCAAGCGCATGGTGACCGAGTCCACGCCGCGCCTCATCCTCGAAGGCGCGCGCGAGCACAACCTGCGCAGCATCGACGTGGACTTTCCGCTGCAGCGCCTGGTCACCATCACCGGCGTCAGCGGCTCGGGCAAGTCCACGCTGATCCAGGACGTGCTGGTGCCCGCGCTGATGCGCCACTTCGGCAAGCCCACGGATGCGGCCGGCGCCTTCGAGCGCCTGCTGGGCGCCGACCACCTGAGCGACGTGATGTTCGTGGACCAGTCGCCCATCGGCAAGACGGCGCGCTCCAACCCGGCCAGCTACGTGGGCGCCTGGGACTCCATCCGCGAGTTGTTCGCCATTGCGCCGCTGTCGCGCCAGCGCGGCTACACGGCCGCCAAGTTCAGCTTCAACAGCGGCGACGGCCGCTGCCCCACCTGCGGCGGCTCGGGCTTCGAGCATGTGGAGATGCAGTTCCTCTCCGACGTCTACCTGCGCTGCCCCGACTGCAACGGCACGCGCTACCGCCCCGAGATCCTGGAAGTCACGATCGAGCGCCACGCGGCCGGCGAGTTGCAGCCGCGCAAGCTCAACGTGGCCGATGTGCTGGAGCTCACCGTGGCCGAGGCGGCCCTGCTGTTCGCCCAGGACCGCGAGGTCATCCGCGCCCTGCAGCCCATCGTCGATGTGGGCCTTGAATACGTGAAGCTGGGCCAGCCCGTGCCCACGCTGTCGGGCGGCGAGGCCCAGCGCCTCAAGCTCGCGGGCTTCCTGGCCGAGGCGGCCAAGTCCCAGGCCAAGTCGAAGCAGGCGCTGGCCAAGAAGGGCACATTGTTCCTGTTCGACGAGCCCACCACGGGCCTGCACTTCGACGACATCGCCAAGCTCATGCGCGCGCTGCGCAAGCTGCTGGAGGCCGGGCACTCGCTGATCGTCATCGAGCACAACCTGGACGTGATCCGTGCCAGCGACTGGCTGATCGACCTCGGTCCCGAAGGCGGCGACGGCGGCGGCGCCATCGTGGCCCAGGGCACGCCCGAGGAAGTGCGCCAGGTGCCTGGCTCGCACACGGCCCAGGCCCTGCGCGAGTACGACCTGGCCATGGGCGTGGGCGGCGAGGCCGTGCGCGAGGTAGCCCCCATGCTCTACAAGAGCCAGCGCAAGGCGCATGCCATGTCGGGGGCGGCCGCCAGGAATGCCATCGAGATCGTCAACGCCAAGGAGCACAACCTCAAGCAGCTGTCGGTGGAGATCCCGCGCGGCAAGTTCAACGTGGTGACGGGCGTCTCGGGCTCGGGCAAGTCCACGCTGGCCTTCGACATCCTGTTCAACGAAGGCCAGCGACGCTACCTGGAATCGCTCAACGCCTATGCGCGCTCCATCGTCCAGCCTGCGGGCCGGCCCGAGGTGGATGCCGTCTACGGCATTCCGCCCACCGTGGCCATCGAGCAGCGCCTGTCGCGTGGCGGGCGCAAGTCCACCGTGGGCACGACCACCGAGGTCTGGCACTTCCTGCGCCTGCTGTACGTCAAGCTGGGCACGCAGCACTGCATCCACGACGGCGCCGCGGTGCAGCCGCAGACGGAGGAAAGCATCGCGGCCCAGCTGCTCACGCAGTTCCGGGGCCAGACCATCGGCCTGCTGGCGCCGCTGGTGGTCAACCGCAAGGGCGTCTACACCGAGCTGGCCGACTGGGCTCGGCCACGCGGCTACACCCATCTGCGCGTGGACGGCGAATTCCTGCCCACCACGGGATTCCCGCGCATCGACCGCTTCAAGGAACACACCATCGAGCTGCCCGTGGCCAGCATCACCGTCACGGCGGCCAGCGAGCGCGAGCTGCGCGGCCACTTGGCGCAGGCGCTGGAAACAGGCAAGGGCGTGCTGCATGTGCTGTCCGGCCTGGACAACCTGGCCGATGCCATGGCCGGCGGCCGGAGCACGGCCGGCATCGGCAGCCTGCAGGTGTTCTCCACCCAGCGCGCCTGCCCGGTCTGTGCCACCAGCTATGCCGAGCTGGACCCGCGCCTGTTTTCCTACAACAGCAAGCACGGCTGGTGCCCTGACTGCGTGGGCACGGGCGTCAAGCTCACCAAGGACCAGCGCAAGGTCTATGACGACACCCTGCTGGTCGAGGACAACCGGGGCCGCGAAGTCAAGTTCGAAGGCCAGGAAATCGAGGACCTGGCCGAAGTGACCTGCCCCACCTGCCAGGGCACGCGCCTGAACGCCACGGCGCGCGCCGTGCGCTTCCATGGCGTGGGCATTGCCGAGATCGCCCAACTGTCGGTCAACGACGTGCGCAAATGGGTGCAGGCGCTGGCGATGTCGGGCCGCGAGGCCGATATTGCCCGCGACCTCATTCCCGAGATCCAGAGCCGCCTCGAATTCCTCGAGGAAGTGGGACTGGGCTACCTGACGCTGGACCGTGGCGCGCCCACGCTGTCGGGCGGCGAGGCCCAGCGCATCCGCCTGGCCGCGCAACTGGGCAGCAACCTGCAGGGCGTGTGCTATGTGCTGGACGAGCCCACCATCGGCCTGCATGCACGCGACAACCAGATCCTGCTCAACGCCCTGCACAAGCTGGGCGACAAGGGCAACACCCTGGTCGTGGTCGAGCATGACGAAGACACCATCCGCCGCGCCGACCACATCATCGACATCGGCCCCAGCGCCGGCATACGTGGCGGCCGCCTCGTGGCCCAGGGCACGGCGGCCGACATCATGGCGGCCGAGGACTCCATCACGGGCCGCTACCTGCTGCACGCCATGCGCCACCCGTTCCAGCCGCGCCGCTGGGTGGGCGAGGGCCAGCCGCCGCAGGCGGCCGCCGCGCTTGCAGCAGTGGCCGAACCGGTGCCGGAACCCGCGCCTGTCAAGGTATCCAAATCCAAAAAGAAGGCCGCGCCTGTCGTTGTCGAAGCCGAACCCGCCTCCGACGCACTGGACTGGCTGACCGTGCGCGGCGCCCATTTGCACAACCTGCAGAACGTGGATGCGCGCGTGCCGCTCAAGCGCCTGGTGGCCGTCACCGGCGTCAGCGGCTCGGGCAAGTCCACGCTGGCGCGTGACGTGATGCTGGCCAATGTGGCCGCCTGGGTGGGCCAGCGCGCCACCAAGGCCGGGCGCGATGCCATGGACGCGGGCAAGGCGCCTGCGCTGTCGGGCTGCAAGGGCCTGCAGGGCTTCGAAGGCATTGACCGCGTGCTGGAAGTGGACCAGACCCCCATCGGCAAGACCCCGCGCAGCTGCCCGGCCACCTACATCGGCTTCTGGGACACCATCCGCAAGCTCTATGCCGAAACGCTGGAGGCCAAGGCGCGCGGCTACGCGGCCGGCCGCTTCTCGTTCAACACCGGCGAAGGCCGCTGCCCGGCCTGCGAGGGCCAGGGCATGCGCACCATCGAGATGAGCTTCCTGCCCGACGTGAAGGTGCCCTGCGAGGTCTGCCACGGCGCGCGCTTCAACCCCGAGACCCTGGCCGTCTCCTGGCGCGGCAAGAGCATTGGCGATGTGCTGCAGATGGAGGTGGACGAGGCCGTCGAGTTCTTCGCCAGCATGCCCAGCATCGCCCACCCGCTGCAACTGCTCAAGGACGTGGGCCTGGGCTATCTCACGCTGGGCCAGCCCTCGCCCACGCTGTCGGGCGGCGAAGCCCAGCGCATCAAGCTCGTCACCGAGCTGACCAAGGTGCGCGACGACGTGACCCGGCGCGGCAACAAGGCGCCGCACACGCTCTATGTGCTGGACGAACCCACGGTGGGCCTGCACATGGCCGATGTGGACAAGCTCATCCGCGTGCTGCATCGCCTGGTCGATGCGGGCCACAGCGTGGTCGTCATCGAGCATGACCTGGACGTGATCGCCGAGGCCGACTGGATCATCGACCTCGGCCCCGAAGGCGGAAAGGACGGCGGCCGCATCATTGCGGCCGGCACGCCCGAGGATCTGGTGGCTGCGGGCACGCACACGGGCAAGGCGCTCAAGCCCGTGCTGGCCCGTTGAGCCTCAGGCGCAGGCCACGCCTGCGCTGCGTGCGGAGCCTGCGGGCAGGCGGCTGCTCCAGAAGACCAGCACCAGGCCCACGGCCGTCAGCGCGGCGGCGGCCCAGCCCAGGTTGACCAGACCCAGGCCACCGGCCAGGGCCAGGCCGCCGACCCAGGCACCCAGGGCGTTGCCCAGGTTGAAGGCCGCAATGTTCAGGCTGGAGACCAGGTTGGCGCCCTGGGGGCCGGCCTGGTCCAGCACGCGCATCTGCATGGGTGCCACCGTGGCGAAGGCCACGATGCCCAGCACGATCACATAGGCCATGGCCACGGCCTGGTTCCCGAAGGCCCAGCGGCCTGCCGCCAGCACCACCATCAGCGCCGCAATGCTCCACACCAGGGCGCGCATCACGCCCCGGTCGGCCAGCTTGCCGCCCAGCAGATTGCCTGCGGCCAGGCCCGCGCCGAACAGCAGCAGGGTCAGTGCCACCAGGCTGTCGCCCATGCGGGTCACCTGGGTCAGCAGCGGCTCCACATAGGTGTAGAGCGCAAACACGCCCGCAAAGCCGAAGGCCGTGATGCCCAGGCCCAGCCAGACCTGGCCGTTGGCCAGCACGGCCAGCTCCTGTGCCAGCGGCGTGACCTCGGGGCGGCCCTGGTCGCGCGGCACGAAGGCGGCCAGGATGGCAAAGGCCAGCACGCCGATCGCGGCCACGGCGAGGAAGGCGCTGCGCCAGCCGAACATCTGGCCGATCCAGGCGCCGGCAGGCACGCCCAGCAGGGTGGCCAGCGTCAGGCCCGAGAACATCAGCGCAATCGCCGACGCCTTCTTGTCCACCGGCACCAGGCCCGTGGCCACCACGGCGCCCACGCCGAAGAAGGTGCCGTGGGTCAGCGAGGTCAGCACGCGTGCCGACATCAGCCATTCATAGCTGGGCGCGAACGCGGCGGCCAGGTTGCCGGCGATGAAGATCAGCATCAGCGCCAGCAGCAGGCGCTTGCGCGGCCATTGGCGCGTCAGCAGCGTGAGCACGGGCGCGCCCACGGCCACGCCGATGGCGTAGCCCGAAATCAGCGAGCCCGCCGTGGGAATGCTGATGTGAAGATCCTGGCTGACCTGGGTCAGCAGGCCCATGATGATGAATTCCGTGGTGCCGATGCCAAAGGCACCGGCCGCCAGGGCGAGTAGGGAAAGAGGCATGGACGGATTCCTTGTGATCCTTGGTGTGATGTCCAGTAATGTCGCACTGCAACATACCTTTGTGTAGATGGAATAATGGAAACGGATCTGTTCCTGTGTGGAATAGATGATCCTTTTCTCGGAGACACCATGCCCGCACTTGTTCCTCTCGCCGCCGCCGACACGGGCAGCGCCGATGCCAACCGCTTTGCCGAGCTGGAAATGCTGATCCTGGTCGCCGAGCGCGGCAGCCTCTCGGCCGCTGCGCGCCACCTGGGCATCTCCCCCTCGGCCGTGAGCAAAAACATGTCGCGGCTGGAGGCGCGCCTGGGCGTGCAGCTGCTGCAGCGCAGCACGCGGCGCCTGCATCTCACGCCCGAAGGCTGCCAGCTGTTCGAGCGCGGCAAGCGCGTGCTGGCCGACCTGGAGGAACTGGAGGCCTGCGTGGCCGTGCGCAGCGAACCACGCGGCCTGGTGCGCATCAACACCAGCTCATCGACCGGAAAAATGCTGCTCGTGCCCCTGGTGCCGCAATTGCTTCAGCGCCATCCCGGGCTGAGCCTGGAACTGAGCTTCACGGACCAGATCGTGGACCTGGTCGAGGCCGGCACCGACATCGCCGTGCGCTGGGGCCAGCTTCCGCCCTCGGACATGGTGGCGCGGCTGCTGGGCCACACGCGGCAGGTCATCCTGGCCTCTCCGCAGTACCTGGCCCGCATGGGCCGGCCCACCCATCCCGATGAGCTGGGCCACCATGTGCGCCTGGGCTGGAGCTACCAGCGCGCCATACCGCACTGGCCGTTTCTGGTGGACGGCCAGCGCGTGGCCGTCGATATCGGGGAGGTGGTGCGCGTCAACGACGGCGATGTGATGCGCGAGCTGGCGCTGCACGGCACGGGCCTGGCCCGCCTGTCGCTGTACCACGCCTGGGCCGACGTGCTCGCCGGCCGGCTGGTGCCCGTGCTGGAGGAATTCAACACGGGCGACCTGGAACCCATCCACGCCGTCTACCTGGGCAAGCCCGACCGCCTGCCCCCGCGCACGCGCGCCGTGCTCGACTTCCTGCAGGCGCATGTGGATCTGCGGCATGCGGAGCAGCTGCCGGCGCTGCCCTGAGGGGTGGCCGGCAGCGAGGGCGTCACTCCTGCTCGGCTGGCAGAGGTGCGGCGTTGAAGGACAGGTTCTCGATGATGTCGTGCAGCACGGTGGGCACTGGGTCCACGGGTGCGTCGGCCGCGTAGACGATGCCTGTACCCACGCCCTTCGGGTCAAGCAGGCGTTTGACCACCAGCACCTGTTCGGGGCGGGTGCCATTGGTGCGGGAGCTGCCTTCACCCTCGTTCACGCTGTAGACGAAGTAGTAGGAGCGCAGCAATTGGCCGTAGTTGTTGACCTTGACGCACAGGACGCCGCCCGCCAGATTGCCCCGGATCTGGTGTTCGCAACCAAACAGCCTGTCCGCCGTTTCCATCAGGCCATTGCCGTTCGCGGTGGCAGGCGTTTGCAGCTGCATATTCACCACTTCGGAAGCAACGCCTTCGCTGCCGAACGAAGTCAGCGCCCAGAGTCCCCTCAGGCTGGATGCCACGGCGGGGTAACCGAAGTTGAAACGCGAAATCGCCACTTCCTGTTCGCCGGGCAGCGTGATGAAACCCGACACGCCGCTGGTGAAGCGCATGCTGACCTGGCCCATGTTCCGGTCTTCGGAGCCCGACATCGGGCCGCTGCCCAGAAAGCGGCCGCCCTTGTAGCGGATCAGCGGAGCGGCAAAGCGGTTATTGGTCAGCGCGCCCGAGGTCATGTAGAAGGTGGGCTGGCCGCTGGGCTCGTAGGCATACATCTGCATGACCAGCGTGCCGTTCTGTGCATCGATGGCCAGCCCGCGACCCGGCTTGCCGTTGAGTTCGGAAGTCACGACCCAGGTGCCATTGCTGGGCATGAATGCGTGCGCCAGGCCGCAGCCCAGCAAGATGGCTGCTGCCAATGCTTTCTTGAACATGGTCCCTCTCTGTCTGATTAAGAAAATGCATGGGCATTCTAGCCATCGTCTTTACAAAGAGAAACAGTGCGATGGTTTTGAGTGGCTTTTGCTGGAGTCCCTGAAATGGGTTCGTACGCCGGCAATGTGTTTTCCAGCGTGCGTATTCAAACTTCTTGAAAGCGCCCGAGTTCCATCCATTCACAGGCCTGCCCTGGCATTGCCCACGGGCCGAAAGGCGCGGGCACCCTGTCCATCCCGCCCGATCGCCCAGGCACACCACGCCGATACCGCTCCCGCAAACACCACATACAGGCACACCAGCCACGGGCTGCCACCGGCTGTCTTGACCAGCGCCGTCGCAATGATGGGCGTGATGCCGGACGCGAAGATCCCCGAGAACTGGTAGACGAAGGAAATGCCGGTGTAGCGTACCTTGGCGTCGAACAGGTCGCAGAAGAGGGCGGCTTCGGGACCGTAGACCGCCGCGTAGAGAATGCCGAAGGGCACGACGATGGCGATCCATATCAGCAGCACATTGCCGCCGCTGTGGGCCATGAGCCAGAAGGCCGGGAAGGCCGAGACCGCGGTGATCAGCGATCCCCACAGATACACGCGGCTGCGGCCCATGCGGTCGGACAGGCGGCCGAACAGCGGAATCGTGAAGCACATCACCACGGCGGCGACCATCACGCCGATCAATGCGTCGGTGCGGCTGATCTGCAGGGTAGAGGTCAGGTAGCTGATCGAGAACACGCCGAAGACGTTGAAGAAAACGCCGTCGATATAGCGTGCGCCCATGCCCTTGAGCACATTGCCCGGATAGCGGCGCATCATGTCCATGAAGGGAATCGCGGTCTCGGCATTGCGTGCCTTGACGGCTGCGAATTCGGGCGTCTCCTTCACATGCAGGCGGATGTACATGCCTACGGCCACCATGAGGCCCGAGATCAGGAATGCGATGCGCCAGCCCCAGGCCATGAATTGCTCTTCGGTACACAGCCAGGACAGCAGGGCCACCACGCCCGAGGCCATGAACAGGCCGATGGCCAGGCCCACCTGGGGCAGGGAGGCGTAGAAGCCCCGCTTTTCCTTGGGCGCGTATTCGTAGGCCATGAGCACGGCACCGCCCCATTCGCCGCCCAGGCCTATGCCCTGGGCCACGCGCAGCAGCAGCAGCAGGATGGGCGCGGCCACGCCGATCTGCGCATGCGTGGGCAGCAGGCCGATCAGGAAGGTGGACACGCCCATGATCATCAGCGTGACCACCAGGATGCTCTTGCGTCCCACGCGGTCGCCGAAGTGCCCGAAGATCACCCCGCCCAGCGGCCGCGTGACAAAGCCCACGGCAAAGGTGGTGTAGGCCAGCAGCGTGGAGATCAGCGGATCGTCGCTGGGAAAGTACAGCTTGCTGAACACGATGCCGGCGACCACGCCGTACAGGAAGAAGTCATACCACTCGATGGTTGCGCCGATGAGCGCGGAGGTCACCACCTTGCGGATGACCCTGGGATCGGTTGCCGTCGTCATGCTGTCTCCTGGTTGTCTGTCGCATTGCCGGGATGCAGGAACGGGCAGTCATGCGACCTTGAGCTGCCCTGTCTCTCCGTGCCTGTCTTCGCGAACCATGTCGGCGGCCTTCTCGGCCATCATCACCACGGGCGCATTGGTGTTGCCCGAGACCAGGGTGGGCATGACCGAGCAATCGACCACGCGCAGCCCGGCCATGCCATGCACGCGCAGGCGCGCATCGACCACGGCCAGGGCGTCGCTGCCCATGCGGCAGGTGCCGCTGGGGTGGAAGATGGTGGCGCCGTGGTTGCGGCAGAACTCCAGCAGCTCCGCATCGCTGTGCGCATCGGGGCCGGGCTTGACCTCGCGCTTCACGAAGGGGCGCATGGCCGGTGTGTCGGCAATGGCGCGTGCCGCGCGCACGGCCGCCACGTTGGTGCGGCGGTCCAGGTCGGTGGCCAGGTAGTTGGGCTGGATGGAGGGCGGCTCGAAGGCATCGCGCGAGCGGATGCGCAACTGCCCGCGTGACTCGGGCCGCAGCTGGCAGACCGACATGGTGAAGCCCGAGTACGGATGTACCTGGCCGCCTGCCATGTCGGCCGACAGCGTGGAGACGTGGAACTGGATGTCGGGCGTGGCGGCCACGGGCCGGCCCTGCTCGTCCCTGAGCGCACGCATGAAGCAGCCGCCCTGGTTGATGCCCACGGCCAGCGCGCCCGAGCGGAACAGCAGCCACTCCAGCCCCAGCTTGGTCCTGCCCACCCAGGAATTGAGCTGGTCATTGGTGGTGATGGGCTGGCTGCATTCGTAGCCCAGGCGTATCTGAAGATGGTCCTGCAGGTTCTCGCCCACGCCCGGCAGATCGTGCACCACGGGAATCCCCAGGGACTGCGACAGCGCGGCCGGACCTATGCCCGACAGTTGCAGCAGCTGCGGCGACTGGATGGCGCCTGCCGACAGAATCACTTCGGCCCGCGCCTGGGCCTGGCGCTCCTGCCCGCCTTGCCGGTAGCGGATGCCGGTGGCGCGCCGGCCGCGCAGCACCAGCTGCGTGGCCATGGCATCGGTCTCTATGCGGAGATTGGGGCGGCGCCGGGCCTCGCCCAGATAGGCCTTGGCCGTACTGCAGCGCAGGCCCTTGTGGGTGGTGAGCTGGTAGTAGCCTGCGCCCTCCTGGTCGCTGCCGTTGAAGTCCTCGGTGCGGGGCACGCCGACCTGGCCTGCACCGGCAATGAAGGCCTCGATCAGCGGATGCCGGGCGCCGATGTCCGAGACCTTGAGCGGCCCGTCCGCGCCATGGCCCGGGAAGGCGCCGCGCGCATTGCCTTCGGACTTCACAAAGTAGGGCAGCACCTCCTCATACGACCAGCCCGCATTGCCCAGCGCCGCCCAGTGGTCGTAGTCCTCGCGCTGGCCGCGCACGTAGATCAGGCCGTTGATCGAACTGCTGCCGCCCAGCGTGCGGCCGCGCGGCCAGTAGATGCGCCTGCCGTTCATGTTGGGGTCCGGGTCGGTCTCGAACTTCCAGTTGTAGACGGGGCTCCACATGGTCTTGCCGTAGCCGATGGGCAGGTGGATCCAGGGCGAGCGGTCCGGCGGGCCTGCCTCCAGCAGCAGCACCCGCGTGGCCGGGTCCTCGGACAGGCGCGCGGCCAGCACGCAGCCGGCAGAGCCTGCTCCCACGATCACGTAGTCATAGCTGTCGATGGGATCCGGCATGCAGTGGCTCCTTTTGAGTTTCTTTTGAAGGAACTATTTGTTCCTTTGGGTGAAACTTATTCGTTGCCGCCGTGGACTGCAACCCCGCGCAAACCCTTGCCGCCTCCTGGCGATCAGGCATGATCGAAAGCGTTTCCGGCCTTCCACACGACACGACACCGCCCCATGCCGCCATCCCTTGCCAGCGCTGCCCCGGACCCCACCCCTGCACGGCAGGACGAAGCGAACTCGGTCTCCGACCGCTCGCTGGCCGTGCTCGATTTCGTGACCCAGGCCGAGGCCCCGCCGGGCCTCATGGACATCGCAGCCGCGCTCAACCTGCCCAAGGCCACGGCCTCGCGCCTGTGCTCCCACCTGGAGGCGCGGCAATGGCTGCTGCGCCATGAGGGTGACCGCAGCTTCTCGCCAGGCCCCAAGCTGCTGAGCCTGGCCGTGCGCGCCCTGCAAGCCGACCCGCGCCAGGCCCTGCGCCATGAGCTGCTGTCCCAGCTGGTGGCCCGTCTGGGCGAGACCTGCAACCTCACTGTGCTGGACGGCACGCGCGTGCGCTACCTGGACCGTGTCGAGACCCACTGGCCGCTGCGCATCCAGCTGGAGGCCGGATCGATGGTGCCCATCCACGCCACGGCCAGCGGCAAGCTGTTCCTGGCCCATATGCCTGCGGCCCGGCGCGCCGCCATCCTGGACAGCGTGGAACTCACCGCCTGCACGGCCAACACGCTGACCACGCCCGAGGCGCTGGCACAGGAGTGCGCGCGCATCGTGCGCGAAGGCCACTCCTGCGACCGCGAGGAATTCATGCGCGGCATGATCGCCGTGGCCGTGCCCGTGCGCGATGCCAAGGGCCAGTGCCGCGCCACGCTGGCCGTACATGCGCCGGAGGCGCGCATGCCGCTGGCGCAGGCGCTGGAGGGCCTGCCGCACCTGAAGGAAACGGCCCAGCGCATGGCCGGCCTGCTCTTCTGAGGCGCTGGGCACCCCGGAAAAAAGGCCCCCACGCTACCCTTGCTGCGCAAGGTCCGCTGCCCACCAGGGGGGCGCTTTATGCCTTGGGGCGGCCAGGCGGCAAAAAAAAGGGCCTCACTCGGAGGCCCTTGTCGTCACTGGAAGCCCAGTGTATGCGGCAACCAGGTGGACAGCGCGGGGATGAAGGTCAGCAGGCACAGCACCACGAAGTGGGCCAGCAGGAACAGCGGCATCTCGCGCGTGAGATCGGTGATGGACACGCGCGTGGCCACCGAGGTCACGAACAGCAGCCCGCCCACGGGCGGCGTGATCATGCCCAGCGTCAGGTTCACGATCACCACCATGGCGAAGTGCGTGGGATCGATGCCCAGGCTGAACGCAATGGGCGCCAGGATGGGCACCAGGATCATCACGCCGGGCAGCGGCTCCATGAAGATGCCGAACACCAGCAGCAGGATGTTCACCGCGATCAGGAACAGGGTGGGCGACAGCTGCCAGCTCACGATCAGCTCGGACAGGTACTGCGGAATGCCCTCCACCGTCAGCACCCAGGCAAAGGCCGCCGAAGTCGCCATCACCAGCAGCACCGAGGCCGTCAGCATGGCCGAGCGCGCCGCAATGCCCGGCAGCGCCGACCACTGCAGCGTGCGGTACACCCACTTGCCGCAGACCAGGGCGTAGAACACGGCCACCACCGACGCCTCGGTGGGCGTGAAGATGCCGAAGCGGATGCCCACCACGATGAGCACGATCAGCATCAGCGCGGGAATCGCCTTGAAGCTGTTGATCCACATCGTGCGGCCGTCAGGGCGCGGCTCGGTGGAGCGGTAGTCGCGCTTCCTGCACACCCACCAGTTCACGGCTGCCATGGCCAGCGCGATCAGGATGCCGGGGATGAAGCCGGCCATGAACAGCCCGCCCACCGACACGTTCTCATCCTGCAGCGCGTAGATGATCATGCTCACCGACGGCGGAATGATGGGTCCCACGATGGCCGTGCTAGCCGTCAGCGCCGCCGCGTAGGAGCGTGCGTAGCCGGCCTTGTCCATCATCTTGACCATCATCGAGCCGGGGCCGGCCGCATCGGCCAGGGCTGAGCCCGAAATGCCCGAGAACAGCGTCAGCGACAGCACATTGGCATAGCCCAGGCCGCCGCGCAGATGGCCCACGAACTGCGCTGCAAAGCGCAGCAGCACATGCGTGAGCGCCCCGCCCGACATCAGCTCGGCCGCCAGGATGAAGAAGGGCACGGCCATCAGCGGAAAGCTGTCTATGCCCGTGAACATCTCCTTGAACACGATGAGCTGCGGATAGCGGCCGCCCACGAAGACGGCCAGTGCGGCGGAGATCGCCAGCGCGAAGGCCACCGGAAAGCCCAGCGTGAGCAGGACGATGATGGCGATGAAAAGCGTGATACCCATGATGTGTCTGCCTGGTGGATCAGATCGATGCGGCTGCGTCGGCATCCATCTCATCCGACTCCGCGAACGAGCCGTCTGCGATATAGCCGCGCGCAATGAACAGCAGATGCACCAGCATCAGCACGAAGCCCACGGGCATGGCCGCGTAGACGAAGGAGATGGGAATGTCCGTGGCCGCCGTGGTCTGGAAGCGCGTGGCCCAGACGTACTGCGACGAGGCCACCGCCATCACCGCGCAGAACAGGCCCACGCCCAGCACCACAAGGCGGCGTAGCCACTGCGCCTTGCGCGTGCCCACCGAGCGGTGCAGGTTGTCGATGGCCACATGGCCGCCGAAGCGCAGCACCAGGCCCGCGCCCAGGAAGGTGACCCAGATCATCATGTGCCGGGCCACTTCCTCGGCCCAGACAATGGAGTCGCCCGTGGTGTAGCGCAGCACCACATTGGCAAACACGATGCAGGCCATGGCCAGCAGCAGCACGATCAGCAGCCAGCGGTTGCAGGCCACAAGGGCGCGTTCGATTCGGTTGAGCATAGGAGTGGGCGAGGGCAGGAGGGGAGTGGCGCAAGGGCCGGGCTGCCGCCGGAGGTCAGATCATCGGCGCGGGCGCCGTGCGGGGCCACAGGTGTTGCCCGCAGCGGGTCGCCCTGCATTGCGGGCCGCAGCCCGCAATGCCTCAGGGGATTACTTGGCGTTGGCGATGGTGTCCAGCGTCTTCTGGCCGAACTTCTTTGCGTATTCCTTGTAGGCCGGCTCCAGCGCCGTGCGGAAGGCGGCCTGGTCCACCTTCTCCACCACCTGCATGCCGTGGCTCTTGGCCTCTTCCACGCCCTTCTTCTCCACCGTGTCCACGAACACGCGCGAAGCGATGGCGCCCGACTTGGCGCCCTGCGTGAAGGCCGCCTTCTGGCTGTCGTTCAGCGTGCCCCAGAACGAGGGCGACACCAGCAGGGCCATGGGCGCGTACACATGGGCGGTCAGCGTCAGGTGCTTTTGCACCTGCCACAGCTTGGCCGAGGCCAGCACCGAGATCGGGTTCTCCTGGCCGTCGATCGTGCCCTGCTGCAGCGCACCGATCACCTCGGGCCAGGACATGGGCGTGGGCGATGCGCCCAGCGTGCGGAAGGCCGTGATGTGCACGGGGTTCTCGGTCACGCGGATCTTCAGGCCCTTGAGATCGGCCACGCCGTTGACGGCGTGCTTGTTGTTGGACAGGTGGCGAAAGCCCTGCTCACCCCAGGCCAGCGCGACCAGGCCGCGCTTGCTGAACTTGGCCAGCAGCTCCTGGCCGAAGGCGCCGTCCAGCACGGCGCGCGCATGCTGCGTGTCGCGGAACAGGAAGGGAATGTCCACCACGCCCACATCGGGCACGAAGTTGCTGATGGCGCCCGTGGAGACGATGGCCGCCTCCACCGTGCCCAGCTGCAGGCCCTCGATCAGCTCGCGCTCGCCGCCCAGGGCGGAGGCGGGGAACTGCTTGAACTTGTAGGCGCCGTTCGTGCCCTTTTCCACCGCATCGGACCAGGCCTGGGCGGCCGCGCCGTAGTGCGAATTCACGGCCAGGGCGTAGCCCACCTTGACCTCCTTGGTCTGGGCCAGGACGGCGCCAGCCGAGGCAGCCGCCATGGCGGCCACGCAGGTCGAAAGAAGGGTGCGGCGGATCATTTGCATAGCGGCAGTCTCACTTGTTGTGTGTTGAAAAATGGCCCCCACGCTCCCCTTGCAGGGCAAGGTCCGCGGTCCCCCGCAGGGGGCCGCTTTTCATCCTGGGGCGGCCCGGCGATGAAAAAAAGAGCCCCTGGATTGTAGTGACCACTCCCCTTGTGGCGACCACGTACAAAGCGCTCGTCATGTGCGTTGAGGTACATCTGATTTGGCGATGTCGTGGGCAGCGACCGGCATATCAATCAATGGACAGACGCACCGGCTTTCCCACGCGGCTCAACATTTCAACCAGGGCGTCAATGGTGAACTTTGCAGTCTTTCTATTCACCACATCCGAGATGCGCGGGCGGGACACCATCAGGATCTCTGCCGCGTCTGACTGCTTCAGGTGATGCTGTGCAATCCATTGCGCCAGCTCCGCCATCAGCTGCTCCTTGAGAAGATGGGTGTCGTTGATCTGCTGGCGCGATGCAGCTTGCAGCTTCAATGCCTCGTCTTCAGGAAAGCCCAGCTCCAGAAAGAGGTTTGCCTTCGCCTTGGTCACATGGCGGATTTCTGTATCGATCTTCATTTGTTGGCCTTTCTCATGTGGACCACGGCACGGTAGCGCGCCGATGCGATGTCCTTGTCGTGCCGGCTTGTCACCTGTGATTTCTTCTGGAAGCAGTGCAATACATAGACCGCTTCCTCGAACTTGGCCACATACATCACCCGGAACGCTCCGCTGGCGTCCCTCACGCGGATCTCCCGTGTCCCGGCGCCCACGTCGTCGAAGGGTTTCCAGTCCTCCGGTTCCTGGCCTGCCTGAACCTTGCTCAACTGAAAGCCCGCATCTCGCCTGGGGCCTGCGGGAAAGTCCCGCAGGTCGTCGTATGAGGATCCGACCCAGCGGATGTCTTTGTCCTGCTCCATGGAAGATCCTTGTATAAAATTTTATACAGGCATGCCGAAGGCGTAAAGCGGCTGTAGGGCCTTTCGAGTGCGTGCATCAAAGCAAAAACGCCCGAGGCGCAGGCATCGGGCGTTTTGCGTCATGGCAGGGGTGCCGTCTTCGTGCGCACGGCTCAGCGTGCCCCGATCCGCTCGAACTCGCTCTCCACCGCCGCATGCGCCTTCAGGATGCTTTGCGAAGGCGCAGGGCCCATGCGGCTGACGACCACCGTGGCCAGCCAGGCCAGGATGAAGCCGGGGATGATCTCGTACAGGCCCAGCCAGCCGAACTGCTTCCACACCAGCACCGTCACGGCGCCGGTGATGATGCCGGCCAGCGCGCCGCCGCGCGTCATGCGGCTCCAGAACAGCGACAGGATGATCACCGGGCCGAAGGCGGCGCCGAAGCCGGCCCAGGCGTAGCTGACCATGCCCAGCACCTTGGAGTCGGGGTTGCTGGCGATGGCGATGGCGATCAAGGCCACCAGCAGCACCATGGCGCGGCCGATCCAGACCAGTTCGATCTGGCTGGCGTTCTTGCGCAGGAAGGTGCGGTAGATGTCTTCGGTCAGCGCGCTGGAGCACACCAGCAGCTGGCACGACAGCGTGCTCATCACGGCCGCCAGGATGGCCGCCAGCAGTGCGCCCGAGATCCAGGGGTTGAACAGCTGCTTGGTGATTTCCATGAACACCGTCTCGGCATTGGCGTTCACGGCGGCGGCGCCAGCGGGGTTGGCCGCGAAGTAGGGGATGCCGATGAAGCCCACGGCCACGGCGCCGGCCAGGCACAGGATCATCCAGGTCATGCTGATGCGGCGGGCCGAGGGAATGGTCTGCACCGACGATGCCGCCATGAAGCGCACCAGGATGTGCGGCTGGCCGAAGTAGCCCAGGCCCCAGGCCAGCAGCGAGACCACGCCCACGAAGCTGGCGCCACGGAACAGGTCGAACTTCTCTGCCGCCACGATGGCGTGCAGGTCCTGGCCCGGCTGCAGATGGCCCTGCACGGCCAGCCAGGCGATCACGGGCGCCAGGATCAGGGCCGTGATCATCATCGAGGCCTGGATGGTGTCCGTCCAGCTCACGGCCAGGAAGCCACCGATGAACACATAGGCGATGGTGCACAGCGCGCCCACCCACAGGGCCGTGCTGTAGGGCATGCCGAACATGTTCTCGAACAGGCGCGCGCCCGCCACCACGCCCGAGGCGCAGTACAGCGTGAAGAACACCAGGATCACCACGGCCGTCACGATGCGCAGCACGCTGGAGTGGTCCTCGAAACGGTTGGCCAGGTAGTCGGGCAGCGTCAGCGCATTGCCGGCACGCTCGGTGTACAGGCGCAGCCGCGCCGCCACCAGGCGCCAGTTCAGGTAGGCGCCCAGGATCAGGCCGATGGCGATCCAGGCTTCCGACAGGCCGGACAGGTAGATGGCTCCGGGCAGGCCCATCAGCAGCCAGCCGCTCATGTCCGAGGCACCGGCCGACAGCGCCGTCACGAAGCTGCCCAGGCTGCGGCCGCCCAGGATGTAGTCGGAAAGATTCTTGGTGCTGAAGTAGCCGATGGCGCCGATGCCGAGCATGGCGACCAGGTAGATGGCGAACATGATCGCCGTCGGGTCGTTCCAGTTGAATTGCATTGAAGTGTCCTGCGTTGGTCGTGTTTTTTCGGGTGGTGCGGGGCGCTTGCCAGGGGCCGGTTGTGCCGGCCCCGGCGGTTCAAGCCATGGTCATGAGTTGGGCGTTTCCGCCTGCGGCGGCGGTATTGGTGCTGATGGATTGCTCGTGGAACAGCGCGGCCAGGTCATAGCCGCGGCCCGCATGCAGTTCGTCGCTGTTGCGGCTTTCCACGCGCACCAGGGCACCGTCGCGCGCGGCGACCTGGGCGCAGACCTGCAGCAGGGCGTCGCCATCGCCCTCGAACAGCAAGGCCGCCATGGGCGCTGCCGAATCGCCCAGGGAGTCGGCGCTGGCGCTGTGCAGCCATGGCACACCGGCATCGCCCGCAGCGGCGCGCAGCGCCTGCCAGGTGGCGGCGCAGCCGCTGTCGGCGCCTGTTCCGTTGTCGGGCAGCACCGCATGGCAGGCGTTGCCGCTGGCCAGGGCTGCTGCCACCTGGGCCACCAGGCCCAGCGGCGTACGCGGCAGTGCCCAGACGGGGCCGCGCGGCAGCAGGCGGTAGCGGTTGGATTCGCCCGTGGGGCCGGGCAGCGGCATGGCCGCGTCCAGGCGCGATGCGGAGGCTGCCGCGTCGCAAGCGGCCAGGGCCTGCACCTGCTCGTCGGCGGACATGGCATCCGGCGGCGCCTTGGACAGCGTCTCGCGCAGCAGGCCCAGCAGCTGCAGCGGCGCCTGGACGGGCGACTCCGCCCGTGCGAAGACCGACAGCGCCGCGCTGGCAGGCCCCTGCACCAAGCGGTGCAGATACAGCGGGCCGCCGGCCTTGGGGCCCGTGCCCGACAGGCCCATGCCGCCAAAGGGCTGCACGCCCACCATGGCGCCGATCACATTGCGGTTCACATAGATGTTGCCCGCATGCACGCGCTGGGTGAGGTGGGCAATGGTCTCGTCGATGCGGCTGTGCACGCCGAAGGTCAGGCCGTAGCCAGTGGCGTTGATGCCATCGACCAGCGCGTCCAGCTGCTCGCGCTTGAAGCGGATCACATGCAGCACGGGGCCGAAGACCTCGCGCTGCAGGCGCGTAGTGCTGTCGATCTCGATGAGGGCCGGGGCCACGTAGTGGCCATTGAGCACGCCGTCCTTGCGTTCCACGCGGGTGACCTTCTGGCCCGCTGCGGCCATCTGCTCTATGTGCTCCTCGATCTGGCGGCGTGCCGCGTCGTCGATCACGGGGCCCACATCGGTGCTCAGGCGGTCGGGGTTGCCCAGCGTCCACTCCTGCAGCGCATCGCGCAGCATGGTCAGTGTGCGGTCGGCCACCTCTTCCTGCAGGCACAGCAGACGCAGGGCAGAGCAGCGCTGGCCGGCCGAGTCGAAGGCCGAGGCCAGCACATCGGCCACCACCTGCTCGGCCAGGGCCGAGGAGTCCACCACCATGGCGTTCTGGCCGCCGGTCTCGGCAACCAGCGCAATGGGGCGGCCTGCGGGCGACAGGCGGTGCGACAGCTGGCGCGCAATCAGGCGTGACACCTCGGTGGAGCCCGTGAACATCACGCCGGCCACCAGCGGATGCTCCACCAGGGCGGCGCCCACGGTCTCGCCCGCACCGGGCACCAGCTGCAGCGCATCGCGCGGCACGCCGGCCTCGTGCAGCAGGGCCACCATGGCGGCGGCCGTCAGCGGGGTCTGCTCGGCGGGCTTGGCCAGCACGGTATTGCCGGCAGCCAGGGCTGCGGCCACCTGTCCGCAGAAGATGGCCAGCGGAAAATTCCAGGGGCTGATGGCCAGCACCACGCCCAGCGGGCGCTGCGTGGCGTTGTCGAAATGCGCAGCCACCTGGGCGCCGTAATAGCGCAGGAAGTCCACCGCCTCGCGGATCTCGGCCACCGCGTTGGGCAGGGTCTTGCCGGCCTCTCGCATGATCAGGCCCATCAGCGGCTGGCTGCGCTGCTCCAGCAGATCGGCGGCGCGGGCCAGCGCATCGGCGCGGGCGGCGGCAGGCGTGCCGGCCCAGATCGGCGCGGCCTGGGCGGCGCGGGTGGCGCAGGCCTCGGCCTCCGCAGCGGTGGCCTCGCGCACCCAGCCCACGATGTCGGACAGCTCGGCCGGATTGCGCATGGCCTGCCAGCCCTCGGTACGCGCCGGGTCGGCAGGCAGGTCGGCCTCTGCGGGCGCGGCCAGATAGGTCTGGCGCGTGCTGTGCAGCAGTGCGGCGGCCAATGAGGCCAGCTGCTGCTCGTGCGCCAGATTCAGGCCCTGGGAATTGGCGCGGGCCTGCGCGTCTTTCTCGCCCTGCCGTGCAAACAGGTCGGCCGGCAGTGCAATGCGCGGGTGCGGCGCACCCAGCCGGCCTTCAACGCGGGCGATCTTCATCACCTCGTCCACCGGGTCGGCCACCAGCTCGGAGACCGGCACGGAGGCGTCGCCGATGCGGTTCACGAACGAGGTGTTGGCACCGTTTTCCAGCAGGCGGCGCACCAGATAGGCCAGCAGCGTCTCATGGCTGCCCACGGGCGCATAGATGCGGCAGGGGCGGGCCAGCTTGCCTTCGGAGGCCGGGCCCGTCACCTGTGCGTACAGCGGCTCGCCCATGCCGTGCAGGCACTGGAACTCGTACTGGCCGCTGTAGTAGCTGCCGCCCACAGCCTGGGCCATGTGGTAGATGCTGGCCAGCGTCTGCGCGTTGTGCGTGGCGAACTGGGGGTAGACGGCGTCGGGTGCGTCCAGCAGCTTGCGCGCGCAGGCCAGGTAGCTCACGTCCGTATAGACCTTGCGCGTATAGACGGGGTAACCGGCCTGGCCGCCTTCCTGGGCGCGCTTGATCTCGCTGTCCCAATAGGCGCCCTTGACCAGCCGCACCATCAGGCGGCGGCGGCTGCGGCGGGCCAGGTCCACCAGGTGGTCCAGCACCTGCGGGCAGCGCTTTTGATAGGCCTGCACCACGAAGCCTATGCCGTTCCAGCCCTTGAGCGAGGGCGCCGCGCACAGCGACTCCAGCAGGTCCAGCGACAGCTCCAGCCGGTCGGCCTCTTCGGCGTCGATGTTCATGCCGATGTCGTACTGCTTGGCCATCTCGGCCAGCCGCAGCACGCGCGGCAGCAGCTCGGCCATCACACGCTCGTACTGCGCGCGGCTGTAGCGCGGGTGCAGGGCCGACAGCTTGATAGAGATGCCCGGCCCCTCGAAGATGCCGCGCCCGTTGGACGCCGCGCCGATCGCGTGGATGGCCTGCTCGTAGGCCTGCAGGTAGCGCTGCGCATCCGCCTCGGTGGCGGCCGCCTCGCCCAGCATGTCGTAGCTGTAGCGAAAGCCCTGCTTTTCATAGGCGCGGCTGTTGGCCAGCGCCTCGGCGATGTCCTGGCCCGTCACGAACTGCTCGCCCATCAGCTTCATGGCGCGGTGCACGCCCTGGCGGATCAGGGGCTCGCCGCCCTTGCCGATCACGCGCGTCAGCGCCGAAGACAGGTTCTTCTCGCTGCTGGTGGATGTGAGCTTGCCCGTCAGCACCAGGCCCCAGGCCGCCGCGTTCACGAACAGCGAGGGCGAGCGGCCCACATGGGCGCGCCAGTCGCCCTTGCTGATCTTGTCGCGGATCAGCGCATCGCGCGTGGCACGGTCGGGAATGCGCAGCAGCGCCTCGGCCAGGCACATCAGCGCCACGCCTTCCTGGCTGGACAGGGAAAACTCCTGCACCAGCGCCGCCACGCCGCTGCCGGCCGGCGCATCGCGCAGGCCCTGCACCAGCCGGGTCGCCAGCTCGCGCACCTTGTCGGCCTGCTGGGCATCCTGGGCGCGTGCCAGCGGCAGCAGCACCGGCAGGCACTCGGGCTCGGGCCGGTGCCAGGCGGCCGTGATGGCAGCGCGCAACGGCGTCTGCGGCAGGATGGATTGGGCGAATTCCAGAAAGGGTTGCACCTCTTGGCTGGCATTGGGTTGCGCCTCTTCGATCGCGACATCGCCAGGGCTGTCGCCTGCGCCTGCAAGCCGGATGGTGGTTGCGCCGCGCTCCAGCGCATCGACGTACTGGACGACGGCCTGTTTGATCAGCCAGTGCGGTGTGCGACCCATCTGCTGGGCTGCGACGCGGATGCGCTCGCGCAAGGCGTCGTCGACTTTGATGCCTACGGTGGTGGACATGGTGTGCCAGTGAGGAATGGAAGAGGTGGGAAATGCGAATGGAGATGCACCATGAAGAAGACATGGTGCAACCTTGCTTGGTTGAAATGTCGCAGAGGTTGCGACGTTTTTGGACTGGGGTTAACCCTTTCGTCTCGTGGCCCAAGCCGATACCGCCGTGTTACGGCCGTGCTGCGACCGGCCTACTGGTAGTCGATGGTGAAGGTCGCCAAGGCATTTGCACTGCCACCGCCGCTCACGGTATTCCTGATTTGCCGGTAGCGCGCCTCCAGGTCGATCTGGAAATTTGCCGTGCCCTGCGAAATCGTGCCCGCCTGCCAGCCGTTGGCTGCGCCAAAGCCCTGGATCGCGCCATTTCTCAGCACCTCCACGCCAACGCCGCTGACCTGCGAGCCGGTCAGCGCCAGCACTGAGGGGACTTGCGTGTCCGTCGTGCCCGACAGCGTCACGAAAGGCTTGATCTGGGTGTTCGGGTCGCCGCCGGAGCAGCTCAGCTCGATGGAGAAGGGCACCTTGTCCGTGGTCGCACCCAAACCCGTGAAGCGTGTGTCGGGATGCGTGCCCAGCGGTACGCTGATGCTGTCCGACACCAGCGTGCAGGTGGGATTGGTGGGGACCAGGGTGACACCGGAGAAAACGTATTGCGCGGCGAGTGCTCCGGCAATTTTCATTTCCATGTATGGTCCTGCCAGTTGGATATCTCCAAAAATAGTACTGATGGGTCCTGTTTTTATGAATTCTATTGTAATGATGAAATTTTCTCCCTCGGGAATGGGATACGAATTTGTTAGTATGGGCAGTTCGTTGGGAATTGTTCCAATCCCCTTCATCGATATTCGCAATCCTATTCCGGAGACATTGCTGGGGTAGATTCTGACATCAGGTGCTCCAATTCCTGAAAATGAAGGTCTGCTAGCGCCGGAGCAAACCACTTGCGCAATTATTGATGAATGAGTCTTGTTGTTGACTACTGGTTTAATCGGAATTGTTGCAAACACTTTGCCGTTTGGTTCGGAGTTTATGTTGATGGGTAAACTCAGGACCTGATTCACGGGGTAAGATGCAATGTAATGGTTCTTTCCATCAGTGGTCGGATTGGAGTCAGCCGGCATGCAGATTGCTGCATGGGATGCGGAAATGGTGGAAAAAATGATTCCCATGGAAAATGCGAAAAGCTTGTATATATTCATTCTGGTTCTCCATCTGGAATCAAGGCGCCACTTCGAAAGAACAACGTGGCGTCTTGTGCCGTGTGCCGTTAGCCCTGGCATGTGCAGGCGCATGGCATCTCTGAGGAGTGCAGCGCCTGCTCCAAGGCCCTCGCAAAGGCAGGCTTGGGATCAGTGGCGGTTGAACGAAAGCTGGGCGACACTGGAACTTCCCATGACCGGCTTGATGCCTGGCAGTTCATCCGCAAGGCAGGATGGAGCTTTGGCGATCATTTTCGGCAGCCTGCCCTCAGCAGCGGGGCGACCGGAAGAATGGGCGACGGCGGCCGTGGCCGGGTTCTCTGCGCTGAGGCTCGCGGTGCAGAACGGACCGGTCGGAGCGGCGGCCTCACGGTCAAACTGGTATTGGGCGATGACCACGTCGTCGACCTTGTATTGAAGGAAAACCCCTTTGAGGGGCCCTGCCTGTTTGATCGGGCCAATCTTCACCAGATAGATAAAGATGGGAGCATCGGACAGTTCCTGGATGGGAAAGTAGCTCTGTATTGCATTGCTTGGGTCGGTCGGAACAGGCATTTTTCTGAAATCTATGCGCAGTCCTATGCCGGGAATGGAGCTCTCATAAGCCCGGTGCTTCTGGTGAAAGGTGCCCACGCCATACCAGCCAGAGGTTTGGTATTTTGCACAGAACATTGCACCCCCTTTCATTCCAGTATATTTCTTGTTGATGATATAAGGGAGAAAGGCGACGCGGCCCACTACACTGCCGATTGCACGAGATTCAATATCAAACGGCAGTGGGACCTCCAGCGTTCTACTGGGCAGGAGGACATAGTGATTTTTGCCATCGTTGATGGAATTGCCGACTCCATCGTTAGAACAAAAAGCTTGCGCGTGTGCCTGACCTATGGAAAAAATGAAGAGTACTAAGGACAATGCGATGGCACGGGTAATGGTCATGAAAATGCTCCGTTGCTGAATGAAAAAGCGGTTCTTGGATTTCAATATCGCAGGGCAGGTGACCGGCGGACCGCGTGCCGGAAAGGGGGTGGGCACAGCCATGTACCGCGTCGGTTCAGACGCCGACCGAGGCCTGGGCTTGCGTCGGCGAGTCCCGCAATTCACCCACCAGGCTGCGATCGATCCGCAGGCCAGGGCTGTTGTCTGCCTGGCCGTCCGGCACCAAGGGCGGCTGCGCCTGGCCCGTGTACTGCTTCGCATCGGCCGTGGTGCGCAAGACACTGATGCGCAGGCTCAGCCGCAAATCGCCAAGATGCTTCTCGGCCTGGAAGGGCAGGCTGGACTGGCGGATGGCGATGGGGCGCGAGGTCTCGGCTCTGTGTGTCAGCGCGGCCTGATGGGACGGCGCTGCGGCAAGATGGGACGGCACGCAGTGCAGGTCCATGCTGGCTGGCACACGGGAGCCGGTGGAGCGCTCCCGCGCCGGCAGCGAATAGGCCATGCTGCAATGGGCCGTGCCATCTCCGGCCTTCCACTGGGCGTGCAGCTGCCCCTGGTCCGACAGGCCGCGCAGCATGAGCTTGCCGGCCTGGCCGACCATGCCCAGGTCCTTGCCGCTCTCGTCCGAGACGACGGCGCCGAAAGGCACGGGCGACGTGTCCGCCTGTGTCAGGCGCAGCACGGCCGAGCGACTGTAGGCCGTCCTGAACACCACCATGGCGGCGGCACCGGCCACCGGTGCGACGCGCCGGTTGGTTTCCTGCAGTTCCACATCCATGGACATGCCCTTGGGGTCCAGCGACACCTCGTTCATGGCATAGGGTGTCATGTAGGGCACCACGGCATAGCCCCGTGCATCGATGCGTACACCGGGCGCATTGGTGAGGCGCGCGCCCTCGGCATGCGGGGCCTGCACGATGGCGAAGGTCTCGCCCAGGGGCTGCGACAGCGTGACCCCTCCGGGGTGGGCGACCAAGGCGCCGCGCGCGCCCAGTGACAGTTGCTGGCCGGCCCGGCCCGCGCTCACGCTGCCGCTGAACAGCGTGTACGGGCGGCGGTAGAGGGCATTGGCGCCTGCATTGAGGCGCGATCCCTGGTTGCCGCTGCTGCCGTATTCGGCATTCAGGCCATAGGAGAGATCGCTGCCGACCTGCCCGTAGGTGCTGGCCTGCAACTGGTTGCCGCCGCTCGAGTCATGTGTGAAACGGCTCATGACTCTGGGCTTTCCCGCCCCCAGCGGAATTGTCACCCCTGCGTACAGCTGCGTGCTGGGGCGGCCCCAGGCATCGCGCTGGCGCGAGGCCGACAGGTTGTAGGGAACGCCCAGCCACGAGCTGCTGTAGTTGAGCGTGTAGTCCACGCGGCGGCCCGCGCGGTTCCAGTAGTTGTCCATGGAGGCGGAAATGCTCAGGTTGCCGCCTTGCTCGCCCAGGCGCTGGCTCAGTGTCATTGCGGCGCGCGTGCGCGTGCGCGGGCGCGACAGCAGGGGCGGTGCGCCGCTGGCAGCGGGCCGGGTCAGGTCGCGCGCCCGCATGGCCTCGTTGATGCCGAAGAACCCGTTGGTGGAATAGCGGTAGGCCGCCAGGGTGATGCCCGTGCCGGACTCCGGGAAGGTCTTGGCGTAGGTGACTCTCAGGCTTTGTCCTGAGTAGCTGCGGTCATGGGGGATACGGGTGTTGGCGTGTGTGAGGTCCAGGCCAAAGGCACCCCATGGTGTATTGAACACGGCGCCCACCGTGGGCGAGAAATAGCCCTTGGCGACCGTGGCGCCGCCATAGGCCGTGAGCATGTTCGAGAAGCCGTACTGCCAGCCTGCCTGCGAGAAGAACGGAGCGCTCTCACGCAGGCCGCGCACCGCGCCCGCTGTGAGGCTGTAGCGGTGCTGGCCCTCGCGCAGCGAACGAGGAACGGCCGCATAGGGCACCGAGAAGGAACGCACGGAGCCGTCAGCCTCCTCGATGTCCACCTGCAGGTCGCCGCCATAGCCGGTGGGGTACAGGTCATTGATCACGAAGGCGCCCGGTGCCACCGTGGTCTCTTGCAGCTTGATGCCGTTCTGGCGGATAACCACCCGGGCGTTGGAATTGGCCACGCCGCGCACCACGGGCGCGAAGCCGCGCTGCGACTCGGGCAGCATGCGGTCGTCCGTGCGCAGCCGCAGGCCGCGGAAGGAGACCGAGTCCATGATCTCCCCGTCGGTGTAGGTGTCGCCCAGGATCAGTTGCGATGACCAGTCGGCGATGTCGCGCTGCGCATAGGCCGAGATGCTCTGATAACGGCTCGGTCCCTGATCGCTCCAACTGAACGAGCCACTGTGCCGGAAATGCCAGCGCGCATAGTTGAAGCCGCTGTTCAGGCCCAGGTAGCCCTGGGTGCTGCTGCCCGCTGGCCCGCCGCGCGCATGGTAGGTGTTGAAGTCATAGCCGAGCGTGCCGGTCGTCACGCCCGCGTTCCACTGCTCCGGACTCACGTAGCCGCTTGGCACGCGCCGCATCAGGATCTGGGGAATGCTCACATCCAGTCGTTGCAAACCTACGTTGAAGCTTGCGGAAGCGCCGGGGACGGCCTTTTCAATGCGCAGGCACGCTGGGTCTCCATCCACAACATCCTCGTTCGCCGGCAGGCTCGCCATGTCAATGTCCATTTGCTCCAGCAGGGACATGTTGAAGCAGGGCTGGGCACTGGTACCCCGACTGCGTTGAGTGAACCGCATCTCGGTGCGGGTCATCCAGTTGCCGTTGACCAGAAGGTCCGGGTTGTAGAGACCCGGTTCCACAGAATTACCCTCTGCAAAACGCAAGACATCGATCCCGTCGCCTCCTCGCAGAAAGCTGCTGTTGAATTCGATGTGCTGTGCGCGTGCGGGCGGCATCCTGCCGGCGGTGTGCTCTGTTTGCGAGGCGCGCATATCCATTTGCCAACAGGCCAGTACTGCCAGCAGCAAGGCATGTAGTGGTTTGGCCTTGAACGCGAAACAGCCTGGCTTCCGTACCCTGTCGGCTTTTTTCTTCATAGCAATCCCTCTCGATGGACATGCCTTTTTTTGCACCTGCTGTGCCGTGCTGCCTACCTCGGCCAGTCACGCGTGACCGGCATGGAGGCTTTCGGTGCTGCGTTAGGGCTTCGGCTACCGTCAGCGCCCAAGTTCGACCCTGTGGCCCTCGGCCCCGCCCCAGTCGTTGAGGCTGGTGTAGACCACGACTGCGTCCGCGGGAAGCTCCTTGGGTAGTTGTTCGTTTTCGGCGGGCTTCTGGAATGCAAACTTTGCCGTTTCTCCTGGCAGCACATGTCCTACATTCATCTTGAAACTCTGGCCAGCTGCCTCTATGGCGATATGACCCAGATTGGCGACATACGCGGTCGGATTGCGGGCATGAAGTACGGCCTGTCCGTCTTGGGTGGTGCTTGCGGACCACTGCAACTGTTCAGGCGCATCCCTGGGCTCGCCCGGCAGGCCCTTGGGGCGATAGATCAGCTTGATGCGCGTGCGAAAGGCCAGTGCGAGGCTGCCCTGGGAGCCTTTCGCGTTCTCGGTCTTGGGCGGCACGTCCAGCACGTTGATCCAGAACAATGACTCTCTGTCCTGGAGTAGGGGCTGGCCGGAATGGATGATGCGCAGCATCTGCTGGTCCGAGGCTTCCAGGCGGGTGAGCGACGGCGCGATCACAAAGGGCACATCTATGCCCTCGGGCGCCATATCTCCATCGCCCGTGTCCAGCCATGACTGCACCAGCGATGGCAATTTTCCTTCATTGGAAATCTTGAGAGTGGCTTCCGTCTCGTCGCCTGAAAATATGACCCGTGTTCCATAGAGGACTATGCTGGCATTGGCCGGGAGGACGCAAATAAGCAATGCGGCCATGGCGAAACAATGTGACAGCAGACTGGATCGGCGATTTTTCACCGGCATAGGAGATCCTGAATTTCTGTATATGAGAGAAATGCCACAGGCATCGGGGTTGAATGCGCCAGCCACCAGAAGGTGGCCGGCGCTTCTCTGAGGCGGTGGACTGCCTATTGATAGTTCATGGTGAAAGTCGCTTCAGCATTCGCCTCTCCTGAGGCAAGGGGCACGGCAGCCACGTAGTACCTGGCGATGTAGTTGAGCGTATTGGTTCCTGATTGCAGGTTGACAGGCGCAGACGGGCCGCTCAGATCCCAGATGGCCGTTGTCGAGTTGTTCTCCAGTAACTGGATGTCGGCCGTGGCATTGCTCGTATTGATGCGGCCGTTCCTGATGGGGCCATCAAAACGGACCGTGGCAGTGGTGGGCTGATTGTTCGCTCCTGGGGTTGAGCAGCCATCCAGCCTGATGGTGATCGTTCTCTGATGGGCGGGAAGAGCAACGTTGCCCACGGCACCACCGCCAGACGTGAAACCGCGGTCATTGGGAGGTACGATACCGAAATCGATCTTCTGGTCTCGACTTCCCAGATTGACGATGCAAGTGACAGGAGAAATATTTCCTGTGAATCTGACGATTCCACTCTGAGTGGATTGGGCATGGACAGAACTCAGTGCAAGCAAGGACAAGCCCGCAACCGAAAATTTCAATGCAGAAAATTTCATATTTATGCCTGATGAAATTGAGTTTGATGAATATGGTGGATTGAAGTAATGATCTTGTTTGAAACTTTTTTCTTTGACGCACCTCCATTTTTGATTTGATATTGGATATTTTTGAATGATTCCAGATATCGATGGCTATAGAGTTGCTGCTGCTGAAAGTTGCAGGTAATATATTTTTTTATGCGTCAATTGGGTGTGGCTGAAGAGACTTTTTGGGAATATGAATTGACGGTGGATTGTTCTCGTTGATGACGAGATTTCGAAGAATCAGATTCTGATTCTTGGCAATTTATCGGATCGGCTTATTGTCAACACATGCTCGCTGAAATGAAATTGGATAATTCTGAATTTCGCGATTTTCTCTCTAGGAATTCCCTGATTTTTTGAGCGAATTTATCGGGATTCCCTAGGAATAGTCCTATCTTTTCTTCAATTGCTTACGAATTGGTGATCCGAACTGTGCGTGCGCGGGTCCAGAAATGGCGGGGCAAAGCCTTGTGGGAAGGCTGTCGCCTATGGATTGGGGGGATCTGCGATGCAGCTGATGCCGGCAGACAAGCGGACGATGGTCTTTGCGAGAAGAGCAAGGTCTCGGCTGTGCCGCCCTGCGGCACAAGGCCCGCAGTCAATCTTGCGGGTCTTGATGAACAGCGTTTGGGCCGTGACGGCAAATAGCTGCATGCCGATGGCTACCCGTACCAACGTATCTGCAGTCGGCGCGGGAGTCGGAAATGGAAGCCTGCCGGTGCAGGCAATCAACGTGGCCCTGCATTGGCAGCGGCCCATTTGGGTTGCTTTCCGGTGCTTATGTCTGATCGGCCGATGCCAGGACCCTGATCTTCAAGCTGGGCTGCAGGATGGCCAGCGGACGGTCAGCCCGCAAGGTTTGCTGCGGCGGCTTGTGCTTGCCGGTGCCTGCGTCGTGCCCTGCCGCCACGGGAGTTCTGCCCGCGTTGCTGGTGACTGGCACCGTGGTGGGCAAGGCGCTGATCTTGACGCTCATGCGCAGGCCGTCCAGGTTGCGCTCCAGCTTCAGTGCCTGCTGGCTGTCGCTCGGCTGTGTGGCACGAGCGGGCAGCACTGCAGCCGCAGTGACTGCCGGCGCGCTGGCGACTACCGTGGCCGGTGCCGTTGCTGCCGTGCGTTCCTGGGTCATGCCGGCCAGAGCCACGGCCGACGCCGCGTTGGAGGCCGGGGCGCCGGCCACGGCTGTCTTGGCATTGGTGGTTGCGGTTGAGGTTGCCGCGGTCTTGCCCGGCTTGGCAGATGCCACGTCGGTGGCCGCAGGCAGCAGCTTGTTGCTGGCCACGCAGGGCAGTTCCAGGCTTTGCGGCGGCTGGTGGGTGGTGCTGCGCTTTCTTTCAGGCAGGGTATAGGAGAGGTTGCAGCCCACCATGCCGGTGTCGGTCTTCCACTGCACCTGCAGCTCACCCTGGTCTGATAGCCCGCGCGCCAGCAGCTTGCCGGCCTGGCCGATCACGCCCAACTCCTTGCCGTCCATGTCCAGCACGCTGGCGCCAAAGGGCACAGGCATGTTGCCGGCCTGCCGCGCGCGGATCACGGCCGAGCGGCCGTAGGCCGTCTTGAAGACCAGCAGCGGCACGGCACCGGCCAGCGGCGCGACGTGCTGGCTGGTTTCCTTGAGCTCAACGTCGGTGGAAAGGCCCTTTGGATCAATGGAGACCTCGTTCATCGAGAACGGTGTGAGGTAGGGCACGACGGCATAGCCCCGGCTGTCCACCTTCACTCCGGGCGCGTTGTTGATGCGCGCGCCTTCCGCGTTCTTGGCCTCCACGATGGCAAAGGTGTCAGACA
Organism: Delftia sp. WSY_10; assembly: GCF_043104705.1. Lineage (NCBI taxonomy): Bacteria > Pseudomonadati > Pseudomonadota > Betaproteobacteria > Burkholderiales > Comamonadaceae > Delftia > Delftia sp. WSY_10. The sequence goes on along the minus strand of NZ_JBICKY010000012.1, from coordinate 754,480 downwards.
CCGATTGCGACAGCGTCACGCCGCCCGGGTGGGCCACGATGGCGCCACGCGCGCCTACCGAGAACTGCTGGTAGCCGCTGCTGGCGCTGACGCTGCCGCTGAGTTCGGTCTGCGATGCGCGGTAGGTGGCGTTGGCGCTGGCACTGGTGCTGCTGCCATTCATGCCACCGGTGTTGTGGTTGGCGCTGAGGCCGTAGGAGATGGCGTTGTCGTCGCCCAGCAGCCCGGACAGGTTGGCCTGGGCCTGCACGCGGCCGCGCGAGTCGCGGTTGGTATTGGTGGAGAGCATCATGCCGCGCTCCATGCTGAGCGGAATCGACAGGCCCACGTGCAGGAACGTGTTGGACTGTCCCCAGGCATCGCGCTGGCGCGCCGCAGAGAGGTTGTAGGAGATGTTGCGGAACGAGTTGCTGTAGCCAATGGCGTAGTCGACGTTGGAGCCCTGTCGGTTCCAGTACTTGGCAGTGGACGCCGTGAGGCTGAGACTGCCTCCCCCGGGGCCAAACTGCTGGCCCATGACCAGAGAGGCGCGGTTGCGAGGCCGGTACAGGTCCGTGGAGGGCCGTAGCAGATTGGACTGATCCCGTGCGCGCATGGCGTCGTTGAGGCCGAAGAATCCGTTGGTGGAGTAGCGATAGGCGGCAATGGCCACGTGGGTGCCGGTCTGCGCAAAGGACTTTGCGTAGCTGGCCCGCAGGCTCTGCCCGGAAAAGGAGCCGTCGTGGGGGATGCTGGTGGAGGCGTGCGTGATGTCTGCACCGAAGGCGCCCCAGGGCGTGGTGAGCGCTGCGCCAATCATGGGCGAGATATGGCCCTTGGCCAGGGACAGGCCGCCGTAGCCTGTCAGCATATTGGTGAAGCCGTGCTGCCACGTGGCCTGGGAGAACATGGGCGAGGTGTTGGGCAGGTGGCGTACCACGCCCGCAGTGAGGCTGTATCGGTTCTGCCCTTCACGCAGCGACAGCGGCACGGCCGCGTAGGGAACGGAGAAGCTGCGCACGGCGCCATTGGCCTCGGTGATGCTGACTTGCAGGTCGCCACCGTAGCCCGTGGGATAGAGGTCGTTGATGACGAAGGCGCCGGGCGCCACCGTGGTTTCGTAGAGCTTGATGCCGTTCTGCGTGATGGTGACTCGGGCATTGGTGTTGGCCACGCCGCGCACCACGGGCGCGTAGCCGCGCTGGGAGTCGGGCAGCATGCGGTCATCACTGTTCAAGCGTATGCCGCGAAACGAGGTGGAGTCCATCAGGTCGCCACCCGTGTAGGTGTCGCCCAGTATGAGCTGGGAAGACCAGTCGGCAATGTCGCGCTGTGCGTAGGTGGAGATGTTCTGGTAGTTGCCCCGTCCAGTGTCCGCCCAGCTGAAGGAGCCGTTGTGCCGGAAATGCCAGCGGTCGATGTTGACGCCGCCGTTCAGGCCCAGGTAGCTCTGCGTGGTGTTTTCTGCGTTGCTGGAGCGCCCGTGGTAGGTGTTGAACTGGTAGCCGAGCAGGCCGACAGGCACGCCGGCGCTCCATTGGTCGGGACTGACATAGCCGCGCACCGAACGGCGTAGCGAGGCCTGGGGCACGCTCAGGTCCAGTCGCTGCTTGCCGAAGTCGAAACTGGTCAAGGCGCCCGCAACGATCTGGTCCAGACGGTTGCAGCCACCGTCGGCCGCCAGCTTCAAGGCGGCCTCGGGCGGCAGGCGTGAGAGGTCGATGCCCACCTTCTCCAGCAGGGCCTTGTCCAGGCAGGGCAGCGCGTCCTGTGAGCCGGACTGGGCCTTGAACTGCACTTCGCGGCGGCCAACCCAGTTGCCGTTGATGTAGATGTCGGGGCTGTAGTTGCCGGGCGTGACCACGTTGGCGCGCGAGTAGCGCGAGACGTCAATGGTCTGCTTGCCGGTGTTCAGAAAGCTGGGGTCGAAGTCGACGGCAGCCGGCGTGGGCTGCCACTGGCCGGTGGACGTGGAGGTCGTGACTTCCTTGACCTGCTGCCCCTGCTGGGCCTCGGACTGCCAGCACACCAGCACGGAGAGCAGCAGCGCATGGCCGGGCTTCAGTTGGAAATATCCGGCAGGGCCTTGGCCTGGCCCCGGCATTGTTCCTTTTCCTTGCCTTGTGTGCCGGCTTTTGATTCCCTTTTCTGAATCTGGAAAGACTGGCCTGATCATTTGCTTATCTCCTAATGCTGTGCGCCCGATGCAAAGCGAACGGCCAAGGCCGATGTGCCAGTCCCGGTAAAGAGACCGATGCCGTTTCGCCGGGTATTAACGCTGGGTATCGGTGTGCTGGCCGGGCTGAAAATGCAGTGGCATTAGATAATCAGGCCGGAAAGGACGGGGGATTCGCGTGGCTTTGCTCGCATTGCCCTGTTTATTGGGCGGAATTTCCGATTCTGGCTTCGTGGTTGAGACTGGCGCCCCAATCATTAATGCTGCTGAACATCACCGTGGCACCTGCCGCGCCAGCCATGTTGGCACCCGCAGGTTCCTTGATTGGGAAGGTGGCCACCTGGCCGGGAAGAACGGGCCCGACGCCTGCCTCGAAGGATTTGCCGCCGAGTTGCACTTCAACGCCAGCCACATTGACCACAAAGGCGCTGGGATTGCGTGCTTTCAATACAGGCTGGTTTTTGGCGTCAACGTCTACCGACCATTGAAGCTGGGTAGGAGCTTCCTGGGCATTGCCGGGCAGGTTGCTGGGTCGGTACATGAGCTTGACACGGGTGCGAAAGGCGAACTGGAGGTTGTTGGAGTCGCCTTCCATTTCCGCCTTGGGCGGGACGTCCAGCACGTTGAGCCAGAACAGGGATTCCTTGTCGGCAGGCAGTGCTTCGCCCGAATAGATGATGCGCAACGTCTGGCTCTTGCCCGCCTCGATGCGCATGATGGTGGGCGTGATGACGAAGGGAACGTCGATGTTCTCAGGCGATTCCTGGTTGTTGCCCTTGTCCAGCCAGGTCTGCACCAGGGCAGGTTTGCTGCCTTCGTTGGTGAGCTGGATGGTGGCTTCCTTCTCGCCACTGGGGAATATGATGCGCGTGCCCGTCAATGTCACGCTGGCCTGTGCCGCCGTTCCAAGAAGAAGGGACAACAGGATGGCAGCAAGCCCATATGAACGTTTGATCGTCAGCATCGGAGAACTCTCTGGGTTTTGAGCGAAAGAATGGGGCCGGGCCCATGTCACGAAAGCAGAAGACACGGCATATCGACCACCGCAAGGCGGCCGATATGCCTGAAAGTCAGTGATTACTGATAGACCAGCGAGTAGGTCACCGAGGTGTCGGTGCGGCCGGCCGTCACGGGGCCGGTGGCCACGTATTCGGAGGCGAAACGCATGATGGCCCGGCCATTGCCACCGACCTTGTTGTCGATGTCCACAAAGCGCGATTGGGCGGAACCGATCTTCAGGCGCTCGTTGTTGCTGGGATCCACGATGGCGATCTGGACACCGGAGGCCACGGCGGGCGCACCAGTACCGCTGGCCGCTGCGGGCTTGAGCATGCCGGTGACCAGGTCCACGTTGGGGCCGGCTTCGAAGAACACGGCGACCTTGGAGACGGGCGCTGTGGAGGTGGCGGTGGCCAGCTCACAGCCGCTGAGTTCCAGCGAGAACGCCTGGCGGCCGACAGTGGCACCCACGGTGGCCAGCTGGTTGTTCGCCACGTTGGGCAGCTTCACGCCGTCCTTGGCGGCGCCGGCGACCGTGGTGTCCACCTTGCAGGTGGTGGTGACCACCTCGCCCGTGAAGTTGATGGTGCCGTCTGCTGCTTGAGCGGTGTTCATGGCCATCATGACCAGGCCGGCGACCGATGTCAGCAATGCGATCTTTTTCATGGGTATTCCCTCGAGTTGAAGAGATAAATGAAATTCCAGCAGCGATGAATGCGCTGATGGAATAGGAGAGTGTGTGAATGGTTGAGTGGTTAATAAATCATCAGTGTTCCATGTTCACCTCATCAATCCAATGGTTGGTAACTGTCAGCATGGTCAATGATTTGCAGGGGTTGCGATCATGCTGGAATAGGTGGTGGCGCTGACATGGAGAAATTGTTCGGATGAGGGAGCGTTGGCGAGGGATGGGCGAGGTTTGTTTCTCTGGCATGTTTGAAATTGAATTGCTCAAAGACACCAGTGCCCAATGGCGCGGACGGGGTTCAGGAGAGAATATGTCAAAGAAAGAGGTGAAAAAACCTGTTCTTTGGGTATGTGATGGATTCTAGGTGTGCGCCGCCGTTATATGAAATAGGGCGCATTCTGATTATTTGAGCCTGAATCTAGGAATAGTCCTAGATTTGCTCTGTCGAATGGGGGAAAGAGGGTGCGCAGCCCGCCTGCGCCGGGCGGTTGCCTGTGCTGAGGGTGATGGTGTCTGCGGAGGGGGCGCGGGTCCCGCAGATCAGGAGGGGTGGTCGAGGGCGAAGGCCTGCAAGGGCAGCACCGGCCCTCGGCCCTGTGGATCAGGGGCGCTGGGACAGCAAATACTGCGCCATTTCGGCAAAGCCGTCGCCGCGCTCGGCCTGCGTGACATGGCGAGGCAGGTGCTTGAGCTGGGGCACGAAGCGCGCGATGTTGGCCACGCCCAGGCTGTGGGGCATGTGCTCGAACATCAGCTGGTCGTTGGTGGAGTCGCCGATGTAGATCCAGCGGTCCAGCGTGGCGTCTAGGTCGATGTCGAACAGGGTGCGCAGGATCCATCGCGCGCCTTCGAGCTTGTTGTGCGCGCCAAACCAGCCGTTGATGTGGATGGAGCTGACGGTGGCGTTCATGCCCGCCGCCTTCATGATGGCCACGCACCGGTCAATGTCCTGCTGGGGCATCTGCGCGAATTCGCTGTGGTCCACGGCAATGTCGCATTCGCGGCCCGCCGAGTCGGTGGCGCGCAGCGCGCCGGGCACGGTGGCCTCGATCTCGGCCAGCACCTGCTGCATGCGCGCGTAGTTGGCAGTGCGTGTGGCCTCGTCCTGCTGGTAGAGCTTGTCCAGCCCGCCCTGCGCATTGCGCCGCAGTGCCACGGCGCCGTTCTCGGCCACGATGGCATCCACGGGCCAGGCCTGGGCAAACGGCTCGCTCCAGCCTACGGGGCGGCCGGTGATCGGTACCACGCGCAGCCCGGACTGCTTGAGCTGGGCAATGGCATCAACGACATGGGCCGGCACCACGCCTTCCGTGGTCAGGGTGTCGTCGATGTCGGTGAGGATGCCGAGCGGCGATGCGGGAGGTGTCCAGAGGGACAGCGGCTGGAGGGTTGTGGGCACGGTCGTCAAAATGCAGAAAGCCGCCCGGGGCGGCTTGTAGAAGGGCAGCGTTTGCGCGCACGGACCGTGCGCGCAAGGGCTCCATCCTACTGCCTGGCGAACTCGACGATGGCCTTGTAGAACTTGTCGGAGCCGTCCTTGGGGTTGTCTGGGGACAGCTCCATGCGGTTGACGCCGTGTTCGGCTGCGCCCTTGAAGCGCTGGTTGATCACCGAGAAGTAGTAGGGGCTGATGAAGGTGGCGCCTGCGTCATAGTGGGCCTTCAGCGCGGCCAGGTGCGTTCCTTCCAGCTTCCATTGCTGGGGGTTGAATTCAGGTGCGCCATAGCCGCTGCCGATCTGGTGCTGCTTCATGAAGCCGCGAAGCCAGTCGCTGTCGGTGGCGCCGCCGTACATGTTCAGGCCCTGCCGCCAGGGTGCCTTGCCGTCAAGCGTCTGGGTCGAGGCGAACAGCTGTGGATTCCAGGAGGGGTTCACATCGGGAATGATCTGGTGGGAAAAGAGCTTGGCGGCGGGCAGGCCGGCTGCAATGGCACGTTCATGGAATACCGCAAGCTGCGCATACACCTGGGATTCGCGGTACTGGTTCCAATCCTTTGCCAGGGGGTTGTAGTAGACGTCCTGCAACTGGGCAGGCATGTCTAGCCAGAAGCGCACGCCCTGCTTCTCCAGCATGGACGTGGGGGGCATCCACCCGAGCCGTCTGGGGTACAGATTGACCATCTTGCCCTGATTGCGTGGAACGACAACGAAGTTGGCATTGGCCAACTGGTATTTGCGTCCCTTGGACTCGGCCACGACCTGCACGATGTGCTGTCCGGCGGTCAGGTTGCTGAAGTCGAGGTTGTAGCGGAACCCGGTGTTGGGACTGGTGATGTTGTCCACAGCGCGGTAGACATCCAGGCGATTGAGGCCACGTGCCATGGGCCCTGCGAGCTTGCCGTCCAGATAGAGATCCAGGCGTTCTATGGCCTGGTTTGGGTCCCACAGCCAGCCACCCACGGGCAGTGTGCCGTCGGCAAATGCATCGTAGTGTTCGCCGAAGCCGTTGAGTTTTTCCTTGCGTATGTCCTTGGATGGGGCAGGAATGACGTCGAACGACGCGTAGTCCAGCCCGGTCTGCGCCTTGAACTGCGCGATGCCTTTGTATTTGCTCTGCAGCCATTGGCGAAAGCCTGCCACCGAGCCTGGGCTGTAGTCGGTGACGCGGATGTCCTTGTAGGCGCCCATGCCGTTCTCGAAGTCCGGGAACATGTGGTGCAGTTCACCGGGCAGGGTGTAGGCAATGATGCGGTCCTGTACGGGCTGGGGCAGCTCCCGGATCTTCCTGGCCATGTATTCGAGGGCCTTGAAGCGGTAGTGATTGACGGGCACCGAGGGGTCTGTGGAGAGCGTGTAGGGCAGGATGCGGTAGCCGAAATAGCCCAGTTCCAGAGGCTTGCCGTCGCGTAGCTGCATCAGGTTGACGGGGTCCTTGGCCAGCTCGGCGGCAATGGGGCCGACCGAGTCGAAATGGTCTGCCGAGAAATACAGCACGACCGGACGCTGCACCTTGCGGATAACGTTCAGGAAGCTGTCCACCTTGGCCTCGTCGATTTCCCAGCCCTTGGACGTGCGCTGGTACAGCCCCAGCAATTGCAGCGTGGCGGTGTAGCCGATCTGCACGTTACCCTTCGGGCCGCCCGGTTCCAGCGTGTCCAGCAGGCGGTTGACGGCCGCGGAGCCGTCCAGCTTGCGCTGCTGGCAGAAGGCGTAGGCCTCGTCCATGGACTTGATCCTGGTGTCTGCAACGGCTTCATCGCACAGGAGCATGCCTTCCACGGTGGGGGCGATGACTAGTGGTTGAGAGGTGGTCCGCACCGGATTTGCTGCATGGGCGGCGCTGGTTAGTGCGACCATTGCAAGTCCCAGTCGGCTCAGTATATGGAACCGGGAAAAGCAGGAGGAAGTTCGAGTTGGATTCATGTTTACAGACAAGATATCAAGACAGCTTCACTGGCTTCTAATCGAAAAATGGCGGGCTGAGCTTTTCCGTAGTTGTCTTAGGTTTGGAAAATTAAGGGACTTTGGATCTTGGCTACAGGGATTGAGACTTTGTCGGGTTTGTGCGTTTTAACGCTGATGCACCAAACCAGATAGAGATTTTTCTTTTGAGAATCTGATAAATAGGCAGCTCTATCCATCGATACCAGATCCATGAGAATATCAATGTGGCAGCCAGGGTGGAGATCGCCCAGAAAACATTGGGGAGATGTATGGGGAAATTGTTATATGTTTTGCTCATGGCAATCAGGATCATGATGTGACTGAGGTAGATGCTGTATGAGGCATCTCCCAAGGATTGCAATGATTTCCAGGGAGTGATCCCACGCCGCTCCAATTCCATCGCGCAGGCAATAAGGCAGCAAGAGAATCCTCCGAAAAGAATGGCCCTTTCTCCGTTATGAAAAAAACCAGCCATGCCGCTGGCGTTCAAATTTCCATGGATCTGGTAGAAATATGCTGCAGCCAAAAATATGATGGCACCCGTGGTCCAGATATAGATGGGTTGCTTGGGATATCGGCGGATGAACTCCGCAAGAAGGAAACCGGCAATGAATTCAACCACTAGCGGTGAAGCATAGAATGGGATCAGCAGGCTTGTCTTGGCTTTTGCCTCATTTTCTGGAAGATACATGCCATTCATGTAAAGCCAGATGTTGAAGATGATGAGGACGAGACCGATGACTCCCAGTATTTTGGGCGCATTACGCCTTTGCCAGAGAATGATCAAAGCAACCGCGACGTAGAAATAGAGCTCAAAACTCAATGTCCAGGTGATTGGCAGGAGGTAGAGCATCAGGTCTTGCGGCCACAAGAAGAAAGATCCCCAGAGACTCGTCTGCGGCTTTATGCTCTTGAAGCTCCAGGCTGCGACAAGGTAGATGAAGAAAAAGGGCCACCAGCCGATATAGATGCGGCCAAATCGCTGTATCAGGAAACGTGTGGCTGAATGCCAGCCGGGCTTGAGGGTTTTTGTGGTTTCGGCCATGATTAGGCCGCTGATAACGAAGAATAGGTCGACACCTGCAAAACCCAGACGAGTCACTGCCTCAGGAAGAAGAGTCAGGGTGAATGGCGTCACCGGTGGAGTCATATGGTGAAGCACTACCACGAATGCAGCGAAAAACCGCAAGGTCTGTATGTTTCTTAGCATCCTAATTTCCTGGGAAGGTGGTTTTTCTCTCGATGGCTTTGTCGGGGATGGCCGCGCCGGATAGTATCACGCTGAGTGGTTCCTGAGGGGTGCTGCTCACGTCGTAATGCAAGAAGGCGATGAGGAATTGAATGCCGATCAACACAGGAAGACCTGCCAGCATCACCGTTCCACTGCTTGCCGGTTGGTGATTCAGGTAACTGCTGATCCAATGAGTACCGCCGAAGATGATTCCGAAAATTAACAGCAGCAGTCCGAAGATGCTGTAGACCGTGCCGATGTTGAAGTCTCTAAGGAGATAATTATAGAAATAACGCTTTCCGATGCGAATCGTATGTTTTTTCAGGAATTCCGGTAGAATTTTGCTGATTTTTAGGTTCGACTCCTCGTCGGCATAGATCGCATCCATGGGAATATCTTTGACGACAGCGCGAATTGTGTTCAAACGGAAAAGCATATCCGTCTCAAAGAAATATCGTTTCTCCAGCTTGTTGATGGGCAGCTCGCGCAAAATGCTGGTGTGGATGGCGGTGTATCCATTCGAGGGATCCATGATGTTCCAATATCCGCAGCTGATCTTGGTGAGGAACGACAACGCTGCATTCCCAAAGAGACGGATCTTTGGCATGTTTCGCACAGATTCCAGTCTGAAGAATCGATTGCCTTTGGTGTAGTCGGCGCGTTTTTGCAGGATCGGCTGAACGAAAAGAGGCAGCAACTTGGGATCCATCTGTCCATCGCCATCTATTTTTACGACGATATCCATGCCGTCCTTGAGGGCTTCCTGGTATGCGGTGCTGACTGCTCCTCCGACTCCTTGGTTTTCCGAGTGGAAAAGAACCCTGACCCTGGGATCGGTACAATTTTGTAGAACCCATTTGCCGCTACCATCCGGACAGCAATCGTCGACTGCATAAATCGATGTCACGCAATCAGGAATATTATTTATAACGCCCACTACGTGCTGTGTGACTTTGTAGCAGGGGATGGCAACGGATATTTTCATGGTATTCAAGTAATCAATGCGGTGCCTGGGATGTGATCGTGATTCCTATGGCGATGAACAGTCCACCGATGATGGTCTTGGGGTGCATCGGTTCATTCAAAAAGAGCCAGGCGAGTGTAGGTACCACGATGAATGCAAGGCCCATGATCGGATAGGCAAGATAAAGCGGCGCGCTTCGCAGAACCCAGACCCAAGCGAGTGTGGTGATGCCATAGAGCGCAAGGGCAACGAGCAGCCAGCCGTTGAGCGCAATATCCGCTAGGGAGGGCGAGGGCGGGATGGCGGCTGCCGCCTTCTTGAACAGGAGCTGTCCTAGGGAGATGCCTAGTACGCAGACGACAGCCAGGCCGGTGAGAAAAGGGGTCATGGGAGGATGGATGAATCTTGATGGACTGTCGTTTCGGTGTCACAGTGGGTGACGATTGCAAGATCGGGCCGCGGTGTCGGATCTGGTGGGCGCTGCCCTCGAGGGGTTATGGTGGGGTAGGGCGCAAGCTTGCGTGACCCGCAGTCGGGTCTCATGAGGGGCTGTGGTGGACGGGGCAGGTAGTGCTGCCCGGACAGATTATTGCAGGCGCTGTGTGAAAAAATGCCATCGTACGTCCGCCGAGGCAGCGGCAGTGGTTGGCCCGTCCTTGATAGCGCCTTTCCGGAACACCCGCTGCATGACGGAGGTCTGAGCGAAGTGTGTGTTGGGGGTGAAAATCATGCAGCCGGGTTATCACTGCCGCAATCCAGTACATTGCAGCAGTTTTTTGTTGCATGAGGCTTCGTCAGGATCAGGTAGATTCGGGGTTTTCTTGGAAGATCCTAGCTGTCGTTGTTCAGCCAGTCGCCATTGCGGGATCCTCATCAATTGTTGCAATACTAATGTTTCGCTTACTTTTTTCGCTCGTTTTTTTGTGGTCCTCCTGGGGGGCCCAGGCGTCAGAGCAACCCAAAACTTTCGGAGCCTTGGAGGCGTGGACATTTGATGCGTCGGCCAGGCAGCTGTCACTTCGTGGGTGGGTGCTCGCTGGCAAGGACGGAAAGACGCCGCCGATATTCAAGCTTTCCTTTATGGGCAATGAGTTTCAGTCTCAGGATCTGGTCTGGACACCCAGGGAGGGCATCACGGCAGACAGCCCATTCACTGGAGGACAGGTTGGAGTAGGCTTTGACTGGGTGGTGAGCCTGTCGGGAGATGTGCCAGCGGGAGTGCATCCGATTAGTGTGGATGTGGCTTACCCGAATGGCCAGCATGCTGCCCTACGAAGTGTTCAGGGCGAGCCTTCAGAAATAGTGGTGAAGAAAATAAGAAAAAGCCACTGGTGGGCGCTCGGAATCGTATTGGCCGTTGCTTTGTTTATCCGTTTTGGGCGCGTGGAAAGCACAGCCTTGGCATATAAACTTGGGTCGTGGATAGAGGGTCGTGGCGCATATCTTGTAATCGGAGGGATTTTTGGTGGTCTGGTGGCCTTTGGCATCACAGGTAGTTCCGTTGGCTTACTGGTGTCCGGAAGCCCGGTGGGGCACAGCTTCGTGAACTTCGAAGGCAGTCAGGCGAAGTTGTTCGACCAGCGTCCGATCCGCGGGGATGAATGGGGTGTCTTGATGCCAAATGTATTGGCACAGGTAAACCATGAACCGAAGTTCCCGGTCGTGAATGAAAATATCGGGCTGAGTGGTCAGAATATGGGGGTCATCGGCATGACGGGAGCTCCTGTCTTGCAGTGGGCTGCCTTGGCGAAGCCTGCAACCTGGGGGTACTTCTTCCTCCCACTGCGTCAGGCCATGAGCTGGCAATGGCAACTTCCATTTTGGGGGGGGCTGTTGGCCGTCTGGTCGCTGCTCAATGTGTTTCGGTCGGACAGACGTGGGCTCAATTTGGCCTTGTCATTCGCTTTTTGCGTTGCTCCCTATGCAGCAGCTTGGTCCAACTGGCCCTTGTACGCGACGCTGTTTCCCGCTTTGGGCTTTGTGCTGGCATGCAAGCTGGTACAGACCTCTCATCGTTGGCATGGCTTGCTGCTGGGGCTCGCGCTAGGATGGCTGTTGGCGTGCTGGTTCCTCGTGCTATATCCTACTTGGCTCATCATCGTTGGCAGCTTGTTGTTTTTCGTGGGTGTGGGTTGGTGTGTCGATCACCGTAGCCAGTTGCGATGGGGATGGCCCCAGGTTCTCGGGGTATTCGCGGCAGGGGGGGTTGCAGTCGCGTTGCTGGGAAGCTGGTGGATGGACACCCATGACGCGGTGGCACTGATGAAGGCCACGGAATATCCGGGCAGGCGAGGGGCCATGCCTGGCGGCGATCTGGATTGGCTGTGGCATCTGCGGGGATACAACAATGCGGAGGTCGTCACGCATACACCTGGGTCGCACACGGACGAGTCCTCGGCAAGCTCCTACTTTTTGCTGCCTCTGATGCTGGCCTTGCTGTGCGTGGGGCATCTGGTTAAGCGTCAGGAGCGGCGCTGGGCCGTGACCGCTTGCGCGGCCTTCATTGCCTGCTACTGGACCTATGTATTTGTCGGCGTGCCTGTCTGGCTGGCAAAGTACAGTCTGTGGGGCAACATGCCTACCAACCGCATGGATGTGGGCATGGGGTTGGCGGCCATCGTGCTGATTGCCCTGACGGCAGCGCCTGCTCGCGTGGACACGTCGTCAAGGTTCGGCGCATGGCAGAGTTGGTTTGTGCCGGCGTTGGCAACTGTGGGCAGTACGCTGTTGATTGTCTGGATGCTTTCGTATACGCCCCTTGCATTCATGCCGCAAGGCAGCTGGGTCTATACGACGGCCATGGCTGTCGTCGGTGCCTCGATGTGCTGGTGGATGCTGAGGGGGCGTGCGGCTGCGGCCGTATCCATGCTGATCGCCGTGCATCTACTGGCCACTCTGACTTTCAATCCCGTGTCGAGGGCGCCCAAGAGCGTTTCCCTGGCTGAAGGAAATCGTCCGTATCTGATGGATCCCAATGGTCGACACCTGAGGACCCTGGTTCTCAATGGAGATGGGATCGGCCCTCAAATATTGGCCTCGGTGGGGTTTCCCATAGCAAACGGCGTTTTCTATTATCCTCACAGGGAATTTTGGGTGAAGATGGAGCTACCTGATGATCAGTGGAGTGCTGTCAATAGATATCAGCACCTTGGTTTTTATCTCAACACGGAAACACAGGAGTCAGTAGGATATAAAGCAATAGCAGCTTCATTGGACTATGTGCGCGTCGAAATACATCCTAAGCGGTTCGATTTCTCGAAAACCGGTGCGCAGCGGGTTGCCGTTCTTGCATCGCAAGAAAAGGAGTTGCGCTCCAATCCCTCGGTGGCGTGGATGGGTGAATACCGAGGAATGCACTGGTTCTCTGTAAAGGGCCATGATTGACTGCTTTGTTTTCGAGGTGCGGAGTTAGGTGCTGCGCGCTTTGAATAAAGCTGATGGGTTTACATTTTGCATCCCGGAGTCAGCACGCCGTTGGATGGATAAGTTGTCTAGAGCGTTGCAGATGCTCCTGCACACCTGCAGCATTGGGCTACATGGGCGCTCACTGCTCGGTGTGCGTGAATTCCAGAGGCCGAGTGCCGTGGAACGATTGAAAGACCAGATCTAGATATTCGGGTTCCTGTGGGCGTGGTGGCCCCTTGGCATGCGCGATCAGCTTATGGAGAGTGCGCCGTCTGATGGCTCCGAAGCCTTCTCTCCCGCAAATGGACGCGCTGTTCCGTCCACGGCTGGAAGAGCAGATCAAGTTGAAGCACTCGTTGTGATGTTTCCCCCCTATTCCCGACCCCACCCTGTTCGCAATAAAGCACTTGGGCAGCCCCTGCAGCCTGTTGCCGCCTGAACTCCCGAGGCGACCGCATTTTCAGCGAAGAATGCGGATGCACCTCGTTGAAGTGCTCGAAGGCCGCCGGCAGTTGCGCCAGTACCGTCTGCGCGTCACTCAGGTCCATGCGCGCCACATAGTCGCGCTTGAAGGTGTTGACGAAGCTCTCGGCCATGCCGTTGCTCTGCGGGCTGCAGACGGGCGTGTTGATGGGCTTCAGGCCCAGAGCGCGGGCCAGTGCCCTCGTTTCGGCGGCGATGTAGGCACCGCCGTTGTCACTGAGGAACTCCAACTCCTGGCCCTGCGGGAGCGCTTCGACCGAGCCGAATCGGCGTTCGACGGCCTCGATGAGCATCTCGCGAACCGGCTCGCCTGGCAGTCTCTTGCCCTCCCATGCACGCCAAGCCAGCACCTCACGGTCGCAGCAGTCCTCGGCGAAGGCGGCCGTCACGGTTTGACCCGAATCGCACTTGATTGCCAGACCATCGGAGCACCATCGAAGGTCGCTGCGCGAGACCGCAACACGGCCCTCATGCGTGCGTGCGGACTTGACCTGCTCCCCATAGGACATACCAGTCGAAGGTTAGTAGAGTCCGTTTTCAGAGGAAGAACGGACATGAAGAAGAGCAGATTCTCCGACGAACAGATCATCGGTTTTCTCAAGCAGGCCGAGGGCGGGATGCCTGTCAAGGAACTGTGTCGCCTGGGCGGTTTCAGCGATGCGACCTTCTACAAGTGGCGCGCCAAGTTCGGCGGCATGCAGGCCGGCGAGGCCACGCGGCTACGCGAGATCGAGAGCGAGAACGCCAGGCTCAAGAAGCTGCTGGCCGAGGCTCACCTGCACAGCGAAGCGCTGAAGGTGGGTTTCGGGGTAAAGCGCTGACCCCGCAGGCCACGCGCGAGGCCGCTGCCAGGATGGTTCAGGGACTGTCCATCAGCGAGCGCCGCGCCTGTCGCTATGCGGGGTTGTCCAGAACCAGCTACCGGGAGCCGCCCAGCATGAACCAGTCCACGGCCAGCCTAAGCACGCGCATCGTCGAGTTGGCGCACGAGCGCCGGCGCTTTGGCTACCGGCGCATCCACGACCTGTTGAGCCTTGAAGGCCACCAGGTGAACCACAAACGCGTGTGGCGCCTGTACAAGCTGGCCAACCTGTCGGTGCGCAAGCGCCGCAAGGTCAAACGCCCCACTGGCTAGCGCCAGCCCTTGGCTGCCAGCCAGCACGTCAATGACACCTGGAGCGCAGACTTCGTGATGGACGCACTGGCCAACGGCCGGCGCATCAAGTGCCTGACGGTGGTCGATGACTTCAGCCGCGAGTGTGTGGACATCGCGGTGGACCACGGCATGGGTGGCGAGTACGTCGTGCGCTTGCTGGACAAGGCAGCGCAGTTCCGCGGCTACCCGCTGGCCATCCGCACCGATCAGGGGCCTGAGTTCACCAGTCGGGCCTTCATGGCGTGGACAGCGGCACGCGGCGTTCGGCATCTGCTCAACGATGCCGGATGCCTGACCCAGAACGCGTACATCGAAAGCTTCAACGGCAAGTTCAGGGACGAGTGCCTGAACGAGCAATGGTTCGAGACGCTGGTGCAGGCTCGCCAGGAGATAACACGCTGGCGGCGGGACTACAACGAGGTGCGGCCCCACAGTTCACTGGGGCGCATCTCGCCGGCCAGCTTCGCTGCCTTGCATCGCCAGCGCGCTGGCGATGCAAGGCAATCACCGGAGATCAAGTAGTCTCCACAACCTTGGACTCGCTAAGTGAACATTGGCACGTCTAAAGGGGGCAGTTCACCTTGTCCCAGATCGCATCCGCTTTTTTCTGAGAATCGGCGTGTGTCAAGGTAGCTGTCGCTTCAGTCGTCAGGCCACTCGCCTGCTCATCTCATGTTGCGCACGCTCCGGATTGAGGTACACCTCATCCGGCAGATGCCAGTTGCGCGGCCCCGCGCTCCAACGCTGCGGGTTGCGCTTTCTGGCCTGCGCGTACAGCTGGATGCGTTGCTGCAGCAACCGCCGGTCCTGTCTTCTGTGACGCTGGCCCGGCGTTACATACTTCAGCGCGCTGTGGCGATGCTCTTCGTTGCACCAATCTGCAAAGCGCAGCACCCATTGCCTGGCTTGCCGCACGTTGTCGAACGGGCGCTCGGGCCACAGCGGACAGTATTTGGCCGTGCGGAACAAGGCCTCGGCGTAGGCGTTGTCGTTGCTGACCCGAGGCCGGCTGTATGACGGCACCACACCCAGTGTCTGCATTGCCATCAGCAGGTCCGAGCCCTTCATTACCGAGCCATTGTCTGAGTGCAGCACCAACGGGCTACCTGCCGTTTGCTCACGCAGGCAGGCCTTGTGCAGCAGTTGGGATGCATGCTGCGAGGATTCGGCTTCGTGCACTTCATTGGCGACGAGCTTCCTGCTGTAGACATCCTTGACCATGTAGCAGTAGAAGAAGCGGCCTTTGACGGTGCTGGGCATCCAGGTGATGTCCCAGCACCACAACTGGTTGGGTGCGTCCGCTCTGTGCGTGGTCAAGGGCCGCGCCACCGGCGCTTTGCTGCGTCCCCGTCGCCAGTTCATGCCAGCGGCCTTGAGCACGCGGTAGAACGTCGATTCGCTGGCCAAGTACAGGCCCTCGTCAGCCAGCTTGGGCACGATCTGGTGCGGCGTGAGACTGGCGCAGTCGGCACGGTTGGCGGCATCGAGCACAGCCTGACGCTCGGCTTCGCTGAGCTTGTTGGCGGGTTGTTCGTGCCGGGCACCTGGGCGTCCATCCGAGGGCCGGGTTCGCCAGCGCTGGATAGTACGAAGACTCAGGCCCAGCACAGCACATGCCGGCCCTTGCCGGGCGCCGCTGCCAATGGCTTCGTCGATCAACTCCATGGCCTGTTTGCGATCTTGGGTGTTGATCAGACGTCCTCGTCCTTGCCCCAAATCGCATCCGCTTTTTTTCTGAGAACCAGCAATGCTGCTGCCTCCGCCAACGCCTCGGTCTTGCGCTGCAGTTCCCGCTCGAGATTGCGTAACTGCTGCTGCGTGTCAGCGCTGATCACACGGCCCTGTTCATGTACAGGACCTGCACCGCCGTTGGCCTGCTCGCAGGCTTGGCGCCATTGCTGCAACTGCTCTGGCAGGATGCCCCTGGTTCGGCAGTAAGTCGCGATCTCCTCTTCGCTGAGCGGCGCTGTCTGCAGGACAGCCTGGAATTTCCTGGTGCTGCTCCAGCGCTACCTGGGCTGGCCAGCGGGCACGCATTGCTATGTCTGGCGCACTCGCTGGTTTGCAAAAAACGGGGACGTCTTTCGGCGTTATCGTGATGCTGGCTTGGCAGGCGAATCGCTATGTTCGAATCGACGCAGCGGAGGGGCAACACGTCCTTGCCACGCTAATTGGCCTGCAACGCCAACCCCGCATGCTCGCGCAGCGGATGGAAATGGATCTTCGGAAACCGCTCCTGCGCCAGCCGCACGTCATAGGGCGAGGTGCACAGATAGGCCAGCGTGTCGGCCGCATCGCGCGCCATGCGCAGCGGGTAGGCGTTCTCGAATTCACGCAGCTCGGCCGGGGTGTCGGCCGTGATCCAGCGGGCGGCCGTGTACTGGCAGCCTTCCAGACGGATGTCGCAGTCGTATTCGGTGTTCAGGCGGTGCTGCACCACTTCGAACTGCAGCTGGCCCACGGCGCCCAGCAGCATGTTGCCGCCGGCTTCGGGTTTGAAGACCTGGATGGCGCCTTCCTCGCCCAGCTGCATCAGGCCCTGCTGCAGCTGTTTGGTGCGCAGCGGGTTCTTGAGCACCACGGTCATGAACATTTCAGGGGCGAAGAAAGGCAGGCCCGTGAATTGCAGGCTCGCGCCGTCGGTGATGGTGTCGCCCAACTGCACGCCACCATGCGTGGTGAAGCCGATGATGTCGCCCGCATAGGCTTCTTCGACGGCTTCGCGGCGCTGGCTCATGAAGGTCACGACCGAGGTGGGGCGCAGTTCCTTGGCGGTGCGCTGCACCTTCATCTTCATGCCGGGCGTGTACTTGCCCGAGGCCACGCGCACGAAGGCGATGCGGTCACGGTGGTTGGCATCCATGTTGGCCTGGACCTTGAAGACCACGCCGGAGAAGCCTTCGTCCTCGGGGTGGATGATCTTTTCCACAGGCTGCTTGTTGACCAGCAGCGAGCTTTTTCGGGGGCCGGGCGGGGGCGACATGTCGACCACGGCATCCAGCACTTCCATGACACCGAAGTTGTTCACGCCGGAGCCGAAGAAGACCGGCGTGAGCTTGCCTGCCAGGAAGGCCTCGTGGTCCCAGGGGGCCGAGGCGCCCTGGGCCAGTTCCATGCTTTCCAGCGCATCGTCAAAGGCCTGCCCGAAGCGCGCACGCAGCTTGTCGGCCTCGGCCAGGGGAATGGCCTCGAAGTCCTGGGGGCGGCGTTCGCTGCCAGGCTGGAACACCGTCATGGTCTGGGTGAGCAGGTTGATGATGCCGCCAAACTGCTTGCCCTGGCCCACGGGCCAGGTGACGGGGCAGCAGGGCATGCCCAGCTCGCGCTCCACTTCGTCAAGAATGTCCAGCGGATCGCGCACTTCGCGGTCCATCTTGTTGACGAAAGTGATGATGGGGGTGTCGCGCTGGCGGCAGACCTCGATCAGGCGGCGGGTCTGCGATTCCACGCCGTTGGCGGCGTCGATGACCATCAGCGCCGAGTCCACGGCCGTGAGCACGCGGTAGGTGTCTTCCGAGAAGTCCTTGTGGCCCGGGGTGTCGAGCAGATTGACCACATGGTCGCGGTAGCTCATCTGCATGACCGAGCTGGCCACCGAGATGCCGCGCTGCTTTTCGATTTCCATCCAGTCGGAGGTGGCATGGCGGCTGGCCTTGCGGCCCTTGACGGCGCCCGCGATCTGGATCGCGCCCGAGAACAGCAGCAGCTTTTCGGTCAGCGTGGTCTTGCCCGCGTCGGGGTGGGAAATGATGGCAAAAGTCCGGCGGCGCCGGGTTTCCAGGGCGTAAGTCAAGGGGGAGTCCAGGAGATGGGTAAATAGCAGGGCGCGCGTACCGGCTGGCGGCTGCGGCGAACCGGCGCATTTTACAGAGCGTGTGTCGCAAGCGGGTTGTCGGAGGAATCCGCCAATGCCTTCGGCGAAACGGTTGTTACAGCATTTGCTCCGGAGATGCTGGGACGAGATATGAGTACAGCCAAAAGAGCTGGCGTGAGAGCGAAGAATGGCAGCAGGTATCTATATTCGCCTGCAGTAGCGAAGACCGCAATGGCGATCAGGTGAATGGCTGCTGGCACGCTGATCAGCAAGGCTGGCACGTTCTTTTGGCGCACGCCATGCCACAGGACCATGGCCAGCAGCGCGAAGCCCAGCCAGGGCGTCCACAGCAGCCAGCGCCAGGCATGACTTTGGCGAAGCAGGCCGCGCAGCGCGGTTTCTGCGGAATCCAGCCTGAAAATCCGCATTTGCGATTGCACCTGGGTGCGCTTGATCACATAGCGGGCATAGTCGAGCGCCGGAAACCCGCCCTGGGCCAGCGCGGCCGACAGAAGCACATTGACGCGGCTGGCCGTCACATCGGGCAGGTTGTGCCAAAGGTTGTAGCGCAGGAACTCCTGCGCCAGCTCCTTGCGCTGTTCTTCGGTCAGGCTGAAGAGCTGAGGGCCCTGCGGATGGAACACCAACATATCCCAGTAGGCCGGGTCCGAGTAGGCGAGCATGAGCTGGCGCGGAGCATGGCCTTCCAGGATTTCCAAAGTGCGTGCCGACAGCTTGGGCGACTGCAGTACCCAGGGGTCGTTCATGAGGGGTTGCTTTTGCCAGAGGTCGTTCATGGCCCTGGGCTGCAGCAGCTTGACTGTTTCGAAGAGCACAAGTGAATCCGTGGCGCTTTGCGCAGCGGGCCTGTGCATCTGCGTGCCCGCATAGGCCAGAGCACACCACAGGCCGATGATGGCGCACAGCGGCAAGCGGCTTTTGCGGTGGACCAGAAAGATCGCAACCACGGCCGGTGCCAGAAAGAGGATGCCGTTGGCACGCACAAAAACCGAAAACGGCAGTGCCAGCGCTATGAGGACCAGGCTGGCCCGGCTGTGCCGTTTCTGGCTGCAAATCCACCAAAGCTCAAACAGCAGGGCGCAGGAGGCCACGGCGAAGATGGCGTCTGGATACAGCGTGGCCATGAAATAGACCATGTGAGGGGCCGCGCAGACGAAGACCAGCAGCACGGCGTACAGCAGGCGGTGCCCGCGTGCCCAGTACCAGGCCAACATGCGCGCAAAGAAGAGGGCGCACAGCAATAGGAGGATGGCCACTGGCACTTCCACCCGGTGGGTGACGCCATATGTCCAGCGCACGAAGTAGTACCAGCCCACGCTCTTGCCCGAGCGAAAGTGTTCGGGCCTGTCCACTTCCTGAAGGATGGCCGAACTGTCCTCGCCCAGTACGCCGGGCCAGAAGACCAGCAGCCATCCCACATAGATCAGCACGAGCAGGCCGGCGCTGGCCAGGAAGGCGCGGCGCTCTGTGGAGCCTTCAAGACGGGCCTGCGCGGGCACGGATGCGGAAGTCGGTGGGCCGGTGGCGGGGATGTATCTGCTGTTCATGGGCCGTTGACGATGCGCTCAGGTCATTGGGTAGTGGCAGTGCGGTCAGCGGTGAGCCGCTCATCTTCTTGATGCCGTCTTGATACGGCCCCTGCCAATCTCAACCCATCCTTGACAGCCCCGGCCCTAGAGTTTTCCCCATCGCAACAACAGGTGCCGCCATGCGGCGCCGATGCGGGAGAAATCCCTATGACCCTGACCGAAATCACCGGATGGCTGGGCGCCCTGGGCGCCCTGGCTGTGTTTGTCTACCTCGGATACGCATTGCTGCGGCCCGAACAGTTCTGAGGTGGCGCAGATGCAAGACCTGATCTTTATCGCCCTGAGCCTGGGCTGCTTCGGGGGCCTGCTGGCCTTCGTGGCGGCGCTGGGCCGGATTTGACTGCCTGAAAGGAGACCTCCATGTGGTTGACCTGGATGGAATATGCACTGGTGCTGCTGCTGATGACGGCGCTGGCCGTGCCCATGGGGCAGTGGCTGGCACGCTGCTTCACGAGTGAGCACCATGCCTGGATCGAGCGGCTGAGCTTTCGCGCCCTGGGCGTGAACCCGGCCGAGCGCATGGGCTGGCAGCGCTACGGGCTGGCGCTGCTGCTGTCCAACGGCGCCATGCTGCTGCTGGGCTATGCGCTGCTGCGCCTGCAGGGCTGGATGCCGCTCAATGCGCTGAGCAATGCGGCGCAGACACCGGACCTGGCCTTCAACACGGCCGTGTCCTTTGTGACCAATACCAACTGGCAGGCGTATTCGGGCGAGAGCAGCCTGTCCAACGCCACGCAGATGGTGGCCATCACCTTCATGATGTTCGCTGGCGCGACCACGGGCGTGGTCGCCGCGGCGGGTGTCATCCGCGGCCTGGCGCGCTCCAGTGCCTCGGACCTGGGCAACTACTGGGTGGACTATGTGCGCATGCTCTGGCGCGTGATGCTGCCGCTGAGCTTTGTGGTGGCCCTGGTCTATGTGTGGCAGGGTGTGCCTCAGACGCTGGATGGCCAGGTCTGGGCGACGACGCTGGAAGGCGCTCGCCAGCAGATTCTTCTCGGCCCCGTGGCCAGCCTGGAGAGCATCAAGCACATCGGCACCAACGGTGGCGGCTTCTTCGGCATGAATGCGGCCCATCCGTTCGAGAACCCCACGCCGCTGACCAACGCATTCCACATCCTGGGCATGCTGCTGATCCCGTCGGCGCTGACCTATGCGCTCGGCTCCATGCTGCTGCGCCGTCGCCAGGGCTGGGTGCTGTTCGGCGCCTGCCTGGTGATGTTCGTGGGCTTTCTGGCGCTGGTGTTCACGGCCGAGCAGGCCGGCAATCCGCTGCTCACGGCCGCAGGTGCCGACCAGCAGATCAGCGCCACCCAGCCGGGCGGCAACATGGAGGGCAAGGAGCTGCGCTTCGGCATCGCCGATACGGCGCTGTTCGTGACCACGACCACGGCCGCGACCACGGGCTCGGTCAATGCCATGCATGACTCGCTGACGCCCCTGGGCGGGCTGGTACCGCTGGCGCAGTTGATGCTCAACTGTGTGTTCGGCGGCGACGGCGTGGGCCTGATCAACCTGCTGCAGTACGCCATCCTCACGGTCTTCCTGGCCGGCATGATGATCGGCCGCACGCCCGAGTTCCTGGGCAAGAAGATCGAGGCGCGCGAGATCAAGCTGGTGATGCTGGCCGTGATGGCGCACCCGATCTCTATCCTGGGCTTCACGGCGTTGGCTGCGGTCTGGCCCGACACCATGGCCAGTCTGACCAACCGGGGGCCGCACGGCTTCTCGGAGGTGCTCTATGCCTATGCCTCGGGCACGGCCAACAACGGTTCGGCCTTTGCGGGCCTGAATGCGAACACGCCGTTCTTCAACACCACCATCGGCCTGGCCATGCTGGCTGGCCGCTATCTGACACTGCTGCCCATGCTGGCCCTGGCCGGCAGCCTGGCGGCCAAGCCCACCGTGCCTGCGGGGCCGGGCACCTTCCCGACGGCCACGCCGCTGTTCATGGGCTTGCTGGTCTTCGTGGTGGTGGTGGTCGGTGGACTGACCTTCCTGCCTTCGCTGGCCCTGGGTCCTGTGGTCGAGCAACTGCAGATGCTGTCAGGACAGGTCTACCCCTGAACACCCCTGAGCCCGTTTTTTTCCTGGCCGCCTGCTGTGCCTGACACAGCAGCGCGGCGGAGGTTTCCGAAATGCAAGTTCAAACACACACTTCCGGCCCGTTGCCGGTGCTGCGCACCGATGCGCAGGTTCCATCCCAGACCGATGCCGGCGGGCTGCGCTCGCTGTTCGGCCCCAGCCTGCGGTCGGCGCTGTTCGTCGCCGTGGTCACGGGCCTGGCGTATCCGCTGGTCACCACGCTCGTGGCCCAGGCCGCGTTTCCCAAGGCCGCCAATGGCAGCCTGATCACGCGCCAGGGCTCGGTCGTGGGCTCGGCCCTGATCGGGCAGGAGTTCGCTTCGCCCCGTTATTTCCAGGGTCGGCCCAGCGCCACCACGGCGCCGGATCCCGACAAGGCCGATGCCACGGTGGCCGCGCCCTACAACGCCGCGCTGTCGGCTGCCACCAACCAGGGGTCGACCCACGCGGCGCTCAAGGAGTCCGTGGCGGCGCGCGTGGCGGCCTACCGCGAACTCAATGGTCTTGCGGCAGATGCCGCTGTGCCTGTGGATGCCGTGACGGCCTCGGCCTCCGGCCTGGATCCGCACATCTCTGTGGCCAATGCCGAGCTGCAGCTGCCGCGCGTGGCACGCGAGCGCCAGCTGCCTGTGGCCAAGGTCCAGGAACTGCTGCGCCAGCAGATGCAGCCGCGCGTTCTGGGCCTGCTGGGTGAGCCGCGCGTGAACGTGCTGCAGTTGAATCTGGCGCTGGACGATCTCTCGGCCGCGACGCTGCAGCCTGCGGCAGCCAATGCCGCCAAGGAGTAAGCCATGTCGCGCAAAACTGCTTTGTCCCTGTTCGATCCTTCGCTGGTGCGCCAGGCGCTGGGTGACTCCATCCGCAAGCTGGCACCGAGCGCGCAATGGCGCAACCCGGTGATGTTCGTGGTCTATCTGGGCGCCATCTTCACCAGCCTGCTCTGGGCCCAGGCCCTGGCGGGCGAGGGCGAGGCGCCTGCGGGCTTCATCCTGGCCATTGCGCTGTGGCTGTGGTTCACCGTGCTGTTCGCCAATTTTGCGGAGGCGCTGGCCGAGGGGCGCAGCCGCGCCCAGGCCGCGAGCCTGCGCAGCATGAAGCGCAGCACGGTCGCCAAGAAGCTGGAGCAGGCCAGCTACCAAAGCCGCTGGCATCCCGTGGGGGCGGAAGAACTGCGCTCGGGCATGTGGGTGCTGGTCGAGGCCGGCGACACCATACCGCTGGACGGCACGGTGATCGAGGGCGTGGCCTCGGTGGACGAGAGCGCCATCACCGGCGAATCGGCCCCCGTGATCCGCGAGGCCGGCGGCGACTTCTCTTCGGTCACCGGCGGCACGCGCGTGCTGTCGGACTGGCTGGTGGTGCAGATCACCGTGAACCCCGGCGAGTCCTTCCTGGACCGCATGATCTCCATGGTGGAGTCGGCCCGCCGCCACAAGACGCCCAACGAACTGGCGCTGACCATCTTGCTGGTCGGACTGACGCTGCTGTTCCTGCTGGTCATCGTCACGCTGCGGCCCTATTCGGCCTTTGCGGTGGAGCTGACGGGCAGCGGGCAGGTCGTGGGACTGACGGTGCTGATCGCCCTGCTGGTGTGCCTGATCCCGACCACCATCGGCGGCCTGCTGTCGGCCATTGGCGTGGCAGGCATGAGCCGCATGATGCAGGCCAACGTGATCGCCACTTCGGGCCGCGCCGTGGAGGCGGCCGGCGACGTGGACGTGCTGCTGCTGGACAAGACCGGCACCATCACGCTGGGCAACCGCCAGGCCAGCGAATTCTTGCCCGCTCCCGGCGTGACGGCCGCGCAGCTGGTCGATGCGGCGCAGCTGGCATCACTGGCCGACGAGACACCCGAGGGCCGCAGCGTGGTCGTGCTGGCCAAGGAAATGCATGGCCTGCGCGAGCGTGACCTGGCAACCCTGCATGCCGTCTTCGTGCCCTTCACGGCCCAGACGCGCATGAGCGGCGTGGACATGCCGCAGCCCGACGGCGGCACGCGCAGCCTGCGCAAGGGCGCGGCCGACGCCGTGCGCCGCCACGTCGAAGCCATGGGCGGCAAGTTCCCGCCCGCCATGCTCAAGGTGGTGGAGGATGTGTCGCGGCGCGGCAGCACGCCGCTGGTGGTGGCCGATGGCGCCCGCGTGCTGGGCGTGATCGAGCTCAAGGACGTGGTCAAGCACGGCATACGCGAACGCTTTGCCGAGCTGCGCCGCATGGGCATCAAGACCGTGATGATCACGGGCGACAATCCGCTCACGGCCGCCGCCATTGCAGCCGAGGCCGGCGTGGACGACTACCTTGCCGAAGCCACGCCCGAGGACAAGCTGCGCCTGATCCGCGAACACCAGGCCGCCGGCCGGCTGGTGGCCATGACCGGCGACGGCACCAATGACGCACCCGCACTGGCCCAGGCCGACGTGGCCGTGGCCATGAACAGCGGCACCCAGGCGGCCAAGGAAGCCGGCAACATGGTGGACCTGGACAGCAACCCGACCAAGCTCATCGAGGTCGTGGAGACCGGCAAGCAGATGCTGATGACGCGCGGTGCGCTGACGACCTTCAGCGTGGCCAACGACGTGGCCAAGTACTTCGCCATCATCCCGGCCGCCTTCGTGGGCACGTATCCGCAGCTGTCGGCGCTCAATGTCATGGGACTGGCCAGCCCGGGCTCGGCCATCCTGAGCGCCGTGATCTTCAACGCGCTGATCATCATCGTCCTGATACCGCTGGCCTTGCGTGGCGTGCCCTACCACGCCATCGGCGCCTCGGCCCTGCTGCGGCGCAACCTGCTGGTCTACGGACTGGGGGGCCTGGTCGTCCCCTTCATCGGCATCAAGCTGATCGACATGCTGCTGGTGGCTTTCGGCCTGGCCTGATCTTTGGCGGCAAGCCTGCCCGCCCGGGCAGGCACCGCCTTGCTTTCTCTGTACAAAAACCAAGATGAAATCCGCTTCTTCCATGACGGCCGCTTGTGCCGTCCCCCGCTTCTTCCCCCGTGCCTCACTGGCTGCACTGCTGTCGCTGGCGGCTGCGTCCTGCCATGCCCAGGCCGAAACCTCTCCCGTCAACGCTGCCAGTGCCGATGCCCAGCAATCGCCCGCACCCGCCTACGCGCTCACCGGCAGCGTGGCGCTGCTCAGCGACTACCGTTTCCGTGGCATCTCGCAAAGCTGGATGGGACCGGCGCTGCAGGGCGGGCTGGAGCTGTCGCTGCCGCGCGGCGCCTACCTGGGCGTGTCCGGCTCCAGCGTGTCGCGCCACAGCTATCTGGACGGCCGCGCGCTGGAACTGGACCTGTACGGCGGCTGGCGCACCGAGCTGCTGCCGGGCTGGACGGGCGACATCGGCCTGCTGCACTACAACTACCCCGGCGCGCGCGTGCCCCGCGGGGATGGCAGCGGCGGCGTGCGCTACGACACCACCGAGGCCTATCTGGGCGTCACCCACGGCGGCTTCAGCGCCAAATGGTCGCTGGCGCTGACGCCTTACTTCGGCCTGCGCGACAGCACGGCGGCCACGGCCTTTGCCGAGGCACTTCCCGGCAGCGGCAGCTCACGCGGCAGCAGCTATCTGGACCTGAACTACCAGCATCCGCTGGGCGACTGGGCGGTGCTGGGCCTGCATGCCGGCCACACGCAGGTGCGCAACTACAGCGAACTGTCGTACGCCGACTGGCGCGTCTCGCTGGCCCGCAGCTGGGGGCCATGGACGGCCACGCTGGCCTGGGCCGGCACCTCGGCCGACACGCGCTACTACCGCGCGGCCAATGCGGCAGGCCAGATGCAAAGCCTGGGCCGCAGCGGCTGGGTGCTGTCGCTGTCGGCGGCGTTCTAGTGTGGGAGCACGCTCTGGTGCTAGGCTGAGAACCATGCCCATTTCGTCCTCTGCCGAGCCGGCGCCGCCCGGTCTGCCGCGTCCCGATCCCGACGCCCTGGTCGCGCGCCTGCGCCATGAGCGGGCGCAGGAGGGGCGGGGCAAGCTGCGCATCTACTTCGGATCGAATGCAGGCGTGGGCAAGACCTACGCCATGCTGGCCGCCGCCCAGCGCGAACGCCAGGGGGGCCGCGAGGTTCTGGTGGGACTCGTGGAAACCCATGGCCGCAAGGAAACGGCGCAGCAGCTGCATGGCCTGGAGCAACTGCCGCTGCGCGAGCTGCCGCACCAGGGACGGACGCTGCGCGAGTTCGACCTGGATGCGGCGCTCGCGCGGCGTCCGCGCGTGCTGCTGCTCGATGAACTGGCGCACAGCAATGCGCCAGGATCACGCCATCCCAAGCGCTGGCAGGACGTGCAGGAGCTGCTGGACGCAGGCATCGATGTCTGGACCACGATCAACGTGCAGCACCTGGAAAGCCTGAACGACGTGGTGGGCGGCATCGTCGGCATCACGGTGCGCGAGACCGTGCCCGACCAGATCTTCGACGATGCCGACGAGGTCATCGTCGTCGACATCTCGCCCGACGAGCTGCTGCGCCGCTTGAAGGACGGCAAGGTCTACATGATGGAGCAGGCCGAGCGGGCCTCGCGCAACTTCTTCAGGCGCGGCAACCTGCTGGCGCTGCGCGAGCTGGCACTGCGCCGCACGGCCGACCGCGTGGACGAGGACATGCGCGACTACCGGCGCGAGCGCTCCATAGGCACGGTCTGGCCTGCGCGTGAGCGCCTGCTGGTGGCCGTGGCAGGGCACGCGGGCGACGACGCCCTGGTGCGCCAGGTGGCGCGCATGGCACGCCGGCTGGATGCTGGCTGGATGGTGGTGTACGTGGACGCGCCCCAGCGCCAGCACCGCCCACGCAGCGTGCAGGCCGCCGTGCTCAAGACCCTGGCCCTGGCCGCACGCCTGGGGGCCGAGACGGCCACGCTGCCGGGCGCCGATGTGGCCGAGGCCCTGGTTGCCTTCGCGCGCGAGCGCAACGCCAGCCGCCTGGTGCTGGCCCAGCCGCCGCGCCCGGCATGGTCGCCCTGGCGCTGGTGGGGCCGCAGCCTGCCCGACCGCATCGTCCAGCTGCATCCCGACATCGACGTGCTGGTGCTCTCCGGGGGCTCCAGCGCGGCCCGGACCGAGGCCGCGCCTGCCGCACCGCTGCGGCGCAGGCCGCTGCCCTGGAAGGGCTATGCCGGCGTGACCCTGGCCTGCTTGACCGCCACGGTGCTGGCCGAGCAGCTGCTGCGCATCTTCGACCCGGCCAACGTGGTGATGCTGTTCCTGCTCATCGTCGTGCTGTCTTCGTTGCGCTGGGGGCGTGGCCCGGGCGCCTGGGCGGCGCTGCTGTCGGTACTGTGCTTCGACTTTTTCTTTGTGCCCCCGCGCGGTTCCTTCCATGTCAACGACACGCAGTACCTGTTCACCTTCGTGCTGATGCTGGGCGTGGCCCTGGTCTGCGGCCAGCTCATGGCGCGGCTGCGCCACGAGGCGCGCGTGGCGGCCGAGCGCGAGCGGCGCGCGGGCGCCCTGGCGCGGCTGGCGCGCGACCTTTCGGGCGCGCTCACGCAGGAGCAGGTGGTGGAGATTGCGCTGAGCACGGTCTCGGGCGTGTTCGACGCCCAGGCCGGGCTGCTGTTGCCCGATGCCGACGAGCGCCTGCGCCCCGCCGGCGGCGGCTCCTGCCCCATGGACGACAGCATTGCGCGCTGGGCCATGGACCACGGTCAGCAGGCCGGCCAGGGCACGGACACGTTGCCGGCCGCGCCGGCCCGCTACGTGCCGCTGGCGGCGCCCGTGCGCATGCGGGGCGTACTGGTGCTGCAACTGCGTGCGCCCCAGCGCCTGGAGGTGCCCGAGGAGCAGCGCCTGCTGGAGGCGTGTGCCAGCCAGGTGGCGCTGGCGCTGGAGCGTCAGCACTTCGTGGCCGTGGCCCAGCAGACCCAGATCGCCATGGAGGGCGAGCGCATGCGCAACACCTTGCTGTCGGCCGTCTCGCACGACCTGCGCACGCCGCTGACCACCATCCTGGGCGCGGCCGAGGCCGCGCAGCGCCATGTGCCGCCGGGCGGCGCAGCCGACATGCTGGAGCAGGTCCGCATCCAGGCCCAGGCCATGCAGCGATTGGTGGAGAACCTGCTGGACATGGCGCGCCTGCAGCAAGGCGGCGTGCACCTGCAGCGCGAATGGCTGCCGCTGGATGAAGTGGTCGGCAGCGCGCTGCGCCAGATGCGCGCGCGCCTGCACGAGCATCCCGTCAGCACCGACGTGCCCGCCAGCCTGCCGCTGCTGCAGCTCGATGCCGTGCTCATGGAGCGCGTGCTGGTCAACCTGCTGGACAACGCCGCCAAGTACACGCCGGCCGGCACGCCGCTGACCATCCACGCACGCGAACAGGACGGCGAGGTGCTTGTGGCCGTGCAGGATGGCGGGCCCGGCCTGCCGCCACACCTGCCCGTGGAGACGCTGTTCGAGCCCTTCACGCGCGGCACGGCCGAGTCCACCGTCTCGGGCATAGGCCTGGGGTTGGCGCTGGTGCGCAGCATTGTCGAGGCCCATGGCGGGCGCATCGAGGCCGCTGCCGCGCGCCCAGGCCCCGGCACCGTGTTCACGCTGCGCTTTCCGGTGCCGGAGCAGCCATTGCTCGATTAGAGTCTTGCGCCATGAGCACGCCCACCAACCGCATCCTGATGATCGAGGACGACCCCGGCATCCGCCGCTTCGTGCGCCTGGTGCTGGAGGACGAGGGCTGGCAGGTCTTCGAGGCCGACAGCGCGCGCCGGGGCCTGATCGAGGCGGCGAGCCGCCAGCCCGATCTGGTCATCCTCGACCTGGGCCTGCCGGATGCCGACGGCAAGCAGGTTCTCACCGAGCTGCGCGGATGGTCCTCCGTGCCCGTGCTCGTGCTTTCCGCGCGCGAGCGCGAGGACGAGAAGGTGGCTGCCCTGGACGCCGGCGCAGACGATTACCTGGTCAAGCCTTTCGGTGTGCCCGAGCTGCTGGCCCGGCTGCGCGTGATGCTGCGCCGCCGCCAGCAACTGGGGGCCGCAGGCGGCGCAGTTGCATCCAGCCAGGTGCACTTCGGCCAGGTGCAGGTGGACCTGGCCACGCATGAGGTGCGGCGTGCGGGCCAGCCGGTGCACCTCACGCCCATCGAATTCCGCCTGCTGGCGGCGCTGATCGCCGCCCAGGGCCGTGTGATGACCCACCGCCAGCTGCTGCTGCAGGTCTGGGGACCCGAATACCTGGGCCGTGCCCATTACCTGCGCGTGCACATGGCCAATCTGCGCCAGAAGATCGAGGACGAGCCGGCCCAGCCGCGCCACCTGGTGACCGAGCTGCAGGTGGGCTACCGGCTTGTGGGGCTGGGCGGTGAGGCATCCCCGGGATCGGTATAATCAGCGCCTCTCCGAGGAGCGTTGCAGCAGGCCCATTCACCAGATGCGGTCTGCGAGGCTCGGAGTCATACCTGCAACGACGCTCGCCCACGCTTTCTGTGCGGTGAGCTTTTTTTCGTCTCCCGCAGAACGTGGTTTTTCATTCATCTTTTGGAGAAAACCATGAACGCTGCTGTTCGTCCCGTTTCCGCCGACACGGCCATCGCTGACATTTCCCTCGCCGCCTGGGGCCGCAAGGAAATCCTGATCGCCGAAACCGAAATGCCCGGCCTGATGGCCACGCGCGAGGAATTCGCCGCGGCACAGCCGCTCAAGGGCGCGCGCATCGCCGGCTCGCTGCACATGACCATCCAGACGGCCGTGCTGATCGAGACGCTCAAGGCTCTGGGCGCCGACGTGCGCTGGGCCTCGTGCAACATTTTCTCGACGCAGGACCATGCCGCCGCCGCCATCGCCGCCACGGGCACGCCCGTGTTCGCCATCAAGGGTGAATCGCTGGCCGACTACTGGGACTACACCCACCGCATCTTTGAATTCGGCGCCGCCGGTACCGAAGGCGAAGGCCCCAACATGATCCTGGACGACGGCGGCGATGCCACCATGCTGCTGCACCTGGGCATGCGCGCCGAAAAGGACCTGTCCGTGCTGGACAACCCCGCCTCCGAGGAAGAGAAGATCGCCTTCGCCGCCATCCGCGCCAAGCTGGCCCAGGACCCCACCTGGTATACGCGCAAGAGCGCCCACATCATCGGCGTGACCGAAGAGACCACCACCGGCGTGCACCGCCTCAACGAGATGTCGGCCAAGGGCACGCTGAAGTTCCGCGCCATCAACGTCAACGACTCCGTCACCAAGAGCAAGTTCGACAACCTCTACGGCTGCCGCGAATCGCTGGTGGACGGCATCAAGCGCGCCACCGACGTGATGATCGCCGGCAAGGTCGCCGTGGTGGCCGGCTACGGCGACGTGGGCAAGGGCTGCGCCCAGGCGCTGCGCGCGCTGTCGGCCCAGGTCTGGGTCACCGAGATCGATCCCATCAACGCCCTGCAGGCGGCCATGGAAGGCTACAAGGTCGTGACCATGGAGTGGGCGGCAGACAAGGCCGACATCTTCGTGACCACCACCGGCAACCGCGACATCATCCGCCACGAGCACATGGTGGCCATGAAGAACGAAGCCATCGTCTGCAACATCGGCCATTTCGACAACGAGATCGACGTCGCCTCCATCGAGCAGTACCAGTGGGAAGAGATCAAGCCCCAGGTGGACCACATCACCTTCCCTGACGGCAAGAAGATCATCCTGCTGGCCAAGGGCCGCCTGGTGAACCTGGGCTGCGCCACCGGCCACCCCAGCTTCGTGATGAGCGCCTCGTTCGCCAACCAGACCATCGCCCAGATCGAGCTGTTCACCAAGCCCGATGCCTACGAGGTCGGCAAGGTCTACGTGCTGCCCAAGATCCTGGACGAGAAGGTTGCCCGCCTGCACCTGAAGAAGGTCGGCGCCATGCTGACCGAGCTGACGGACGGCCAGGCTGCCTATATCGGCGTGAACAAGCAGGGTCCCTACAAGCCCGAAACCTACCGCTACTAAGCACCCCCTGA
This sequence comes from Delftia sp. WSY_10, assembly GCF_043104705.1. Lineage (NCBI taxonomy): Bacteria > Pseudomonadati > Pseudomonadota > Betaproteobacteria > Burkholderiales > Comamonadaceae > Delftia > Delftia sp. WSY_10. The sequence goes on along the minus strand of NZ_JBICKY010000012.1, from coordinate 723,582 downwards.
GCGGCTTGCGCCGCTTCCCCCTCTCTACTTGCTTCGCAAGGGAGGGGGACGACGCCCTCGCTGCGGGGCGGCCCTTGCTTGGCGTCCCTGAGTTGGGTCGCGCCGGTTTCGGGCATTAGTCAACTGAGATTTCCTGGAGCGACGCTATGCGCGCAGATGTATTTTTGGTGGAAGCCGGCCATGCGGCCACGCGCTCGCAGGCGCAGCGGCTGATTGCGGGTGGCGTGCAGTGGCGCATGACGCCGTTGACGCCGTGGAAGAAGGTCGCCAAGAACGGTGACGAGATTCCCGCAGGTGCCGAGCTGCAGTTGCTGGACGGGGCCGAGGCCCGGTTCATCTCGCGCGGCGGGCTGAAGCTGGAAGGCGCGCTGGCGGCCACCAAGCTGTCGGTGGACGGCCTGCGCTGCCTGGACGTGGGCCAGAGCACGGGCGGTTTCACCGACTGCCTGCTGCAGGCAGGCGCCGCCCAGGTCATCGGCGTGGACGTGGGCCATGGCCAGCTGCATGACCGGCTGCGCTCGGATGCGCGCGTGATCTGCGTCGAAGGCGTCAATGCCCGCGCGGTGACGGCCGAGGGCCTGCAGGAGGCCTGCGAGGAAGTGCTGTCCGAACGCTGGGAAGAAGATCCCGACGACAACGACACCCAGCCCGTGGCGCCCTATGCCTGGATGCGCAACGGCGGCGTGGTCGACGAGGACTACGACGACAGCGACGACGCCAAGGAAAACGAGATCGAGGCCTTCAAGGCCGAGCGCGCAGCCAAGGGCAAGGCGCGCGATGAGGGCACGGTGGCCACGCAGCGCCGCCGCCGCGCCGAGTTTGCCGACGTGGACATCACGCCGCAGTTCGACTTCGTCACGGGCGATCTGTCCTTCATCTCTCTGACCCTGGTGCTGCCGGCCGTCACGCGCCTGCTCAAGCCGCATGGCCAGCTGCTGATGCTGGTCAAGCCGCAGTTCGAGCTGCAGCCGGGCCAGGTCGGCAAGGGCGGCATCGTGCGCGATGCGGCCCTGTTCACCGAGGTGGAGCAGCGCATCCGCACCTGCCTGGGCGAGCTGGGCCTGGAGGTCAAGGGCTGGATGGAGTCGGCCATCGAAGGTGGCGACGGCAACCGCGAATTCTTCGTGCATGCCCAGCAGGCGGCCGTGGTGAAGGAGCCAGAGCAGCCTGAAACGCAGGACGACGATGAGCCCCGCTCGGCCGTGAAGGCCGCTCCTAAGCCGGCCGCGCCTAAGCGCGTGTCCCGTACCGTGCTGCGCGAGCAGCGCAACGAGCGTGTGATCGACACCAGCACCGAGTTCGGCGTGCCCGGTCCGGGCCGCGCCAAGCTGCGCAAACGCAACGAATGAAACACTGAGCAGCGAGTCTTACATGAGCTTTCCGATCAGCTTCGAGTTCTTCCCGACCAAGACGCCCGAGGGCGCGACCAAGCATGTTCAGGTGCGCAAGAACCTCTATGCGCGCAAGCCCCAGTTCTGCTCCGTCACCTATGGCGCGGGCGGCTCCACGCAGACGGGCACCTTCGCCATGGTGCGTGACATCCAGAACGAAGGCGTCAGCGCGGCATCGCATTTCTCCTGCGTGGGCGCCACGCACGACAAGGTGCGCGCCGAACTGCAGGAGCTGAAGGCCATGGGCGTGCGCCGCATCGTCGCGCTGCGCGGCGACCTGCCCAGCGGCTATGGCCTGGGTGGCGAATTCCAGTACGCCAGCGATCTCGTGGAATTCATCCGCCGCGAGTTCGGCGACTGGTTCCACATCGAGGTGGCGGCCTACCCGGAGGTCCATCCGCAGGCGAAATCCCCACAGTCCGATCTGGATGCGTTTGCGGCTAAAGTGCGCGCTGGCGCGGATTCCGCGATCACCCAATATTTCTACAATGCCGACGCCTACTGCCGTTTCGTTGATGCGGCGCGCGGCATGGGGCTTGATGCACCGGTTGTTCCCGGCATCATGCCCATCACCAGCTCTACGCAGCTGATGCGCTTCTCGGACGCCTGCGGCGCCGAGATCCCGCGCTGGATCCGCCTGCGTCTGCAGGCTTACGGAGATGACACGGCGTCCATTCGCGCCTTCGGCCTTGATGTCGTGTCCCGTCTATGCGAGCAGTTGCGCAGCCAGGGCGCTCCCGGGCTGCACTTCTATACGATGAACCAGAGCGTCGCCACGCTGGAAATCTGCGATCGATTGGGCCTTTGAGCGCGCAGCCACTGCGCCGGCCCCGGGCGACCCTCTAGAACTTGGGAACGGTCAGGCGTTCCCTGGAGGTTTTTGCCCATGGATCGTGGTTTTCGACGCCTGCACTGGCGCTGGCTGGCCATGTGCGCCATCACCGCCACCCTGGCCGGCTGCGCGCCAGCTCCCGTGGCACAAAGCGATGCCGAGTCCGGCGCCCTGACCGCAGGTGCGGCGGCAATGGATGAAGGCCAGACGCCAGCGGCCGTGCCCTCGGCCGGCAAGCGCGGTGGCCGCACATCGCGGACCGCGCAGCCGGCCGGCAAATCCCCGGATGCCAAGCCCTCCGAGTCGGCCTCGCCCGAAGACAGTGCCGAGGCTCCCTCCAATCCCGACTTCGCCCTCGTGCCCTCGCGCGACAGCGACCAGCAAGGCCTGGCCTCCTGGTATGGCCCGGGCCTGCATGGCCGGCTGACCGCCAGCGGCGAGCGTTTCGACAAGGAAGAATTGACGGCCGCGCACCGCAGCTTTGCCTTCGGCAGCCGCGTCTGCGTGCGCAGCGCCGCCACGGGCAAGACGGTGGTGGTGCGCATCAACGACCGCGGGCCGTTTGCGCCTGGCCGCGTGATCGATCTGAGCCAGGCCGCAGCGCAGGAGCTGGGCATGGTCGGCCTGGGCATCAAGCCCGTGGAGCTGTGGCAGCTCGACGATGGTGAGCAGGAATGCCCCGAAACCCTGGTCACGGCCAGGAAGGCCAAGTCCATCGAGAAGACGCAGCAGGCCAAGGCACAGGCACAGACAACACAGGCACGGACCCGGGTTCAGGCCAAGGCGCCAGTGCGTCCGCGTGTCCAGGCCAAGGCGCCTGCACCCAGGCCCAATGCACGCACGGCCGTGGCCAGCCGTGCCGTCCCTGCCGCCAAGCCGGTGGCGAAGGCTGCGGCGCCCGCCGCTGCCTCGTCCACCGCAGTGGCCTCTGCGGCCTCGAACGCGCGCTGAACGGGCTCAGCCGCCGGATTCGAGCGTGAAGGCCGCGTTCTCGTCCTGACCGAGCAGCTTGACCAGCTGCGGCATGGCCGGCTTGAGCTGTTCCTTGAGATTGAACGGCGGATTGATCAGGAACATGCCGCTGGCCGGCAGGCCGCCGCGCTCCGAGGTCTTGTTGCTCTTGACCGTGAGCTCCACATGCAGCCAGCTCCTGCCGGCCTTGGTGGTCATGGTCTTCAGGCGGCGCGGCAGATCGTGCGCCTCGGGGCGCGGGATGATCGGATACCAGAACGCATACGTGCCTGTGGCAAAGCGCTTGAGGCTGTCGGCCGCCATGTCCAGCACCTTGGCGTAGTCGCTCTTGAGCTCGTAGCTGGGGTCGCACAGCACCAGGGCTCGGCGCGACGGCGGCGGCAGGAATTTCTTGATGCCCTCGAAGCCGTCCTCGTGCAGCACGGCCACCTGGCGGCCCGCTTCGAGCTGGGCAATGTTGCCGGCCAGCGAGCGCATGTCGGTGGGATGCAGCTCGAAGACCTTGAGCTTGTCGCGCTCCTGCACGCGCAGCAGGGACTGGATGATGAACGGCGAGCCTGGGTAGTTGCGCAGCTGCGCGCCCTGGTTGAAGGAGCGCACCGAGGCGATGTAGGCCTGCAGCACCGGGGCCAGCTCGGACTCCTTGGCCTGGGCCAGGCGCAGGATGCCGTCTGCGGCCTCGCCGCTCTTGTTGGCATAGTCGCCGTCCAGACGGTACAGGCCGGCGCCGGCGTGCGTGTCCAGCACCGTAAGGGCGGCCTCCTTCTGGAGGAGGTATTGCAGGGTGGCGATCAGCACGGTGTGCTTGAGCACATCGGCATGGTTGCCTGCATGGAAGGCGTGGCGGTAACTGAACATAGGCGTGATGGTAACCAGCCGCGCTGGCGGGTGGACACCCATGGCGGCTGCAAGGTTGCCCGGCGCTGGCGCCTCGCGGCGAGGGCTGCCGGGGACTTGCGGATCGGGGGGATGGTGCGGTTGCGCCAGTTTTGTATAATGGCGGGCTTCGCAGCGATTTTATGGGTCCCGCGGCGAAGTTTACATCCCCGCCTAAGAGGCTTCCTTTTTGAAGAAGCACCGACCGCGGAAAAGGGCCCGCCAAACCTTTCTTGAAAGAGAAAACTCATGTCTACATTCAGCGCAAAGCCCGCTGAGGTGCAACACGAGTGGTTTGTGATTGACGCCACCGATAAGGTGCTCGGACGTGTCGCCAGCGAAGTGGCACTCCGTCTGCGCGGCAAGCACAAGGCCATTTACACACCTCACGTTGACACCGGCGACTTCATCGTCATCATCAACGCCTCCAAGCTCAAGGTCACCGGCACCAAGAACCTGGACAAGGTGTACTACCGCCACTCTGGTTTCCCCGGCGGCATCACTGCCACCAACTTCCGCGACATGCAGGCCAAGTTCCCCGGCCGCGCTCTGGAAAAGGCCGTCAAGGGCATGCTGCCCAAGGGTCCCCTGGGCTACGCAATGATCAAGAAGCTCAAGGTGTACGGCGGTGCTGAGCATCCCCACACCGCCCAGCAGCCCAAGGCTCTGGAAATCTAAGGAGACCTAGATGATTGGTGATTGGAACAATGGCACCGGCCGTCGCAAGTCCAGCGTCGCACGCGTGTTCCTGAAGAAGGGCTCCGGCAAGATTACCGTGAATGGCAAGGACATTCAGGAATACTTCGGCCGCGAAACCTCGATCATGATCGCAAAGCAGCCCCTGGCTCTGACGAGCAACCTGGAAGCTTTCGACATTCAAGTGAACGTCCACGGTGGTGGTGAATCCGGCCAGGCCGGCGCTACCCGCCACGGCATCACCCGCGCCCTGATCGACTATGACGCAGCGCTCAAGCCCGTCCTGAGCCAAGCCGGCTTCGTGACGCGTGACGCTCGTGAAGTCGAACGTAAGAAGGTCGGCCTGCGCTCCGCACGCCGCGCCAAGCAGTTCTCCAAGCGTTAATCCGCTGGCACTGCAGGAAAGTCCCCCGGGGCTTTCCCCAGAAAAAAACCGCCTTTGCCGGCGGTTTTTTTCTGGGCGATGCAAACCTTTCTCATTCAGTGGGCAATGCCCCCACTTGCACTGTCGTCAAGCCGGCAGCCCCGGGAATTCCCGAGCCCTTTGCTGTACCATTCGGGCCAATTGAGAACTTCGGAGTATCCCCATGAGCGCCGTCGCAGAAATCACCGAAACCACCACCGCCGAAATGCCCACCCCGATCGTCTTCACCGACAGCGCAGCTGCCAAGGTGGCCGATCTGATCGCCGAGGAAGGCAACCCTGACCTGAAGCTGCGCGTGTTCGTGCAAGGTGGCGGCTGCTCGGGCTTCCAGTACGGCTTCACCTTCGACGAGATCACCAACGAAGACGACACGACCATGACCAAGAATGGCGTGTCGCTGCTGATCGACGCCATGAGCTACCAGTACCTGGTCGGCGCCGAGATCGACTACAAGGAAGACCTGCAGGGCGCGCAGTTCGTGATCAAGAACCCCAACGCCTCTACCACCTGCGGCTGCGGATCGAGCTTCTCGGTGTAAGCCGTGTCGGCCGCGCTGCAGTGAAGCCCGCAGCAGCCCGCCGCACAACACGCCACCAACCGCCGCGCAGCAATGCGCAGGCGGTTTTTTAACGCCTGCGCATTGCTGCCTTGCCATGATTCCTGAAGACAAAAGCGCTTCCGCCTCCACCACATCCTCCTCGCGTTCGGTGCTCCTATGGCTCGTGGCCATCGGCTTTTTCATGCAGACGCTGGACGGCACCATCGTCAATACCGCGCTGCCCACCATGGCCGAGGCCCTGGGCGAGAGCCCGCTGCGCATGCAGTCCGTCATCGTCGCCTATTCGCTGACCATGGCCATGCTGATCCCGGCATCGGGCTGGATGGCCGACCGCTTCGGCACGCGGCGCGTCTACCTGTGGGCGATTGCGCTGTTCGTGCTGGGATCGGTGCTGTGCGCGATTGCTCCCAACCTGCAGCTGATGGTGGCCGCACGCGTGCTGCAGGGCATGGGCGGTGCGCTGCTCATGCCCGTGGGCCGGCTGGCCGTGCTGCGCGCCTTCCCGCGCGAGCAGTTCCTCAAGGCCATGAGCTTCGTGGCCATCCCCGGCCTGGTCGGGCCGCTGATCGGCCCCACGCTGGGCGGCTGGATGGTGGAGTACGTGAGCTGGCACTGGATCTTCCTGGTCAACGTGCCCGTGGGCCTGATCGGCCTGGCCGCTACCTTGCGCTTCATGCCCGTGGGCGACCGCTTCGCCGTCAAGCGCTTCGACGGCGTGGGCTATGCGCTGCTGGCCTTCGGCATGGTGGCCGTGTCGCTGGCGCTGGACAGCATGTCGGGCAAGGGCATCCATGGCGCCATGGTCTTCGTGCTGCTGATCTTCGGCCTGGCCAGCCTGGCTGCCTACTGGCTGCACGCACTGCGCCGGCCAGACCCGCTGTTCGCCCCCGAGCTGTTTGCCGTGCGCAGCCTGCGCGTGGGCCTGCTGGGCAACCTGTTCTCGCGCCTGGGCAGCTCCTGCATGCCCTTCCTGATCCCGCTGGTGCTGCAGGTCTGCCTGGGCTTTTCGCCGCTGCAGGCCGGCATGATGATGCTGCCCACGGTGCTGGCCAGCATGGCCATGAAGCGCCAGACCACCACCCTCATCCAGCGCATCGGCTACCGCCGCGTGCTCATGGGCAACACCCTGGTGCTGTCGCTGATGATCGCCAGCTTCGGCACGGTCTCCACGGCGCTGCCGCTGTGGGTGGTCATCGTCCAGCTGCTGATCTTCGGCGCCACCAACTCCATGCAGTTCACGGCCATGAACACCGTCACGCTCAAGGACCTGGATGCCGGCAACGCCAGCAGCGGCAACAGCCTGCTGTCCATGGTGCAGATGCTGGCCATGGGCATGGGCGTGGCCGCCGCAGGTGCGGTGCTGGCCGGTTTCAGCGAATGGTTCGGCGGCGATACGCCGCAGCACACCCTCAATGCCTTCCGCGCCACCTTCGTCTGCATGGGCGCGGTGACGCTGGCCTCGACCATGATCTTCTCGCAGCTGGGCGACGATGAGGATGTGCGGCCCAAGCCTTTGGAGCCGGCCGAGCACGAGTGAGGGCTGTGCATAGCTTTTGAACCCTGAACCGCTGCAATCCACACTTTTGTTGCGGGTTTACCCTTGTTTTTGGCAAGGATATATGGCAGCCCGCATAGGAAATATCGAGGCCGTCTTATGCGTTTGGGCGGGGCTGGACTTAATCTCGGGTACATCCGCAGGACTTACGCAAGCAAGAACGCAAACACGCCATCGCCACAGGGCCAGCGGCTTTCTTCCTCGGAATTTGCGTAAGTCGTGATCCGAACAGTCCACGCACCAGCAGTTGCCCCCACGAGCATGAGCCAGAGCCCCAGTTCCCAACCCATCCGCTTCTATCACCGCGGCCAGATCGTCGAGGTACAGGGGCCGCATCCCACGCGCTCGGTGCTCGACTGGCTGCGCGGCGACGCGCGCTGCACCGGCACCAAGGAGGGCTGCAACGAAGGTGACTGCGGCGCCTGCACCGTGGTCATCGCCGAGCTGGCCGAAGACGGCGCGCCCGACGCCGTGGGCGGCCTGCAGCTGCAGACGGTCAATGCCTGCATCCAGTTCCTGCCCACGCTGCACGGCAAGGCGCTGTTCACGGTGGAGGACGTCAAGGGCCAGTGCGCCGGCAAGCAGGGCTGTGCCACGGGCGAGCCCGCAGGCGGCGCCGAGCTGCACCCCGTGCAGCAGGCGCTGGTGGACTGTCACGGCTCCCAATGCGGCTTTTGCACGCCGGGCTTCGTGATGTCGCTGTGGTCGGCCTACGAGCACCACCAGCAGGCCGGCACGCGTCCCTCGCGCCAGCAGCTGGCCGACGAGCTGTCGGGCAATCTGTGCCGCTGCACGGGCTACCGTCCCATCCTGGACGCAGGCCAGCGCATGTTCGACCTGCCCGCCACGCGCATGGCCACCGAACCCGTGGTGCAGGCGCTGCAGGGCCTGCGCGCGCAGGATGCCGGCTTGGACTACGCTGCGCCCAACGCCGCCCAGGGCGGCCGTGTGGACAGCTTCCACGCTCCGCGCACGCTGGACGAGCTGGCCGCCGTGTGCGAGGCCAAGCCCCGCGCTCGCCTGCTGGCAGGCTCCACCGATGTGGGGCTGTGGGTGACCAAGCAGTTCCGCGACCTGGGCGACATCGTCTATGTGGGCGACGTGGCCGAGATGAAGCGTGTCGAGGAACGCCGCGGCGAAGGCAGCCTGGACGGCGGCGAGCTGTACATCGGCGCCGGTGCCTCGCTGGAATCGGCCTGGTCGGCGCTGTCGCAGCGCTTCGAGGGGCTGACCGATGTGTGGCTGCGCTTTGCCTCCGTGCCCATCCGCCATGCGGGCACCATGGGCGGCAACGTGGCCAATGGCTCGCCCATTGGCGACTCCCCGCCCGTGCTGATGGCGCTGGACGCGCAGATCGAGCTGCGCAAGGGCGCGCGCGTGCGCCGCATGCCGCTGCATGACTTCTACCTGGACTACATGAAGAACCAGCTGGAGCCGGGCGAGTTCGTGCAGGCACTGGCCGTGCCGCTGGACGCTGCACGGCGCCAGACCCGTGCCTACAAGATCAGCAAGCGCTTTGACTGCGATATCTCGGCGCTGTGCGCGGGGCTGGCCATCGAGCTCGATGGCGAGGTGGTGAAGTCCGCCCGCTTGGCCTTTGGCGGCATGGCCGCCGTGGTCAAGCGTGCGGCCCTGGCGGAGGCGGCCATCGTGGGCCAGCCCTGGGACCAGGCCGCAGTGAAGGCCGCCCAGGCCGCGCTGGCCCAGGACTTCAAGCCCATGTCCGACATGCGCGCCAGCGCCGACTACCGGCTCAAGGTGGCGCAGAACCTGCTGCAGCGCCTGTGGCTGGAGACACGTCCGCAGCAGCCGCTGCCGCTGCAGGCCACCAGCGTCTGGAGCGTGATGCCCCACGCAGTGCACCAAGGAGCCTGAAATGAACCGCCCCATCGACCCTTCCCTGCTGCACTCGTCCGAGGCCTTTGCGCATTACCTGAAGAACGCCGCCTTCCGCGTGGACGAGCGTGCCGAGGCCGGCGCCCACACCCAGGGCCAGCGCGTGGGCATCAGCCGCCCGCATGAATCGGCCCATCTGCATGTGGCCGGCGAGGCCGCCTACATCGATGACCTGCCCGAGCTGGACGGCACGCTGCACTGCGCGCTGGGCCTGTCTCCCGTGGCCAATGGCCGGCTCAATGCGCTCAGGCTGGATGCCATCCGCGCCATGCCCGGCGTGGTGGCCGTGCTCACCGGCGAGGACATTCCCGGCGTCAACGACTGCGGCTCCATCATCCACGACGACCCCATCCTGTGCAGCGGCGAGATCCGCTACCTGGGCCAGCCGCTGTTCGCCGTGATCGCCGAAAGCCGCGAGGCGGCGCGTCTGGCTGCGGCCCAGGCCAAGGCGGCGGCCGACATCACGGCCGAGCCGCCCGTGCTCACGCCCCAGCAGGCGCATGAGCTGGGCCAGTACGTGCTGCCGCCCATGCACCTGGCGCGCAGCACGAATGAAGGCGGCGCGCGCCGCGCCATGGACGAGGCGCCGCACCGCCTGAAGTCCTCGTTCTACGTGGGCGGCCAGGAGCAGTTCTACCTGGAAGGCCAGATCAGCTACGCCATTCCCAAGGAGGACGGCGCCGTCCACCTGTACTGCTCCACCCAGCACCCCAGCGAGATGCAGCACCTGGTGGCGCATGCGCTGGGCGTGGCCTCGCACGCCGTGCATGTGGAGTGCCGCCGCATGGGCGGCGGCTTCGGCGGCAAGGAGTCGCAGTCGGCCCTGTTCGCCTGCGTGGCCTCGGTGGCCGCGACGCGGCTGCGCCGCCCCGTCAAGCTGCGCCTGGACCGCGATGACGACTTCATGATCACGGGCCGCCGCCACTGCTTCTGGTACGAGTACGAGGTGGGCTACGACGACGAGGGCCGCATCCTCGGCGCCGAGATCTCCATGGTCTCGCGCGCCGGCCACTCGGCCGACCTGTCGGGCCCCGTGATGACGCGCGCGCTGTGCCACTTCGACAACACGTACTGGCTGCCCGATGTGTCCATGCACGGCTACTCCGGCAAGACCAATACGCAGAGCAATACGGCGTTCCGCGGCTTCGGCGGCCCGCAGGGCGCGATCGCCATCGAGAACATCATGGAGACGGTGGCGCGCGAGCTGGGGCGCGACGCGCTCGACGTGCGCCGCGTCAACTTCTACGGCAAGACCGAGCGCAACGTCACGCCCTATAGCCAGGTCGTGACCGACAACATCATCCACGAGCTGGTGGCCGAGCTGGAAACCTGCAGCGACTACCGCGCGCGCCGCGATGCCATCGCCGAGTTCAACGCGGCCAGCCCCGTGCTCAAGCGCGGCCTGTCGCTGACGCCGCTCAAGTTCGGCATCTCCTTCAACGTCAAGCACTTCAACCAGGCCGGCGCCCTGGTCCATGTCTACAACGACGGCTCCATCCTCGTGAACCACGGCGGCACCGAGATGGGCCAGGGCCTGAACACCAAGGTGGCCCAGGTCGTGGCGCACGAGCTGGGCGTGGGCTTCGGTCGCGTGCGCGTCACGGCCACCGACACCACCAAGGTGGCCAACACCTCGGCCACGGCGGCATCGACGGGGGCCGACCTCAACGGCAAGGCCGCGCAGGACGCGGCGCGCCAGATCCGCGAGCGCCTGGCCGCCTGCGCCGCAGAGCGCCATGGCGGTCGCGCGGAGGACGTGCGCTTCGCCAACGACCAGGTCCACGTCAACGGCAAGGTGCTGGACTTCAAGGCCGTGGTGGGCGAGGCCTACATCGAGCGCGTGCAGCTGTGGTCCGACGGCTTCTATGCCACGCCCGGCCTGTCGTGGAACAAGGACACCATGCAGGGCCGGCCCTTCTTCTACTATGCCTACGGCGCCGCCGTGAGCGAGGTGGTGGTGGACACGCTGACCGGCGAGTTCAAGCTGCTGCGCGCCGACGTGCTGCACGACGTGGGCCGCTCGCTGAACCCGGCCGTGGACGTGGGCCAGGTCGAGGGCGCCTTCATCCAGGGCATGGGCTGGCTGACCACGGAAGAGCTGGTCTGGCACCCGCAAAGCGGCAAGCTCACCACGCACGCGCCCAGCACCTACAAGATCCCGACGGCCAACGACTGCCCGCCCGTGTTCAACGTGCGGCTGTTCGAGGGCGACAACTTCGAGGACTCCATCCACCGCAGCAAGGCCGTGGGCGAGCCGCCGCTGCTGCTGCCGTTCTCGGTGTTCTTCGCCATCCGCGATGCCGTCTCGGCCGCGGGCGGGCACCGCAGCAACCCGCCGCTGCAATCGCCGGCCACGCCGGAATCCATCCTGCGCGCCATCGAGGCCGTGCAGGCCGCCGGGAGCTGAGCGGACCGGCGCCGCCCCCTCATTCCTTGAATCCGCGCGCAGCGATGCGCGCAACCAGGTCCATGGCCGCCCGGCAGGGTGCCATGCCTTGTGCCGGCCTGGACAGCCGGTGCTCAACCCTGGGCGCTTTCACAACCGTTGCGCCCCGCATGCGAAAACAACACGGAGACAATGCGATGAACTGGATGGAACGGGTGTTCAAGCTCAGTGAGCACGGCACCAATGTAAGAACCGAGCTGGTCGCGGGCCTGACGACCTTTCTGACGATGGCCTACATCATCTTCGTCAATCCCTCGATCCTGGGGGATGCGGGGATGCCCAAGGGGGCCGTCTTCGTGGCCACCTGCCTGATCGCGGCGCTGGGCACGACCATCATGGCGCTGTACGCCAACTATCCCATTGCGCTGGCGCCGGGCATGGGCCTGAACGCCTATTTCGCCTACGTGGTGGTGCTGCACATGGGCTTCACCTGGCAGGCCGCGCTGGGCGCGGTCTTCGTCTCGGGCTGCCTGTTCCTGCTGGTGACGCTGTTCGGCCTGCGGGAGCTGATCATCAAGGGCATACCGCAGTCCATACGCATAGCGATCACCGTGGGCATCGGCCTGTTCCTGGCGCTGATCGCGCTCAAGAGCGCGGGCATCGTCGCGGCATCGCCGGCCACCTTCGTGACCCTGGGCGACCTGCACAAGCCCGAAGTCATCCTGGCCTCGCTGGGCTTTCTGATCATCGTGGTGCTGGACCGCCTGAAGGTGCCGGGCGCCATCCTGATCGGCATCGTCGTGGTCACCGTGGCCTCGTTCTTCTTCGCGGGCAACGAGTTCCACGGCGTGTTCTCGGCGCCGCCCTCCATCGCGCCCACCTTCCTGCAGCTGGACATCAAGTCCGCGCTGACGGGCGGCATCCTCAACGTGGTGCTGGTGTTCTTCCTGGTCGAGCTGTTCGACGCCACGGGCACGCTGATGGGCGTGGCCAAGCGCGCGGGCCTGCTGGTGCCCAGCCGCATGGGCCGCTTCAACCGTTCGCTGCTGGCCGACAGCGGCGCCATCTTCGCGGGCTCGCTGCTGGGCACCTCCAGCACCACGGCCTACGTGGAAAGCGCGGCCGGTGTGCAAGCGGGTGGCCGCACGGGCCTGACGGCGCTGACCGTGGCCGCGCTCTTCTTGTGCTGCCTGTTCCTGTCGCCCCTGGCCGGCGTGGTGCCCGGCTACGCCACGGCGCCTGCACTGTTCTTCGTGGCCTGCCTGATGCTCAAGGAGCTGACCGAGATCGAATGGGGCGAGACCACCGAGGCCATCCCCGCTGCCGTCACGGCACTGCTCATGCCCTTCACCTACTCGGTGGCCAATGGCCTGGCCTTCGGCTTCATCACCTATGCCGTGCTCAAGCTGTTCACGGGCCGTTCCAAGGAAGTGCACTGGATGGTGTGGCTGATCGGCGGCGTCTTCCTCTTCAAGTTCGTCTATATAGGCGGATAGCACCCCCTGAGGCGCTTGCGCGCCTTCCCCCGTATGCACGGCGCCCTCTCTCGCTTCGCGGGAGGGGGACGACGCCCTCGCCGCGAGGCGGCTCTTGCTCGGCGTCCCTGCTTTTGGGCCGCGCCAGTTTCATAGGCTTTGGGCTCAGGCAAGATGTTTGGTGGGCCCATGCTTGGCGGATGCCTTGCATGGTTTTTTTATGCGGGGTGGATGGCGCCCAGGATGCGCGGGCCGCGTGCGCCCGTCACGGCGGGCAAGTTGCCTGGCAAACCCAGCAGGGCCTGGCGCGCCAGCCAGGCGAAGGCGGCGGCCTCCACCTGCTGCGGCGGCAGGCCGCGCGCGGCCGTGGTGTCCACGGCCACGCCGGGCAGCAGGGCGGCGATGCGCTGCATCAGCTGCGTGTTGAAGGCGCCGCCGCCGCAGACCAGCAGCTCGCCGCCGCCACGCCCGAAGCGCTGCACGGCACTGGCGCAGGCCCGGGCCGTGAATTCGGTGAGCGTGGCCTGCACTTCGGCGGGGCGGGCATCGGCGGCGCTGGTTGCACTGGCGGACAGATGGCCGGCCAGCCAGTCCGCGTGGAACAGGTCGCGCCCCGTGCTCTTGGGTGGCGGTTGCTGCAGGAAAGGCTCGGCCAGCAGGCGGTCGAGCAGGGCGGGCAGCACCTGGCCCGTGGCCGCCCACTGGCCGCCGTCGTCATAGGGCTGGCCCGTGTGGGTCTGGCACCAGCCGTCCATCAGCGCATTGCCGGGGCCGCAGTCGAAGCCCAGCACCGTGCCATCGCCGGCCAGCACGCTGAGATTGGCGATGCCGCCGATGTTGAGCACCAGCACCGTCTCGCCGGGCCGGCCGAACACGCCCTGGTGGAAGGCGGGCACCAGTGGCGCACCCTGGCCGCCAGCGGCCACGTCGCGGCTGCGCAGGTCGGCCACCACGGCAACGCCGCTGAGCTCGGCCAGCAGGGCCGGGCTGTTGAGCTGCAGCGTGTAGCCCGTGCCGTCGAACATCTGCGGCCGGTGGCGCACGGTCTGGCCGTGGGCGCCGATGGCTGCGATCTGGCTGGGCGCCAGGCCCGTGGCCTGCAGCAGCTCCCGCACCACCTCGGCATAGCTGCGCGCCAGCGCATTGGCCGCCAGCGCCGCGCGGTGCAGCTCGTCGCGGCCCTCGGGGGTGTTCAGGGCCAGCAGCTCGGCGCGCAGCGCGGCATCAAAGCCCCGGCTGGCATGCCACAGCACCTGCGTGCCTTCGGCAAAGTCCACGAGAACGCCGTCCACCCCGTCGAGCGAGGTGCCGGACATCAGGCCGATGCAGTAGCGGTGGGCGATGGGGGAGGGGGCTGGCTGGTTCATGCCGGCAATGGTAGCCCTGCGGGACCCCGGGGCTGGCGATCACAAAAGGATGCGCCTGAAACAACAAAGGCTGCCAGGGCAGCCTTTGCGTGATCGCAGCGATGGTTCAGCGTTCGCTGGCCAAGGCCAGCGCCTCGTTCGATGCCTGCAGCTCGATGCGCATCTGCGCGGCCATCTTGTCGAAGGAGGCGCGGCCGGCCTTGGAGACGGGGCGGGCGGCATCGGTGGCCTGGACGATGGTCATGGGGTCGCGGTGCTCGCCATTGACGCGGAACTCGAAGTGCAGGTGCGGGCCCGTGGCCCAGCCCGTGGAGCCCACGTTGCCGATGATGTCGCCCTGTTCCACGCGCTGGCCGCGCGTGACGCCGATGTGGCTCAGGTGGGCATAGACCGTGGTGTGGTTGTTGGCGTGGTCCACGAAGATCACGTTGCCGTAGCCGTTCTGCACTCCCGCGAAGGAGACGGTGCCGTCGCCCACGGTGCGTACCTTGGTGCCCGTGGGCGCCGCGAAGTCCGTTCCCAGGTGGGCTCGCCAGGTCTTGTGGATGGGGTGCATGCGCATGGCAAAGCCGCTGCTGATGCGCGAGAACTCCACGGGCGAGGTCAGGTAGGCCTGGCGGCGGCTCTTGCCGTCCATGGTGTAGTAGTCGCCCTTGGCCTTGCCTTCGTCCTGGAACCACAGGGCCTGCACGACCTTGCCGTTGTTGTGGAACTCGGCGCTGAGCACGCGGCCCGCGCGCAGCGGCTCGCCATCGGCTTCCAGCGATTCGTAGACCACCGAGAAGCGGTCGCCCTTGCGCAGGCCGCGGCGGAAGTCCACGTCGCCCTGGAAGATGTCGGCCATCTGCATGGCCACGGCGTCGGGAATGGAGGCCGCATCGGTGGCGGCGAACAGCGAGCTGCGGATGATGCCGCCGGCCAGGCGCGGCGAGGCGGTCAGCTTGCCCGTCTCGATGCGTGTGCTCAGTTCATTGTTCTTGCGCTCGACCACGAGGCGGCGGAAGCTGCCGTCCTCGTCAGGTGCCCAGCGCACGGTCAGCAGGGACAACTGGTGGTCGGGCGTGGTCTCGGCCGTCACCAGGCGGCCGGCGCGGCCCAGCACATGCTGGCGCACCTGGTCGTTGCCGCGCATGAAGGCGGCGGCGGCCGGATCGGCCACGCCCAGGCGCTGCAGCAGGGTTTCGGCCGTGTCGCTGCCACGCGTGTATTCGGAACGGTACAGGGACATGCCCTGCACACTGTCGGTCAGCTCGGCCAGGGTCTGGCCTTCTGCCAGCGATTCCACGGGCGTGGAGAGCATGCGCACCGGCAGGTCGGCCGGATCGGGTCCCAGGTTGGCCACGGCGAAGGCGCCGCCGCCGCCCGTGAGCAAGATGGCTGCCAGTGCTGCGGTGACACGCTTGGGGTGTTGCTGGATCACGGAGGTCAGCCGCGCAACAAGAGCACCGCTGGCATGGTTCAAGCCATATTTCACAACATCAGATCCTTGGGTTGCGCGCATCCGGCCTGGGGGCCGGACAGCATCGCAGCGGCGGGATACGCTCTCCAGACGGGCAACAAGTCCGCGCTCTGTGGTGCGGAAAGGCGGGCGTCTAGAATTCGCCGCAGCGGGAAAATCCCCGGAGTATACCGACGCGGTCCTACGCGGCCTGGCGAAAAACCCTTATGAATCAATCTGCTGTTACAACATACCCGGTCACTGAAGGTGTAGGCCAAGCGCTTGAAATCACCCTGCGCGGCGTGGATGAACTGCTGCCCCAGGCCGACTGGGTGCAGAAACTGGCCCGCTCCGAGGCCACGGGCGTGCCGCTGCGCATCAAGCTGGGCCTGGATCCGACGGCGCCCGACATCCACCTGGGCCACACCGTGGTGCTCAACAAGATGCGCCAGCTGCAGGACCTGGGCCACCAGGTGATCTTCCTGATCGGCGATTTCACCACCCTGATCGGCGACCCTTCGGGCCGCAACAGCACGCGCCCGCCGCTGACGGCCGAGCAGATCAAGGTCAACGCCGAGACCTACTACACCCAGGCCGCCAAGGTGCTGGACCCGGCGCGCACCGAGGTGCGCTACAACAGCGAGTGGTGCGACAAGCTGGGCGCGCGCGGCATGATCGAGCTGTCGGCCAAGTACACGGTGGCCCGCATGATGGAGCGCAACGACTTCCACCAGCGCTTCACCGAGGGCAGCTCCATCAGCCTGCATGAATTCCTCTACCCGCTGCTGCAGGGCTATGACTCGGTGGCGCTGCGCGCCGACCTGGAAATGGGCGGCACGGACCAGAAGTTCAACCTGCTCATGGGCCGCCACCTGCAGCAGGAATACGGGCAGGACACGCAGTGCGTGCTCACCATGCCGCTGCTGGTGGGCCTGGACGGCGAGCACAAGATGTCCAAGTCCAAGAACAACTACATCGGCATCACCGAGGACGCCAACACCATGTTCGCCAAGGTGCTGAGCATCTCGGACACGCTGATGTGGAACTGGTACACCCTGCTGTCGTTCAAGAGCCTGGCCGAGATCGCCGCGCTCAAGGCCGAGGTGGAAGGCGGGCGCAATCCCAAGGACGCCAAGGTGCTGCTGGCCAAGGAAATCACGGCGCGCTTTCACAGCGCGGCGCTGGCCGATGCGGCCGAGCAGGATTTCAACAACCGCAGCAAGGGCGGCATTCCCGACCAGATCGACGAGGTCAGCCTGTCGGGCGCGCCGCTGGGCATCGGTGCCCTGCTCAAGCAGGCCAACCTGGCGCCCTCGACCAGCGAGGCCAACCGCCTGATCGACGGCGGCGGCGTGCGCGTGGACGGCACGGCCATCAGCGACCGGGGCCTCAAGCTCGAAGCCGGCACCTATGTGGTGCAGGTGGGCAAGCGCAAGTTTGCGCGCGTGACGCTGGGCTGATGCCCGCGCCGGGCCATGCGCCCGGCTGCACAGGAATGAAGGACGCCGGCATGCCCGCGTCCTTTTTTCATCGCCGGGCCGCCCCAAGATGAAAATGACCCCCTCGGGGGGGCGCGGACCTTGCGCAGCAAGGGGAGCGTGGGGGTTATTTTTCAAGCCGGGGGCGATTCGACGGTTTCGCGCGTGACCTCGGCCTGCTCCTGCAGCCACCGGCAGAAGGCGGCCACCTCGGGACGCGCGGCGCTGCGCGGGCCCACGATCAGCCAGTAGGCCAGCGGCGATTCCAGCCGGTGCGCGGGCAGCACCTCGACCAGGTCGCCAGCCGCCAGCGCATCGGCCACCAGCGGCAGCCGTGCAATGGCCAGGCCCTGTCCGGCCAGTGCGGCCTGCACGATCTGGTGGGCGTAGTTGAAGTACAGCCAGCGCGGCGGCTGCAGCTGGTCGCAGCCCTGCACGCCGAACCAGCGCTGCCAGCCCAGCCACTCCAGCTGGGGCATGCGGTGGGCGTCGCCGGTCTCGATCAGCGTGTAGCGGGCCGCGTCGGCCGGCGTCCTGAGCGGCGGGCCGCCGGCCAGCAGGCGCGGGCTGGCCACCACGGCCAGCTGCTCGCCGAACAGGCGCTGCGCCTGGGGCCAGCCGTCGCCCGCGCGGCCGTAGCGCAGGGCCAGGTCCACATCGGTGGTGTCCAGGTCCATCACGGTGTCGCTGGTGTCGATGCGGATGTCGATATCGGGCCAGGCGCGCTGGAAGGACTCCAGGCGCGGGATCAGCCACATGGCGGCAAAGCTGGCCCAGGTGGTGATGGCCACGCTCTTGCGGCCCACGGTCTGGCGGATCTGGCGCACCGAGGCGTCGATCTGCTCCAGCGCGGGCGCCACCGAGCGCAGCAGCTGGGCGCCGGCCCCGGTCAGCTCCACGGCGCGCGTGTGACGCAGGAACAGCGGCACGCCGACTTCATCCTCCAGCGACTGGATCTGGCGGCTCACGGCCGACTGCGTCAGCGACAGCTCGTCGGCGGCCGCGCGGAAATTCAGGTGCCGGGCCACGGCCAGGAAGGCACGCAGATGGCCGGCTCCGATGGCGCGTGTGCGCAGCAGGGGAACGGGTGCAGTGGTGGCATGGGGCATGGCGCCGCCAGCATACGTCAATCGTGTGACCGGCCGCAGCCCTTGGCGGACAGATAATCGGCGGCGTTGCCGGCACAGGTTCTGGCGTTTTGGATGAATCACCTATGACAGCACCTCTGGATCTCGTCATCATGGCCGCGGGCAAGGGCACGCGCATGAAAAGCCGCCTGCCCAAAGTCCTTCAGCGCCTGGCGGGGCGCCCGTTGCTGGGCCATGTGCTTTCCACGGCGGCGCAGCTGGATGCGCGCTCGGCCGTGGTGGTCACGGGCCACGGCGCGGACCAGGTGGAGCCCGCCATGGCGGCGGCCTGCCAGGGCGGCTCCATGGCGCTGAAGTTCGTGCGCCAGGAGCCGCAGCTGGGCACGGGCCATGCGGTGCAGCAGGCCGTGCCTGCGCTGGCGGGCGACGGCATGGTCATCGTGCTCTCGGGCGATGTGCCGCTGACGCAGGCCGACACGCTGCGCGCCCTGGTCGATGCGGCCGATGGCCAGCGGCTGGCGCTGCTGACCGTGCGCCTGCCCGATCCCACGGGCTACGGCCGCATCGTGCGCGGCGAAGACGGCACGGTGCAGCGCATCGTCGAGCAAAAGGATGCCAATGACGCCCAGCGCGCCATCCAGGAAATCTACAGCGGCATCATGGCCGTGCCGGCCCGCCACCTGGCCGGCTGGCTGGCCCGCCTGACCAATGACAACGCCCAGGGCGAGTACTACCTGACCGACGTGGTCGCCATGGCCGTGGCCGACGGCGTGCCCGTGGTCGCGCACTGCATTGCCGACCCCGTGCAGGTGGCAGGCGTCAACAGCCCGCTGCAGCTGGCCGAGCTGGAGCGCGCCCACCAGGGCGCCCAGGCCCGCACGCTGATGGAGCAGGGCGTGCGCCTGGCCGACCCCGCGCGCTTTGACCTGCGCGATGACCCGCGCACCGGCCGCGCGGCCCGCCTGGTCTGCGGGCAGGATGTGGAGATCGACGTGGGCTGCATCTTCAGCGGCCATGTGGAGATTGGCGAAGGCGCGCGCATCGGCGCCTATTGCAGCATTGCCAACGCCACGATTGCGGCGGGCGCCGTCATCCATCCGTACACGCATGTCGATGGCGAGAAGGCCGGCGTCAGCGTGGGCGAGGGCGCCCTGGTGGGCCCGTTTGCGCGCCTGCGCCCCGGGGCGCAGCTGGGCCGCGAAGTGCACATCGGCAACTTCGTCGAGGTCAAGAACTCCGTGCTGGCCGATGGCGCCAAGGCCAACCACCTGGCCTACCTGGGCGATGCCACGGTGGGCGAGCGCGTCAACTACGGCGCCGGCTCCATCACGGCCAACTACGACGGCGTGAACAAGCACCGCACGGTGATCGAGGCCGACGTGCACATCGGCAGCAACTGCGTGCTGGTGGCGCCCGTGACCATTGGCGCGGGCGGCACGGTGGGCGGCGGCTCCACGGTCACCAAGAGCACCGAGCCTGGCGTGCTCACGGTATCGCGGGGCAGGCAGGTGAGCATCACCAGCTGGAAGCGCCCGGTCAAACTGCCCAAGTCCTGAGACTTCCGAGACACGTGGGCTCGAGGGCCCGCATCGCCGGCGGGTCCCGTACGGGGCAAGCCGATTTTCCGAATCTCCTGACCCTGTTCATGCCATGACGGAACCTTTCGCCCACCCTCCGCCTGACCCTGCCGCCGACCTGCAAGGCCCGCCCCGCACGCTGCAGGACGCGCTGGAGCGCCTGGCCCAGCGCGAGCAGGAGCTGCAGGCCCTGCGCGCCGCGCAGCAGGAATGGCTGCACGCGGTGTCGCACGACCTGCGCGCGCCGCTGCGCCATGTGCTGTCCTTCGGCCCCCTGGTGGACGAGCTGCTGTCGCAGGCCGCGCCTTCGCCGCAGGAACTGCAGGAGGCACGCGGCTTCCTGCAGACCATGGACCAGTCCGCCCGACGCATGGGCGGCATGCTCGACGGCCTGCTGGCCCTGGCGCGCGCCGCCCGCACGCCCATGCAGTGGCAGCCCATTGCCTTGCAGGAACTGCTGGAGCAGGCGCGCACGGCGGTGCTGGCGCAGCCGCGCTGGGCGGCCTGCGGCGCGGCGGCGCGGCTGCAATGGAGCCTTCCGCAGCAAAGTCCCGCCGTGCGTGCCGACGCGGCCCTGCTGCGCCAGGTGCTGGAGGCGCTGCTGGACAACGCCGTCAAGTTCACCCGGCCCGTGGACCAGCCGCGCATTGCCATCGATGTGGAGCGCCATGCCGACGGCGGCATCACGCTCAGCGTGACGGACAACGGCGTGGGGTTCGACCCCTCGCGTGCGGGCGCGCTGTTCGGCATCTTCCAGCGCATGCACCGTGAGTCGGAGTTTCCGGGCCTGGGCACGGGCCTGGCCCTGGTGCGCGGCGTCATGCGCCGCCACGGCGGCGAGGCCACCATCCGCGCCACGCCCGCGGGCGGCTGCAGCGTATGCCTGAACTGGCCCGGCGGCGAAGTGCGGCGCACGGATCGCGGGCTCTGAGTCTGCCTGCCGCTTGCGCCAGCCCTCAGATCAGCGTGTCGTCCGGCTCGGGCTGGTGTGCCTGGCGCGAGGCCTCGCTGCCCGCGTCCGTGCCCGACCTGGTGGGCGCGCTGCCGGCCATCAGCGGCGCAGCAGGTATCACCTGGTCGCGCCCGGCGTCCTTGGCGCTGTAGAGCGCGCTGTCGGCCGCATTGATCCAGTCCTTGACCGACAGAAAGCTGGGGTCCGCCGCCGCCACGCCAATGCTGGCGCTGACGCGCAGATGCGGGTGCTCGCGCACGCGCAGCTGGCTCAGCTGGTTGCGTATGCGCAGGGCCACCGCATAGGCATCGTCCAGATGGGTGTGCATGCACAGCACGGCGAATTCATCGCCTCCGTAGCGGCCGGCCGCGTCATGCGATCGCAGGCAGTGCCGGATGGTCAGGCCGATGGCCTGCAGCACCTCGTCACCCACGGTGTGCCCAAAGCTGTCGTTGATGCGCTTGAAGTGGTCTATGTCCACGATCAGCAGGCAGGCCGAGGTCTGCGTCTGCCGGTAGTCGCGCAGCGCGGCGCGCGCCTTCTGCCACCAGTAGTCGCGGCTGTACAGCGTGGTCAGGGGGTCGATGCGGCTGAGCACCTGCAGCTTCACGTTCTGTCGTGCCAGCTTGCGCACCAGCTGGCGCGTGGACCAGCTGGAGAACACGCTGTGCAGCAGGAGCAGGGGCAGCATGCTCAGCTGCACTGCCAGGCTGGCCTCCCACTCGGGCGCGGGCCGCAGCAGCAGGGCCCCCGCGGCGGCGGCCAGGAAGGTGGCGAACAGCGATTGCAGCCAGCCGTCGCGCGTGGCCGTGTGGTTGCGGTCTGCAATGCTGATGGCCAGCAGCGCAATGCTGGGCAATGCACAGAAATGCATGACGGGAATCCAGCTGCCGATGATCAGCGCATCTATCTTCAGATTGGCGTGTTCGGCGCGGTGGCTGTCACGGCTGTGGCGGGCGTGGAGAAAGGCGATGTGCGGCCAGACCAGGGCGCTCACCAGCACAAAGCCCCAGACAGCCGTGCTGGCGCCCAGCTCGGTCATGGTCGTGCCCACGACGAGGCCACCCAAAGCCATGCTGGAGACGCGCAAGGGATAGGTGCGGCGATGGATGCGCTGGCGCAAGGACATGGCGGTGCGAGCCGAGTGCGCGCCGATTGCCTAGCGCGTCAGAAAGTGTTGTTGCATCAATTTGTATCATTGTCCCCGTGCGTGCGCAACGCCTTAAAGTCCAACGTTGCCCAAAGTTGGCGTTCGGGACACATTGCAGGCTTGCTGTCCTACGCAGTCCCGCCGCCGCGCAGTTTCCTGATGCGCACAATTACTCGCAAAATCAAGCGTCCAGGCCTCATTGGGCGCCTGTTCCGGGATTTGCCGGCGGCAGCGGCATGGCGGTGGAGAACTTGGCGCGCCTGATGCTGAAAAAACTCTTGACATTGCGCACGTTGGCGTCGCCCGTGAATAGCGCCCGGCTCAACTCCAGGTAGGCCGGCATGTCGGGCGCGGCCACCACGAGGATGAAATCAGGCCCCGCCGATACGCGCCAGCACTGCTGCACGGCGTCCAGCGCCACGGCGCGGCGCTCGAATCCGTCCAGCGCGTCACTGTCCTGGCGGTCCAGCGAGACCTCCACAATGGCCTGCAGCCCATGGCCCAGGGCGGCGGCCAGGCGTTCGGGCTGCAGGATGGCCACCTGCCGCTCGATCAGCCCGGACTCCTGCAGCCGCCGCACGCGGCGCAGGCAGGTGGGCGGCGACAGCTGCAGCAGCGCGGCCAGTGCCTGGTTGCTGCGGCTGCAGTCTTCTTGCAGCAGCTGCAGCAACTGCAGGTCGGTAGCGTCCAGTTGAATGGAATTTTGGTTCATTTTGTTATTTATATTGAAATAATATTTCTTGAATGCCTGATGATGAAATATTAGTTCAATAGATAAGGAAATCTGGAGAGAAATTTCTTTTCAACCTGCGTAGCATCCGTCGTCATCTCGAAACAAGGAGCTTGTCCATGTGTGGCATCGTCGCAGCGGTTTCCTTCCGCGATATCGTCCCCGTTCTCGTCCAGGGCCTGCAGCGCCTGGAATATCGCGGCTATGACTCCTGCGGCGTGGCCGTGCAGGCGCTGGACGCACAGGGCGTGCACAGCCTGGGCCTGCGGCGCGCCCGCTCCACGGCGCGCGTGGCCGAACTCATGGACCAGGTGCAACAGGACAAGGTCATCGGCCACACCGGCATTGCCCACACGCGCTGGGCCACGCATGGCGAGCCGGCGGTGCGCAACGCCCATCCGCATTTCAGCCACGGCCCTGGCGTCTCGCCCGTGGCCGACACCGACCAGCCGGCCCGCGTGGCCCTGGTGCACAACGGCATCATCGAAAACTACGAAGCCCTGCGCGCCGAGCTGCAGTCCAAGGGCTATGTCTTCGCCAGCCAGACGGACACCGAGGTCATCGCCCACCTGGTGGACAGCCTCTACGGCGGCGACCTGTTCGAGGCCGTGCAGGCCGCCACGCAGCGCCTGCATGGCGCCTTCGCCATCGCCGTCATGCACAAGGACGAACCGCAGCGCGTGGTGGGCTCGCGCGCCGGCTCGCCGCTGATCCTGGGCGTGTGCCAGGATGGTGCCGAACACTTCCTGGCCAGCGACGCCATGGCCCTGGCCGGCGTGACCGACCAGATCGTCTACCTGGAAGAGGGCGACATCGTGGACCTGCAGCCTGGCCGCTACTGGCTGGTGGGCAAGGGCGGCGAGCGGCTGGCGCCCGAGCAGCGCCCCGTGCGCACCGTGCACGCCCACAGCGGCGCGGCCGAGCTGGGTCCCTACCGCCACTACATGCAAAAGGAAATCTTCGAGCAGCCGCGCGCCATTGCCGACACGCTGGAAGGCGTGCAGGCCATCGTGCCCGAGCTGTTCGACGGCGTGGCCTCGGACGGCAAGGCCGGCACTTCGGCCTGGCGCGTGTTCAAGGAGATCGACCGCGTGCTCATCCTGGCCTGCGGCACCAGCTACTACAGCGGCTGCACGGCCAAGTACTGGATCGAGTCGCTGGCCGGCCTGCCCTGCAGCGTGGAAGTGGCCAGCGAATACCGCTACCGCACCAGCGTTCCCCATCCCAAGACCCTGGTCGTCACCATCAGCCAGTCGGGCGAGACCGCCGACACCCTGGCCGCGCTGCGCCATGCCCAGAACCTGGGCATGAAGCACACGCTGACCGTCTGCAACGTGGCCACCAGCGCCATGGTGCGCGAATGCGAGCTGGCCTACATCACGCGCGCCGGCGTGGAGATCGGCGTGGCCTCCACCAAGGCCTTCACCACCCAGCTGGCGGGCCTGTTCCTGCTGACCCTGGCCCTGGCCCAGTCGCAAGGGCGGCTGAGCGAGGAAAAGGAGCAGCAATATCTGGCCGCCATGCGCCACCTGCCCGTGGCCCTGCAATCCGTGCTGGCGCTGGAGCCCCAGGTCATCAGCTGGTCCGAGGACTTCGCCAAGCGCGAGAACGCGCTCTTCCTGGGCCGTGGCATCCACTACCCGATTGCGCTGGAAGGCGCGCTCAAGCTCAAGGAAATCAGCTACATCCACGCCGAGGCCTATCCGGCCGGCGAGCTCAAGCACGGCCCGCTGGCCCTGGTGGACAGCGCCATGCCCGTGGTCACGGTGGCGCCCAACGACGAGCTGCTGGAAAAGCTCAAGAGCAACATGCAGGAAGTGCGTGCGCGCGGCGGCGTGCTCTATGTGCTGGCCGATGCCAAGACCAACATCGAAAGCAGCGAAGGCATGCACGTCATCCGCATGCCCGAGAACTACGGCGCGCTCAGCCCCATCCTGCACGTGGTCCCGCTGCAGCTGCTGGCCTACCACACGGCCTGCGCACGCGGCACCGATGTGGACAAGCCGCGCAACCTGGCCAAGAGCGTGACGGTGGAGTGAGGCGGGGGCGGGGTAGGGCGCAGGCCGTGGCCTGCCCTGGTCCTTCGTTGCCCCCTGTGCGAAATGTCCGTCGGACACCCGGCGGCTGGCCTACCTGCGGTGTCGCAACATGGGGCTGCGCACGCTCTGGCCGGTCCTACGGCTGAGCCGCATGTCCGGGCCCACACTGGTTACCAGCGCAGTGCATATCTGCGCTGCAGTCGGGCGCTTCGTTTGACGCGCCTCTTTGACCACCATGTGAAGGAGATACCCATGGCTCAGCAAAACGACCAGCAACAGCAGCAAAACAACCCGCAGCAGCAGAACCCGAACCAGCAAAACCCGGGACAGCAGCAGCAGGACAACCCCCAGCACAAGCAGCCTGGCCAGAACCAGCCAGGCCAGCAGCAGCCCAATCAGCCCCTCTGACAGGCTGGGCGGCGTTCCGTTTGACGTGAGGATGGAACCATGAAACAGCTTCTTCCCACGAGAGGCCCGCAGCATCCGGCCTATGTTCCCATGCAGATGGGGCAACCCATCACGGACAGGAACTACAGCCAGATGCAGTGCAAGGCGAACGTCCGCCAACAAGGGCAGCCTTTGCGCCAGCCACAGCAACGCTGATTGATCGCAGCCAGCGCTGGTGCAGCGCTCCCTGGAACCGGCCGCCTTCGGGCGGCTTTTCCGTGTCGAGGGCCTGCCCTGGCCGGGGCCGCCGGAGATCTCCCAGCACAATGACGCCTTTCCAGCATCAACCTCCAAGGATTTCAACGATGACACTGCAGCGCCCCTGCTTCGTTTTGCCGACCCTGGTGCTCGCCCTGGGATTGTCGGGGTGTGCCGCGCCGCCTTCCAGCGGGCAGCTCGAGAAGGAGGAAGCGGAGCAGGCGAAGACGCTGTGGGTGATCAGCGAGGCCTTGAAGGCCCACATGGCCGTGGTGCTGGTGGCTGACCTGACGCCGCACAAGTCGCTGGCCGACGCCGAAGGCATGTCCAAATGGACCTCGAACGTGCTGTGGACCCACCAGGACAGGCCGGAGATCGTGTTCGGCCGCAAGTTCCAGAACAACGCGCTGCAGCGCGATCCCAAGACCACCTACCTCTTCAAGGCCTTCGAGGTCCATGTCCTGCCCCCCGGCAAGTACCTGCTGACGGGCGGCGATGACTACTGGCTCAATGCCCGGCTCGACCAGCTGGGGGCCAAGGCGGGCGCTGCGGGCGCAGGCCGCGGCGCCAGCGGCACGGTGTCCCTGGCGCCCGAGACCTACCGAGAGTTCTATACCGAGATGAACTGGAAGGAGGCCACCACGCACACGCAGACCCGCACCGAGAAGTACTGCACCACGGTGCACCGTGCCTCGGGCCATTGCGTGGCCTGGGGCGAGCGGCAGGTCACGGACAGTACGCCGGGCATGGGTGCGGGCTACTACCAGGACACGGACTCGCGCGACATCCCCGCGCTCAAGGTCCAGGTGCGCGTGCCGCCCCGGCAGGCCCTGGCCAGTTTCACGCTGGAAGGCGGGCAGCTGGTGCTGAGCCAGCGCTCGTATCTGAAGACGCCCAGCTACCAGTTCCGCCAGGCGGGCTGCCGCAAGGTGGCGGCCGAGAAGGTCGAATGCCCGCTGGAGGACTTCACCGTCCACACGCTGCCGGTGCCCATGGAATTCACGCGCACCTATCTGGCCTCCCGCGCCAACCTGACCTCTGACCAGGAAAAACTCATGGCGCGGCTGGTGCCCATGCAGGTCACCACCCTGGGCCGCCAGGGCGCCGTCGATCCGATCTGGGGCACGCCGATCTCGCTGCGCAAGGGGCCTTGAGGTCCGGGCGCAGCCGATGGCCGATGGTCGTTGATCGGCTGCGTCGGGTGGCTGCCCTTTCCGTGCCCGGCCGATTGTTGGCGGGCTGCGGCGACCGGTGCCTGCCTATGGGGTCACCAGGTGTGCGCGTAGCTGATCTTCAGCACCGTGCCGGCCGCTGGCAGGCGGCTGGTGTTGTTGTTGCTGCGCAGCAGCTGGCTGTAGAGCGGGAAGTACTGGCGGTTGAACAGGTTTTCCACGCCCAGGGACACACGGTTCTTGGGGGCGATCTTCCACTGGCTGATCAGGTCCACCGTGGTGTAGCCCCGTGTGTCATAGCGGCCGAAGCCGGTCTTGCCGTCCAGGCGGTAGTCCTTGGAGGCATAGGCGGTGGCCTGGAGGCGGTGGCTCCAGCGCGTGTCGGGCCGGTACTCCACATAGGCCGTGAGCTTGAGCGGAGGGATGCGAAAGCCCGTCATGTCCTGGTAGCCGCTGGCGGCCTGGGGCAGCTCGCGGCCCTTCATCCAGGTGAAGCTGCCGCCCACGCTCCAGTGGTCGTCGTCGCTGAAGTAGTCCAGGCCGCCTTCGATGCCATGGATCTTCTCGCGGGTGCGCAGCAGGGTCAGGCCATTGTTGAAGCTCTGCACGGCGCCCAGGTTGGAGCGCGACTGGAAGACGCTGAGGTTGGCCATCACGTTGGAGAACTTGCCGCGCCAGCCCATTTCATAGGTGTTGGTCTTGACCGCCTGCAGGTTGGAGTTGCCCAGGTTGAAGGCCGGCGTGGCATTGCGCACCACCACGCCGATGTCCGGCAGCTCGAAGCCCTGGCTGTACGAGGCATAGAGCTCCTGGCCGGGGACCGGCGTGAAGACCGTGCCCAGGTTGTAGGTCCAGGCGTTGTACCTGACGGTGCCGCCGTTCACGGACTGGGGGCTGGGGGCGCGTGACTGCGACAGCGGCGTGAAGTCATTGAAGCTGGCCTGGGCGCGGTCGTAGCGCAGGCCGCCTTCCGCCGACCATTGCGCATTGAACCGGTGCTGCAGCTGGGCGAAGGCGCCGATGCTGCGCGTGGTGACGGGCGGCATGTAGATCAGCTGGCCCGTCTTGTGAAAGACCAGGCCGCCGCTGGCGTCATAGGCCCGGGGATCGAAGATGTCGATGGGCATGTCGGTGCGCTCCTGGTTGAAGTCCGCACCCCAGATCAGCAGGCTCTTCTTGCCGGCGCCCAGCGGCGTCTTCAGGGTCAGGCGCCCGCCAAAGACCTCGGAGTTCTGCATGGACTGGTCGACATTGGCGCCCCGCACCGGCACGGCGCGTGCGTCGAAGGGCGCAAACCGCGTGAAGAAGTCCCGGTAGTAGAGCTGGGCGGCCAGCGTGCTGCCTGCGATGTCCCGGTTCTCGTAGTCCAGGCCCAGCATGGTGTTCTTGATCTGGTTCTGGTCGGCCAGCACCAGGCCCTTGATGGGGCGGGCCGCCGCCGTTCCTGCCGGCAGCCGCGCCACCGACGGGTCGGAGGCGTAGTCCGTGTCCTGGGCCGCGTTGTAGTGGCTGGCGGTCAATTGCAGGCGCTGGTCGGCATCGAGCTTGAAGCCGATCTTGGCCGAGGCGTTGTAGATGTTGGAGTCGAACAGGTCGCCCTGGCTGGGCTCGGGCGCAATGCGGTCGCCCCTGGCGTCGAAGGCGCCGCCCATGTGCCTGGCGCCCAGGCTCACCGAATAGTCGACCACCTCGCCACCGCCGGACAGGTAGTGCTGCACCTCGCCGCCCAGCCCCGCGCCGCGCAGGCGCGACAGCGGGGTCGAGCCGGTGACGATGGTCTCGGCCCGCGTCTCGCCCGAGGGCCGCTTGGTGCGGATGGAGACAATGCCGCCCGCCGCACCGCTGCCGTAGATGGCGCTGCTGCCGCGCAGCACCTCGATCTGCTCGATGTCGGCCGGGTTGATGTTGGCCAGGTTCCTGGACGAGTCGCGGTTGGTGTTCAGCGGAACGCCGTCCACCAGCACCAGCATGTTGCGGCCGCGCAGCGTCTGGCCGTAGTCGGTGATGGTGTGGCTGGAGTCCGCCATGCCGGGGACCACCTTGCTGAGCATGGTGGCCAGGCTGTCCGAGCCCTGGCGCAGCTGCTCCACCTCCTGGCCTTCCAGGATCGTGACCTGCCGCGAGGGTGCGACCAGGTTGTTCTGCGTGCGTGCGGTCACCGTGATGGCGGCAAGCTCCGTGGCCTGTGCTGCGGCTGGGGCTGAGGGTGAGGGCACGGCCGCTGCGGCAGACGGCGCCTGGCGGGCCGCCGCAGGCAGCTTCTCCAGCGCGTAGTTGCCCGCACCCACGCGGCGCGCTGTCCAGCCTGACGTGTTCAGCAGCTGCGCAAAGCCGTCTTCCACGGAGAACGTGCCGGACAGGCCGCGTGTCTCCATGCCGCCGAGCTGCTGCAGGTCCATGCCCAGGTTCACGCCTGCCTGCGCGGCAAAGGCCATCAGCGCCGGGCCCAGCGGACCCGGCTGGATCTGGTAGCTCCTGGCAGCGGCGCTGGCGGCCGGCTCGGCCGCCTGGACTGGCAGCGCGTGCAGCAGCAGCGAGGTGCTGACGGCCAGGGCCGCCAAGGCGGTGGCGCGCAGGCTGGCGCGTGGTCCGGCGGTGGAAGAAGGGGAGTGCATGGTGTTCTGTCCTCTGGGCTGTCGATGAAAGTGGTCTTCGTAAGCCTTGACAGGCGAGAGCGAAAAACCGGACAGCCACGGCAGAAAAAAATCGAATCAGCGCCGCGCCACCGTCACCCAGTACCGGCTGCGCTCGTGCACGCGCACCGGCAGGGTCTGGGCCAGCAGGGCCAGGATGCGGTCGGTGTCATGCAGCTGGTAGGTGCCGGAGACGCGCAGGTCGGCGACATCGTCGTCGCACCGCACAAGGCCTTCGCGGTAGCGCGACAGCTCGGCCAGGAAGTCCTGCAGCCGCAGGTTCTCGGCATAGAGCACGCCCAGCGTCCAGGCCGAGTCCCGCGGCGCCACCGGGCGGGTGGCGCTGGCGCCTTGTCCATCGAATTGCAGTTGCTCGCCCGCATGCACCACCACGGCCGTGGCCGATGCTGCCGGCGTGACGCGCACCGCGCCCTCCAGCACGGCCAGCGCCGTGCCCCGCTCCAGCTTGCGCACGATGAAGCGCGTGCCCAGGGCCTGCATCTGGCCGTCGTCTGTCTGCACCATGAAAGGCTGGGAGGCGTAGGGCGGCGCATGCGCGGTCTCGACCAGGATTTCCCCGGCATGCTGGCGGATGCGCCGCGCCGTGCCATCCATGCGCACGCTGATGGCGGAGGCTGTGTTCAGCTGGACGCGGCTGCCGTCGGCCAGCGTGACCGCGCGGCGCTCGCCCCTGGCCGTGCGGTAGTCGGCCGTCCAGTCCTGCCAGGGCAGATGGCGCCAGGCCAGCCAGCCCAGCGCAGGCGTGGCCAGGGCCAGCACGGCCGAGCGCAGCAACTGGCGCCGTGCCGCCGAGGGGCGCGTGCGGTTGAGCGTGGCCATGCCGACGGCGGCGGGCACGGTGTTGAAGCGGCCCTTGAGCTGCTCGGCGCATTGCCAGATCTGTTCATGCCGGCTGCTCTGGCTGCGCCAGCGCGCCAGTTCGGCCTGCTCGGCCGCGCTGAAGTCCGAGGCGTGCCTGCGGGCCAGCCAGCGGGCGGCCTCGTCCAGGATGCGTGCGTCTGCGGCCTGCATGCTCAGCGCTCCAGCATCACCAGCAGGCATTGCCGAAAGCCCTGGGCCATGTAGCGCGTCACGGTGCGCACGCTCAGCTGCATCCGGTCGGCAATGTCCTCGTAGGACAGGCCTTCCAGCTGGGACATGAGAAAGGCCGTGCGCACCCTGGCGGGCAGGGCGTCCAGCAGCGCATCGAGCTCCTGCAGCGTCTCCAGCAGGATGGCCCGCGCCTCCACGGACGGCACGGTGGCCTGGGGCAGGAGGTGCAGCGACGCCAGGTAGGCCTGCTCCAGCGAGCGGCGTTCGAGGTGATTGACCAGCAGCCGCCGGGCCACTGTCGTCAGATAGGCCCGGGGCTCCCGGATGTCCTCGATGGCCTGCGTCCTGGCGCTGACCCAGATGCGCGTGAACGTGTCCTGGGCCAGGTCGGCCGCATCGCAGCGGTTGCCCAGCCTGCGTTGCAGCCACGCGACCAGCCAAGGGTTGTGCTGCGCGTACATGCTGCCCAGAGCCTGGCTGGCGCCACTGTCGGTGGATGGATGCACGTGCCGGGCCTTTCCTCTTGTGCGTCAAGAAACTGCCGGCATTTTATCCAGTTGATATGAATTCTCATTTGCATTGGGATCGGTGCGATCCCGCGCACCGGATCAGCCCGCCGCCGCCAGCCCGTCGAAGGTCGTGCTGGTCACCCAGTCGATGATCTGCGCGTGCGTGTACTGGCCCGACTCCTTGAGCAGGGCCACCACCGGATCGCAGGCCCGCGCGAACAGCGTGTAGAGCACCAGTTCGGCCGGCAGCGTGGCCTGCATCTGGCCGCTGGTCTGGGCCTCGGTGATCCAGATGCTCAGGCGGTTGCTCAGCGCGATCAGCCGGTCCATGTAGTCGTCGTTGGATTGCAGCGAGGCGCTGAGGTTGGAGTTCTGCGCGGGCAGGGAGGGCATCTCGCCTTCCAGCTGGGTCTGCATGGCCCAGCGCGTAACGGCCTTGAGCTGGTCCAGCGGGCGCGTGGGCGTGCCGGCCTCGGCCGCCAGGCTGGCTTCGTCGCGCAGGCCGTCCACGAAGGCCAGGGCGCGGTCCAGCACGCCCACCATGGCGGCCCCTGCCAGTTCTTCCTTGGAGGTGAACAGCTTGTACAGGCTGGCCTTGGCCATGCCGGCCTCGGCCGCCACCTCGTCCACCGTCATGGCGTCGTAGCCCTTGGTGGCCAGCAGCCGGTTGACGGCCGCCACGATGGCCTGCTCGCGCACGCGCTGTATCTGTTCTTTGATGGAGGAGCGGCTTGTCATAGCCATATTTTAGACCCGGCAGGTCATATCCGATACCAAATAGTGCAAAGCGGATACGTTTGGTATATAGTTTGAACTCATCAGTTCACAGTTTGATCTTCATGGTCTGACTGATCGATTCAACCAGGAAGGACGCTCCCATGCATCGCATTGCAGTCATCGGGTCGGGGATTGCGGGGCTGGCAGCAGCACGGCGGCTGGCCGGCGCGCCGGGCGGGCATGGCGTGACCCTGCTGGAGGCAGGCAGCCATTTCGGCGGCCATGCCAACACGGTCGATCTGGCGCTGGGCGGCGTGAGCCAGGGGGTGGACACGGGCTTTCTGGTGTTCAACCACCGCACCTATCCGCTGCTGACCCGTCTGTTCGAAGAGCTGCAGGTGCCCACGGCGGAGGCCGAGATGTCGTTTTCCGTGCAGGTGCCGCAGGCCGGCGGCCGGGCGGGCCTGGAGTGGAGCGGCAGTTCGCTGGGCGGTGTGTTCGCCCAGCGCAGCAATCTGCTGCGGCCCCGTTTCCTGAAGATGCTGGCCGAGATCCTGCGTTTCAACCGCCTGACCACGCGCATCGCCGAGGAAGGCGATGAAGCGCGGCTGCGCAGCTGCATCGAAGATTTCCTGGACGACCACGGCTTCGGGCCGGCCTTTCGCCAGGACTATCTGCTGCCCATGATGGGCTGCATCTGGTCCTGCCCCACCGACCAGATGCTGCGCTTTCCCGTGGCCACGCTGATCCGCTTTTGCCACAACCACGGCCTGATCCAGGTCACGGACCGGCCGCAGTGGCGCACCGTGCGCGGTGGTTCGCGCCAGTATGTGCGGCGCATGGTGGCCGCGCTGCAAAAGGACGGCCGCCACGAGGTCCGGCTGAACGCGCCCGTGCTGGGCCTGCGCCGCGCCGCGCACGGCGTGCTGCTGCAGATGGCGCACGGCACGGAGCGGTTCGACGCCGTGGTGCTGGCCTGCCACAGCGACCAGGCCCTGCGCCTGCTGGGCTCCGATGCCACGCCGCTCGAGCGCAGCGTGCTGGGCGCCATCCGCTACCAGCCCAACCAGGCCGTGCTGCACACCGATGCCGGCGTGCTGCCGCGCCGCCCGGCGGCCTGGGCCGCCTGGAACTACGAACGCGCCGCCGATCCCGGAAAAGACCGGGCCGGCGTCTGCCTGCACTACCTGCTCAACCGCCTGCAGCCCCTGCCGTGGCAGCAGCCCGTGATGGTGTCGCTGAACCCGGTGCGCCCCATCGATGACAGCCAGGTCCACGCGCGCATCGAGTACAGCCACCCGGTGTTCGACCTGGCCGCCATCGAGGCCCAGGGCCGGGTGGATGCCCTGCAAGGCCAGCGCAGGACCTGGTTCTGCGGCGCATGGTGCGGCTACGGCTTCCACGAGGACGGCCTGCGCTCGGGCCTGGTCGCGGCCGACGGCCTGCTGCATGCCCTGCCGACCTTGCCCGTCCTGCCCGCCAGCGCGGCCTTCGAGGGGGTCGCATGACGGCCCGGCCGCTCATCGGCTTCGGCCATGTCTGGCACCGCCGCCTGCGGCCGGTGGAGCATGCCTTCCGCTACCCGGGCTATTTCCTCATGCTGCCCATGCGCAGCCTGCGCACGCACCCGGACGCCGCGCTCAGGCGCAACCGCCGTGGCTGGCTGAGTTTCCATGACGGCGACCACGGCGAGGGCGGCTGCGACGCACTGGCCTGGTTCGAGCAGCTGCTGCACAGCGAAGGCATAGCCGACGCCGATGGCGAAGTCTGGCTGCACACCTTTCCGCGCGTGCTGGGCTACGTGTTCAAGCCCGTGAGCTTTTGGTATGCGCACCGCGCCGACGGGACGCTGGCCGCCGTGCTGGCCGAGGTCAACAACACCTTTGGCGAGCGCCATGCCTATCTGCTGGCGGGGCCGGACCTGGCCTGGGGCCGGGAGCAGGTGGCGCGCAAGCAATTCCACGTCTCGCCGTTCTGCGAGGTGCGCGGCGAGTACCGCTTCCGCTTCGAGCGCAGCGAAGACCGCACCCTGGCGCGCGTGGACCTGCATGACGAGGACGGCCCGCTGCTGCAGACCAGCGTGGGCGGCGTGCTGCAGGCGCTGGATGCCGCCGCCGTGCGCCGCGCCTTCTTCGGCACCCCTTTGATGACGCTGGGCGTGGTCGCCCGCATCCACTGGCACGCGCTGCGCCTTTGGGCCAAGCGCGTGCCTTTCCATGGCAAACCCTCCGCGCCCAAGCGCTTCGTCACAAGATGAACACTACCGCCGCCCCCCTGCTGAGCCCCACCGCCGCAGCGCCGCGCCGCACGCCTGCGCGGGCACGCCGTGTGCTGAGCCTGCTCGAACGCCTGCCCCACGGGCAGCTGGACCTGGAGCAGCCCGATGGCCGCCTGCTGCACCTGCCCCGTCCGCCGTCGGGGGCTGCCGACGCGCATTGCGTGCTGCACGACTGGCGGGCGCTGGAGCGCACCCTGAAATCGGGCGACATCGGCCTGGCCGAAGGCTATATCGCCGGCGAATGGGACAGCCCCGACCTGGCCGCCCTGCTGCGCCTGTGCATGGCCAACCGCGACCATGTGCAAAGCCTGGTGTACGGCAGCTGGTGGGGCCGGCTGGGCTACCGCCTGCGCCACCTGCTGCAGCGCAATACGCGGGCCGGCAGCGCCAGGAACATCCATGCCCACTACGACCTGGGCAACGATTTCTACCGCCTGTGGCTGGACCCCGGCATGAGCTACAGCGCCGCCTGGTTCCAGGGGCGCACGGGTGAATCGCTGCGCCACGCCGACCTGCAGGACGCCCAGCAGGCCAAGCTCAGGCGCACGCTGGACGAGGTGCGGCTGCAGCCCGGCCAGCGCCTGCTGGAGATCGGCTGCGGCTGGGGCGGGCTGGCCGAGGCGGCGGCGCAGGAGTTCGGCGCCCGGGTCACGGGCGTGACGCTGTCGCGCGAGCAACTTGCCTGGGGTCAGCAGCGCATGCGGCGGGCCGGCCTGGCCGACGCCGTGGAGCTGCGCTACCAGGACTACCGCGACCTGCCGGCACAGCATGCGGGCGAGCCCTTCGATGCCATCGTCTCCATCGAGATGTTCGAGGCCGTGGGCCGAGAATACTGGCGCGGCTACTTCCAGACGCTGCGCGACTGCCTCAAGCCCGGGGGCCTGGCCTGCATACAGACCATCACGCTGCGCGAGGACCTGTTCGCGCGCTATCTGCGCTCCACCGACTTCATCCAGCAGTACATCTTCCCGGGCGGGCTGCTGCCCAGCATTCCTGCCTTCGAGCAGGAGGCACGGCGCGCCGGCCTGGTGGTGGAGCGCCGCATGGCCTTCGGCCGCGACTATGCGGAGACGCTGCGGCGCTGGCGCCAGGCCTTCGATCACCACCTCGACGCCGTGCGGGCCCAGGGCTTTGACGAGCGCTTCGTGCGCATCTGGACCTTCTACCTCGCCTACTGCGAGGCGGCCTTCGACACCGGCAACACCGATGTCGTCCAGTTCACGCTGCGCAGGCCCCTGCCATGAAATCGCCACCACGTCACATGCCGCGCCGCCAGGCGCTGGCCTGGGGCGCCGCCTGCGCCCTTGTCCCTTCACTGATCGCCATGCCCAACGAACTCCACGCCAAGACTCCGACTGCCGACCTTCCGGCCGAACTGCGCAGCGCCCTGCCGGCCGCGCGCCTGGTGGGCACGGGCGTGCTGCGCTTTTTCGGCCTGCGCGTGTACGAGGCACGGCTGTGGGCCGCACCGGGCTTTGTGCCCGAAGACTACGCCCGCCACCCGTTCGCGCTGGAGCTGGTCTATGACCGCAAGCTCGAAGGCGCGGCCATCGCCGAGCGCTCCATCGCCGAAATGCGCAGGGTCGACGGCTTCACCGAGGAGCAGTCCCGCCAATGGCTGGCGCTGATGAAGCAGGCATTTCCCGATGTGGCGGCCCAGGACCGGCTGCTGGGCCTGAACGACGGCCAGGGCGAGGTGCGCTTCTTCCACAACGGCCGCCAGACTGCACAGCTGCGCGATGCCGACTATGCGCGCCTGTTCTTCGGCATCTGGCTCGCGCCCCAGACCTCGGCACCTGCCATGCGCAGCTCGCTGCTGGGCCAATCCTGAGCGCCCGGGACCACGCCATGGCCTCGCACCCTGCCGCCGCCCCCTTGCTGCCCTGGCGCACAGGGCTGGCCTATGGCGGCCTGGCCGCGCCGCTGGCGTTCGTGTCCCTGCCGCTGTATGTGAACCTGCCCTACCACTACGCCAGCGTGGCCGGTGCGCCGCTGGCGGGGCTGGGCGCGGTGCTGCTGGCCACGCGTGCCTTCGATGCCCTGGTGGACCCCGCCATCGGCCGCCAGGCCGACCGGCTGCTGCGCCGGGGCATGCGGCCAGCGTGGTGGGCGGCTGCACTGGCCAGCCTGCTGATGGTCCTGGGCTTCTGGGCGCTGTGGCATCCGCCGCGCGGTGCCCAGGCCGCCATGCTGGGCTGGCTGGCCTGCAGCCTGCTGGTGTGCACGCTGGCCTACAGCTTCGTCACCATCGTCCACCAGGCCTGGGGCACGCGCTGGGGCGGGCAGCCCGCCTGGCGGGCCCGCGTCACGGCCTGGCGCGAGGGCGCTACGCTGGGCGGTGTGCTGCTGGCCAGCGTGTTGCCGGCCTGGCTGGGGTTCGACACCACCAGCGCCGTGCTGGCGCTGGGGCTGGCGCTGGGGCTGGTGGGGCTGTGCCGGCTCAAGGCGCCGGTGACGCTGCCGCAGCAGGCCACGGCGGACACCTCTCGGATCTCACCATGGGCGGATGCCGGCTTTCGCCGGCTGCTGGCCGTCTTCATGGTCAACGGCGTGGCCGCGGCCATTCCGGCCACCTTGCTGCCCTTCTTCGTGGCCGACAGATTGCAGGTGCCCGGGATGCAGCCCCTGCTGCTGCTGTGCTTTTTTGGCGCGGCCGCCCTGGGCCTGCCGCTGTGGGTGAAGGCCGTCTCGCGCTGGGGCCTGGCGCCCAGCTGGCGCGCGGGCATGCTGGCCAGCGTGCTGGCCTTCGGCTTCACGCCCTGGCTGGGCACGGGTGACGGCCTGGCCTTCGCCGTGATCTGCCTGGCCAGCGGGCTGGCCCTGGGCGCGGACCTGGCCCTGCCGGGCGCACTGCTCACGGGCGTGATCCACGAGTCCGGCCAGGGCGGCCAGGGCGAGGGCCGCTACCTGGGGTGGTGGACCTGCGCCACCAAGCTCAACCTGGCCCTGGCCGCGGGCCTGGCCCTGCCCCTGCTGTCCGTTGCGGGCTACCGCAGCGGCAGCACCGATCCGGCCGGCCTGCAGGCCCTGGCCTGGGCCTATGGCGGGCTGCCCTGCCTGCTCAAACTGGCGGCGGCCGGGCTGCTCTGGCGCGCCGAGCGACTGCATTCTTCCTGGAGGCACACATGAGCCACATCACCCACTGCGCTTCGTTTTCACCACTGCGGCGCGCCTGCCTGGGGGCGGCATTGGCGCTGTCTCTGGCGGGCTGCGCCGGTCCTTCCGTGCAGGACTACGCCAAGGAGCAGCCGACGCTGGACCTGCGCCAGTACTTCAACGGGCCGCTGACGGCCCACGGCATGTTCACGGACCGCTCGGGCAAGGTGGTCAAGCGATTCACCGTGCGCATGACGGGCCGCTGGAATGGCGACGAGGGCACGCTCGATGAGCACTTCGTCTACAGCGACGGCAGCACGCAGCAGCGCATCTGGCATATCCGCCACCTGGGCGAGGGCCGCTACAGCGGCCGGGCCGACGACGTGGTGGGCGAGGCCCAGGGCCAGAGCGCGGGCAATGCCATCCGCTGGAGCTATGTGCTGGCCCTGCCCGTGGACGGAAGGGTCTGGAACGTCAGCATGGACGACTGGATGTACCTGATGGACGGGCGCACCCTGCTCAACCGCACGGCCATGAGCAAGCTCGGCCTGCACCTGGGCGACGTGACGCTGGCCATCATCAAGGAGTGATGGCCATGCCACTGTTATCCCGCCGGCTGAACCCGCCGCTGCGCGACTGGAAGGGCCGCTCGGCATGGCTTCTGGGCGCCTCCTCGGGCATAGGGCGCGCCACGGCCGAAGCGCTGCACGGCCAGGGCGCGCGCGTGATTGTCTCTGCGCGGCATGGCGGTGCGCTGCAGGATTTCGTGCGCGGCCGCGAAGGCTGCCTGGCCCTGCCGCTGGACGTGACCGATGCCCAGGCCGTGGCACAGGCAGCCCGTGCCGTGCGGGCCCATGTGGGCAGGGCGCCCGACCTGGTGGTGTACTGTGCCGGCCACTACCGGCCCCAGCGCGCCACCGAGTTCGACCTGGCCGAGATGCAGCGCCACCTGGCCGTGAACTATGGCGGCGCGCTGCACCTGCTCGATGCGGTGCTGCCCATGCTGCTGGAGGCCGGCCAGGGGCATCTGGCCCTGGTCGGCTCGGTGGCAGGCTATCGCGGGCTGCCCATGTCCCTGGCCTACGGTCCTACCAAGGCGGCGCTCAACAACCTGGCAGAAAACCTCTACCTGGACCTGCACGGCCCGGGCCTGGGCGTGTCCATCATCAACCCCGGCTTTGTCGATACGCCGCTGACGGCGCAAAACAGCTTCAGCATGCCGGCCCTGATCGGTGCCGACGAGGCCGCCCGGCACATGCTGCAGGGCTGGGCACAGGGGCGCTTCGAGATGAATTTTCCGCGCCGCTTCACGCGCTGGGTGCGGCTGCTGCGCTGCCTGCCCGATGCCTGGTATTTCTCGGCGGTTCGCCGCATCACAGGAGCCTGAAACCGATGAGCACTGCCCTCGGCGATCCCCGACTGGACCGGCTGGCCCAGGCCTATGAGGCGCTGCGCCGCGACAACCTGCCGGCGCTGCTGGCCCTCTATGCGGAACAGGCCCGGTTCAAGGACCCGTTCAACGATGTGCGCGGCCACGCAGCGATACAGCGCGTGTTCGCCCACATGTTCGAGCAACTGGACCGGCCCCGCTTCGCCGTCAGCCAGGGCGCGGTGCAGGGGGACAGCGGCTTTTTGCTGTGGGAGCTGGGCTTTGTCAGGGCATCGGGCCAGCCCATGCACATCTGCGGCACCAGCTACCTGGAGTTCGATGCGCAGGGACTGGTGGCAGTGCACCGCGACTTCTGGGACCCGGTGGAGGAAATCTTTGCCAAGGTGCCCGTGCTGGGTGCCGTGGCCAGGGCGCTGCAGAACAAGCTCAGGGCTCCGCAGTAAGCAGCCGGGCCAATTGCGCCAGGGCGCCGTCCAGGTCGTCCAGGCCTGGGGCGCCCAGGCAGATGCGCAGCCCGCTGGCACGGTCGTGCGGCTCCACCATCAGCGAGCCCGGATCGGTCAGCGTCACGCCCAGCGCCGCTGCGGCCGACACCAGGCGGTCGGCGGCCTCGCGCTCCATGGGCAGCCAGGCGTTGTAGGCCTCGGGGTGCAGCACCAGGCGGCTGTCGCCCAGGTGTGGGGCAAGGTGCGATGCGGCCAGCCGCACGCGCCGCTGTGCCTCATGGCGCAGGTCGGCCTGCAGGGAGGCGACCACGCCCTGGGACAGCCATTCATCGACCACGGCGCATGACAGGGCCGAAGGCGCCATGGACAGCTCCTGCAGCGTCGCCAGCGCGGCGCCGCACAGCGCTGGCGGCAGCACCAGCGTGCCCACCTGCAGCCCCGGGCCCAGCGACTTGGACAGCCCGTTCACATGCAGGGTGATCTCGGGCGCCAGGGTCGCCAGGTGCGCAAGGCGCGCGTGATCTGGCGAGCAGGCGGCATACACGCCGTCCTCGATGATCCAGGCGCCTGCGTTCCGGCAGATATCCACGATCGCCCGCCTGCGCTCCGCGCCCATGGTGGCCGTGGTCGGGTTGTGCAGCGTGGGGGTCAGGTAGACCACCTTGCCTTCGGCGGCGGGAATGCCCTCCAGCGCATCGGCCAGCGCCTGCGGCAGCAGGCCCTGCGCGTCCATGGCCAGGCCCTGCAGGGCGCAGCCCTTGCGCCGGGCCAGGGCAATGGCGCCGGGGTAGGTGATGCGCTCGGTCAGCAGCCGGCCCCGGGGCTGGCAGACCAGGTCCAGGGCCAGGGACAGCGCCTGGCGCGCGCTGCTGGTCAGCACCATGTGGCCGGGTTCCACGTTCAGGCCCAGCGTCTGCAGCCAGCGCGCGAGCACGCGGCGATGCTCCGCATGTCCGCCCGGCGGCGCGTAGGAATTGAAGTGATCGGCATCGATGCGGCGCGCAATCGCGGTCAGCGTGCGCGCCAGCAGGCGTTCGCTGATGGCGGCCGGCGGCGCGTTGGAGGACAGGTCGATGGCCTCGCCGCCCTGCGTCCGCCGGGCGGCCACGAAGGTGCCCCTGCCCTTGACGCTGCGCGTCAGCCCCCGGCGCTCCAGCAGCGCATAGGCCCTGGTCACCGAGCCCAGGCCGATCTGCAGCCTGTCGGCCAGGTCTCTGTGGGCGGGAAGGCGGTCGCCGCCGGCCAGCCGGCCTTCGACGATGTCGTCGGCCAGGGCGCGCGCCAGCCGCTCGGCGGCACTGGCTTCAATGCGCGCAAGACGGGGTGTCCAGGGGGAGGGCAGGAGCATGGTCGGGGCAAGGAAAAAAAGAGTGTGCCGTGACACTATTTCATTTCTCGATAGTGTAACGTTCACCCCATGTTCAGCCACATCACCGTCGGCGCCCGTGATCTCGAGCGGGCCGGCCGCTTCTATGACGCGGTGCTTTCCCCGCTGGGACTGCAGCGCCGCGCCGTCCAGCCCGATGGCGGGCCGGCCGCGCTGTGCTGGGTGGCGCCGCAGGCTTCCTTGCCGCGCTTTTATGTCTACAGCCCCTTCAACGGCGAGCCGGCCACGGCGGGCAACGGCAGCATGGCGGCCTTTCTGGCGCCGTCGCCCGAGGCGGTGGATGCGGCCCATGCCGCCGGCCTGGCGCGTGGCGGAAGCGACGAAGGCCCGCCCGGCCCGCGACCTCATTACGGCGATGGCTACTACGGTGCCTACCTGCGCGACCCCGACGGCAACAAGGTCCATGTGGTGCATCGCGCCGATGTGCGGCCGTAGCGCAGATCGGGACCGCCGTCCGTTTCCCCTTCTTTTCCTTCCCATGCAACAAGGACTGTCTTCATGAGCATTGCCGTTCATATGGTCGACGTTTTCGCCAGCGGCCCGCTGTCCGGCAATCCGCTGGCCGTGATCACCGGTGGGCAGGCGCTGACCACCGCACAGATGCAGCAGCTGACGCGCTGGTTCAATCTCTCCGAAACCGCGTTCCTGCTGCCGCCCACGCAGGCGCAGGCCGACTACCGCGTGAGGATTTTCACGCTGGACCGGGAGATGCCTTTTGCCGGCCATCCCACGCTGGGCAGCTGCCATGCCTGGCTGTCCCAGCGCGTTGCGCCCAGGAACGCAGGCCACATCGTCCAGGAGTGCGGGGCGGGCCTGGTGCAGATACGGCAGGAGCATGGGCGGCTGGCATTCGCCGCGCCGCCCATGCTGCGCTTTGGCGCGCCCACCGCCGACGAGCTGGATGCCGCGCTGCGCATGCTGGGCATCACCGCCGAAGAGGTGCAGGCCGCCTCGTGGATAGACAACGGCCCCGGCTGGCTGGGCATCCGCCTGGCCTCGGCCGAGCAGGTGCTGGCGCTGAACCCGGCCCGGCAGTGGCCCACGCGCATGGACGTGGGCGTGGTGGGGCCCTATGCCAGGGGTATCGGTGGTGCCAGCGGTGCCAGCGATGCCAGCCCTGCCGCCTGCGAGGTGCGCGCCTTCTTCTCCGATCACCAGGGCGCCATCGTCGAAGACCCCGTCACCGGCAGCCTCAACGCCTCGCTGGCGCAGTGGCTGTTTGCGACGGGGGTGATGGACAGCGACTACGTTGCCGCCCAGGGCCGCTGTCTGGGCCGTGACGGCCGCATCTTCCTGACCCGTGACGGCACGGGCCAGGTCTGGGTGGGCGGCACGGCGCGCACCCATGTCGAAGGCGCACTGAGCGGCCTTTGATCCACACCGAAAGAACCCACGAATGACAGCGATCCAAGAGAGCCCGCGCGCTCCCGTCTCATCGGCCAGGGCCAACCTGAAAATGCTGGTGCGCTACAAGGCCTGGGCCAACGGCCTGACCTTCAAGAGCGTGATGGAGCTGCCCGAAGGCGAGGCTCTGAAACAGCGGCCCACGAGCTTCGGCAACATGGTGCGCACGCTGAACCACGTCCTTGTGGTGGAGGACATCTTCAGGCACCACCTGCAGGGCCGCAAACATGGCTACACCATGCGCAACACCGACCACACGCCCACGCTGCAGGCGCTGTGGGAATCGGTGCAGGCAATGGACCGCTGGTATGTGGAGTTCGTCGATGCGTGCCCGGACGAGGAACTGGCGAAGGTCGTGCACTTCGAGTTCGTGGGCGGCGGGCAGGGTGCCATGACGCGCGAGCAGATCGTGCTGCATGTGGTGAACCACGGCAGCTACCACCGTGGCTTTGTCAGCGACATGATGTACCAGGTGCCCTTCGTGCCGCCGGCCAACGACCTGCCGGTGTTCCTCAGGGACTGCTACCGCGTGGACGAGCCGGCCTGCGGTTGAGGCAGGGCCAGGGCCTGCTGCGCCAGGGCGCCCTGGCGCACGGGCAGCGCAGGCGGCGCGTCGCCGGGCAGGGCCCATCCCTGGCGCAGCGCACCGGCAAAACCGTCGGCCACGCGCGAGTAGGCGCGGCCGCTGGTCATCACCCGGGGCCGGGCCGACCAGGCGATGCGGGCGCCGCCGGCCGCCAGGCGGTCCACCAGGTCCTGGTCCTCGCCGCAGGTGCGTGCGTCGAACCCGCCGGCCTGGCGGTAGTGCCAGGCCGAGATGCCCAGGTTGGCGCCATGCACGTGGCGGTGGCCGTCGCGGTCCGTGTAGGTGGTCTCGAAGTGCCGCCGCGCCGTGTCCGCCTGGACGCCGTGGTCCGACCAATCGGCCACCTGCACCGTGCCGCAGACCACGTCGGACTGAAGTGCCAGCTGGTCGGCCAGCCAGCTCGGCGAGACGGTGGTGTCGGCGTCCGTGAAGGCCAGCCAGCGGGCGCCCAGCAGCAGCAGGTACTCCGAGCCCAGGGCCCGCGCCTTGCCCACGTTGCGCGCGGCAATGGACAACGGGATGGCGGGCCAGCGGCGCACGGCCGATTCGGTGGCGTCCTGGCAACTGTCCAGCACCACCACGACGGCCACGGTCTCGCCTTGCAGGTCGGCATGGGCGGCCGCGCAAAACACGCTGTCCAGGCAGCGGCCTATGAGGTCTTCCTCGTCATGGGCTGGGATGCACACGCCGATCATCTGTCCGTCCTTTCAGGGGTTTTCTGCCAGATGTCCAGCTGGAAATCCGGTTCGCTGTGGCTCAGCAGCAAGTGCAGCTGCGCATGGGCCGACACGCTGTCATGCAGGGCGCGGGTGCTCTGCAGGTGATCGTGCGCCCCATGCCGCCAGTGGCACATGAGCCAGTGGCCGCCGCCCTGCAGCGAGGCCAGGCACTGGCGGTTGAAATGCGCCAGTGCCGCGTCGTCGAAGTAGTAGGCAAGCTCCGAGACCACGATGAGATCGAAGCCTTGCTGCGGCGCCTGGGGCACCTGTGGCCATTGCCAGGGCAGGGGCAGGGCCTGCAGGTCCAGGCGGGCGCGGTCCTGCGGCGCAATCCGCTGGCGGCACAGATCCACGGCCCTGTCCGAGAAGTCGACGGCGCACAGCCGGTCGCAGCGCTGCAGCAGGCGCTGCGTGGCCTCGCCATTGCCGCAGCCGGGCTCGAAGCCGTAGGCATAGCGCTCGCGCGGCAGGGCGGCCAGCAGCAGGTCGCGCTTGCGCCGCTCGTACCAGCGCGATGCGACCTGCCAGGGGTCGGGGTCGGCCTGGTACATGTGCTCGAAGTGCTGCCTGGCGCCGTTCATAGAAACACCACTTCAAACGGACGCAGCAGGCGCTGAGTGGCCCAGGAC
Source organism: Delftia sp. WSY_10 (assembly GCF_043104705.1). NCBI lineage: Bacteria > Pseudomonadati > Pseudomonadota > Betaproteobacteria > Burkholderiales > Comamonadaceae > Delftia > Delftia sp. WSY_10. Next base: position 680,037 of record NZ_JBICKY010000012.1, on the reverse strand, counting down.
GGCAGGATGGCGTCGCGGCCCGTGGACGGGTCCGGCAGCAGCTGGCTGCGAAAGCACGACAGGGCCTGGCGCTTGAGCGCCAGCTCCTGCGGCGCCAGCGCAATGGCGGCGGCGCGGTGCCAGGGCACGCGCGCGTCGCCGGGCTCGGCCCAGTGCCAGGCCCAGATCGGCAGCTCGAAGAGCCGGCAGCCCGCGTGCCGGGCTGCCGTGGCGCAGGCCTGGCCCGTGGCCTCGTGGTCCGGGTGCCCGTCTTCGCGCCAGGTGCACAGTAGCGCATCCGAGGGCTGCAGCAACGGCTCCAGCCGTTGCAGCAACTGCGCTGCATGCTCGGCGATATGGCCGTCGGGCAGGCCCAGCCGCAGCACCTGCGCCTGCGGCGCAAGCAGGGCCAGGGCCTGGGTGCTTTCCTGCACGCGCTCGCGCACCAGACGTTGCGGCGGCCACAGCGTCGAGTCGGGGTGGCTGGCTCCGCCATCGGTCACGGAGACGATGAGGCAGGGCATGCCCCGCTCGGCACAGCGGCGCAGCAGGCCGGCGCAGCCCAGGATCTCGTCATCGGGGTGCGGCGCGACGATGACGGCGCGGCGCCGGCCGTCCAGCAGGTCGTCCATGGATACCTGCGCTGGCCGGCGCTGCGCAAACCAGGCCTGCCAGCGCGATTCCGGCGTGCCCCGGCCCTCGATGAGGCGCGGCTTCACAGCATCCATGCCGCGCCTCCCGGTGCCTGCGAGGCCTGTGCCTTGTCGGCCAGCAGGCGGCCCAGCGCGGCCTGGTCACGCTCGGCATGGCTTTGGCGGATGAAGACGGGCAGGTCGGCCATCAGCTGCGCCAGGCCCCTGTTCTTGCACAGCGGGCCCGGTCCGATGGCGCGCGGCACGCGCCGCAGCACCTCTTCGGCGGCGGCTTCCACGGCCAGGCGGGCGCGGCTCACGGCCAGCAGGCAGGGGTCCGAGGGCGTGGCATCGATGCGGGCCGCAGCGTCGCGCAGCAGGCCGGCCGCGCCGGCCAGGGCCACATCCAGCGCGCCCAGGTGGGCCTGGCGGTGCGGGTCCTCGCCTTGACCGACGGCCTGCTGCAGATGGCTGGCGATGCGCGCTGCCGCGCCATGCCAGCAGGCCGCAACGCCCGCGCCGCCATGGTGAAAGCCGGGGCGGCTCAGGTACTGGCCCGGTTCGCCGACCAGCACGCCGGTGGCGCCGTCGAAGTGCACGTCGGCGCTGGCGCTGGCGGCCATGCCCACGGCCTGCCAGTGGCTGTCGTCCCTGCGGATGCCGGGCTGGTCCATGGTGACGGCGATCAGGCAGCGCCGGCCGTCGGCCAGCCAGCCGCTGACCAGGGCACGGTCCACCGCGCGCGCGCCCGAACACCAGGGCTTGTGGCCGGACAGCTGCACGGCCATGCCGGCATGTGCCGCAGCATGGGGGGCCGTGGGCGTGGCCTGCACGCGCTCGCCCGGCGGCTCGGCGCACCAGACGGCCCAGCGCAGGCCTTCGGTGGCCAGGTCGGCCTGCAGCTCGGACAGGATGGCCAGGGCATCGGTATGGCCTTCATAGAGCTTGGCCAGGCTCAGGCTGTGGGCGGCCACCTCGGCCAGTGCGCGCCAGCGCTGCAGCGTGTGGCCATGGCCCGGCAGCGGCAGGCGGTCGGCGCCCTGCGCCACCAGCAGGGCCAACTGGTCCGCTGGCGACAGGTCCGTGTGGCCGCGCAAGGCCTGCGCCAGCGTGTCGCTGCATGTCCACGCATGGGCGTGCTCGTTGTCGTGCTGGGCCATCGCCGCTTGCCTTCCTTTTGTGTGTCGTGCGCAGCCCGGGAAATGGGGGTGGGGCCGGGCGATGCCATGGTGCCGGGAGGATGAACGCGGCGCCGCAGGAGCAGGAAGGCATTACCTGTCGGAGACCACCGACCGGCAGGCGTCCCGTTCCACGCCGTCGGCAGGGCAGGCGGCCAGCTCCAGGCGCAGCGGTGCCTGCTCCTGCCTGATCGAGGGAACGGGGATGCCGAAGGCTTCCCTTTCCCTGTGCTCCAGCGGCCTGGCCTCTTTCAAGGCAGACAGAAAGGCCTTGCGCCACCAGTGCACGTCCTGCTCGGCGATGCGCTGCAGCAGCCGCTGGTGCCGCTGGCGCCTTTCCTGCAGCGGCATCTGCAGGGCCTGCTGCACCACGGCGGCCGTGCCGTGCACGTCGTAGGGATTGACCAGCAGCGCCTCCTGCAGCTGCTCGGCCGCGCCGGCAAACCGCGACAGCACCAGCACGCCCGGGTCGGCCGGGTCCTGGGCCGCCACATATTCCTTGGCCACGAGGTTCATGCCGTCGCGCAGCGGCGTGACCAGGCCCACGGCCGCCGCGCGGCACAGGCCCGGAATGCCATCGCGCGGCAGGGTCTGGTGGATGTAGCGCACGGGCATCCAGTCCAGCTCGCCGTAGTCGCCGTTGACGGCGCCGCACAGCGATTCAAGCTCCCGCCGTATGTCGGCATACGCGTCCAGGCCCTCGCGCGTGGGCGAGCCGATCTGGATCAGCGTGGCGCGCCGGCGCTGCTCGGGATGGCGGGCCAGCAGCTCCCGAAAGGCACGCAGGCGCTGCGGCAGGCCCTTGGAGTAGTCCAGCCGGTCTATGCCCAGCATCAGGCGACGCTGTGCGTACTCGTGCTTCATGCGCGCATGCATGTCCTGCGATGCGCCGGACAGGGCCAGCGCCGCGAAGCCCTCCACATCGATGCCGATGGGGAAGGCGCGGCACACCAGGCGCTGCCCATGGGCACGCAAGGCGCCATCGCCCAGCGACTGGCCCCCGGCCTCGTCGCAGACATAGCGCTCGAAATGCTGCACGTCCTGGCGGGTCTGCAGGCCCACAAGGTCGTAGGCAAACAGGCAGCGCATCAGCCATGCATGCTCGGGAATGGCCGCCAGCAGGGTCGGCGGGGGCAATGGGATGTGCAGGAAAAAGCCGATGCGCTGGCGGCAGCCCAGGGCGCGCAGCTCGGCCGCCAGCGGGATCAGGTGGTAGTCATGCACCCAGAGGATGTCGTCCTGCGCCAGCAGCGGCAGCAGCCTGCGCGCAAGCAGCTGGTTCACGCGGCGGTAGCCGGCCGCATGGCCCGTGTCGAAGCTCGCCAGGTCCAGCCGTCCGTGAAAGACGGGCCACAGCACGCCGTTGCTGAAGCCCGCGTAGTAGCTGTCATGGTCCGCGCGGTCCAGGTCCACCGTGGCCAGCGTGACGTTGCCTGCCTGGGTGCGGTGCACATGGCCGGCCGGCGCGGCCTGGGCACCGTCGTCGGTGACGGCCCCGCTCCAGCCGAACCACAGGCCGCCCGTCTGCCGCAGCGCATCGCCCATGGCCACGGCAAGGCCCCCGGCCGCGGCCCTGCGCGGATCGGCCACGCGGTTGGAGATCACCACCAGCCGGCTCATGGCAGCACCTCCGCGCAGGTCTGCGCAGCCAGGTGCATGCATGCGGACTTCAGCCAGGCATGCACGGCCTGCGGGCTGCCCAGCCGGTGGCTGGCCCTGCTTGCGCCTTCGCCCACCTTGATCGCCATGCCGCCGTGTGCCTGCACCACGGCAAAGCCGCTCTCGTCCGTGACATCGTCACCGGCAAACACCGGGGTGCGGCCGGCGAACGGCGCTTCGCGCAGGAAGGCCGCAATGGCGTGGCCTTTGTCCACGCCTGCGGGCCTGACCTCCAGCACGCATTTGCCGTGCAGCAACTCCAGCCCGGGCTGGTGCCGCAGTGCGCGGACCAACATGTCCAGGCACAGCGCCGCCAGCTCTGGCGCACGCCGGTAGTGCAGTGCGACCGAGGAGCGCTTGCGCTCCACCAGCAGGCGGGGATGATCGGCCGCCAAGGCATTGCACATCTGCAGCACGGTCTCTGGCATGGCCGATGCCTGCATGTGCAGGCGGCCTGCGGCATCCCGCCGCTGCAGGCCGTGCTCGCAGGCGGCGGGCAGATGCAGCGGCGCCAGATAGTGGTCCAGCATCTCGACCTGCCGACCCGTGACGATGGCCAGCGCACCGCCCAACAGACCCTGCAGCCTGGTCAGCATCGGGATCAGGCCGGGGTCTGGCGCAATGGCGTCCGGGGTCTCGGCCAGCGGCACGAGCGTGCCGTCGAAGTCGAGGAACAGTGCGGATCTGCAGGTGGGGGATGGGGGTGTTTCCATGGAGGCGCCAGGGTATGGGTTGCCGGTTTCGTGGAACGACATCAGGAAAGCGTCTGCTGCCATGGCCTGCTCACCGCTCGGCCTTGATGGAGCCGCGGATGTTGGTGATGGCCAGGCAGAACTGCAGACTCACCAGCGCCCAGGCCGCCGTGGACCAGCCCCACAGCGCCCACAGCGCATTGCTGAGCATCAGGATCCAGAAGCCCAGGTTGCGCCTTTGCGCAGAACGCGAGCCCACACACCAGGCGCCGGCGATGGAGGCCAGAAAGGCAGGCCACTGGAGCCAGTCGGGAATGTCGGGCATGGGGTTGCTCCTGTATGGAGTGAAGCGCGGGCACCTCAGTTGCCGGGCCGTGCCGGGTCGTCTTCGTCGATGGAGTGGCATTCCTTGCAGGCTCCGCTTTCGTGCGCGCGGGCGGCCAGATTGACGTGGAAGGCCGCCCCTTGCTGCAGCTGCTCCCCGTCCAGAGCCCTTCGATGCCGGTCATGCGGTTGCTGGCGATCTTGTTGGCTGCCAGCAGCTCGTTGCGCTTCAGGTGCAATCAAGGCTGCTTGCGCACCATCTTCTTGCGCCGTTCGGCATCCAGGCCCGGCGTCTGGCGCATGTCGGTATCGACCTGGCCGGAGGCGAGGTCGTCATGGGCCTGGCGCATCACCGGATCGGGCGCATCGCTGGTAGCGTCCAGGCTCTGGTCGCGCTCGTGCGGAAGGCGCAGGCCCTGTTCGGATGCGTCGGATGCATCGGATTCACCGGGCGCATGGGGCGCCTTGCCGACCTGTCCGGGCAGCTTGGTCTGGCCATCGCCCGACGGCTTCGCCTGTGTGGGTGCAGAGGACTTGGATGCGGATGGGGTCTTGTCTTTCATGGCGTCTTCCTTTCATTCGCGGGCCTGCGCAGGCGGCGCTTGGGCCATGGTCTCTTGGCCCTTTCGCAGCCGCCGTGGGACCACGCCGAAAGCGCAGGAACGAAAAGATGCCTCGCGCATGAACGCCGTTCTCAGGCACGCCGATTGCCCTGTGCCGGGGTGCGAAAAATGGCCACAGGCCACTGGCGCGATGTCCGCAAGGCCCGGTCGCCGCGTTCCTACGGCACATGGCCGCAAGCGCGCACGCCGGCGGCGCGCCACGGCGATCACGATAGACATCACTTTCAACTGCCAAGGAGCACATTCCATGACGCAATCGAATCCCGCAAACCGTGACCCGCTGTCTGACGCGCCCGGCGCACATCCCGTGGGCACCGGCATAGGCGCTGCAGGCGGTGCCGTGACCGGCGCTGCATTCGGCGCAATGGGCGGCCCCATCGGTGCTGCCGTGGGCGGTGTGGCCGGTGCCGTGGTCGGCGGGCTGGCCGGCAAGGGCGCGGCCGAAGCCGTCAATCCCACGGTCGAGGACGCCTACTGGCGCGACGCCTACCAGAACGAGCCCTACTACGTGGCCGGCCGCAGCTACGAGGAGTACCGCCCCGCCTACGAGCTGGGCTGGAACGCGGCCGCCGCGCGCCGCGATGCCGATTTCGATGCCTTCGACGCCGAATGGGAGCGCGAATGGACCACGCGCCGTGGCGCCAGCCATCTGGACTGGGACCAGGCCCGGCCCGCAGCGCGCGCAGCCTGGGAGCGCGCAGGCGTTCGCGATGTCCGTGATGACACGGGGACCATCGTGGCACCGGCCTACACCGGCGACATCGACAACGACGATGTGGCCGACGTGCTCAACGACCTGCTCGAATCCTGCCGCGATGGCGAGTACGGCTTTCGCACCTCGGCCGAGAACGCCGACTCGCCGGACCTCAAGACCCTGTTCCTGCGCCATAGCGCCGAGTGCGGCGCCGCCGCGCTGGAGCTGGAGGCCGAGATCCGCAAGCTGGGCCGCGAGCCAGCATCGGGCGGCACGGTGGCCGGCGCGCTGCACCGGGGCTGGGTGTCGGTGAAGACGGCGCTGACCTCGCAGGACGACAAGGCCGTGCTGGAGGAGTGCGAGCGCGGCGAGGATTCCGCCGTGGCCCAGTACCGCAAGGCGCTCAAGCAGCCGCTGCCTCCGGCCATCCGCGTGATGGTGGAGCGCCAGGCCCAGGGCGCGCAGCGCAACCACGACGAAGTGCGCGATCTGCGCGACCGCATGCGCGCAGCCTCCTGACCCGGCACAGGATGCCTGGGGGTTGCTAGCCGCCTACGCCGTACGGCGCAAAGCGGCTGGCGTTCTCATCCACATGCAGCGCCTTTCCCACATAGGGAAAGGCGCGCTGCGTGCACTGGTCACGCTCGCAGACCTTGCAGCCCATGCCGATGGGCGTGGCCGATTCCGGATCGCCCAGGTCTAGCCCCTTGGCATAGACCAGGCGCGCGGCATGGCGTATGTCGCAGCCCAGGCCGATGGAGAAGGTCTTGCGCGGCGAACCATAGCCGCGCTGACCGTGCGAGACCGAGCGTGCAATCCACAGGTAGCGCCGCCCGTCGGGCATGCTGGCGAGCTGGCGCAGCACCTGGTCGGGCTGGCCGAAGGCCTCGTACACCGTCCACAGCGGGCAGGTGCCGCCGGTGCGGCTGAAGTGGAAATGCGTGGCCGACTGGCGCTTGGAGATATTGCCCGCGCGGTCCACGCGCACAAAGAAGAAGGGCACGCCGGGCGCGCCGGGCCGCTGCAGCGTGCTCAGCCGGTGGCAGACGGTTTCAAAGCCCACGCCAAAGCGCTGGCCCAGCAGGTCGATGTCATAGCGCAGCTGCTCGGCCGATTCCAGGAACAGGTCGTAGGGCAGCAACAGCGCGCCCGCAAAGTAGTTGGCAAGGCCCACGCGGGCGAGCTTGCTTGAGGCCGGGTCGCCCTGGAAGGCGGCGGTGGCGATCAGCCGGTCCAGCGTGTCGCCCATCTCCAGCAAGGCCAGCTGCGTGCCCAGCTGGAAGGCCTGTTGCGCAGGCTCCAGCGCCGAGGACAGCCACAGCGAGCGCGTGGCCGGGTCGAAGCGGCGCTGGCTTTGCCGGGAGTCTTCCGAGCGATGCACCTGCACGCCGTGGCGCTGCTGCAGCCGCCGGACCAGCCAGTCCGCCAGATGGCCCGGGTCCGCACGCGCCTCGCCGGCCAGGGCCTGGGCCGCGCGGTCCACTTCATCGAAGTAGTTCTGGTGCGCAAAGAAGAAATCGCGCACGGCCTCGAACGGCATGGTGCGCGCCACCGGCATGTCCGAGCGGTCATCGCCCAGCCTGAGCGACATGCTCTCGATGCGCTCCAGGGCTTCCAGATGGCGGCGGTGCAGCGCCATCACCGCACGTCCCAGGGCGGGCATCTGCGCGGCGACTTCCTGCAGCTCGGGCAGGGCAATGGATTCGGGCGCCTCGGCAAGGGCCTCGCGCAGGCCGGCGACCAGGCGCGCTTCCTCGTCCTCCGAGAACTGCTGGATATCGACGCCCAGCACGCGGTTGAGCTTGAGCAGCACCGACACCGTCAGCGGCCGCTGGTTCTGCTCCAGCTGGTTCAGGTAGCTGGGCGACAGGCCCAGCGCGTGGGCCAGGGCGATCTGGGACAGGCCGTGCTCCGCGCGCAGTTTGCGCAGCTTGACGCCCATGAACGTCTTCTTCATGGCTGTTTCCTCGGGTGGCTGTTATTCGCAGAATTTGCAAATTCGCGGACTTCGTTTCGCAAGAATTTGCCTTTTCAGCACTATGGCAGGGGCGCTATTTTGCGTAAATTGCGAAACATGACAACACCCACCGGAACCGCCGAGTTGCATGAACTGGTATTGCCCGCGCTGGCCAACCACCACGGCACGCTGTTCGCGGGCCAGGGCCTGCAGCTCATGGCCAAGGCGGCCTTTCTCGCTGCGCGCAGCCTGGCACAGCGCGAGGTCGTGATGGCCGCCGTCACCGGCGTGGACTTCCTGGCGCCCGTGCCCGTGGGCCATGAGATCGTCCTGCGCGGCTGGGTCAGCCGCGTGGGGCGCAGCTCCATGACGGTCTGCGTCACCGCGTCGGCCCAGGCGCCGGGCATTGCCTGCGAGGACGTGCTCAAGGGCCTGTTCGAGATGGTGGCTGTCGACCACAACGGCCTTCCTGCGGCCATTGCCCATTCCTATCTGAACCAGGAGACCCTTTCATGAGTACCACGACCATCGACGCGCCATCTGCGTCCGCATTCAAGCCCAAGAAATCCGTCGCGCTGTCGGGCGTGACCGCCGGCAACACAGCGCTGTGCACCGTGGGCCGCTCGGGCAACGACCTGCACTATCGCGGCTACGACATCCTGGACATTGCCGAGGTCTGCGAGTTCGAGGAGATCGCCCATCTGCTGGTGCACGGCAAGCTGCCCACGCGCCCCGAACTGCAGGCCTACAAGACCAAATTGCAGGCGCTGCGCGGCCTGCCGGCCAGCGTCAGGCAGGCGCTGGAGCAACTGCCTGCCGGCGCCCATCCGATGGACGTGATGCGCACCGGCGTCTCGGCCCTGGGCTGCGTGCTGCCGGAAAAGGACGACCACAACCTGGCGGGTGCCCGCGACATTGCCGACCGGCTCATGGCCAGCCTGGGCTCCATGCTGCTGTACTGGTACCACTGGAGCAATTCGGGCCGGCGCATCGAGGTGGAGACCGACGACGACTCCATCGGCGGCCACTTCCTGCACCTGCTGCACGGCCACCGGCCGTCCGAAGGCTGGGTGCGCGCCATGCACACCTCGCTCAACCTCTATGCAGAGCATGAGTTCAACGCCTCCACCTTCACGGCGCGCGTGATCGCGGGCACGGGCAGCGATATGTATTCCTCCATCGCGGGCGCCATCGGCGCGCTGCGCGGGCCCAAGCATGGCGGCGCCAACGAGGTGGCCTTCGAGATCCAGAAGCGCTACGACACGCCCGACGAGGCCGAGGCCGACATCCGCCGCCGCGTCGATGCCAAGGAAGTGGTGATCGGCTTCGGCCACCCCGTCTACACCGTCAGCGACCCGCGCAACGTGGTCATCAAGGGCGTGGCCAAGCGCCTGTCCGACGAGGCCGGAACCACCCGCATGTACGACATTGCCGACCGGCTGGAATCGGTGATGTGGGAGGTCAAGAAGATGTTCCCCAACCTGGACTGGTTCAGCGCCGTCAGCTACCACATGATGGGCGTGCCCACGGCCATGTTCACGCCGCTGTTCGTGATCGCGCGCACCAGCGGCTGGGCAGCGCACGTGATCGAGCAGCGCCAGGACAACAAGATCATCCGCCCCAGCGCCAACTACACGGGGCCGGATGACCAGAAGTTCGTGCCCCTCGATGCGCGCGCCTGAGCCGCCGCTGTCCTGAACCTGGCGGGCGGGCTGCAGGCCTGCCCGCATTGCATCCGCCCCATGAACAACGACCACAAGAAACCCCTGCCCGGCACCACGGTGCACTACATCGATGCCCGCGCCGCCGTCGATGCGCTCTCGCCCGGCGCCTGGGCACGCCTGCCCTACACCGCCCGCGTCCACGCCGAGAACCTCGTGCGCCGCGCCGATCCCGCGCAGCTGGACGGCTACCTGCTGCAGCTCATCGAGCGCCGGCGCGACATCGACTTTCCCTGGTACCCCGTGCGCGTGGTCTGCCACGACATCCTGGGCCAGACCGCCCTGGTGGACCTGGCCGGCCTGCGCGACGCCATCGCGGCCGAAGGCGGCGACCCCGCCCAGGTCAACCCCGTCGTTCCCGTGCAGCTCATCGTGGACCACTCGCTGGCCGTGGAGTGCGGCGGCTTCGATCCCGATGCCTTCGTGAAGAACCGCGCCATCGAGGACCGCCGCAACGAGGACCGCTTCCACTTCATCGAGTGGACAAAAAAAGCCTTCGCCAACGTGGACGTGATCCCCGCAGGGAACGGGATCATGCACCAGATCAATCTGGAGAAGATGTCCCCCGTGGTGACAGTGCAGGATGGCCTGGCCTTCCCGGATACCTGTGTCGGCACCGACTCGCACACGCCCCATGTCGATGCCCTGGGCGTGATCGCCGTGGGCGTGGGCGGCCTTGAGGCCGAGAACGTCATGCTGGGCCGCGCCTCCTGGATGCGCATGCCCGAGATCGTGGGCGTGCGCCTCACGGGCCGGCGCCAGGGCGGCATCACCGCCACCGACATCGTGCTGGCCCTGACCGAATTCCTGCGCCAGCAAAAGGTGGTGGGCGCCTATGTGGAATTCTTTGGCGAGGGCGCCGACAGCCTGAGCATCGGCGACCGCGCCACCATCTCCAACATGTGCCCCGAATACGGCGCCACGGCGGCCATGTTCTCCATTGACGACCAGACCCTGGCCTACCTGCGCCTGACCGGCCGCGACGAGGCCCAGGTGCGCCTGGTCGAGGCCTATGCGCGCACCGCAGGTTTCTGGAGCGACAGCCTGGCCGATGCCCAGTACGACCGCGTGCTGCAGTTCGACCTGTCCACCGTGGTGCGCAACATGGCCGGTCCCTCGAATCCGCACCGGCGCCTGCCCACCTCGGCCCTGGCCGAGCGCGGCATTGCCGATGCGGCCAAGCTGCAGGCCGCCCGCGCCCAGGAGCGCCAGGGCCTGATGCCCGATGGGGCCGTCATCATCGCGGCCATCACCAGCTGCACCAACACCAGCAACCCGCGCAATGTCATCGCCGCGGCGCTGCTGGCGCGCAATGCCAATCGCCTGGGTCTCACGCGCAAGCCCTGGGTCAAGTCCTCGCTGGCGCCGGGCTCCAAGGCCGTGGAGCTGTACCTGAAGGAGGCCGGGCTGCTCAGCGAGCTGCAGCAGCTGGGCTTTGGCATCGTCGCCTTTGCCTGCACCACCTGCAACGGCATGAGCGGCGCGCTGGACCCCAGGATCCAGCAGGAAATCGTCGAGCGCGACCTCTACGCCACGGCCGTGCTCTCGGGCAACCGCAACTTCGACGGGCGCATCCATCCGTATGCCAAACAGGCCTTCCTGGCCTCGCCGCCGCTGGTCGTGGCCTATGCGCTGGCGGGCACCATCCGCTTCGACATCGAGCAGGACGTGCTGGGCGTGGTGGAAGGCCGCGAGATCCGCCTCAAGGACCTGTGGCCCGCCGACGAGGAGATCGACGCCATCGTTGCCCAGGCCGTGCGCCCCGAGCAATTCCGCGCCGTCTACGAACCCATGTTCGCCATCCGCAAGGACGATGGAGACCGGGCCCGGCCACAGTACGACTGGCGCCCCCAGTCCACCTACATCCGCCGCCCGCCCTACTGGGATACCGAAGGCGTGGGCGCGCTGGCGGCCTTCCCGCGCACGCTGCGCAACATGCGGCCGCTGGCCCTGCTGCCCGACAACATCACCACCGACCACCTGTCGCCCTCCAACGCCATCCTGGCCGACAGCGCGGCGGGCGAATACCTGGCGCGCATGGGCCTGCCCGAGGAAGACTTCAACTCCTACGCCACCCACCGCGGCGATCACCTGACGGCCATGCGGGCCACCTTCGCCAACCCGCAGCTGGTCAACGAGATGGCCGTCATCGACGGCGTGCAGCACAAGGGCTCGCTGGCGCGCATCGAGCCCGAAGGGCGCGTGGTGCGCATGTGGGAGGCCATGGAAACCTACCTGAACCGCCGCCAGCCGCTGATCATCATCGCGGGCGCCGACTACGGCCAGGGCAGCTCACGCGACTGGGCGGCCAAGGGAGTGCGCCTGGCGGGCGTGGAGGCGGTGGTGGCCGAAGGCTTCGAGCGCATCCACCGTACCAACCTCATCGGCATGGGCGTGCTGCCGCTGCAGTTCGTGCCGGGCACCGACCGCAAGACCCTGGGGCTGGACGGCACGGAGATCTATGGCGTGGAAGGCGAGCGCACGCCGGGCACCCAACTCACGCTGGTGGTCGAGCGCAGAGACGGCCAGACGCTGCGCGTGCCCGTGACCTGCCGGCTGGACACGGCCGAGGAGGTATCGGTCTACGAAGCGGGCGGCGTGCTGCAGCGGTTTGCGCAGGACTTCCTGGCGCAGGCTCAGGCCGCCTGAGCAGGGAGCGTGCCAGCGGCCAGCGGCTGGCGCGCCAGCTCGATGAAGGCCTGCAGATAGTCGGTCTGCAGGTCCGCCACCCGCGCGCCCAGGAAGATCTGCTTGGCAATGCCCTGGGCGCCCAGGCGCACGGGCACCACGTCCAGCTTGCCCGCGTACTCCTGCACCAGCCAGCGCGGCAGGGCCGCCACGCCCCGGCCGCTGGCCACCATCTGCATCATGATGTCCGTGGTCTCTATGGCCTTCTGGCGGCGCGGCGTGATGCCGGCCGGCATGAGGAACTGGTTGTAGATGTCCAGCCGGTCCATGGGAACGGGATAGGTGATCAGCACCTCGGGCGCGAGCTGGGCGGCCTCCACGAAATCGGCCCCTGCCAGCGCATGCGCGCTGGAGACCACCAGCACCTGCTCGTAGTCGAACACGGGCACGAACTCCAGGCCCGTCTTGAACAGCGGATCGGGCGTGACCAGCAGGTCGATCTCGTAGCCGAACAGCGCGCCGATGCCGCCGAACTGGAATTTCTGCTTCACATCCACATCCACATCGGGCCAGCTCGCCAGATAGGGCGCGACGATCTTGAGCAGCCACTGGTAGCAGGGATGGCACTCCATGCCGATGCGCAGCGCGCCGCGCTCGCCCTGGGCGAACTGGCGCAGCCGCTCCTCGGCCAGGTCCAGCTGGGGCAGCACGCGCTGGGCCACGGCCAGCAGGTACTGGCCGGCCTGCGTCAGGCGCAGGCTGCGGCCTTCGCGCAGCCAGATGTCCGTGCCCAGCTGCTGCTCCAGCTTCTTCATGCTGTGGCTCAACGCCGACTGCGTCACGCACAGCACGCCGGCCGCCGCCGTCAGCGAGCCCTGTTTTTCGACTTCACGGACGATGGCGAGGTGGGTGCGTTCGAGCATTTTGGTGAGAAAAATTCATGGATTTTTGAACTAGAAAAATTCTAGTTCATTGATGTGGATCCATTCCATGGCTGCCTTCATCGATTGAAAGCAGTGCATGACCATCATTCATCACCTCGGTTTCCCCCATCGGCGCCCGGCGTGCTACGCGGCCGGTGCGCCGGGCTGCAGGGCGCCGTGCAGGAAGGACTGCTCCATCACGGCCGCCACGCTGGCCCGCGCAACACGGCCGCGCCGCTCCGCATCCAGCAGCCCCACGACCATGGACAGCCACAGCTCGGTCATGGCCGCAGCCGTGATGTCTATGCGGAACACGCCGGCCTGCTGGCCGCGCAGGAAAAAGGCATCCATGGCCGCCACCCATTCGCTCTCTATCTGGCCGACCACCGAGATGTCGGAGCGCCAGAAATACATCAGGAACAGCAGCAGCGTCTGGTGGTCCTGGCAGTGGGCGGTGAGGCGGCGCAGCGCCTCCAGCGGCGCGTGGCGCTCCAGCTCGGCCGCGCGCATGGCGCGCGACAGGGTGTCGGCCGCATGCCCTATGAGCCGGTCGATGAGCTGGTCGCGCGTGGGGCAGAAGCGGTAGAGCGTGGCCTTGCTGATGCCGATGGCGCGTGCCAGCTCCTGCAGATTGGCCTTGGGATCGTCCAGCAGCGCCAGTGCCAGTGCGCCCAGCAGCTTGCCTTCGTCCTCTTGCTTGGTGCTCGTCATCGCTTGTCATGCCTCCTTGGAAAGTGCGGGGATTTTATCTGTTGATGTTTTAAAGAATCAAATGAATCGATGTTGACTCATTTGATTCTGATATGTACCATCGCGGCCTTCGTATCGAACTCAATCAGGTTGTGAACATGAGCATGCGTCTGAACAAGCGACGTGGCCTGCCGCTGGCGGCCCTGGTGCTGGCCGCCCTGGCAGCGGGCTGCGGCCGCAACGAGGCTCCGGCCGCAGCGGGTGACGCGCTGCCCGTGGTGCAGGCCGTCACCGTGCAGCCCGCGCCGCTGGCCCTGTCCAGCGAGCTGCCGGGCCGTATCGAGCCCGTGCGCGTGGCCGAGGTGCGTGCGCGGGTGGCCGGCATCGTGCTGCGCCGCCATTTCGAGGAAGGCGCCGACGTCCGGGCCGGCCAGGTGCTTTTCCAGATCGACCCGGCGCCCCTGCGCGCCGCCCTGTCCCGCGCCCAGGGCCAGCTGGCCAGCGCCGAGGCGGCCCTGATCGAAGCGCGTGCCGTGGTCGGCCGCAACGCGCCGCTGGTGGCGCAGGAGGCAGTCAGCCGCCAGGACTTCGAGGCCATGCAGGCCCGCCTGCAGGCGGCCCAGGCCGCGCGGCAGTCCGCCCAGGCCGAGGTGCAGGCGGCCGCCCTGAACCTGGAATACGCCACGGTCAGGGCGCCGATCGCGGGCCGCATCGGCCGTGCACTGGTCACCGAGGGCGCCCTGGTGGGCCAGGGCGAGGCCACGCCCATGGCGCTGGTCCAGCAGCTCGACCCGGTCTATGCCGACTTCCAGCAGCCCGTGGCCGAAGCCCAGCGCCTGCGCGCGGCCCTGGCCGAGGGCCGCCTGGCACAGACGGCGGGCAAGGACGGCACGCCGGTTTCCCTGAAGGTGGACGGCACGGGCCTGCAGCGCACGGGGCAACTGCTGTTCTCGGATGTGACGGTGGACCGTGGCACCGGCCAGATGGCGCTGCGCGGGCGCTTCGACAACCGCGACGGCATGCTGCTGCCCGGCATGTATGTGCGCGTGACCGTGGGCCAAGGCGTGGACCCTGCCGCCATCCTGGTGCCGCAGCGGGCCGTGCAGCGCAGCACCGACGGGCAGGCCCACGTGCTGGTGGTGGATGGCCAGGACACGCTGCAGATGCGCCCCGTGCAGACCGCGACCATGCATGGCGCGCAGTGGCAGATCAGCGCAGGCCTCAAGGGCGGCGAGCGCGTGGTGGTGGGCCGCATGGCAGGCCTGCAGCCCGGGGCGCGGGTTCAGGTCACGGCCCTTTCCGATGCCGCGGCCTCCCCTACGGCGGGGCTGTCCGGCACCTTCAGCGCCTCCGGCAGCTCCGCCACGTCCAGCGACTGAGCCGGCGCCTGCCCAAGGAATAGACCATGTCCAAGTTCTTCATCAACCGCCCCAACTTCGCCTGGGTGGTGGCCATCTTCATCATGCTCGCCGGGCTGCTGGCCATACCGGCGCTGCCCGTCTCCCAGTTTCCCAACGTGGCGCCGCCGCAGATCTCGATCACCGCCAACTATCCGGGCGCCTCCGCCACCACGGTGATGGAGTCGGTGACCAGCGTCATCGAGGAGGAGCTCAACGGCACCAAGGGGCTGCTGTACTTCGACTCCTCCAGCGGCTCCACGGGCCTGGCCGAGATCACGGCCACCTTCGCCCCGGGCACCGAGCCCGCGCTGGCCCAGGTGGAGGTGCAAAACCGCATCAAGAAGGCCGAGGCGCGCCTGCCCGCGTCCGTGATGCAGATGGGCCTGCAGGTCGAGCAGGCCAGCGCCAACTTCCTGATGATCTACTCGCTGACCTACAAGGACGGCAGCGGCGGCAGCGGCAACAGCGAGGTGGCCCTGTCCGACTACGCCGTGCGCAACATCAACAACGAGATCCGCCGCGTGCCCGGCGTGGGCAAGGTGCAGTTTTTCGCGGCCGATGTGGCCATGCGCGTGTGGGTCGATCCGAACAAGCTGCTGGGCTACGGCCTGTCGGTGGCGGACGTGAACGCGGCCATCGCCGCCCAGAACGCGCAGGTGCCGGCCGGCAGCTTTGGCGCCTCGCCCGCAGGGCCCGGCCAGGAGCTGAGCGCCACCATTGCCGTCAAGGGCACGCTGGCCTCGCCCGAGGAGTTCGGCCAGATCGTGCTGCGTGCCAGGGCCGATGGCTCGGCCGTGCGCCTGGCCGATGTGGCGCGGCTGGAGGTCGGTCAGCTGGACTACAGCTTTTCCTCGCGCGAGGACGGCCGCCAGGGCGTGGCCGCCGCCGTGCAGCTGGCGCCCGGGGCCAACGCCATGCAGACCGCCAAGGCCGTCAAGGCGCGCCTGGCCGAGCTGTCGCAGAACTTCCCTGCCGGCATCCAGTACGCCGTGCCCTATGACACCTCGCGCTTCGTGGAGGTGGCCATCGGCAAGGTCATCCAGACCCTGGTGGAGGCCGTGGCGCTGGTGTTCCTGGTGATGTGGCTGTTCCTGCAGAACCTGCGCTACACGCTGATTCCCACCATCGTCGTGCCCGTGTGCCTGGCCGGCACCCTGGGCGTGATGTATGCGCTGGGCTTTTCGGTGAACATGATGACCATGTTCGGCATGGTGCTGGCCATCGGCATCCTGGTGGACGACGCCATCGTGGTGGTGGAGAACGTGGAGCGCCTCATGGCCGAGGAGGGGCTGTCGCCGCTGGCGGCCACGGTCAAGGCCATGCAGCAGGTCTCGGGCGCCATCGTCGGCATCACCCTGGTGCTGGTGGCCGTGTTCCTGCCGCTGGCCTTCATGAGCGGCTCGGTGGGCGTGATCTACCGGCAGTTCTCGCTGTCGCTGGCCGTGTCCATCCTGTTCTCGGGCCTGCTGGCGCTGACCTTTACGCCGGCGCTGTGCGCCACGCTGCTCAAGCCCGTTGCCAAGGGCCACCACGCCGAGCGCAAAGGCTTCTTCGGCTGGTTCAACCGCCGCTTCGCGGCGCTGACCGAGCGCTTCGACCTGCTCAACCAGCGGCTGGTGCGCCGCGCCGGTCGCTGCATGCTGGTGTATGCCGCCATCGTGGCCGGGCTGGGCGTGGCGTACACGCGCATGCCCGAATCCTTCGTGCCCTACGAGGACATGGGCTACTACATCGTCGGCGTGCAGCTGCCGCCGGGCGCCACCACGGAGCGCACCAAGGCCATGGTCAAGGACATGGAGGACTACATCCAGGGCCGCCCCGCCACGGCCCAGGCGGAGTTCCTGATGGGCTACAGCTTCTCGGGCATGGGGCAGAACGCGGCCCTGGCCTTCGTCACGCTCAAGGACTGGTCGGTGCGCGGCGCCGGGCAGGCGTCCTGGGACGAGGTGCAGGCCTTCAACCAGCGCTTTGCCAGCCTGTCCGACGGCACCGTCATGGCCGTGGACCCGCCGCCCATCGACGGCCTGGGCAACTCCGGCGGCTTTGCGCTGCGCCTGCAGGACCGCGCCAGCCTGGGCCGCGAGGCGCTGATCGCCGCGCGCGACCAGCTGCTGGCCAAGGCCAATGCCTCGCCCATCATTGCCTACGCCATGATGGAAAACCTGGAGGATGCGCCCCAGCTGCGGCTGGACATCGACCGGCGCAAGGCGCAGGCCCAGGGCGTGGATTTCAGCGCCATCAACACGGCCCTGTCCACCGCCTACGGCTCGGCCGTGATCAACGAGTTTCCCAACGCGGGCCGCCTGCAGCGCGTGGTGGTGCAGGCCGATGCGCAGGCCCGCGCGCGGCCCGAGGACATCCTGCGCCTGCACGTGCCCAACGCCGCCGGCCAGCAGGTGCCGCTGTCGGCCTTTGCCACGGTGCGCTGGGAAAGCGGGCCGGTGCAGATCTCGCGCTACAACGGCTATCCGGCCTTCCGCATCTCGGGCGACGCCAGGCCCGGCCACACCACGGGCGAGGCCATGGCCGAGCTGGAACGCATCATGGCCGACATGCCGCGCGGCATAGGCTACGAGTGGACCGCCCTGTCCTTCCAGGAGAAAGCCGCCGGTGCCCAGGCGCCCAAGCTGTTCGCGCTGGCCATCGTGGTGGTGTTCCTGCTGCTGGTGGCCCTGTACGAGAGCTGGAGCATTCCCGCCGCCGTGATGCTGATCGTGCCCATAGGCGCGCTGGGATCGGTGCTGGCCACCTCGGCCGTGGGCCTGTCCAACGACGTGTACTTCAAGGTGGGCCTGATCACCATCATCGGCCTGGCGGCCAAGAACGCCATCCTGATCGTGGAGTTCGCCAGGGACCTGCATGCCCAGGGGCACAGCCTGGCGCAGGCCGCGCTGCAGGCGGCGCGGCTGCGCTTTCGGCCCATCGTCATGACCTCGCTGGCCTTCATCCTGGGCGTGGTGCCGCTGGCGCTGGCCTCGGGCGCGGGCGCGTCCAGCCAGGCCGCCATCGGCTTCGGCGTGATCGGCGGCATGCTGTCGGCCACGCTGCTGGGGGTGGTCTTCGTTCCCGTCTTCTTCGTCTGGGTGCTGTCCCTGTTCCGGCGCAAGGCGCCGGCCGGCACCCCGCCTGCCCTGCAGGCCCCGGCAACCCCCATCGAGTAAGCGCCATGTCCATGCACTTCTTCCCACGCGCCCTGTGTGCGCTGGCCGCCAGCCTGGTGCTGGCCGGCTGCTCCCTCGCCCCGGTCCACCAGCGTCCGCAGGCGCCCATTCCCGCGCACTGGCCGCAACAGGATTCCGCACCCGTGCTGTCCTCGTCGGCGGCCACGCTGGACTGGAACAGCTTCATCGCCGACCGCCAGCTGCGCCAGCTGGTGGACCTGGCCCAGGCCCACAACCGCGACCTGCGCCAGACCCTGCTCAACGTGGAGGCGGCACGCGCCCTGTACCAGGTGCAGCGCGCCGACCGCCTGCCGGGCGTGGGCCTGCAGGGCGGCGGCACGCGCCAGCGCCTGCCGGGCGACATGAATGCCACGGGCCAGCCGCAGGTGCAGGGCAGCTGGCAGGCCGGCCTGGGGCTGGCCGCCTTCGAGCTGGACCTGTTCGGCCGCGTGCGCAACCTGTCCGAAGCCGCCCTGGGCGAGTACCTGGCCACCGAAGAGGTCGCGCGCGCCGCCCGCATCAGCCTGGGTGCCGAAGTGGTGCAGGCCTACCTGTCCCGCGATGGGGCCCTGCGCCGGCTGCAACTGGCGCAGCGCACGCTGCAAAGCCGTGAATCCTCGCTGCGCCTGACTGCGCAGCGGCGCCAGGCGGGCACGGCCACCGCCCTGGACCACCAGGACGCCCTGGGCCTGGCCGCCCAGGCCCGCGCCGACGTGGAGCGCAGTGAACGTGAGCTGCGCCAGGCCGGCAACGCCCTGCTGCTGCTGACGGGCGTGGAGGATCTGGCGCCGTACCTGTCCGCACAGTCCGCACAGTCCGCAGGGTCTGCACAGTCGGCAAAGTCGTCCGACGTACCCCTACTGCTGCAGGACCTGTCGGCCGGCACGCCTTCCGAACTGCTCATCCACCGCCCGGACATCCAGGCGGCCGAGCACCGGCTGCGCGCGCGCAGCGCGGACATTGGTGCGGCGCGCGCGGCCTTCTTCCCGCGCATCTCGCTCACCGGCTTCCTGGGATCGTCCAGCGCCGATCTTTCCGACCTGTTCCGCTCGGGCCAGCGCGCCTGGTCGTTCACTCCCCAGGTCACGCTGCCCCTCTTCGACGGCGGGCGCAACCGCGCCAACCTCGACCTGGCCGTGCTGCGCAAGGACATGGCCGTGGCAGCCTACGAGCAGGCCATCCAGACCGCCTTCCGCGAAGTGGCCGACGCCCTGGCCGCCACCGACACGCTGCGCCGCGAGGAGACCGCGCGCCTGGCGCTGCGCGACAGCAGCCGCGAAAGCCTGCGTCTGGCGCAGGCCCGTTACCAGGCGGGGGTGGACGACCATCTGCGCTACCTGGACGCACAGCGCAACGCCTTCGCCAATGAAAGCGCCTACATCGATACCGTGACCCAGCGGCAGCTGGCGCTGGCCCAGCTGTTCCGCGTGCTGGGCGGCAGCTGGACTGCGCCGCCGCCACCGCCACCGCAGTCCCAGCCTGTGGCGGCCGTCCAGCAGCCCTGAGCACCGAGCAGCCCTGCGCCCCGGCTACGCCGCCTCCACCCGCGCGTTGTAGGCCGCCAGGGTCCGCTGCCAGGCGGGCCGGGCCAGGCATCTGTCGCGGTAGGCCACCACGGCGGGGCAGGGCGCGGTCAGCGTGCTGTCCGGGATGCAGGCGAGCACATGCGCCATCAGGATGTCGGCCACCGTGAATTCGTCGGTGGCAATGAAGCGGCGCCCGTCCAGCCAGCGCTCCAGGTTGCCCAGCATGCGATGCGCCCAGCCCACCAGGAATTCGCGGTGCTTGCCGCAGCTGCCATCGGCCGTCCAGTCCAGCACCATCAGGCTGAGCAGCGGCGGCTCCACCGTGTTCATGGCTGCAAAGCACCAGCGCAGCACCTGGGCCTCGCCGGTTGCATCGGAGGGCATCAGCCGGCCGCACTTCCTGGCCAGATGCAGCACGATGGCGGCCGACTCCGAAATCACCTGCCCGTCATCGTCCAGCGCCGGAATCTGCTCGAAGGGGCTGAGCCGGCGGTAGGCCTCGGTGTTCAGGTCGTGCGCGGGATGGTCCATGCCCGCGATCTCGAAGGGCAGCTGCATCTCTTCGAGTGCCCACAGCACGCGCAGATCGCGCGTGCGGCCGCGCGCGCCGGCATTGACCCTGGAAAAACCATAGAGCTTGAGCATGGTGGCGTTCTCCGCAGTGGTGATCCTGCCGGCCATGCTACTCGTGGCTGCCGAGGTGAGGACATCACCTGGCGTCCCGTTCACGGCAGCCCGTTCACAGCGCCCCGAACACCTCGGGCAGGGAGGCATCGCGCGGCATGCCGCCATAGCTCTTGGTGCCGCCCCGGCTGTCGATCACCACGATGCCCGGCGTGCCACGGAAGCCCAGGGACATCATCAGCTTGCGGTGGGCCTCCAGCGTCTTGCGCACGTCGGGGCTGACGCTGAAGGCGGGCGCTATGCCGCCCTGGGCGGACTTTTTCTCGTGCTCCATCAGTGCGGCCGCGCGGTCCGGGGCCTGCAGGATGGCGGCGGCCTTGGCCGGGCTGTCGTCCCGGATCACGCCGACCAGGATGTGGCGCAGCTGCACCTTGCCCGCATCCACCCAGGGACGCGCGGCCTCCCAGAACTTGTGGCAGTACTTGCAGTTGGGGTCGGTGAAGGTATAGATCACGCGCGGCGCATCGGCCTTGCCGTCGGGCACCCAGGTGGAGGTCTCCAGCTGCGCCTGCACGGTGTCGCCCGCCGGCTTGGCGGCCTGGGCCTGGGCCTGGGGGGCCTGGGCCGTGGCAGGGCCTTCTGCGGCCGTGGCCCATCCCGCCGCCAGAAAGAGGCTGGCAGCCATGCCTGCAAAAAGGACGGTGCGTTGAAGATGCATGGGAACTCCTTGAAACGGTTGAATAGGGGGCAGCGGGTTTCGCAGGGTGGCTAGTCTATTGCCCGCACGTCCTGCCCGCCGCATCCCCCTGGCCGATCGTCAGAACGAGCCACGCAGCGTCAGCATCACATTGCGCGGATCGCCGTAGTGACTGCTGTTGAGCAGATTGCCCACGGAGACGTAGTAGGTCTTGTCGAACATGTTGTTGAAGTTCAGCGACGCTTCCCACTGGCGATTGATGCGATAGCGCACATAGCTGCTCCAGACCGCGCGGCCGGGCACATGCACGGCCACGGCGCCGACTTGGCGGTAGTTGGAGCTTTGGGCATTGACGCCGCCACCTATGGTGAAGGCATTCCACTCACCGGGCAGCTGGTAGGTGGTCCAGGCGCGCAGCAGATGGCGCGGCGTGTAGGTGTTGAAGCTCTTGCCCTGGTTGTTCAGGTCCTGGGCGTACTTGTTGCTGTTGTAGGTGTAGCCCGTGAACAGCTTCCAGCCGCGCGCCAGCTCGCCGCTGACCTCGGCATCCAGCCCCTGGCTGGTGACCTTGCCGGTGTCGGTGTAGCAGTAGTAGCCGTCGCGGCAGGTGGGGCTGGTGCTCAGGTCCTCCTGGGCGCGGTGGTTCTGGTTCACGCGGTACAGCGCAAGCGACGTGTTCAGCCTGCCGTCCATCAGCTCGCCCTTGATGCCGACCTCGTAGGTGTCGCCCATGATGGGCTTGAGGTTCTCGCCGGCCGCGTTCAGCAGCGTCTGGGGCTTGAAGATGCTGGCGTAGCTGGCATAGGCGTTCCACTGCGGATTGATGGCGTAGATGGCGCCCGCGAACGGCATGAACCGGGTATTGCCCTGATGGGTGCTGTTGAAGCTGGGCACGCCGGCGCTGCGCAGGTAGGTGTCCCAGTCGCTCTTGTAGTTGCTCAGCCGTCCGCCCACCACCAGCTTGAGCGGATCGCTGACCTGCAGGCGCAGCGCGCCGTAGACGCCGGCCTGCTGCACCATGGCCCTGCGTTGTTCGTTGAACACGGCTGCCAGGGCGGCATCGCTGGGCTCGGGAATGTGGGCGTTGGGCGCCGTCACATCGATGGGGTTGGCCGCCGTCAATGCGTTGTAGGTGGGGTTGGCGTGCGAGCGGCTGTAGGTGGCGCCCAGCACCAGCTCGTGCTGGCGGCCGAAGGCATCGATGTCGCCAGTCACGTGGGCATCCAGGCCGGAGGCGTTCATGCGCGCCTGGGTCATGGCCGCGATGTTGCCCCCCAGCATGGTGGAGGGATTGACCGCGCGCAGCGAGGCCGCGTACTTCATGTCCAGCTCCTCGCGCACGTGGATGGCCGAGACCTTGGCGCGCCAGCGGTCGTTGAACTGGTGAGACAGGTCTGCGTACAAGGCCTTGTTGCTGTTGTCCTGGCGGTTCCAGTCGGCGCCCAGGAAGGTGGAGCGCGGCAGGCCGATGTCGGCGCCCGTGGAGTAGCGCGGCAGGCCCGAGATGAAGGGCCGGCCCTTCATGCTCTCGATGCTGGCGCCCACGCTGACCTGCGTGTCGGCCGACAGCCGGTAGTCCAGCGTGCCGTACAGCGTGGTGTTCTTGCTGTTCACGTAGTCGATGAAGGAGTGCTCGTCCTGTCGGTCCAGCACGGCGCGGCCGCGCAGCGTGCCGTCCTGGTTGAGGGAGCCGCTGGCATCGATCTGCGCGCCATAGCGGTCCCAGGAGCCGGCCTTGGCCATGACGCTGACGCCTGGCTCGGTCAGAGGGCGCTTGCGCACCAGGTTGACGGCGCCGCTGGGGTCGCCGCCGCCCTGCACCAGGCCCGTAGCGCCGCGCAGCACTTCCACGCGGTCATAGATGACCGAGCTGCCTGCGTAGTTGCTGGCGCGGCCGTACAGGCGCTCCACGGGAATGCCGTCGTACTGCATGCCCGTCACGTCCAGGCCGCGCGAATAGATGTACTTGCCGCCCTGCGGGCTTTGCAGCTGCGTGATACCCGTGGTGCTGGCCAGGGCCTCGTAGACCGAGGTGATGTTCTGCTCCCTCATCAACTGGTCGGTGACCACGCTGACGGATTGGGGCGTGTCCTTGAGCGCCTGCTCGCTCTTGCCGATGCTCACGGCCCGCGCCGCATAGGCGCCCGTGCCTTCGGTGGCCGTGCTGCGCAGGGCCTGCGCGGTCACGTGGACCTCGCCCAGCGTCAGCGCGCCGGCCGCGGGCCGGGGTGCGGGCTTGAGCGTGAAGCCGCCGCTGCGCTCCGTGGCCACGGCCATGCCCGAGCCGCCCAGCAGCTGCTCCAGCGCCTGGCGTGGCGTGAACCGGCCCTTGACGGCCTGGGCGCTGCGCCCGGCCAGATCGGCCTCGTCGAACAGCACCTGCTGCCCGGACTGCTTGCCGAACGCACCCAGCGCCGTGGCCAGCGGCTGGGCCGCAATGTCGAACGGCAACTGCTGCGCACGCGCCTCCTGTGCCGGTACCTGCGCTTGCGATGGAACAGGCAGCGCCATCGCTGCCACCGCGCCGGCCACCAGCAGCGCCATGGCGCCCTGGCGTGCCGTGCACATCTGTGCTCCCGCTTGGTCGTGGCGCGTCTGCGCCGTCAGTCCCTGGCCCCCCAGGGCCCCTCTCAGTTGTCTTGCCCGCTTCACGTTTGAATCCTGCGTCATGTCTGCACGGCGCCCATGCGCCCCATCGCACCGTGCGCGCAGGCCCGGGCCCTTGCCCGGCATACCCACCAGTCCATGCCGGCCCGGCCACCAGGCCCAGCCCGCCGGTCTGCGCGCGCGGCGCACCGCGTTTGCGGCCGTTGGCTGGGGGGCGAAGTCCTGCTTCGGCCCTGCTGGCTGGCAGCCGAGGGAGTGCCGGAAAAATCCGGTCCCTATCTGTTCAAGACGAGGTTTTGGCGAAGACCACGAACCTGTGTTGCCGTGGTTGATTGAAACAATTTGTAAACAGAGTGGTTTCGCCGGTCGGCTCAGCGCCTGGCAATCAGCCAGCCGCCCGAGGCCTGCCTGCGCACGCGCACGGGAATCAGGTCCGGCAGCAGCTCGATGAAGGGCTCGGGCGAGGCCGTGGAGAAAAAAGCCGAGACCGGCAGGCTGCCCAGCTCCTCGGAAGCCAGCACCACGGGCTGGCCCAGGTAGCGCGACAGCTCCCGGGCCACCTCGTCCAGCGGCGTGCGCCTGAACCGCAGCTGCCCGGTGCGCCAGTCGCCCACCGTGTCCGCAGGCGCGGCCACCGTGTCATGGCCGCCCGTCACGGGGTCGATGGACACGCCGCTTGCCGGGCCCAGCAGCATCACCGGCCCGTCTGCGGCATCGCGGTCGGCGCGCACCTCGACCTTGCCGCGCAGCACCTTCACCACCAGGCGCGGCGGCGCAGCCCGCACGTTGAAGGCCGTGCCCACCACCTTCACGCGGCTGCGGCCCGAGTCCACGGTGAAGGGCCGCGATGCATCCGGCGCCACCTCGAAGAAGGCCTCGCCGCTGTCCAGCACCACCTCGCGGCGGCGCGGGTAGTAGCGTACCTGCAGCGTGCTGCTGAAATTCACGGCCACATGGCTGCCGTCGGGCAGGTCCACCTCGCGCCGCTCGCCGGGCCCGGTCGCCATCTCCAGCGTGTAGCGCGCGGTGTTGTCCCAGGCATGCCAGCCGCCCACCAGCAGGGCGCAGCACAGGGCAACGCCTGCCGTGGCGAAGGCGGCCCGCCAGCGGCCAGGCCAGGTCTGCATGGCAGACGGCGCTGTGCGCCGACGCGCAGGCTCATGGGCCGGCGGGCGCTGTGCCTTTACCTGCTTCTGTGCCTGTGCCTGTGCCTGCACGCGCTCCTGCTGCAGCTGGCCGAACAGCTGGCGCGTGCGGCCCATGCTGTCGAAGATCTCGCGGTGAAAGGGGTCCGCCTGCAGCCAAGCGTCCAGCGCGCGCTCGTCCGCGCCCGTCCAGCCCGCCGTCTGGCGGCGCGTGAACCACTGGGCGGCGGCTTCGTGCAGGTCCACCAGCGTGTCTGGCGCCATTCCTGGGGGCGGTGTCTTGTTCATGGCGTGGGGCCGCGTCCTGGGGCGTGTTCGGAAGGGGCTGCGGCATTGGTGCGCAGGCGCTGCATCTGTTCCAGGCTCCCGTATTGCAGCCGCAGTTCGCAGTAGGCGTAGGCCCGGCTCACATGCCTGGACACCATGCGCAGCGAGATGTCCATGCGCTGCGCCACTTCCTCCTGCGTGAATCCTTCCATGATGTGCAGCGTGAACGCCTCGCGCTGGCGCTCGGGCAGCTCGCCCAACGCATCGTCCAGGCGGGCCAGGTACTGGCGGTTCTGGGCCTGGCGCACGGGGTCATGGCTGTCATCGGCCGCCAGGCCCTGCAGTTCATCACCGCAGTTGTCGGCCGACACCGTGGCCAGGGCCTGGGCTCCGCCCTGCCGGCGCCACTGGTCCACGGCGAGATTGCTGGCGGCGCGGCTCAGGTAGGCCTGCTCCTTGCCCTCTTCGGGCAGGCGGCCCGAGGCCGCCATCTGCGTGAACACCTGCTGGGCCGTGTCCTCGGCCTGCGCGCGGCTGCCCAGGCGCCCCTGCAGCAGCCGCACCAGCGGCTGGCGCCAGCGCGCATACAGCGCGGCCAGTGCGGAGGGTGGTGCCATGCCGCCCTGCGTGGCGAAGGGGTCCCGTTTCACGGCCGCCGCCCCGCATCAGGCAGCCATGGCGCGGCCACCCGGGGCAGGGCGCGGGCGGCGGTCAGGCAGGCGGTGGTCGGGGAGTGCAGGGGCACGGCGCGCGGCAGCTTGCCAGCGGTCCGGAGCGGCTGCCGGGCCTGGGCTGGCTGAAAACAGCGGCGATTGTACTGAGATTGATTCTCATTGGCGCGGGTGCGGGGGCGCTTTACATGGGTGGGACGGCACCGTGCCGTGGCTCCGGCTCCAGAACCACGGCGTCCAGCCCGCTGTCCTGGAACCAGCAGCCATCCTGCGCAACCACTTCATGCGGCCCGTGCGGTTGAGGTCCCTTTGCATGCAGGCGTACCCGGGCGGTATGGCCGGTGGCCCAGGGCATGTCCTGGCCGAAGGGAACGATCAGCAGGGCTCGCGGCGACAGGTGCCCGGCTTGCAGGTTGCCTGGCGCAGGCGCCAGCCCCTGAAGGGATTGGCGCGCCTGGACCTCCACCCCAACCACCCATGCCCAAAGAATGCTGGGCGCGCTCCTGGCCCAGACATGCAACTGCAGCAGCGCGCTGCCGCCGTTCTCAAGCGCGTGGGTACAGACCTGCACGCTGGCCGGCGCAGCGCTCCAGCCCGGCAGCCATTGCTGCAGGACATGCGCCATCTGGCGGGCATCCGGCTGCGCGGGCAGGCCGGGCGGCAGTTGCATGAGCCGCCATGGCCGCTGCGCCAGAACGGCGGCGCACCGCTGCGCACACCACCATGCACCATGGGGATCGGCCTGCGCACAGGCGTCGGAGACCATGGGCAGCCGCGCCCAGCGCACCCTGCCCGTGGAGCCGCGTGCCTGGTAGTACCAGAACGAGTGGAAGCGCAGGCCGGGGATGAAACGGTGGAACAGGGTTTTGCTGGCTGCGTTCTTCATGGGAAAAATTTAGCATAGCTATCGAAAAATGAAAAGCATTGCTAATGGTTTTGATTATTAGCATCGCTACATGAAAGTTTGGACCACCGAGCAAGAGGCGGCGAACCTCAAGCGCCTGCTCTCTACTGTGAAAAGCAAGGCCGAGTTCGCAGAGAAGGCAGGCATTCCTGGCG
Organism: Delftia sp. WSY_10; assembly: GCF_043104705.1. Classification (NCBI taxonomy): domain Bacteria; kingdom Pseudomonadati; phylum Pseudomonadota; class Betaproteobacteria; order Burkholderiales; family Comamonadaceae; genus Delftia; species Delftia sp. WSY_10. The sequence goes on along the minus strand of NZ_JBICKY010000012.1, from coordinate 653,180 downwards.
GCTCCTCCATGGTCTCCCAGCACCAAAGCGGCAACCGGCCCATCAGCCTGGAGGCGGGCATTGCATATGCCAAGGGCTTGAAGGTTTCGCTTTTCGAAATCAGTCCCAGGCTGGTGAAGATGGTTTCCGATTTGCCGCCCCTGCTTCCAGATGGGGACACGCCCGGCACCAATCTGCCCGAGTTCCCCAAAGGATTGCGGCAATATCCCGTTCTCTCGCATGCCCAGGCTGCAGCCCTGGCAGATGACGGCGCATTCCCCGATCCCGCTGAAACCCTGGACATCGAATTCGGCAAGGACAACGCATCGCCCGGTGCGTTTTTTCTTGCGCTGGAGGGCGATGCCATGTCGCCCGAATTGCGCGAGGGCGACCGTGTGCTGATCGATCCCCAGGCCAGCCCCCGGCCCGGCGACCATGTGCTGGCCAGGAATGGCAAGCGGCAGGTGCTGCTCAGAAAGTACCGCGTGCGCGGTGTGGGAGAGGACGGCATCGAGGTCTTTGATCTGGTACCGCTCAACGAAGACCATGCCGTGCTGCGCAGCGACAGGAACCGACTGGTTCTGCTGGGCACGGTGATCGAACACCGGCGCCGGCTGCGGGGAAGCTGACGACCGAGCTGTTTCGATAGACCGCCGCGCGGCCCCGGCGCCCCGCCTACGTGCTCAAGGCGCAGCGGCAATCTCGGTCTGGCCATCGGGCCCGGCCACCAGAGTGACAGGCAGGATCTGGGCCAGCATGCGTGCGAACTCGGCGGGGCGGCTGGCCTGGTAGGTGCCGCCAATGCGCAGAGCCGCCACGGCCGGGTCGTGCACTACCAGGCCGGTCGGCCCGTAGCGCTCCAGTTCCACCAGGGCGTCGGCCAGGGGCGTGTTCTCGACGCGGATCAGTCCCTTGCGCCACAGCGCAATGCTGCCGGGCGCCACAGCCGACACCGGACCGAGCACGCCTGCAGGCGACACGCTCAGGGCCTGGCCAGCGACCAGGTCGGCAGGCGTTGCCGCGCCTTGCGCACCGGCCACGCGCACATGGCCTTCCTGCACGGCCACCTGGGCGCTGCCCGCCTCCATGCCCGTGGCGCGATAGCGCACGGAAAACCGCGTGCCGCCCACGGTGACGCGCGCCGGGCCGGCCAGCACATGAAAGGGCCTGGCGCTGTCGGGTGCCACGGCGAACAGGATCTGCCCTTGCGTGATGCGCACCTCGCGCCGGTCGCGGTACAGAGTTACCTGCGCCTGGGTATCGGCATCCAGGGACAGTGCGGTGCCATCCGGCAAGGTGATGGTCCTGGCCTGGCCGCGTGGGGTCAGGTGGCTGCTGGTGAAGGTGGGCTGCTGCTGCCACTGGTGCCAGCCCACGCCCACGCCCACGCCCATGCCCACGGCCAGGGCCACCGTGCAGCACAGGGCCGCCAGGGCAGGTCGCGGCAGCAGGCGGGACCAGCTCCAGCCTTGGCGCTCTTCGGAGGACGGGCGCTGCGAGGCCGGTTCCGGGTGTGCGTGAGGCACTGACTGCGAGCGCCGGCGTGCCTGCTCCGCGCGCAGGCGCGCCACCTGTTCGGGGGGAATGGACCGCGCGGCCGCCAGGCTCTGGCCCAGGTGGCGCAAGGCGGCCTCGTGCGCCGTGCTGGCCGCCAGCCATTCGGTGAATTCGGCTTCTTCCTCGGCAGTCAGGCCTTGCTCCATGCGCGTGTGCCAGTCGGCCGCAGCGAGGTCGATGGGGTTTTGCCCGCGGAAGAACTCTTCCAGTTCGCGCACCTGCGCAGCCTTGTCCAGGGGCGCGGTGCAGGAGCGGTGGCGGCGCATGCGTGCGGCTTGCCGGTTTCAGAAGCTGGTCCAGTCCTGCGATTCGGCGGATGGCTTGGCCGCAGCCAGGCGTGCAGGGCTTGCAGGGCGCGCGCCAGCTGCGGGTCGTGCCGGTGCCGGCCTGGCCGGCGCCAGCGCAGATGCCGTGGCCGTGCGCGTGGGCACTGACGCCGGCAGCGGCGCCTGCAAACGCGGCTGCTGTGCCGCGCCGTCCTGGTCGCCCAGGCGGAAGATGGCCACGGCCTGCACCAGGCGCTGGGCTTGGGACTTGAGGCTGGAGGCCGCCGCCGCGCTTTCCTCCACCAGGGCGGCGTTTTGCTGCGTGACCTGGTCCATCTGGCTCATGGCCTGCCCGACCTGGGCCACGCCGGCGCTTTGCTCGTCGCTGGCATTGCTGATCTCGCCCATGAGGTCGGTCACGCGCTGTATGGATTGCAGCACCTCGGCCATGGTGGCGCCGGCCTGGTCGGCCAGCTCCGCGCCCTGGCTGACGCGCGTGGCGCTGTCAGTGATGAGCTGCTTGATCTCGCGGGCGGCCTGCGCGCTGCGCTGGGCCAGGGTGCGTACCTCGGCGGCCACCACGGCGAAGCCCTTGCCCTGTTCGCCGGCGCGTGCGGCCTCGACGGCGGCGTTCAGGGCCAGGATGTTGGTCTGGAAGGCGATGGAGTCGATCACGCCCACGATGTCGCCGATCTGGCGCGAGCTGGCATGGATGTCCTGCATGGCGCCCACTACTTCCTGCACCACGGTGCCGCCCTTGGCCGCGATCTGGCTGGCGCCGCGCGCGAGCTGGTTGACCTGGCGTGCGTTGTCCGCGTTCTGCTGCACGGTGGAAGACAGCTCGTCCATGGAGGCTGCGGTTTCCTGCAGCGCGCTGGCCTGCTGCTCGGTGCGGCGGCTCAGGTCGGCATTGCCCTTGGCGATCTGCTCGCTGGCCACGGCCACGCTGTCGGCGTTGTTGCGCACATCGCTGACCACGCTGGCCAGGCTCTGGTGCATGGCGTTGAGCGAGGCCTGCACGCTGCCGGCGGGCGCTTCGCTGCGCAGCAGTCCGGGGTCGAGGTTGCCGTCGGCGATCTGGCGGGCGACTTCACCGAGCTGGGCAGGCTCGGCGCCCAGCGCGCGTGTCAGGCCGCGTGCGATCAGCCGGCCCATGAGCAGGGCCAGCACGAAGGCGACCGCGCTCATGCCGATCTGCATGTTGCGTTGCTGCACATAGGACTGCGTGGCCTGCTCCACCATGTCCTGGGCGTGCTGGCGCGTGAGCCGGCTGTACTCGTCGGTGGCCGCGATCAGCTGGGCCAACAGCGGCCGGCACTCGCTGTTCATCTTGGCAATGGCCTCGTCCCGTTGCTGGCGCAGCGCCAGCGCGACGATGTCCAGCGCCACCGGGCCGTAGCGCTGCTCTATCTGGTCGATGCGGGCGACCAGGGCGCGTGCCTCCTCACCCACCCCGGGCGCGGCCACCAGGGCCTTGAGCTGGTCCAGCCGGGTCTTGACCTCGGCATGGGCGGCGTACACGGCCGCTTTTTCCAGCTCCAGGTCGGCAGGCGTGTTCACCAGCACCAGGTTGCGCGCCGCGATGGCACGGCTGTCCACGGCTGCGCGCACCTGTTCGGCCAGTTGGGCACGGGCGTTCACGCCATCGACGAACCGGGTCAGGTTGCGGTTGGCATCGTCCAGCGCCTGCAGGGCGGATACGGAAACCAGCGCGACCAGCAGAGCCAGGGCGGTGAAGGCGGCGTAGAGCTTGGTCTTGACGGTCCAGGTGCGGAGATTCATGGCGCTTTCCAGGTAGATGGTGCAAGTATCAGTTTTTATCAAAGAATAAGTGATTAATTTGATAAAAGCCCTTTGAAAATTGTTAAATTTCCATGAGAAGTGACAAATTCAGACGAGGCATCGGTTCAGCGTCACCGCTGCGCTTCCCATGCAGGCTGGATCAACAAAGCCCGCATTTCTTGACCGCCTGCGGGTGCTGCCCCTGCGGGACAGGCTGCGTCGGCGCTACAGTCGGTCCCCATCCCATGCATACCCCTCCCCACATCCAAGGCTGGTGCCCCGGCGCCTGGCAGCCCATGGCCTCCGGCGATGGGCTGGTGGTGCGCGTGCGCCCGCCGCTGGGGCGGTTGACGGTGGTCCAGGCGCGGCGCCTGGCGCGCCTGGCCCTGGTGCATGGCAGTGGCGTGCTGGAGCTGTCCAGCCGCGCCAATGTGCAGCTGCGCGGCATTGCACCCGGTCGGCACGCCGCCGTGCTGCGCGCCCTGGCGGCCGTGGGCCTGCTGGACGCCGACGCGGGCCGCGAGCGCCGCCGCAACCTGGTGATCGACCCGCTGTGCCGGCCGCAGGAGGCTGTCCATGCGCTGGGCCAGGCCCTGCAGCAGGCGCTGGATGCGGCCGAGGATCTGGCCGGCCTGCCGGCCAAGTTCGGCTGGTCGGTGGAGGGCGCGCCGGGCCGGCTGGCCGGCGTGTCCGCCGATATCCGCCTGCAGCGCACAGCCACCGGATGGCTGGTGCAGCCCGATGGACGCAACCACGCGCTGGCCGTGGCCGACGCGGACCAGGCCGTGGCCGCAGGCCTGGCGTTGGCGCGCTGGTTTGCCGGTCAGGCCGTCCTTCGCCGCGCCCAGGGCTTGCGGCCCGGGCGCATGGCCGCGGTGGCGGCGCAACTGCAGCCGCCCCCCGGGCTGGACTGGGTGGAGACAGAAACCCCGGCCCACGGCGAAGGACCGGCGCCCGGTGCCGTGCCCGGTGTGGGCTGGCTGCTGGGCGCGCCGCTGGGCCGCTTGCCGGCCGTGGCGCTGGCGCGGCTGCTGCGCGCCTTGCCTGAGCAGGCCTTTTTGCGTGTGACGCCCTGGCGCATGCTGCTGGTGGAAGACCAAGACGCGGAAGCTGGCGCCGCCATGCCCCGCTGGTGGGCGGCTGCAGGGCTGGACAGCGCCGCTGACTGGATCACCCACGCCCATGACCCGCGCCTGCGCGTATCCGCCTGTACCGGCGCGCCGGGCTGCACCCAGGCCCTGGGTCCCACGCAGACATTGGCGCTGGAGCTGGCGCCGCAGGTGCCGCCCGGCGCGCACCTGCATGTGACCGGATGCGCCAAGGGCTGCGCGCGGCAGGCGCCGGCCACGGTGGTGCTGCGGGCAGAAGGTGAAGACGAGGGCGAAGGCCCTTTCTATTCCGTAGTGCGCCAAGGCCGTGCCGGGGATAGGGGGCAGGAGCAGCGGACCCTGGCCTCGGTGCGAGACAATCCGGGATTGCTGTTTTCAAAAGAATAATGCTGCACCGCTACGAAACCGATGGCGCCGAGATCTACCGGCAGTCCTTTGCCACCATCCGCCGCGAGGCGGCGCTGGAACGCTTCACGCCCGTCGAGGAACGCGTGGTGGTGCGCATGATCCACGCCGCCGGCCTGGTGGAGCTGGCCCCGCACGTGGCCTTCTCGCCGGGCATGGCCGAGGCCGCCGCGCAGGCCCTGCAAAACGGCGCGCCCGTGCTGTGCGACGTGCGCATGGTCAGCGAGGGCATCACGCGCTCGCGCCTGCCCGCCGCCAACCCCATCATCTGCACGCTGCAGGACGAGCGCGTGCCCGCGCTGGCCCGTGACATGGGCAACACGCGCAGCGCCGCCGCGCTGGAGCTGTGGCGCCCGCACCTGGCCGGCGCCGTGGTGGCCATCGGCAATGCGCCCACGGCCCTGTTCCACCTGCTCAACATGCTGCAGGACCCGGCCTGCCCCCGGCCGGCCGCCATCATCGGCTGCCCCGTGGGCTTTGTGGGTGCCATGGAATCCAAGCAGGCGCTGATGCAGGACCTGCCCGTGCCCTGCATGGCCGTGCACGGCCGCCTGGGCGGCTCGGCCATCACCGTGGCCGCCATCAATGCACTGGCCAGCCATGTCGAGTAGGCAGCCGCGTCCCGGCCAGGGCGGGCCCGGCATTGTCTGCGTGGGCCTGGGCCCGGGCGACCCCGAACTCATGAGCGTCAAGGCCGACCGCCTGGTGCGCGGCGCGCGCCAGGTCGCGTTCTTCCGCAAGAAGGGCCGGCCCGGCAAGGCCCGCCAGCTGGTGGACGGCCTGCTGGCCCAAGGCGCTGCCGAGCACGCCATGGAATACCCCGTGACCACCGAGCTGCCCGTGGACAGCCCCGCCTATGTGGACCTGCTGGCGCGCTTCTACGACGACTGGTGCCTGCGCCTGGAAGCGCTGGCTCAGACCGAGCAGGTGGTGGTGCTGTGCGAGGGCGACCCCTTCCTCTACGGCTCCTTCATGCATCTGTATACCCGGCTGCGCGAACGCGGCCAGGTGCCGCTGGACGTGGTGCCCGGCATCCCCGGCATGGTGGGCTGCTGGCACGCCACGGGCGAGCCCATCACCTGGGGCGACGACGTGCTCAGCGTGATGACCGGCACCCTGTCGGAAGACGAGCTGGTGCGCCGCATGCAGTCCGCCGAGGCCCTGGTGGTCATGAAGGTCGGCCGCAACCTGCCGCGCATCCGCCGCGCCCTGCAGCGCACGGGCCGGCTTGACGCCGCCTGGCTGGTACAGAACGGCACCACGGACAGCGAGCAGGTCGCGCGCCTGGGCGATGTTTCCGACGACGCCTGCCCCTATTTCGCCATCGTGCTCGTGCACGGCCAGGGCCGCCGCCCGGAGGCCGCATGGTGAGCGCCGGCCGCCTGACGGTGGTGGGGCTGGGCCCGGGCGCACTGGACCAGATCACGCCCGAAGCCGCAGCCGCCTTGCACGCGGCCGACGATGTGGTCGGCTACCTGCCCTATGTGTCCCGCGCGCAGGCCCTGCTGGCGCAGGCGGGTCAGGGCCAGGCCGTGGCCTGGCATGCCTCGGACAACCGCGTGGAGCTGGAGCGCGCGCGCCAGGCGCTGGCGCTGGCCGCGCAGGGGCGGCAGGTGGTCGTGGTGTCCTCGGGCGACCCGGGCGTGTTCGCCATGGCGTCGGCTGTGTTCGAGGCCATGGAATCGGCCGATGCGGCGCAGGCCGCCGCCTGGCAGGCGCTCGATATCCAGGTGCTGCCCGGCATCACCGCCATGCTGGCCGCCGCCGCGCGCGCTGGCGCGCCGCTGGGCCATGACTTTTGCTGCATCAATCTCTCGGACAACCTCAAGCCCTGGCCGGTGATCGCGCGGCGCGTGGAACTGGCGGCCCAGGCCGACTTCGCCATGGCCTTCTACAACCCGCGCTCCAAGAGCCGGCCCGAAGGCTTTGTGCGCCTGCTGCAGCTGCTGCGCACCCGCTGCGAGCCGCAGCGCCTGCTGGTGTTCGCGCGCGCCGTGTCCACGCCCAAGGAACACTTGCACGTATGCACGCTGGCCGAGGCCACGCCCGAGATGGCCGACATGCGCACCGTGGTCCTGGTGGGCAACAGCGCCACGCGCCGCGTGGGCCGCTGGGTCTACACGCCACGCCACTACGGCATGGATGGCGGTGCGGGCTGCGCTGTCGGCAGCACGCCATGAGCAATCCAGTGCAGCACCGCAGCCACCGACCCGGTGCGCTGGCGCTGCGGCAGCGCCGGGCGCTGCACCATCACCACGGGCAGGCCCAGGGCGCGTGCGGCATCGAGCTTGCCGCGCGTGGCCTCGCCGCCCGCGTTCTTGGCCACCAGCCATTCGATGCCGTGCGTGCGCAGCAAGGCTTCATCGTCTTCCGCGCTGAAAGGCCCACGCCCCAGAACCACCGTGGTGTGGGGCAGGGGCAGGCTGCCGGGCTCGGGCGCATCGACCAGGCGCAGCAGGTAGTGGTGCTGCGGCTGGCCCGCAAAGGCCGCAAGCTGCTTGCGGCCCACGGCCAGAAACACCCGGGCGGCTGCCTGGGGCAGGGCGGCAGCGGCGGCTTGCATGTCGGGCACGTCGATCCAGGCATCGCCGGCACTGGCCTGCCAGGGCTCGCGCTCCAGCGCCAGCAGCGGCGTGCCGGTGGCGGCGCAGGCCTCGCAGGCATTGCGGCTCATCTGCGCGGCAAACGGATGGGTGGCATCGACCACATGGCTGATGGCCTGCCCGCGCAGGAACTGCGCCAGGCCCTGGGCACCGCCAAAGCCTCCCACGCGCGTGGGCAGGGGCTGGGCCACGGGCGACTGCGTGACGCCCGCATACGAGAACACGGCGGCAATGCCGGCGCGGTGCAGGGCCTGGGCCAGCTGGCTGGCGCCGCTGGTGCCGCCCAGCAGGAGAACATGGGGCATGACTGATCCCTGGTTGACATTGGTGGGCCTGAACGAAGACGGCCTGGACGGCCTCTCGCCCGCCGCGCTGCGCGCGCTGGACGCGGCCGAGACCGTTTTTGGCGGGCCGCGCCACCTGGCGCTGGCCGGTGCCGGCGAGCGTGGACAGCCTTGGCCCGTGCCCTTTGACGTGGCGCCCGTGCTGGCCTGCCGTGGCCGGCCCACGGTGGTGCTGGCGTCGGGCGATCCGTTCTGGTTCGGGGCGGGCGGCAGCCTGGCGGCGCATCTGGCGCCGCAGGAGTGGCGCTGCCACGCCCAACCCTCGACATTTTCGCTGCTGGCGTCCCGCCTGGGCTGGAAGCTGGAAGACACGGTCTGCCTGGGCCTGCACGCCGGCCACGTGGAGCAGCTGCTGCCGCACCTGTCGCCAGGCCGCCAGTCGCTGGTGCTGCTGCGCGATGGCGCCGCCGTGGCCGCATTGGCGGACTGGCTGGTGCAGGAAGGCTGGGGCGACAGCCGCCTGGAGGTCATGGAATCCGTGGGCGGCCCGCGCGAGCGCCGCCGCACATGGCGCGCCGCCGAAGCCGCCCAGGCCCTGGCCGCCGACCCTGCCTGCGCGCCCGTAGCCGTGGCCGTGCTCGCCCAGGGCGGCGCGGCCCTGCCGCTGGTGCCGGGCCGGCCCAACCACTGGTACGCCAACGACGGCCAGATCACCAAGGCCCCGGCGCGCGCGCTGACCCTGGCGGCTCTTGCGCCGCGCCACGGCGAATGCCTGTGGGATGTGGGCGGCGGCTCGGGCTCGGTGGCCGTGGAGTGGTGCCTGGCCGGTGGCTCGGCCATCAGCCTGGAGCAGCATGCGGCGCGTGCGGACAACATCCGCCTCAACGCCCGGCGCTTCGGACTGCAGGCGCGCCTGCGCGTGGTGCAGGGCGTGGCGCCCGAGGCGCTGGCCGAACTGCAGGCGCTGGCCCGGCCCCAGGCCGTGTTCGTGGGCGGGGGCTTTGACGCCGAATTGTTCGATCGCCTGCAGGCCCTCATGCCCGCAGGCTGCCGCCTGGTGGTCAATGCCGTGACGCTGGAGACCGAGGCCCTGCTGGTGCAACTGCAGGCCCAGCACGGCGGCCAGCTGCTGCGGCTGGAGATCTCCAGCGCCGAGCCGCTGGGCCGCATGCGCAGCTGGAAGGCTGCGCGGCCGCTGGTGCAGTGGAGCTGGCAGCGGTGAACCCGGACCAAGCCATCCCCCACCGCTGCGGCGTGCTGGGCCTGGGCCTGCACACGGACGCACTGCCCGATGCGCTGCAGGCGCTGTGGCAGCGGGCCCAGGCGCACCTGCTGCAGCAAGCCTGCGCGCCGCAGCCCGTCTGCGCCGTGGCCGTGCTGGACACCAAGGCCGGCCATCCGGCGCTGGAGGCCTGGATGTCGGCGGTCGTGCCCTCGGCCGTCCTGGTCCGTGTGCCGTCCGCGCAATTGCCGGGCCAGCCGGTGGTCACCCAATCGCCGCGCATGCTGGCGCGCTACGGCACCGGCAGCGTGGCCGAGGCGGCGGCACTGGCCGCCGCAGGCCCGCACTCCGCCCTGAGCGTGACCCGCCTGGTGGCGGACGATGGCAGCGCCACCCTGGCCCTGGCCGTGGGCCAGGGCGGACCTCTGAACTGTTGCCTGGCCCACGCCAGCCAGGCCAAGAACCAAGGAGCAACGGCATGACCGTGCATTTCATCGGCGCCGGCCCCGGCGCCGCCGACCTGATCACCGTGCGCGGGCGCGACCTCATGGCGGCCTGCCCGGTCTGCCTGTACGCAGGCTCGCTGATACCGCGCGAGCTGCTGGCGCACTGCCCGCCGGGCGCGCGCATCGTCAACACCGCATCCATGAGCCTGGACGACATCGTGGCCGAGATCCAGGCCGCCGAGGCGCGTGGCGAAGACGTGGCGCGCCTGCACTCGGGCGACCTGTCCGTCTGGTCGGCCATGGGCGAGCAACTGCGCCGCCTGCGCGAGGCCGGCATTGCCTACACCGTCACGCCCGGCGTGCCCTCGTTCGCGGCCGCCGCTGCCACGCTGGGCGCGGAGCTGACCCTGCCCGGCCTGTGCCAGTCCGTGGTGCTGACGCGCACCTCGGGCCGCGCCACGGCCATGCCCGAGGGTGAGAACCTGGCCGCCTTCGCGGCCACGGGCGCCGTGCTGGCCATCCATCTGTCCATCCATGTGGCCGCCAAGGTGCAGTCCGAGCTGCTGCCGCACTACGGCGCCGACTGCCCCGTGGCCATCGTCTGGCGTGCCAGCTGGCCTGACGAAACCGTGGTGCGCACCACGGTGGGCAGCCTGGCCGAGGCGGTGGCCACCCACATGGAGCGCACGGCCCTGATCCTGGTGGGCCGCAGCCTGCAGGCCGAGGACTTCGGTGAAAGCCGCCTCTACGCGGCCGACTACGACCGCCGCTACCGCCCGCTGGGCACCGAGCCGCGCTTTCCCGCCACCGATGTGCGCGGCGGCGCCGCGCTGGATACCGCGAGGGATACCTTGAGGGACACCGGGAGCGACACCGTGATCGACGTGCCCCTCGGGAACCCCGCCCCATGAGCGCGGTCCTGCCGCCCGTGGCGCTGAGCCTGATCGGCATCGGCACGGGCAACCCCGACCACCTCACGCGCGAGGCCCAGGCCGCCATGCAGGCCGCCGACCTGATCCTGCTGCCGCACAAGGGCGAGGACAAGGCCGAACTCGCCGCCCTGCGCCGCGACCTGTGCGATGCCGTGCTCACTGCGCCCGGCCCGCGCATCGAAGGCTTCGACATGCCCGTGCGCCGCAGCGTGGGCGACGACTACCTGGCCCAGGTCGATGAATGGCATGCGGCCATCACGCGCTGCTGGCAGGCGGCCATCACCCGGTCCCTGGACGAGGGGCTGCAGCCGCGCAGCCCCGGCCAGCCCTTGCAGGTCGCCCTGCTGGTCTGGGGGGACCCGGCTCTGTACGACAGCACGCTGCGCATTGCCGCGCGCATGCAGCCGGCGCCGCACAGCGTGCGCGTGGTGGCGGGCATCAGCTCCATGCAGGTGCTGTGCGCCGCGCATGCGATTGCGCTCAACGGCATAGGCCAGCCCTTCGTGGTGACCACGGGCCGCCAGCTGCGCGAGCAGGGCTGGCCGCCCGGCGTGGACACGGCCGTGGTGATGCTGGACGGGCAGTGCAGCTTCACCGAGCTGCCCTCCCACGGCCTGCACATCTGGTGGGGTGCCTACCTGGGCATGGACCGCCAGATGCTGGACAGCGGCCCGCTGGCCGAGGCCGCCTCGCGCATCGTGCAGGCCCGCGCCGCAGCGCGCGAGCGGCATGGCTGGATCATGGATATCTACCTGCTGCGGCGCGGGGGATGAGGCCGAGGCTGCTGCCGACGCCGGTCCCCACGCTGTACACCCCCTTCATCAAGGAATCCCGCCATGCAGATGGACAACATCCCCTTCAACACCACCGACTGGGCCGCCGTGGCGCCCACCGAGCATTCGGCCGAGGCCGGCCAGGCGTTCTGGCGCACGCAGAACTTCGGCAACATCCGCGTGCGCACGGTGGAGTACACGCCCGGCTATGTCTCCGACCACTGGTGCACCAAGGGCCATGTGCTGCTGTGCCTGGAAGGGGAGCTGGAGACCGAACTGGCGGACGGCCGCCGCTTCACTCTGACACCCGGCATGAGCTACCAGGTGGCGGACAACGCCGAGCCGCACCGCTCGCGCTCGCCCAAGGGCGCCAGGCTCTTCGTGGTGGACTGAACCTGCAGGCACGATCGGCACGGCAGCGCGCTGCAGGTCTGCGACAGGTTCGCGCCGGCGCGGGCGAGAGCTGCGCAAACGTGCCGTCATTGAGTGGCGTACGGCACGGGTTGCCAGGGTGCCCATGCCGGGGGGGGGGGAATGCCTGACGGACGGCTCTCCAGGTACACAGTCATCGGCCATCAACTCAGCGGCGAAGTAGGCATTGCCGATGGCGACAGCCCCTGTGGCCGGGCTTGTGCACAATGAAGAGCTTTCGCCCAGCCTCTTCACGCGATGCAGCAAGAACCCGACTTCCTCCACAACCTGAACCAGGAATTCCGGGACGGCAGGCGCTGGCTGGACCGCACCATCGTGCTGGCCTATGCCGCCGCCGCCGGGCTGTGCGTGGTGGCCTTCACGCTGATGGCGGACGCGGGCTTCGAATTCTTCGAGAGCATCTACCACTGGCAGGGCGGCTGGGCCGTTCTGCTGTGGATGCCTGCCGTCACGGCGGGCGCCGTGTGGCTCACGCGGCGCTGGGCGCCGGGCGCGGCGGGGTCGGGCATTCCGCAGGTGATCGCCACGCTGGACCCGGCGCTGGACCCCGCGCAGCGCGGGCGCTTCGTGTCGCTGTGGCTGTCCTTCGCCAAGATGGTCCTGGCCAGCGCGGGCTTTGCGGCGGGGCTGTCGATCGGGCGCGAGGGGCCTTCGGTGCAGGTGGCGGCCGGTGTCATGCACCATGCGCGGCGCTGGTTCGGCCCGCATTCGGGCATCAGCCACCATGCGCTGCTGGTGGCCGGCGGCGCGGCCGGCATTGCGGCGGCCTTCAACGCGCCGCTGGCGGGCGTGGTCTTCGCCATCGAGGAGCTGTCGCGCAAGCTGGAGTCGCGCTCCAGCGGCCTGATCATCGCGGCCATCGTGCTGGCCGGCCTGATGGGCGTGTCGGCCTTCGGCAATCTCAGTTATTTCGGGCGCATCCAGGTGCCCCACCTGACCTGGGACGCGCTGCTGCCGGGCCTGTGCGTGACCCTGGCCTGCGGCGTGCTGGGAGGCCTGTTCGCCAAGCTGCTGGCCGCCTCGCTGACCCGCGCGCCCGAGCGGCTCAACCAGCTGCGCGCGCGCTTTCCCATCCGCTTCGCGGCGGCGGTCGCGCTGGTGATCGCCGTCATCGGCATGGTCACGGGCGGCGCCACCTTCGGCGCGGGCTCGGAAGCCGTCAAGCACATGCTGGCGGGCCAGGCTGACGTGCCTTCGTTCTACGTCACCCTGAAGTTCATCGCCACCTGGCTGTCGGCCTGGGTGGGCGTGCCGGGCGGCATCTTCGCGCCGTCGCTGTCCATTGGCGCGGGCGTGGGCCACAACGTGGCCGGCCTCATGGGCGCAGACATCGCGCCCGCCCTCATCGCCATGGGCATGGCCGCCTTCCTGGCCGCCGTGACGCAGGCGCCGCTGACGGCCTTCATCATCGTCATGGAGATGGTGGACGGCCACTCCATGGTGCTCAGCCTCATGGCCGCTGCCATGCTGGCCAGCCTGGTCTCGCGCATGCTGGCCCGGCCGCTGTACGAGACGCTGGCCCAGCACATGCTGAGCATGGTGGTCGCACCTGCTCCTGCTCCTGCGTCGGCACCCGCACCGGTGCCCGAGCAGGCCTCTCCCCCGAAGGACCAGGACAAGCCCGCAGGCGCCTGAAGCGGGCGCGCTTGGCTGACAGCCAATGGCGAATGCCGATGGCCTGGGTGTGCTGCACGCCACGCCATGCTCCCTTCCTGAGTCCGGACGCAAACCCAAGGAAAGGAACGCGCCATGTGGGAGGAAGTGGCCAACACCCTGGTCGAGGAATTTTCCAGCCTGCCCGATGCGGCCGAGGTCACGCGCGTCATGGTGCGCCTGCTGCTGGCGGCGCTGCTGGGCGGCATCGTCGGCTACGAGCGCGAGCACAAGGGCAAGGCCGCAGGCCTGCGCACCCACATGCTGGTGGCCATGGGCGCGGCGCTGTTCGTTCTGGTGCCCGAGCGCGGCGGCATGGACATTGCCGACATGAGCCGCGTGATCCAGGGCGTGGTGGCCGGCGTAGGCTTCCTGGGCGCGGGCGCCATCATCAAGCGCCACTCAGAGGAACAGGTACAGGGCCTGACCACGGCCGCCGGCATCTGGATGACGGCCGCCATCGGCGTGGCCTGCGGCCTGGGGCGCGAAGCCATCGCGCTGCTGGCCACGCTGCTGGCCATCGTCATCCTCGTGATGCTGCCGCATGTGGTCAGTGCGCCGCCGCCGCAGGCGGACGCGGAGCCGGATACCAAGCCGCGGGAGACCTGAGGGCGGGCTGCGGCTCAGGCGTGCGGCGGTTAGCGGGATGGTGGGGACTTCGCCTGTGCCAGCAAACTGTCCCAATCGCCAGGAGGGTGCCCGTTGGCGAGCATTTTTCGGAACACCCTGTAGGCATCGTCGCTGCCCTCATAGGCTCGCTTGGTGTCCTCATCGTTGACCCAGGCGAACACGATGATTTTGCTGGGGGCGTGAAAGCGGAAGAACAGGCGGTACTGCTGGAAGAACCTGGCCCGAAACCAGTGCTTGTGCTCCTCGCCCAGGGTATGGCCCTGGCGGTAGTCTGGCCGCGTGGGATCCTGCGGGATGACATCGAATGCCAGCTTGCGGATCGCCGCCAATCGCTTGGTCGCGTTCTTGCGTGTGTACCCGCCAGGGTCCTTGGTTTTCAGACCCTCCACTTCGTGGCTCAACGCCTGCAGCTGGGCCAGGAAAAGCGGGTGCATGAATACCGTCCAGCCGTGGATGCGCAAGGGGGCGGGCGGTATGGCGCTCATTCGTCGTCTGCCGAAAGCGGTGCATCCAGATCGACCTCGATGCCTTCGGTCAGCGCCTGGATCTGCTGCGCCAGACGGGCATCCATGGTCTGCAGGCGCTCGGGGTGGGCTGCCATGTCCTGGGCCAGAAAGCCGAGAAACTGGCCCAGCACGGGATCGGCATCCTCGGCGGAGTCGGCGCGACTGAGCACGACCTCCCCGCCGGGCAGGATGGTGTAGTGGATTCTGTCGCGCTTGCTCAGGTGCAATGCGCGGCGAACGGCTTCGGGAATGGTGGTCTGGTAGCGGTCAGTGAGCGTGGATTCGGCTTCAAGTGTCGAAAACATGATGGCATCTCCTGATAGGCTGCCATGCATGGTAATGCAGGTGCATTACCATGCCCGGGCGAAAGGTTCCTTCCCGGAAAGCACGCGCCTCGCGCCTCAGAAATCCACACTCGCACTCAGCGAGAACGTGCGCGGACCGCCCACCGTCAGGTAGCCCGAACCCGGGTAGCCGCCCACGGAGGCCCAGTAGTTGCGGTCCGTCGCGTTGTCCACGCGCAGGCGCAGCGTGAGCAGCTTGCCCTGCACTTCGGTCATGTAGCGCACGCCCAGGTCCAGGCGGTTCCATCCGGCCACGCGCAGGGTGTTGACATCGTTGGCGTAGCTGGCGCCGGTGCGCACCAGGCGGCCGTCCAGCGCCAGGCCGTTGATGCCCGGCACATCCCACTCCACGCCCGCCGTGGCCTGGAAGCGCGGCACGCCGATGACGCGCTTGCCGTCGGTGGTGGCGCGGCCCGTGCTTTGCTGCCTGGCGTCCAGCCAGGTGGCGCCGCCCAGCAGGCGCAGGCCGCGCATGGGTTCGCCGAAGACGTTGAATTCCACGCCCTGGTGACGGTCCTTGCCGGCCGAGGTGAACAGGTTGCCGTCGATCAGCGAGCGCGGCTTGTCGGTGGAGAAGAAGGCCAGGCCGCCGCCCAGCTTGCCGCCGTCGTACTTGACGCCCACTTCCTTTTGCTTGGTGACGTAGGGCGACATCTGCTGGCCCGCGTTGGCGATGATGGTGTCGCCCGACTTGGCCGGCGCCGTGTCGCCCTGGGCCAGTCCCTCGATGTAGTTGCCGTACAGCGATACCTGGGGCGTGAGCTTGAACACCGCGCCCAGCACCGGGCTGGTACGGCTCTGGTCGTAGGCCGTGCGCACGCCGCCCTGGCTGGTGACCGCGCCGTTGCTGACGATGCGATAGCTCACCGAATCGGTCTCTATGGTCTGGCGGCGCACGCCGGCCGTCACCAGCATGCGGCCGTCCATCAGCGACAGCGTGTCGCCCAAGGCAAAGCTGTTCAGGCGCGTGCCCCGGTTGTAGGCGGGGTTGGACAGGTCGTTGCCCAGGTAGTTGAGCGGCGTGATCGCGTAGTAGCGCGGGTCGTAGAGATTGGTGGCCAGCGTGTTGCTGCCCCCGCCGGTGCTCATGCCGTAGGCGTTGTAGACCTTGAGGTCGAAGGCCGAGTAGCTGGCCACGATCTCATGGCCCACGCTGCCCGTGTTCAGGCGTGCGCGCACGCCCAGCTCGCCTGTGCTCACGCGGTCCTTGCGCGCGTTGTCGAAGCGGCTGGTGGTGGCCGCGCCATTGCCGGCCGCCGCCAGCGTGATGTTGGCCAGCGAGTTGTTCTCGGAGCTGCGGCGCAGGCCGTAGGCGGCCCAGGCCGTCACGTTGCTGTTGATGTCCCATTCGCCGCGCAGCGTGCCGAACAGGTCGCGCTCGTCTGAATAGGTCCAGGGCTGGGCCCAGTTGGAGGAAGCATCGGGCGCCGCAGGAATGGCGGCCAGCCCTGCGCCCGGCGTGACATTGGTGCGCGTGCGCTTGAGGCGGTTGTCCTGCCAGCCGATGTCGCCCGACAGGCGCACATTGCGGCTGCGCCAGTCCATGCCCACGGACAACAGATCGAGCTTGGAGCTTTCCTGGTCGATGGCGGTATCGCCGCCCCGGTGCGCGGCATTGAGGCGGATGCCCGTGGCCTGGTCGGGGCCGAAGCGCCGGCTCACGTCGGCCGCCACAAAGGCCTGGCCGCCGCTGGCAATGCCTGCCGTCACGCGCGACAGCGGATCGCTGCCCGCGCGCTTGGGCAGCAGGTTGATGTTGCCGCCCAGGCCACCGCCATTGGGGCTGGCGCCCATCAGAAAAGCCGATGCGCCGCGCAGCAGCTCCACGCGCTCGAACAGCTCGGTGGCGATGTACTGGCGCGGCAGCAGGGCGTACAGGCCGTTGTAGGCCACGTCGTCCGAGCCCAGCACGAAGCCGCGCACGAAGTAGGACTCCTGGAAATTGCCGAAGCCGCGCGCCACGCGCACGGAAGGATCGTTCTGCAGCACATCGCCCACGCTCTTGGCCTGGCGGTCCTGGATCAGCTCGCTGGTGTAGCTGGTGATGGAGAACGGCGTCTCCATGTTGTCGCGCGTGCCCAGAATCCCGGCCCGCCCGCCGCGCGCCACCTGGCCACCCGCGTAGGGCTTGGACAGGCCTTCAGCCGACGCATCGGCGCTGGCCTCCACGGTGACGGTGCCCAGCTCGGGTGCGGCCGTTGCCGTGGAAGGGGCGGGCTGGGCCCATGCGGCGCCAGCAGACAAAAGAAGGGCCAGGGCCCCGGCGATCGGGGTCAGCGTGTGGAGGGGGGAGTGCATGGAGAAAACGGGATGAGAATG
The DNA here is from genome assembly GCF_043104705.1 of Delftia sp. WSY_10. Taxonomy (NCBI): domain Bacteria; kingdom Pseudomonadati; phylum Pseudomonadota; class Betaproteobacteria; order Burkholderiales; family Comamonadaceae; genus Delftia; species Delftia sp. WSY_10. The sequence continues at coordinate 635,938 of NZ_JBICKY010000012.1, read as the reverse complement.
CGGGATGAGAATGATTCCCAATAATTTTATCGATGCGACTCCCCCGTATGGAGCTTGTAGGGAGATGTGTCTGTTTGTGCCCACACTCCTCCTGGCCCGCCTTCACGCCTGTCCAAGCAGCTCCCACGAGCAGACCTGCGCCTCATCCTCCCCCTGCACGAACGCAACCCGCATGCCCAGCGCCTTGCCCATGCCCTGCACGGCCAGGCGCAGGGCGGCGGGCACGGCGCGGTCGCCCGTGATGACGACCATGCCCCGGCACAGCTGGCGCATGCGCTCGCGGTTGCGCTTGAAGAACAGGGCGCGCTGCTTGCGTTCTTCGTGGCTTTCCTCGGGGTGGTCGCCGGGCAGGTGGTCGGTGAGCAGCACGAAGTGCCGGCCCTGGTCGAGCAGGGATTCGATCTGGGCTTCGGCCGATGCGTCATTGCCGTTGCCTGCGTCTGCAGGTGCCTGCGCTTCGGGTTCGCGCAGGTAGACCAGGGGAAAGCGGGAGGTATCGATCAGCATGTCATGGTTCCTGGGGAAAAGCAGGGCATCAGTACAGGTCGTGCCTGACCGCATGGGCGTAGTGGGCGTTGGCCTGTTCCTGTTGCGCGGCATCCATGGCGGGCGCCGTGGCGTCGGCCAACTGCGTGAGGGCGGCCATCATCTGGCCCACGGTGGGCAGGGCGGAGCGGTCCAGCTGGCTTGACGGGTTCCAGAGGCCGGAGCGGTGGATGGCCTTGCCGCAGTGCAGCAGCACCTCGTCGACCAGGACCACGGTGGCGGTCTTGGGCGTGCCCCGGCCTTCGCTCAGCTCCTGCAGTAGATGGGGGTCGGTGGAGATGCGGCCGCGCCCGTTGATGCGCAGGAAGATGTCCAGCCCCGGGAACAGGAAGAGCATGGCCAGGCGGTCATCGGCCTGCAGGTTGCGCAGGGATTCGATGCGGTTGTTGCCGGGCCAGTCGGCAAAGGCCACGGTGCGCTCGTCCAGCACCTGCACAAAGCCGGGCGGCCCGCCGCGCGGCGAGGCGTCCAGGCCGCGTTCGCCGGCCGTGGCCAGGCAAAAGAAGCTGGCCTGGCGCAGATAGGCCTCGTGGAAGTCGGACAGGCGGTCGCGCACGGCCTTCTGGATTCTTTCTGCCGGGGCGGCGTAGAGCGAATCCAGGTCGATGGCCGGGCCTGGCGGGTCTGCAAGGGCGGTGTTGTCTGTGTGCATGGCACAAGCGTAAGAACAAAGGCGTTGGCGGCTGTAGACTGGATCAGCCAACAAATAGCTCGAAGACGCCATGCCCGATGCCATTCTTGAACTGGTCAGCCATGTGAACCGTGCCGATGGCCCCGTGCTGATCGCGGCCGTGGGCAACCAGGACGAGGAGCTGGCCTCCGAGCCGCACCGCCACGCGCGCGGCCAGCTGTTCGGCTCGCTGCGCGGGCTGCTGTCGGTGGGCGTGGAAGACGCGGTCTGGGTGGTGCCCGCCATCCATGCCGTGTGGCTGCCGCCGCACCAGCTGCATTCGGGCCGCTCCCATGGTCCCTTCCACGGCTGGAGCGTCTACGTGGCGGAGCCGGCCTGCGCCGACCTGCCGCAGCGGCCCTGCGCCATCCGCACCTCGGGCCTGCTGCGCGAGGCCGTGCTGCGCGCCGCCGGCTGGGGATGGCAGCAAGGCGTGCCCACAACGCAGCCCGTGCAACCAGGCCCTTCGGCGGACCAGGCCCGCGCCCATGTGATGGCGGTGATCCTGGACGAGATCCGCACCCTGCCCGTGGAGCCCCTGGGCCTGCCCCTGCCCGCCGACCCGCGCCTGCAGCGCATCGCCCGCGCACTGATCGCCGACCCGGCCGATGCCCGCGACCTGGAGGCCTGGGCGCGCTGGGCCGCGGTCAGCTCGCGCACGCTGAGCCGGCGCTTTGTGTCGGAGACGGGCTTCAGCTTCACCGCCTGGCGCCAGCGCGCGCGGCTGATGCGCTCGCTGGAGATGCTGGCCGCCGGCGCGCCTGTAACGAACATCGCGCTGGACCTGGGCTACGCCACGGCCAGCGCCTTCATCGGCTTGTTCCGGCGCACGTTCGGGGAGACGCCTGCGGCGTACCGGGGGAGGTTGGGGGCGAGTGCAAGCTGAGGCGGGGTCGGCGACTGGATTGCCACATGAAAGTAGGATCACTCACTTGCCTACAGGGAGCCTCCCATGCAGACCACTCAGCAAATGAGCATCACCTTGCCCAATGACATCGCCGATGCGGTCAGGGCCAAAGTCAGGGCCGGTGAGTACGCCAGCGAAAGCGAGGTGATCTGCGCGGGGTTGAAAGCGCTGATGGACAAGGATCGCGGCCTGGATAGCTGGCTGCACCTGGAGGTAGGCCCTGCTTATGACGCCTTGAGGGCTGATCCCTCCAGCACCGTCACCCTCGGCCAGTTGCGGGAGCGTCTGGCTGCCGAGCGCAGCGGCGGCAACGGCGCGTGACGCTGCCCGCGTCGCTCCTGGGTGACTTCGCCTACAACCGCTGCAACTGCGCATTCAGATACGCATCGCGCGAGGGCAGCAGGTGCTCGGCGCACAGGCGCACCAGGGCGTCGCGGTCCTGGGCGTGCAGGGCTTCGATCATCTGCCAGTGTTCCTGGCGTGCGCGCTCGCGGTAGTCGGCCGAGACCAGGGAGGCGAAGCGGATGGGGTGGGTCTGGCGCGCGTATTCGGTGATGGCCTTGTGCAGCGTGTCGTTGCCCGCCAGCGCAAACAGTTCCTGGTGAAAGGCCAGGTTGATGCGGAACACCAGGCGCGCGTTGCCTTCGGCCACGGCGGCGTCGTGCTGCTGCTGGATGGCGGTCAGGCGGTCCAGGCTTTCGGGGGGAACGGGCAGGGGGATCTTGCGCGCGGCCTCCACTTCGAGCATGCCGCGCAGCTCGTACAGCTCCTGCACTTCCTGGGTGGAGAAGGAGCGCACCAGGGCGCCCACGTTCTTGCGGCGCTCGATGAGGCCCATGCGGTCCAGCGCGGCCAGGGCCTCGCGGGCCACATGGCGCTTGACGTCGAAGCGGGCCATGAGGTCGTCCTCCACCAGGCGCTCGCGCGGGTGCAGCCGGCCGAAGACCACGTCCTCTTCCAGCGCGGCCACCATGGCGCCCAGGGCGTCCGGTGCCGGCGCGGGTTCTGCATCCAGGGAAATCGGCAATGGGGCGGCAACGACCATCAAGACAAGCGGTTGGGACAAAGACGCCATTTTGTCCGAATTGACCGCCTGCGCCGACTATTCACGCGGGCCGGGAATGGTGCCGCGTTCGGTGGCGCAGCGCAGGAAGTCGAAGTCCACGCCCTGGTCGGCCTGGTTCACGGTGGTGAGGAAGAGCTTGCGGTAGCCGCGCTCGGCCGTGGGCACGGCCACCGGCTGCTCGCGGGCGCGGCGGGCCAGTTCCTCGTCGCCGACCTGCAGCGTCAGCTCGCGGCGCGCCACCGATAGCGTGATGCGGTCGCCATTCCTCACATGGGCCAGCGGCCCTCCCACGGCCGATTCGGGCGTGACGTGCAGCACGATGGTGCCGAAGGCCGTGCCGCTCATGCGCCCGTCGGAGATGCGCACGATGTCCTTGACGCCGGCCCGCGCCAGCTTGCGCGGGATGGGGATGTAGCCGGCCTCGGGCATGCCGGGCGCGCCCTTGGGGCCGATGTTCTTGAGCACGAGGATGTCGTCGGCCGTCACGTCCAGGTCGTCGCTGTCGATGCGGTGGGCCAGGTCGGCCGCGTTCTCGAAGACCACGGCGCGGCCTTCGTGCTCCATGAGCCTGGGATGGGCGGCCGACTGCTTGATGATGGCGCCGTCCGGCGCCAGGTTGCCCTGCAGCACGGCGATGCCGCCCTGCGGGTAGATGGGGTTGGAGCGCGGGCGCACCACGTCCTGCGCAAAGCCGGGGCCGGCGCGATCGATCTCTTCGCCCAGCGTGCGGCCGGTGACGGTGAGGGCGTCCAGGTTCAGCAGGGGCTTGAGCTCGCGCAGCAGCGTGGCCATGCCGCCCGCGTGGTGGAAGTCCTCCATGTAGTGATCGCCCGAGGGCTTGAGGTCCAGCAGCACGGGCGTGTCGCGGCCCATGCGGTCCAGGGCCTTGAGGTCGATGTCATAGCCCATGCGCCCCGCAATGGCGGCCAGGTGGACGATGCCGTTGGTGGAGCCGCCGATGGCCAGCAGCACGCGCATGGCGTTTTCGAAGGCGGCGGGCGTGAGGATTTTGTCGATGGTCAGGCGCTCGCGCGCCATGCGCACGGCCTCGGTGCCGGTCTGCTCGGCAATGCGGATGCGGTCGGCCGTGACGGCGGGGGGCGAGGCGCCGCCGGGCACGGTCATGCCCAGCGCCTCGGCAATGCAGGCCATGGTGCTGGCCGTGCCCATGACCGAGCAGGTACCCACGCTGGCCACCAGCTGGTTGTTCACATCGGCGATCTCTTCGGCGTCGATCTCTTCGGCGCGGAACTTGCCCCAGTAGCGGCGGCAGTCCGTGCAGGCGCCCACGCGCTCGCTGCGGTGCGAGCCGGTGAGCATCGACCCGGTGATCAGCTGGATGGCCGGAATGCCCGCCGAGGCCGCTCCCATCAACTGGGCCGGCACCGTCTTGTCGCAGCCGCCGATGAGCACGATGGCGTCCATGGGCTGGGCGCGGATCATCTCCTCGGTGTCCATGGACATGAGGTTGCGCAGGTACATGCTGGTCGGCGCCGAGAAGCTTTCGTGCACCGAGATGGTGGGGAAGTCCATGGGCAGGCCGCCCGCCATGAGGATGCCGCGCTTGACTGCCTCGATGAGCTGGGGCGCATTGCCGTGGCAGGGGTTGTAGCTGCTGCCCGTGTTGGTGATGCCTATGACGGGCCGCTGCAGCGCCGAGTCCGTGTAGCCCGCGCCCTTGATGAAGGCCTTGCGCAGGAACAGCGAAAAGCCGCGGTCGCCGTAGTTGGTCAGGCCCTTGGAGATGCCCGTGGCCGCATCGGCGGGGGCGATGTCATGGCCTGGAGCGCCATCGGGAGTCTTGGGGTCGGTCATGGGTGGGGTGCTTTGCAGAGGGTCTTGGCGGGGTCGGAAGGCAGGCGCTGCCTTGTCGTGGGGCAGGATAGCGGCGGATGCCACGGATTATTATCGTCGTTATCACCTATATTATTAATAATCTATCTGGCCAACCATGCAGCCGTGCCCGGAGTGCGTGCCGGGCATGTTTTTCCGACACAAGACAAAAGGAGGAGACACCCATGGTTGTTGCTGCATCCCGCATCCGTCGCATTCATGCGCCCAACCGGCGCGCCGCCCTGGCTGCGGCGCTGCTGGCCGCGCTGGCGCTGGGCCCAGGCCTGGCCACGCCCGCGCTGGCCGACGGCGCCTATCCGGCCCGGCCCATCAAGCTGGTCGTTCCGTACACGCCCGGGGGCGCCACCGACGTGATCGGCCGCGTGGTGGGGCAAAGGCTCTCGCTGGCGCTGGGCCAGCCCGTGGTGGTGGAGAACCGGGCCGGCGCGGCCGGCAACCTGGGCGCCGCAGCCGTGGCCAAGGAAAGGCCCGATGGCTATACGCTGCTGCTGGGCGCGCTGACCAGCCATTCCATCAACAGCGTGCTCATGCCTGCCACGGCGGGCTTCACCATGGACAAGAGCTTCGCGCCCATAGCCGTGGTGGGCCGCGTGCCGCTGGTGATCACCGTGGGGCCGTCGGTGACGTCGGCCAATCTGGCGGAGTTCATCGCGCTGGCCAAAGCGAAGCCGGGCGGGCTGAACTACGGCTCCTCGGGCAATGGCTCACCCCAGCATCTGGCGGCCGAGCTGTTCAAGCGGCAGGCCGGCGTGCCGCTGACGCATGTGCCCTACAAGGGCAGCACGCCCGCGCTCAACGATTTGATGGGCGGCCAGGTGGATGTGGTGTTCGACACCCTGCCCGCCACGCAGGGCTTCATCAAGGGCGGGCGGCTGCGCGGCCTGGCCGTGACCACGGCGCAGCGCGTGCCCTCCATTGCCGACATTCCCACCACGGCCGAGGCCGGGCTGTCGGGCTTCGAGGTGACGTCGATGTTCGGCCTGCTGGCGCCTGCGGGCACGCCCGCGCCCATCGTCGCCCGGCTCAGCGGCGCGCTCAAGGAGGTGATGGGGCAGCAGGAAGTGAAGGACGCCCTGGTCGCACAGGGCGCCATGCCCACGTTCACCACGCCTGCCGAGGCGCGAGCCCAGATCGCCGAGGAGGTGGCGCGCTGGTCCGCCGTGATCCGGCAGGCGGGCATACAGCCGGATTGAGGCTGCGCCTCAGCGTCGCCGGGCCCGCGTTTCCGGCAGAAAGGCCGTTGCCAGCCCCAGCAGCGGCAGGTAGGCCACCAGGCGGTACACCCAGACGATGCCGTGGGTGTCGGCCAGGTTGCCCATGCCGGCGGCCCCCAGGCCGCCGATGCCGAACATGAGGCCAAACATCAGCCCCGAGACCAGGCCCACGCGGCCGGGCACGGCCTCCTGCGCATAGACCACCAGCGCCGCAAAGGCCGAGGACATGACCAGGCCGATGACGATGGACAGCACGGCCGTCCAGAACAGGTCGGCATGCGGCAGCAGCAGCGCAAACGGCGCCACGCCCAGGAAGGACACCCAGATCACGGCCTTGCGCCCTATGCGGTCGCCCACCGGGCCGCCCGCGAAGGTGCCCGCCGCCACGGCCGCCAGGAAGGCGAACAGGTACAGCTGCGACTGCTGCACGGGCAGGGCAAAACGCTCGATCAGATAGAAGGTGAAGTAGTTGGCAAAGGCCGCGATGTAGACGAACTTGGCGAACATCAGCACGCAGATCACGGTCACCGCGCGGATGACCTGCGAGCGGTTCAGCGCCGTCAGCGCATGCTGGCCGGCCGCCACCACCTTGGCCGGCGCATGGTGCAGGCGCCAGTGCGTGATGCGCAGCAGCACCCAGATGGCCAGCAGCGCCACCAGCATGAACCAGGCGATCGCATGCTGGCCAAACGGAATGACGATGGCCGCCACCATCAGCGGGCCGATGGCCGAGCCCGTGTTGCCGCCCACCTGGAAGGTCGATTGCGCCGTGCCGAAGCGCCCGCCCGAGGCCAGCCGCGCCACGCGCGAGGCCTCGGGGTGGAAGGTGGACGAGCCCACGCCGATCAGCGACGCGGCGGCCAGCAGCATGGGGTAGCTGGTGGACAGGGCCAGCAGGCCCACGCCCACCAGCGTCACCACCATGCCCAGCGGCAGCAGGTAGGGCTTGGGATGCTTGTCGGTGTACAGGCCGATCCAGGGCTGCAGCAGCGAGGCCGTGACCTGGTAGACCAGGGAGATCCAGCCGATCTGCGCGAAGCTCAGCGAGAACTCCGTCTTGAGCATGGGATAGACGGCCGGCAGCACGGCCTGGATCAGGTCGTTGAGCAGGTGGGCAAAGGCGGCGGCGCCGACGATGCGCAGCAAAAAGCCCTGCGCGGCATGGCTGGGTGCTGGATGGGCGTGCGTTGCAGGCGCGCCCAGCTCGCCCGGGGCGCCAAGAGTGGTGGTGTTGCTTGTCATGGAGGAAAGGGCCCCGCAGGGCGGCACGGTCAGGGTCCGGCGTTGACGAAGGTCAATGGGCCGTGGGACCGAAGATAGGCGTTTGGTGCCCGTCTGTCTCTCTCTATACTGACTTCAATTGTCGAGATCGGGACAGAGAGCCGCATAGAACCGCACAGGACGGGAAGCCCCATGGCCGCAGAACTGCCGCGCATATACCTCAAGTACCACCAGACCGGGCGCCCCATGGCTGCCATGGAGGCCAACTGGGCGCATGGCACCAGCACGGGCTGGCACTCCCACCCGCGCGGCCAGCTGCTGTATGCGATCGAAGGCGTGATGTCGGTGCAGCTGCATTCCGGCTCCTGGCTGGTGCCGCCCAACCGGGGGCTGTGGATAGAGGCCGACGCCGAGCACGATGTGCGCATGTCGGGCGACGTGAAGATGCGCACGGCCTACATCGACGCCTCGGCCTTTGCGGACCTGCCCGCGCGCACCTGCGTGGTCAATGTGTCGCCCCTGTTGCGCGAGCTGGTGGTGGCCGCCGTCGGCGTGCCGCTGGACTATGCCGAAGGCAGCCGCGACGAGCGCCTGATGCACCTGCTGGTCGATGAACTGCGCGCCGCCGAGGTCCTGCCCCTGCACCTGCCCCTGTCCGCCGATGCGCGGCTGCGCCAGGTCTGCGAGGCCCTGATGCGCGAGCCTGCCGACACCGCCACCGCCGAACACTGGGCGCAGCGCCTGGGCGTGAGCGCCAAGACGCTGCAGCGCCTGTTCGTGAAGGAAACCGGCATGCCCTTCGCCCAGTGGCGCGAGCAGGCGCGGCTGATGTTCGCGCTGGGCCGCATTGCGGCGGGCGAGCGCATCATCGACATCGCCCTCGATTGCGGCTACGCCAGCCAGAGCGCGTTCACGGCCATGTTCAAAAGGCATTTCGGAGTGCCGCCTTCGGGCTTCCAGCGCTGAGGCACGACCGGACCAAGGTCGGGCCGCGCGGACTTGATGCAGATCCAGATATCGATTGCGGCACAAGCATATGCCCAAAGATTCGTTCCCCCGCGCCTGCATCGTGGCGATACTGGCCGGCCGCATTCCCTCCACTGCCTTGCCTGTACCACCGTGCTACCCGACCCAGTCCCCGACAGCGCGGCCGAAGCGCAGGTCGATCGCGTCATCGACGGCCTGCTCAACGGCCTGCAATGGCGCGCCAGCGTGTTCCATGTGGGGCAGTACTGCGGGCGCTGGCGGGCCTCCACGGCGGGGCGCGCGCGGGCCAGCTTTCACCTGATCCTGGACGGGCGCTGCTGGCTGCACCTGCCGGGCCAGCCCTCGGTGGAGCTGCAGCCGCGCGACGGCGTGTTCCTCTCGCGCGACGTGCCGCATTTCATCTCGCCCTATGCCGACCCGGACATGGCCTGCGCTCCGCAGGCCATGCGCCCCGCCACTGGCGGTGCCGGCATCGGAGAGACGGCGCTGGCCTGCGGCTTCTTCACCTTCGAGGGGCCCATGCGCGGCCTGCTGGTCGATGCCTTCCCCGACCATCTGGTGCTGCGCGGCGACGACCATGCGATGAGCGGCGCCTCCATGCTGTTCGACCTGATGCGCGCCGAGGCGCTGCGCACGGGCACCGAGCCCTCGGCCGTGATGGACCGGCTGGTGGGCCTGCTGTTCTTCTACGGCCTGCGCCAGCTCGCGCATGGCGATGCGCGGGCGCGCGGCATCTGGAGCCTGCTGCGCCGGCCGGGCTTTGCGCCGCTGGTGGCCGAGCTGCTGCGCGAGCCGGCCCGCAACTGGAGCGTGGCCGACATGGCCGCGCGCGTGTGCCTGTCGCGCGCCACGTTCTTTCGGCAGTTCGCCGAGGCCTGCGGCCAGCCGCCCCAGCAATTCCTGCTGCTGCTGCGCATGCAGCTGGCCGCGCGCCGGCTGGCCCAGGGCGAGGCGATAGGCCAGGTGGCCGAGGCCGTGGGCTACGAGTCCTACGCGGCTTTCTCGCGCGCCTTCAAGCGCGTGATGGGCGAGCAGCCCGGCGCCTGGCAGCGCGCGCAGGCACGCTGCTGCTGAGCCGCCATCCGGGCCCGCCGCATCTGCCTGCGGGTTGACACGTTCGGGCATAAATCCGCGACGCGGCGGCATTGATGGCAAGGGGGGCGCGGCCGATCATGAAGGCATTCCTTCATTCCTGCAAAACACCATGGCACGCCTGACCCTGCACACCCCGCAAACCGCCCCTGAAGCCAGCCGCCCCTTCGTGGAGCGCGCCCTGGCCGGCAACGGATTCCTGCCCAACCTGATCGCCATCCTGGCCAACTCGCCCCAGGCGCTGGAGACCTATGTGACCGTGGGCCAGATCAACGCGCGCGCCCAGCTCACGCTGGCCGAGCGCGAGGTGGTGCAGATCACGGCGGCGCGCATCCATGGCTGCGACTTCTGCGTGGCCGGCCACACCAAGCTGGCCTTCAAGCAGGCCAGCCTGACCCAGGCCGAGGTGGTGGCGCTGCAGGACGGCCGGGACACGGGCCAGCCCCGCCTGGACGCCGTGCGCCGCTTTGCCGAAGCCGTGATCGCCACGCGCGGCGCCGTCGCCGACGAGGCCCTGGCCGCCTTCCATGCGGCCGGCCTGAGCGAGCAGCAGGCGCTGGAGGTGGTGCTGGGCATCAGCCTGGCCACGCTGTGCAACTTTGCCAACAGCCTGGCCCAAAGCCCCGTCAACTCGCAGCTGCAGCCCTATCTGCCCGAACAGTTCCGACAACCGCAGGAGAGCGCACATGCTGGCTGATTCGCTGCGGCAGTGGCTGGACGCCCATGCCGACTCCCTGGACGAAGGCCCTGCGCATGCGCACGAAGTGCTGCCCCGGCTGGCGCAGCACGGCCTGTTCGGCCTGGGCGTGCCCGTGGCCGAGGGCGGGCAGGGCGGCAGCCTGGGCGATGCGCTGGAGGCCATTGCCGGTGTGGCCGGGCATTCGCTGACGGCGGGCTTCGTGTTCTGGGCGCAGCGCGCCTTTGTCGAATACCTGCTGCAGTCGCCCAACGCGGCGCTGCGCCAGCGCTGGCTGCCGGGCCTGCTGCAGGGCACGCAGGCGGGCGCCACGGGCCTGTCCAACGCCATGAAGTACCTGGGCGGCATCGAGGCCCTGCAGGTCGAGGCCACGCCCGTCGGCTCCGGCAACGCCGACGGCCTTGCACTGCGCGGGCGCGTGCCCTGGGCCACCAACCTGGTGCCGCCGGGTCGCTTCGTGGTGGCCGTTGCCGTCTCGCGCAGCGACGGTGCAAAGCCCTTCGTGGCCGCGCTGCCCGGCGATGCGGCGGGCCTGCAGCGCAGCGCCGACCTGGACCTGATCGCGCTGCGCGGCAGCCATACGGCGGCGCTGTCCATCGAGGGGCTGCAGATCGGTCCGGCCGATGTGATCCATGCCGACGCCAACCATTTCCTGCCACGCGTGCGGCCCGCCTTCATGGGCCTGCAGCTGGGGCTGTGCATCGGGCTGGCGCGCGCCTCGCTGGCGGCGGCCTCGGCCCGTGCCGGCGCCGGGCGCGATGTGCTGGGCGGCCCGCTGCAGCAGCAGCGCCACGCGCTGGAACTGGCCACGGCCACGCTGCATGCGGGCCTGTCCGACGGGCGTTTTCTTGACCGACCTCAAGCCCTGTTCCGCCTGCGCCTGGAATTGAACGACATCGTGCAGCAGTCCCTGCAGCTGGAGCTGCACGCCAGCGGCGGGCGCGCTTATCATCGCGACCAGCCGCTGGGATTTGCGCGCCGTTGGCGCGAGGCGGCCTTCATCCCCATCGTGACGCCCAGCGTCACGCAGCTACAGGGCGCGCTGGCTGGCGCGGCCCTGGCAACCACCAGTTCATGACCCAGACGGAAGCTTTCTCCCCTGACGCTCCCGCGCCCGTGCTGCAGGCACGCGGCGCGGGCTTTGGCTATGCGCCCGGCAAGGCCGTGTTCGAGGACATCTCCCTGAGCATTGCCCCGCGCGAGATCGTCTGCCTGCTCGGCGGCAGCGGCTGCGGCAAGTCCTCGCTGCTGCGCGTGCTCGGCGGCCTCGAATCGCCGGACGGCGGCGCCTGGAGCCGGGGCGAGCTCCAGTTCCTCGGCCAGCCGCTGACCGCGCCGCACCCGCGCGCGGGCTTCGTGTTCCAGCAGCCCAGCCTGCTGCCCTGGCTGGACGCGCGGCGCAACGTGGGCTTCGGCCTGGACTTCGAGCGCCAGCCGAAGCTGGAGGCCGAGGCCCGCCGCCAGCGCGTGGAGCAGGCGCTGCAGGCCGTGGGCCTGGGCGGCAGCGGCGCGCTCTATCCCTCGCAGCTGTCGGGCGGCATGGCCCAGCGCGTGGCCCTGGCGCGCGCCCTGGCGCGCGAGCCGCAGCTGCTGCTGGCCGACGAGCCGTTCTCGGCCCTGGACGCCATCACGCGCGCCGAGATGCAGGAGCTGATGGTGGACGTGGTCCACCGCTGGCACACGGCGGCGCTGCTGGTCACGCATGACATCGACGAGGCCATCCTCGTGGGCGACCGCATCCTGCTGATGGGCGGGCGGCCCGGCCACATCGTGCGCGAATGGCGCGTGGACATAGCGCGCCCGCGCGAGGACCAGGCCGCCGCCGTGACCGCGCTGCGGCTGGACATCCTCTCGGCCCTGCACGGCGTGCGCCATGCGGCCCAGGCCTGATCCGGCTCGCCTGCCTGCCTGCCCGCCTGCCGATCCGCCTGCAGATCCGCCATCTCTTCGACTTCAACCATGCTCTTCTGAAAGGTCTTTCGCATGAGCTTCCAGGACCACCCTTCCTACACCCACATCTGCGCTTCGTCGGACTGCGGCTGCGGCCTCACGCGGCGCGACATGCTGCGCCTGGGCGCGCTGGCCACGGCCTCGGTGGCCGCGCCGCTGCTGGCCGCAGGCGATGCGCGCGCCCAGGCCTTCAAGGGCGATGACCAGCCCGTGAAGATCGGCTACCTGCCCATCACCGACGCCACGCCGCTGCTGGTGGCCCACGGCAACGGCCTGTTCGAGGCCGAAGGCCTCAAGGCCGAGGCGCCGCGCCTGTTCCGCTCCTGGGCCCAGATCGTCGAGGCCTTCGTCTCGGGCCAGGTCAACGTCATCCACCTGCTCACGCCCTCCACGCTGTGGGTGCGCTACGGCGCCAAGTTCCCCGCCAAGATCGTGGCCTGGAACCACGTCAACGGCTCGGGCCTGACCGTGCTGCCCGAGATCCAGAAGGTGCAGGACCTGGGCGGCAAGACCGTTGCGATCCCGTTCTGGTACTCCATCCACAACATCCTGCTGCAGGACGTGCTGCGCAAGGCCGGCCTCACGGCCGTGACGCGGGCGCGCGGCGGCGCCATTGCGGCCAACGAGGTCAACCTCGTCGTGCTGGCACCGGCCGAAATGGTCTCGGCCCTGGCCGGCAAGTCGATTGCTGGCTTCATCGTGGCCGAGCCCTTCAATGCCGCCGCCGAGATCGCGGGCGTGGGCAAGATGCTGCGCTTCTCGGGCGATGTCTGGAAGGACCACGCCTGCTGCGTCACCTTCCTGGCCGAGCGCGATATCGCCGACAAGCCCGAATGGGCCCAGCGCGTGACCAATGCCGTGGTCAAGGCCCAGCTGTGGACGCGCGACAACCGCCTGGCCGCCGCGCGCCTGCTGTCGAGCACCGGCGAGCGCCGCTACACGCCGCATCCGCAGCAGACGCTGTCCAAGGTGCTGGCCGCCACCGACTACGCCAGCTACGAGGCCAGCGGCGTGGTCGTCAACAAGGGCTGGCACCAGCGGCGCATCGACTTCCAGCCCTATCCCTATCCCTCGTACACCGAGCAGCTGGTGCGCGCCATCAAGGCCACCAAGGTCGAGGGCGACACGCGCTTCCTCGACAAGCTGGAGCCCAGGTTCGCGGCCACCGACCTGGTGGACGACCGCTTCGTGCGCAAGGCCATCCAGGCCGTGGGCGGCCCGCAGGTCTTCGGCGTTCCGGCCGATTTCTCGCGCCGCGAAACCATCGTGGTGTGATCCAGGTGTTGCGACGTATTGGATTGCCGCTGCTGGGCGCGGCCCTGGTCCTGGCCCTGTGGTGGGTGGGCGGCGCGCTGCTGGCGCGCAGCACGCCCGTGGCTGCGGCCTTCGCGCCCTGGCCTTCGCTGCAGGCGCTGGGCCAGCTGCTGACGGGCGCCGACATCTGGATGCACACCCTGCTGAGCCTGCAGCGCGTGGCCGTGGGCCTGCTGCTGGCCTTTGTGGTCGGCGTGCCGCTGGGCGTGCTGGTGGGCCTGTCGCGCGGGTTCTCGCAGGCGTTCTCGCCCGTGTTCCAGTTCCTGCGCATGATCTCGCCGCTGTCGTGGATGCCCATTGCCGTGATGGTGCTGGGCGTGGGCGACGCGCCCGTGTACTTCCTGCTGGCCTTCGCCGCCGTCTGGCCCATCCTGCTGAGCACGGCGGCCGGCGTGGCCCAGCTGGACCGCAACTGGCTGCTGCTGGCGCGCAGCCTGTCGGCCACGCGCACCGAGACCGTGCTGCGCGTGGTGCTGCCCGGCATCACGGCCCAGATCCTCACGGGCGTGCGCCTGGCCATCGGCATCATCTGGATCGTGCTGGTGCCCGCGGAAATGCTGGGCGTGTCGGCCGGCCTGGGCTACTTCATCCTCGACACGCGCGACCGCCTGGCGTATTCGGAGCTGATGGCTGCCGTGGTGCTGATCGGCGCCCTGGGCTATGCGCTGGACCATGCGGCTCGGTGGCTGCACCAGCGCTGGATGCATTCGGCCTGAGGCCTGCGGGCAGGCGGTGGCATCAGGTGCCGCATCAGGTGCCGTGCACGCGGCGCAGCCGCAGTCCTGCCCATCCCGTCAGCACGGCGCACAGCAGCACTCCCCAGGGGCCCAGCGCGGGCACGGGGGTGGTTGCGGCCGGGGCCGGAGCTGCGGGCTCCACGGTCTGGGTCCATGCGCCGCTGTCCGCGGCGAGATAGTTCGCATCGCCGCCGTACCGGGCCACGATGGCATGCGGGCCGGCCACCGTCAGTTGGGTGGTGGCGATGATGGCCCTGGCATTGGACAAACCCGCCGTGCCCAGCGATAGGCCGCCAGCCAGGATTTCGACCGTTCCCGTGGGGACGGCGGCGGTGCCCAGGGAGACATCGGGTGCGACCACCACGGAGAAGGACAGCGACTGCCCGGAGCGCGAGGGATTGGCGCTGGAGGTCAGCGTGACACGGGAGGGGCCCTGTCCCACCGCCGCCATCTGCACCGCCTGCGGAGCCGCGTCATGGTCCACATCGCCGAGCTGGCTGGCGTTGATCGTGCATGTCCCTGCGGCCTGGAAGCGGATGGTGCTGCCGGAGGCGCTGCAGATCGCCGCGGTCAATGCATCCACGGCGAACATGACGGGGTTTCCCGAGGCGCCTCCGACGGCGGCCACGTCATAGGTATCCCCCACCCGTGCGCCGACCGGTGGTGCCGTGGTGAAGGTGATGGCCTGCGGCGCTTTGGCGATGGCACCTGCCGCCGCCGGGCAACTGGTATCGCTGGCCGGCCAGTAGCGGTTGCCCGTCCCCGTGAACGTTTCGCCGCCACAGTTGTTGCCGGGCGCGTTGTTCGTGATCTGGTTGCCGTGGAGTGTGCGGGGGCGGGTGAGCGTGAACGAGACGCCGGCACCCGAGCCCGGAGACACCAGCACGTTGCCGGTGACGGTGCTGTCGGTCATGGTGGTCGGCACCCCGCTGCGCAGGCCCCCGCCCAGCGTGCGGGCCGTGTTGCCGGACAGGCGGCTGCGCTCCACCGTCAGCGAGCCGCTGCCCGTGCTGTAGATGGCACCGCCCTGTCCCCCTGCCTGGTTGCCGCTGAACACACTGTCCACGATGGTCACCGTGCTGTCGCGGCTGTACAGTCCCCCGCCGTTGATGCCGGCCGTGCTGTCCTGCACCACGCTGCGCTCCAGGCGCAGGGTGACGCCGTTGTCCAGGTAGATGGCGCCGCCGTCTTCACCGGCGGCAGTCTGCCCGCCGCGCAGTGTCAGGCCGCGCAGCGTGAGCTGGACACCGCTGCCCTGGGCCGACACCAGGCGGGAGGCATTGCCCCCATCGAGCGCCACCCGCTGGTCCCCGTCGATCGTGATGTCCGAGGTGCTGAAGTTGAGGTCGATGGAATGGCCTGCCAATGCAATGGCGGTGAGGCTGCCTGCCGGAAAGACGGCCGGGTCGAATACGATGGTGTCCGCGCCATTGCCCGATATGCATGCGCCGTTGCCCCAACTGCCGTCATCCATCTGGGCACTGGTCAATGCCTCATTCAGGCTGCAGTCCGCTGCACCGGGCGTGTTGTCCGTGGTATTGACCACGATGGTCGCGGCCTGGCCATTGAGTGCCAGCAGGCTGCACAGCGCGCCAGGCACTGCCAGAAGCCGGAGGCGTCGAAGGGGTCTGTGAAGAAAAGCGTGCACGGTTCCTCCCGTTGCGCTGCGTGTCCCGGGCAGACCCGCGCGCTGTTGTTGCGGACCGCGTGACCTTAGCTTTCTGCGAAGATCGTGAAAATGTGCCGGCGGCACATCGCAGGCCTGAAAATGCGGCCTCAGCCGGCCCACCTATCGCCAGCACCTCGAGCACGCCATTGGATTTCGCGACATGACCCTGTCAACGCAGCAACTGGGGCAACTCAATCAGGCCATCCTCGCGGTGCACGGCGCGCCCGATCTGCACGCGCTGGCCACGCATTTGCTGCACGCGCTGCGCCTGGTGGTGCCGGGTGACATTCGGGTGGTGGATTTCTCCGGCATTGCGGAAGTCCGTGGCTGCACGGCCTACGATCCGGTGCGGGCCATTTCCTCCGAAGTCAACGCTGCGGTGCACCGGCATCTGGCCGACAATCCCTTGTATCGGCAGCGCCAGACGCAGGCCGCCAGCATTTCCGACCTGCTGACTCGCGGGCAATGGCAGAGGACGGCGCTCTATGCCCAGGCCTACTCCCAGGTGGGCCAGCAGGACGGACTCGCGCTGGACGTGGAACTGGGCCACGGAGCGATGCTGACCCTCAATGTCACACGCGCCTCGCGCGGCTACACCGCGGCGGAGCGCATGGCGCTGACCTTGCTGGGGCCGCATGCGCAGGCGCAGTGGCGGCGCCTGAGCCAGCAGCAGCGAATCAGCCAGGCGGCATGGCAGGCGCTCTCACCGGGCTCGCCGGCTGCCGACGTGCTGAGCCCGCGCGAACGTGAAGTGCTGCAATGGGTCGCCAACGGCAACACCAACGCAGAAATCGCCACCATGCTGGAGCTGCGTGCAGGTACGGTGAAGCGGCACCTGGAAAACATCTACCGCAAGCTGGGAGCCGCCAATCGGCAGGACGCCTTGTCGAGGATGCGCAGGCCGGATTTCTAGCGCGTGTCGCGCGCTTGTTCGAACCCGCGCGAGCGCCGTGCGCCGGGCCAGCCCTTCGAGAAGCAGGGAAACCGGCCCTACGGCAGGACGCTCCGGCAGGCAATGCCAAACCGCTGGGCCAGCGCGTGCAGGCGCCTGTCTCGCGACCACAGGCTTGCTCGACGTAAGCGGTGCAGCCACGTCCGGCACAGTTTTACCTACAGGTTTCGCGCCAGCACAATAAAAGTCCGCCCAAGCCATACGGCGGACTTCCTGAAATCCACTGTGTCGAGGCCTCATGTTTTGTTTTGCCAGTTGCTCTCCTGTCGGCTTCAACGCCGTCCTTCTCAGCGGCGGTACGTTGCCATTTCTGGTGTCCGACGGCATGTTGTTTCAACCATTGCAGTGAGGCAGCGCATGGAGCAGGAAGTGAGATGCGCGAACTGCAATCGAAAGCTCGCCATGGGCGTCTTTCAGCTACTGAACATCAAGTGCCCGCGTTGCGGCACGTTGAATTCCCTGAGGGTCCAAGCGAACCCCCCACCCGAGTGCCGCCGAGCGCCTTCGACTCCATCCATTGAATAGGAGGCCTCCATGGCTCAAGTTTCCAAGGTTCTCGTCTCGGATCAGTACATGCCGCCGGACAACATCCAGCAGTACAAAAGCACGACGGGTTTCCCTCTTGTTTACGATTCGCGGCATATCAATCCGCATGCGCTCGTGTTCGACAACACGGGGCGTCCTGCCAACTACAACCCTGCCAACAACCGCCACACCATCGTGATGGATGTGCGCTTCAGCGATGGCTATCTGGCCGCTTGCCACATGGGCATCATTGCCAGGCACAAAGGCTCATACAGTGTGGCGGGTGACAACCGTGGCGGTGCTGTCATTGCGGGCAATTGGGGCTATTCGCCAGGCAGCGTGGCGCTTGAGGAAATTGAGATCACCAACACCAAGGACAACGGTGACTCGCACCATCGTCCGTCCGCTCAATATCCGCGTGGTGCCATCGGCGAGGCCAAGCTCGAGGAACTGCGCTGGTATCGACTGGTGATCGAAAGCATTTCCAAGAACGGCAGCATCGGCCACGCAGTCCGGGCAACGGACAAGAGTACGGGCCAGACCGTATTCAGCCTGCCAACCTTCTGGTCGGATTACTCGGCCAACTATGACTCCCGTGACGCAGGCAAGGTGGTGTTGTTCAGCATCAGTGATCCCAACAAGCCTGCCGCCGGCTTTGTCTATACACGCCTGATCAGCTATTGGTCGGATGCTGACGAGGTGATAGCCAATCCGTAAGTGATCTGAGAGCGGGTTCCAGGGCAGCGTGTGGCCGTATCGCCGCCATGCCCTGGTCCTTCTGGCAGGGAGTGGTCAATACGCATGCTGCCATGCGTTGCGCATCGTGCTGCCTTTGGTGGAAAGCTAGTCTGTAGGCGAGGGCCAGCGACACGCAATCTCCTGGGAGTCCGGCATATCGGTTGCCCTGCCGCCAAGTGCTGCGAGGCGTTTGGCTGCCTGCACCCTCACGAAAGTTCTGAGGACCTGTTGGAACAGATCTGCCTCGTCCATGCCTGGCTCCAACATCTTCAGGGCTTCTTCGTACAAGGCATCGTCGATCGTCACGGTGATCCGCATGGCGGGCCCTGTGTCATCAAAACAGATGCAATTCTGGGCTTGCGCCAGCCTGCAGACAAGCGCGCTTCCCTCCGAAGTGGTCACTCCTGTTTTGCTATGATGACTGTATAAAGATACAGTTTTCGAGCGGCCTGGCTGCCCGATCTGCCAGGCCCATGCTCCCTCCCCACCGCTTCTACTACCTGCACAACTTCCAGCGCGCGCTGGACTGGATTGGCCAGCGTTACGGCGATCTGCTGGACGCGCCCGAGCAGGCATTCCTCACCCGTTTCACGCAGCTGCCCCAGCCCTCGCAGGCGCTGATGGTGCGTTTGCTGATGCGGCGCGGGCCCTGGTTTCGGGCCGGCAAGCTGGTGTACGAAGAGATTCCCGCCATTGCCGACGCGGCCGCGCCCCTGCTGGAGCTGGGCTGGCTGGACGCGGACCACCCCATGGCGCTGGAGGAGCTGTTTGCGCTGCACACCAAGCCCGAGCTGCTGCAGCTGTTCGCAGGCTCACCCGTTCACTCAGGCCTGCGCAAGGCCGAGCTTTTGCAGGCCCTGCAGCCCCTGCACGAGGCGCCCAGGCCCTATGCGCAGTGGCAGCCCCAGGGCGTCGGAGCCGGCGAAGCCGCCTGGCGCGTGATGGTGGGTGCGCTGTGCGAGCGCTTTCGGCTGATGTTCTTCGGCAATCTCTACCAGGACTGGTCGGAATTCGTGCTGGCCGACCTGGGCGTGTTCCGCTACGAGGCCGTGGCCTTCGATGCGGCGTCGCGGGCCTTCCAGTCGCGTGCCGATGTCGATGGCTACCTGGCCCTGCAGGCCTGCCGCGCGGCGCTGGATGAGGGCGTGGAGATCGATGCGCTGCTGCAGCAGGTGGCCGGCTGCGCCAGCGGCAATGCCTGGCTGGAGCAGCGCCGCGCCAAGGTGCTGCTGCGCATAGGCCAGGCCTGCGAGCGCATGCAGGACTGGGAGCGTGCCGAGCAGGCCTATGCGCAAAGCCGCTACCCCGGCGCCCGCCACCGGCGCATGCGTGTGTACGAGCGCATGGAGCGCTTTGCCGATGCCATGGCGCTGGCCCAGGCCGCCCAGGCCCAGCCCGAGAGCGACGAGGAGCTGCAGCGCGTGGCGCGCATGCTGCCGCGCCTGCGCCGCAGCCTGGGGCAGGGCGCACGCGGGCGTGCGGCGGCGCTGGCGCCCGTGGTGGCGCAGATGCGCATGGACGTGGAGCTGGACCTGCCGGCGCGGCCCAGCTCCGTCGAGTACGTGCTGCGTGACCACTGGCACAGTGACGCCGCGCCCGTGTTCTACGTGGAGAACGCGCTCATCAACTCGCTGTTCGGCCTGCTGTGCTGGCCGGCCATCTTCGCGCCGCTGCCGGGCGCTTTCTTCCACCCGTTCCAGAGCGGCCCGGCCGACCTGTCCGCGCCCGACTTCGTGCAGCGCCGCGCAGCCTTGTTCGAGGAATGCCTGGCGCATCTGGACGATGGCAGCTGGCGCGAGGTCATCGTGCAGCGCCATGCCGACAAGCAGGGCCTGCAGTCGCCCTTCGTGTTCTGGGGCACGCTGAGCGCGCCGCTGCTGGCGCTGGCGCTGGACTGCATTCCGGCCGCCCACCTCAAGCTGTTCTTTGCGCGGCTGCTGCGCGACGTGCAGGCCAACCGCACGGGCTTTCCCGATCTGGTGCGTTTCTGGCCGGCCGAGCGCCGCTACGAACTGGTCGAGGCCAAGGCCCCCGGCGACAAGCTGCAGGACAACCAGATCCGCTGGCTGCAGTACTGTGCCGAGCACGGCATTCCCGTGCGCGTGTGCCATGTCCAGTGGCGCGGCCAGCCGCTGGGAGAGGCCGCGTGAGCTACACCGTGGCCGTGCGCGCGCTGTGCGAGTTCACGGCGCGCGCGGGCGACCTGGACCTGCGCTTCACGCCCGCGCCCAGCGCACTGGAGGGCATGGCCGGCCACAGCCTGGTGCAGTCGCGCAGGGGCAAGGACTACGAGACCGAGATCAGCCTGGCCGGTGAGTACGGCGACCTGCGCGTGCGCGGCCGTGCCGACGGCTTCGATGCCCAGGCCGGCCAGCTGGAGGAAATCAAGACCTACCGCGGCCAGATCGAGGGCGTGCGCGCCCATCACCGCGCCCTGCACTGGGCCCAGGCGCGCATCTATGCCCATCTGCTGTGCCAGGCGCGCGGCCTGCAGCGGCTGCGCGTGGCCCTGGTGTATTTCAACGTGGGCAACTCGGAGGAAACCGTGCTGGTGCAGGAGGAAGACGCGGCCACGCTGCGCGCCTTCTTCGAGCAGCAATGCGCGCTGTTCCTGGACTGGGCGCGCAGCGAGGCCGCCCACCGCACGGCGCGCGAGGCGGCGCTGGCCGCGCTGCGCTTTCCCATGCAGGGCTTTCGCGCGGGCCAGCGCGAGCTGGCCGTGGCCGTCTACCGCGTGGCGCGCGCGCAGCAGGGTGGCCAGTGCCTGATGGCGCAGGCGCCCACGGGCATCGGCAAGACGCTGGGCACCATCTTCCCCATGCTCAAGGCTATGCCGGACCAGGGCCTGGACCGGCTGTTCTTCCTCACGGCCAAGGGCACGGGCCATGGCCTGGCGCTGCAGGCGCTGGCCAGCGTGAACCGGCAGATCGCCGAGCAGCACCAGCCACCGCCGCAGGAACCGGCTGCGCCGCAACCGCTGCCCTCGCCACCCGCACCACCCGCACCACCCGCAAGGTTGCGCGTGCTCGCCATCCTGGCGCGCGACAAGGCCTGCGAGCACCCCGACAAGGCCTGCCACGGCGACTCCTGCCCGCTGGCGCGCGGCTTCTTCGACCGGCTGCCCGCCGCGCGCGCCGCCGCGCTGCAGCAGGCGCCCTGGGACCCGCCTGCCGTGCGTGCCGTCGCCCTGGCGCATGACATCTGCCCCTACTACCTGGCCCAGGAACTGGTGCGCTGGAGCGATGTGGTCGTGGCCGACTACCACTACTTCTACGACAGCGCCG
Source organism: Delftia sp. WSY_10 (assembly GCF_043104705.1). Taxonomy (NCBI): domain Bacteria; kingdom Pseudomonadati; phylum Pseudomonadota; class Betaproteobacteria; order Burkholderiales; family Comamonadaceae; genus Delftia; species Delftia sp. WSY_10. Next base: position 614,515 of record NZ_JBICKY010000012.1, on the reverse strand, counting down.
CCATGCTGTACGCGCTCACCCAGGCCCAGCAATGGAAGGTGGGCGTGCTGGTGGACGAAGCCCACAACCTGCTCGAGCGCGCGCGCCGCATGTACACGGCCGAGCTGTCGCAGTTCGCACTGGCCGCCGCCCGCAAGTCGGCCACCGGTGCCGTGCGCAAGGCGCTGGACCGGCTCAGCCGCAGCTGGAGCGCGCTGAACAGGGAGCAGACCGCCAGCTACCAGGCCCATGAGGAAGTGCCCGCAGGCCTGCTGGGCGCCGTGCAGCGCGCCGTGGCCGCCATCGCCGACGCCAATGCCGACAGCCCCATGCTGCCTGGCGACCCCGTGCTGGATTTTTACTGGGAGGCGCTGCAGTTCATGGCGCTGGCCGAGCAGTTCGGCGGCCATGCGCTGTTCGATGTCCACCTGCTGCCCGGGCGCTCACGTCCCCGTCGCACGCCGGCCTCCACGCTGTGCATACGCTGCGTGGTGCCCGCGCCCCACCTGGCGGCACGCCATGCGGCGGCCCATGCCTCGGTGCTGTTCTCGGGCACGCTGAGCCCGCCGCACTTCTACCGCGACATCCTGGGCCTGCCCGAAGGCACGCACTGGCTGGAGGCCGACTCGCCCTTCCAGGCCGAACAGCTCGATGTGCAGGTGGCCGGCCACATCTCCACGCGCTACCGGGACCGCGACCGTTCGCTGCGGCCCATCGCCGACCTCGTGGCCGCGCAGTACGCGCGCCGGCCCGGCAATTACCTGTGCTTTTTCAGCAGCTTCGACTACCTGCAGCGCGTGGCCGAATGCCTGCAGCGCGCCCATCCCGATCTGCCGGTCTGGCTGCAGACCCCGTCCATGGACGAAGAGGGCCGCGCGGCCTTCCTGGCCCGCTTCACCGAAGCCGGTCAGGGCGTGGGCTTTGCCGTGTTGGGCGGGGCGTTCTCCGAGGGCGTGGATCTGCCCGGCGAGCGCCTCATCGGCGCCTTCGTGGCCACGCTGGGCCTGCCCCAGGTCAATCCCGTGAACGAAGAGATGAAGCGCGCCATGGACCGCCAGTTCGGCGCGGACAAGGGCTATGACTACAGCTACCTCTACCCAGGCCTGCGCAAGGTGGTCCAGGCCGCAGGCCGCGTCATCCGCAGCGAGCGCGACCGCGGCGTGGTCTTTCTCATCGACGACCGCTATCGGCGCGGCGAGGTGCAGGCGCTGCTGCCGCGCTGGTGGCGGGTGGAGGGCATGCGATGATCCGGGGCCGCACCAGTCCGCGACTGCCATCCCATCCCCATCCAGTCCCCCATCCCGCCCTCATCCAGGAGCCTTCCGAATGCCCCGCATGCGCTGCGCCATCCTTGCATTGACCCTGGGCCTGCTGGCCGGCGGCCCGGCTGCGGCAGGCGTGGTGCAGCCTGTGCCTGACAGGCAGGCCAGCGAGAACAAGATGCCGGCCTATCCCAAGGAAGCCAGGCGGCTGGAGCAGGAAGGCAAGGTGGTGCTGCGGGTTCTGGTGGGCGCCAGCGGAAAGGCACTGGCCGTGGATGTGGCAGACAGCAGCGGCTATCCTCTGCTCGACCAGGAGGCGCTGGACGCCGTGCGGACGTGGCGCTTTGTCCCCGGCACGCGCGACGGCGTGCCGGACAGCATGTGGACGCGCGTGCCCGTCACCTTCATGCTGAAATAGCGGCATGCCGGTGGTGGCAGGTTTGTACCCGGTGCGTGCCCTGCGCAGCGACACAAGGAGCATTCCATGAAGATCGTCATCACCAGCGTGCTCGTCGACGACCAGGACAAGGCCCTGGCCTTCTACCGCGACGTGCTCGGCTTCGTCCTCAAGCACGACATTCCCATGGGCGGTGATGCGCGCTGGCTCACCCTGACCTCGCCCGGCGACGCCGATGGCGTGGAGCTGCTGCTCGAACCCGACATGCACCCGGCCGCCAGGCCGTTCAAGACCGCCCTGCATGCCGACGGCGTGCCGGCCACCTTCTTCGGCGTGGACGACGTGCAGGCCGAGTACGAGCGCCTGAGCGCGGCCGGCGTGCGCTTCACCAGGCCGCCGACGCATCTGGGGCCGGTCACGATTGCGGTGTTCGACGACACCTGCGGCAATCTCATACAGATCAACCAGCGGCATTGAGCGGGGCCTGCGGCCCCTGCGGCCCGTTCGCGCTCAGTCCCTGGCGGTGGGCTTGTCGTGCCGGGGCGGATCGATGCGCTCGATGTTGCCCAGCAGCAGTGCGCGCCCCGCAAAGTTGCCGCCGGCGGTCTCCAGCGCAAAGCGCTCGGTGTCGCGGCCGCGCACTTCGGACTCCAGCGTCCGGGCCTCGTCCTCGGTGGCGCCCAGGGCCAGCACGGCGTGGCGGCCCATGAGCAGGGCGGACTCGAAGCTCTCGCGCACGACATGGTCGGCGTCCTTCTGGATGAGCTCCAGCGCGTGCTCGCGGTCATAGGCGCGCACGATGAGGCGGGCGTGCGGGCATTCGTGGCGCACGTTCTCCACGATGCGCGTGGCGGCGGCCTTGCTGTCCACGCAGACCAGGATGGCGCTGGCATGGCTGGCGCCGGCCGCATGCAGGATGTCGGCGCGCGCGCCGTCGCCGAAGTAGACCTTGAAGCCGTAGGGCTCGGCGTTGCGGATCACGTCGGGGTCGTTGTCGATGATGGACAGTCTGGCCCCATGCGCCAGCGGCCCCTGGCTGGCGATCTGGCCCACGCGGCCGAAGCCGATGACCAGCACGTTGCCGCGCAGGTCCTGCGGCGCCTCCACGCCGTCCAGCGACACGGCCTGGGCGCCGGCCAGGCGCTTGTGCAGCACCACCACCAGCGGCGTGATGGCCATGGACAGCACGACGATGGCCGTCATGTTGGCATGCACCTCGGGGCTGAGCACCTTGAGCTTGAGCGCCTCGGCAAACAGCACGAAGGCGAACTCCCCGCCCTGGGCCATGAGGATGGCGCGGTCCAGCGCATCGGCATGGCTGCTGCGTGCCACGCGGGCCACGGCGTAGATGCACAGCGCCTTGCCCAGCATCAGCGCCACCACGCCCATGCCCACGATGCGCCAGTTCAGCGCCACCACCTCCAGGTTCAGCGCCATGCCCACGCCCAGGAAGAACAGGCCCAGCAGCAGGCCGCGGAAGGGCTCCACATCGGCCTCCAGCTGGTGGCGGAACGAGGATTCGGACAGCAGCACGCCCGCCACGAAGGCGCCCATGGCCATGGACAGGCCGCCCATCTCCATCAGCAGGGCGGCGCCCAGCACCACCAGCAGCGCGGCGGCCGTCATCACCTCGCGCGCCTTGGCCTTGGCCAGGATGCGGAACAGCGGGTTCAGCAGCCACAGGCCCGCGCCCACCAGCGCGCCCAGCGACAGCAGGGCCACGCCCGCGCGTTGCCACAGGGGCGAGGTGGCCACGGGCGCCGCATCGGCCGGCGCCAGAAAGGCCACGGCGGCCAGCAGCGGCACGATGAGCAGGTCCTCGAACAGCAGGATGGAGACGATGCGCTGGCCGCGCGGCGCCAGGATGTCGCCACGCTCGGCCAGCACCTGCATGACGATGGCCGTGGAGGTCAGCACGAAGCCCGCCCCGCTCACGAAGGCCACCTGCCACGGAAAGCCGAAGGCCATGCCCACGCCCGTGAGCAGCAGCGCGCACACCACCACCTGCAGGCTGCCCAGCCCGAAGATCTGGCCGCGCAGGTCCCACAGGTGCGAAGGCTTCATCTCCAGCCCGATGACGAAGAGAAACATCACCACGCCCAGCTCGGCCACGTGCAGGATGGTCTGCGCGTCCGTCACCAGGCCCAGCCCGTAGGGGCCTATGGCCAGCCCGGCGGCCAGGTAGCCGAGCACGGCGCCCAGGCCCAGCCGCTTGAACAGCGGCACGGCCACCACGGCGGCCCCCAGCAGCGTGACGATTCCTACGAGCTGGCTTGCATTGCCTTCAGCGGCCATGTTGTGTTTCCTTTGTGCGTGCGTGCGTGCGTGCGTGCGGCAAGGCGGATTTCCATCCGCGAATTTGCGCGCAGGATAGCAAAGCCCGGGCCTGTGTAGAATCGCGCCCCCTCTGTGCCCCCCTCTGTGTCCCTCTCTGCGCTTACCTCACCGCCCAGCGCCATGCCCCAGATCCTCGTCCACGACCTCCGCAAGACCTACCGCATCCATGAGCGCGACCCCGGCGTGATGGGCGCGCTGCGCGCGCTGGTGCATCCGCGCCATCGCACGGTGCAGGCGCTGGATGGCGTGTCGTTCGCACTGGAGCGTGGTGAGCTGCTGGGCTTCATCGGCCCCAACGGCGCGGGAAAGTCCACCACCATCAAGATCCTGTCGGGCATCCTGCGGCCCGATGGCGGGCGCGTGGAGGTGCACGGGCGCGACCCCTTCGCCGACCGCCAGCGCCATGTGGGCCGGATCGGCGTGGTCTTCGGGCAGCGCTCGCAGCTGTGGTGGGACCTGCCCGTGGGCGATGGCTTCAACCTGCTGCGCGACCTGTACCGCGTCGATCCCGCACGCTACGGGCGCACGCGCGACGAGCTGGTGGCGCTGCTGAACCTGGAGCGCGTGCTGGACCAGCCCGTGCGCCAGCTGTCCCTGGGCCAGCGCATGCGCGCCGAGATCGCCGCGGCCCTGCTGCACGAGCCCGAGATCCTGTTCCTGGACGAGCCCACAATCGGCCTGGACGCACCCTCCAAGCTGGCCGTGCGCGAGTTCGTGCTGCGCGCCAACCGCGAGCGCGGCACCACGGTGCTGCTGACCACGCATGACATGCACGACATCGAGGCGCTGGCGCGGCGCGTGATCGTCATCGGCCATGGCCGCGTGCTGGCCGACTGCGCGGTCGATGCGCTGCGCGCCCAGGTGGTGGCAGCGCAGGGCGAGGATCGTGGAGGTGGTGATGGCGAAGGCAATGGAGAAGACATGGCCATCGAGGCCGTGATCGCCCGCTTCTACGCCATGCACGGAGCGGCCGAAGGCTGAGCCGGCATGACGCTGCGTGAACTCCTGCGCCCCTATGTGGCGGCCTTTGCATCGCGGTTCCTGGTGATGCTGCAGTACCGCACGGCCGCCTACGCGGGCTTTGCCACGCAGTGCTGGTGGGGCGCCATCAAGACCATGGTGCTGGCGGCGTTCTACGGCAGTGCCTCGGCATCGGCCCGCTCGCCGATTTCGCTGGAGCACGCCATCACCTACACCTGGCTGGCGCAGGGCCTGTTCGCGCTGCTGCCCTGGAGCGGCGACCCCGACGTGGCCCTGGCCGTGCGCACGGGCGCCGTTGCCTATGACCGGCTGCGGCCCGTGGATGCCTATGCGCTGTGGTTCGTGCGCTCGGCTGGCTGGATCGCCGCGCGCGTGCTGCCGCGCGTGGCGCTGATGGTGGCGTTTGCAGGGCTGGCCCTGCCGCTGATGGGGCTGGGCGCCTGGGGCTGGCAGCCGCCGGCCGGCTGGGCCGCAGGCCTGGGCTTTGCCGCCTCCATGCTGCTGGCGCTGCTGCTGTCCACGGCACTGGTCATGCTGCTGAACGTTGCCGCCGCCGCCGCGCTCAATGAAAAAGGCATCAACACGCTGGCCGCGCCCGTGGTCATCGTGCTGTCGGGCAACCTGCTGCCGCTGGCGCTGATGCCCGACGCCTGGCAGGCCGCGCTGCTGCTGCAGCCGCTGGCCGGCGTGATGGACATCCCTGCGCGCATCTATTTCGGCCAGATGGCCGGCGCGCAGATGCTGGCCTGCCTGGCGCTGCAGGTGTTGTGGATTGCCGTGATCGCGGCCCTGGGCCGCGCGGCCATGGCGCGCACCATGCGCCGGCTCGAAGTGCAGGGAGGGTGAAGACCATGGCCAAGCACAAAGGATCGCTGTCCATGTTCCTGCGCCTGGCGCTGGCCTCGCTGGGCGGGCAGGCGCGCTACCCGGCCTCGGCGCTGATGCTGACCCTGGGCCAGTTCCTGGTCACGGGCATCGAGGTCATCGCCGTCTGGGCGCTGTTCCACCGGTTTGGCGAGGTGCAGGGCTGGCGCATCGGCGAAGTGGCCGTGTTCTATGGCCTGGTGAACTGCATGTTCGCCCTGGCCGATGCGCTGGGCCGGGGCTTCGACGTGCTGGGCACGCAGTTCCTGCGCACCGGCGCCTTCGACCGCCTGCTGCTGCGCCCGCGCCCCGTGTGGCTGCAGCTCATGGGCCATGACGTGCGCATCAGCCGCCTGGGCCGCCTGCTGCAGGGCCTGCTGGTGCTGGGCTTTGCCACGGCCCAGGGCGCCGTGGTGTGGACGCCCCAGGCCGTCGCCGTGGCGCTGTTCGCGGTGGCGGGCGGCGTGGCGCTGTTCCTGGGCATCCTCGTGTTGCAGGGTGCGCTCTCGTTCTGGACCGTGGAAAGCCTGGAAGCCGCCAATGTGCTGAGCTACGGCAGCGTCGAGGCCGCCCAGTACCCGCTGGCCCTGTACGCGCAGTGGTTTCGCCGCCTGCTGACCTTCGCCGTGCCGCTGGCCTGCGTGGCCTACTACCCGGCGCTGGCTGTGCTGGGCAAGCCCGACCCGCTGGGCGCACCAGCCTGGCTGGGCTGGGTCTCGCCGCTGGCCGGCTTTGCCTTCCTCTGGCTGGCCTCGGGCGCCTGGCGCATGGGGGTGAGGCATTACGCGTCCACGGGCAGTTGAAGCCGCTGCAGGCGCCGGTGCATAACACGCTCTAGACTGCGCGCTTGCCCTACTCCGGACACCAGACCATGACAGCAGATGAACGCTTCGCCCAGGCCGCCCTTGAGCTCGGCCACCGCTTCGATGGCGAGATCAAGATAGGCGGCAACTACAGCCCCGTCGTGCGCGACGGCCAGCAGCTGTTCGTCAGCGGGCAGATTCCCCGCGTGGGCGATGAAGTGCTCTACGTGGGGACGGTCGGCGCCGGGATCGACCTGGCATCGGCCAGAACGGCCGCCGCCATCTGTGCCATGCGGGCCCTGGCCTTCGTGCAGCGCGCGGCCGGCTCGCTCGATGCCGTGCGCGCCGTTGCACGCATCACCGTCTATGTGCGCTCGGCGCCCGATTTCACCCAGCAAAGCGAGGTGGCCGATGGCGCCTCCGACCTCATCGCCCGGGTGCTGGGCCCCGTGGGTGCCCACACGCGCACTTCGGTGGGCGTGCTGCAGCTGCCCAAGGGTGCGGCCGTGGAGCTGGACCTGATCGCCCGCGTGGACTGATCGCGCTACCCCTATCCCTATTCCTATCCCTGGCCCGCCGGCGTTTCGTTGCGCGCCTTCCAGGCCCGCAGCGCCTGGCGGTACTCGTCCATGGCCAGGTCATAGCTGTCGAAGATGCAGGGGTCGCAGCCATTGCCGCAGCAGGCGTCCAGGTCGGGCTGCTCGGGCGGCTGGGGCATGGGGTCGGCGGAGGCGGCGGGATCTGCGGAAACGGGAGTCGGCGCGGTGGTCATGGGGACGATTGTCTCGCGCCAAGGGGCTTTCTGTAGAGCGCCAAAAGCAAACCCGCGCTGCCGACATGCAGCAGCGCGGGTTTGCTTGTTGACGCGTCTTAACGTCCGGTACGCTGCCTGCGCGCCATGCTCACGAAGCCGGCGGCTCCCGCCATCAGCGACAGCAGCAGCAGGCCCCAGCGGTCCAGCGTGGGGATGCTCTGCGCTCCTGCGGGGGCTCCAGGCAGGGCCAGGATGACGGGATCGACGAACTCGCCATTGACCGTCTTGTCGTCATCGCGCAGGCCGCCGTCCACGATGGTGTAGCTGACCTGATTGCCACTGATGGTGGGCGTGAAGGGCTGCCACTTGGGCGTTGCGGTGGCGTCGTACTTCATCAGCTGCGCGTTGGCGGGCACGGGGGACGTGAAGGTGAGGGTCACGGTCAGCGTGCTGCTGGGGGCGCACTGCTTGGCCGTGAAGTCCACGGCGGCCTGCGGGTAGGTGAAGGCCGCCGGCAGCGGGCCCAGCGAGCCGGCCACGGCAGAAGGCGAGGTGAAGTTGGCCGCAGTCAGCGTGCAGGTGGGGCTGCTGTTGGCAATGCCCAGATCCACACCCGAGCCCGAGGCGCTTTGCCTGGCCTCGCGCGTCACTGTCACCACATAGGTTTTCTTGGTCGTGCCGTCCTGCGCCGTGACTTCGATGGACACGGTATTGCTGCCCACATTCAGCGCCACCGGGGTGGAGGCCGCTGCGCCGTTGACCAGGATCGTGGCGCCCGCATCGGCTGCGGTGGCTGTCACCGTGACGGTGCTGCTGGTGTTGGGCACGGTGGCCGTGTAGGCCAGGGTGCCTGCGCCAAAGCCCGGTGCGAGCGTGCCGCTGCTCAGTGCCAGGGCGCTGAGGTCGGCGTTGGTGGAGTTCACCACCAGGGTGTAGCTGGTGCTGCCCGAGGTGAACGGAGCACCCGTGCCCGTGGAGGAGTCCGTGGCCGTGATGGTGAAGGTGAAACTTCCCGCCGCGGTGGGCGTGCCGCCCAGAACACCGGTGCTGGCGTTGAACGTCATTCCGGTCGGCAGCGTGCCGCTGCTGGCGTAGGTGTAGGGCGCCGTGCCTCCGCTGGCAGTGAAGGTCTGCCCTGCATAGGCCGTGTTAAGCCTGGCAGCCGGCAGCGTGGAAGCTGCGGGCGTCAGCACGACTGTGGCTGCAGCCACGCTGCCACTGTAGGTGCGCTGGCCGCTGATGCTGCTGCTGTCGGTCGCCTGCACCGTGAAGCTGAAGGCCCCGGCCGCCGTGGGCGTGCCGCTGATCACCCCGGCGGGCGACAGCGACAGGCCTGTGGGCAGCGTGCTGCCGCCGGCCATTGCAAAGGTGTAGGGCGTTGCGCCGCCGCTGGCGGTCAGGGTCTCGCTGAACGAGACGCCTACCTTGGGCGTGCCGGCCAGCGTCGCGGGCGTCACCGTGATGGCCACATAGGTGAACTGGTCGGCCGCGCCGGTGGCGCTGGTGCCGCCGGTCGTTGTGACGCGCACATCGACCGTGCCCGCCGATCCTGCAGGCGCTGTGGCCGTGATCTGCGTGGCGCTGTTGACCGTGAAGCCCGTGGCGGCCGTGCCGCCGAAGGTCACGGCCGTGGCGCCGGTGAAGTTCGTGCCGGTCAGGGTGACCGTGGTGCCACCAATCGAAGAACCGCTTGCTGGCGAGACGGAAGTCACCGTGGGTGCGGGCACATAGGTGAACTGGTCGGCTGCGCTGGTGGCGCTGGTACCGCCTGCGGTGGTGATGCGCACATCGACCGTGCCCGTGCCGGCAGGCGCGGTGGCCGTGATCTGCGTGGCGCTGTTGACCGTGAAGCCCGTGGCGGCCGTGGCGCCGAAGGTCACGGCCGTGGCGCCGCCCAGGTTGGTGCCGGTCAGGGTCACCGTGGTGCCGCCCGCTTGTGGGCCGCTGGTGGGCGAGATGGACGTCACCGTGGGCGCAGGCACATAGGTGAACTGGTCGGCCGCGCTGGTGGCGCTTGTACCGCCCGCGGTGGTGATGCGCACATCGACCGTGCCCGTGCCGGCAGGCGATGTGGCCGTGATCTGCGTGGCGCTGTTGACCGTGAAGCCCGTGGCGGCCGTGGCGCCGAAGGTCACGGCCGTGGCGCCGCCCAGGTTGGTGCCGGTCAGGGTCACTGTGGTGCCGCCTGCCTGCGGGCCGCTGGTGGGCGAGATGGACGTCACCGTGGGCGTGGCCACGTAGGTGAACTGGTCTGCCGCGCCGGTGGCGCTGGTGCCGCCAGTCGTGGTGACGCGCACATCGACCGTGCCCGGCGACCCTGCAGGCGCTGTGGCCGTGATCTGCGTGGCGCTGTTGACCGTGAAGCCCGTGGCGGCCGTGGCGCCGAAGGTCACGGCCGTGGCGCCGGAGAGGTTGGTACCGGTGATGACCACCGAGGTTCCTCCTGCGGCGGGCCCTGCCGTGGGCGAGACGGAAGTCACCGTGGGTGCGGCCACGTAGGTGAACTGGTCGGCCGCACTGGTGGCGCTGGTGCCGCCCACGGTGGTGACGCGCACATCGATCGTGCCCGCGGCCTGGGCAGGCGCGGTGGCAGTGATCTGGGTGTTGCTGTTGACCGTAAAGCCGCTGGCGGCCGTGCCGCCGAAGGTCACGGCCGTGGCGCCGGAGAAGTTGGTGCCGGTGATGGTCACCGTGGTGCCCCCACTGGTCGGGCCGCTGGTGGGCGAGATGGAGGTCACCGTGGGCGCGGGCACATAGGTGAACTGGTCGGCTGCGCTGGTGGCACTGGTGCCGCCCACCGTGGTCACCGTCACATCGACCGTGCCGGCGCTGCCTGCGGGCGCGGTGGCGGTGATCTGGGTGTTGCTGTTGACGGTGTAGGTGGCGGTCGTGGCGCCAAAGCGCACGGCGCCGGTGCCAGGAGCTGCGGCGAAGCCGGTGCCCGTGATGATGACCGTGGTGCCGCCGCCGGTGGGACCTGCCGTGGGCGAGATGGAGGTGACCGACGGTGCCGCCACATAAGTGAACTGGTCAGCGGCAACGGCGGGACTGGTGCCGACGGAGTTGCTGACGCGGATGTCCACCGTGCCCGTTCCGGGCGGCGCCGTGGCCGTGATGCTGGTGGCGCTGTTGACCGTGAAGCTGGTCGCTGCCGAGGCGCCGAAGTTCACGCCCGTGGTGCCGATGAAGTTCGTGCCCGTGATGGTGACCATCGTTCCACCCGCCTGCGGGCCTGCCGTGGGCGTGATGCTGGTGATCGTGGGCGTTGCCAGGTAGCTGAATTGATCGGCCCCGCTGATGGCGCTGGTGCCGCCCGTCGTTGTGACGCGCACATCGACCGTGCCTGTACCCGCAGGCGAGGTGGCGGTGATCTGGGTGGCGCTGTTGACGACATAGCTGGCGGTTGTCGCGCCGAATAGCACGGCGGTGGCGCCGGACAGGTTGGCGCCGGTGATGACCACGCTGGTGCCGCCAGCCTGCGGGCCAAAGTTGGGCGAGACGGATGTCACCGTGGGCGCGGGCAGATAGGTGAACTGATTGGCTGCGGTAGTGACGCTGGTGCCGCCTGCCGTCGTGACGGTCACGTTCACCGTGCCCGATCCTGCCGGTGCCGTGGCCGTGATCTGGGTGGCGCTGTCGACCGTGAAGCTGGTCGCCGGCGTGCCGCCGAAGCTCACGGCGGTCACGATGGGGCTGTCGATCACGTTGGTGAAGTTGGCTCCGATGATGGTGACCAGATATCCGCCAGCGGCCAGGCCGCTCGTGGGCGACAGCGCCGTCGCCGTGGGTGTGGCAGGGGGGAAGGGGTCGACGGCCAGATCGTCGAAGGCGAAGTTGCCGCCTTCGCCAACCGTGGCATTGTTGGATACCCGTACTTCGTCCACATCCGCCAGCGCGCTCAGATCGATAGGGACGAATTGCTGGGTCATGGCCGTCGTCTTGGTGACGATCACGCTGGCACCGGACACGGGGCTGCCGCCGCGATAGCCCGTGAGTGTGAACTGGGTCATGGAGCCGTAGGCATGGATGCGCACCTGTGCGAGGCTGAAGCGGTCCGTGCCATTGGCCGCCTTGATGATGGCGTTGCCGTCAAGGGTGGCGGAGGTGATGGCGTCGCCGGACGTGATGATTCCCGGGCTGCCCGTCTGCAGGTCCGCTGCAGCGAAATAGGACCACTGGCCGGTGAAGCGAAGCCCGTTGTAGTCCGGGGCAACATCCGAGAAGACGCCAGGCGTGGCGCCGGTCCCGAAGCCGATGATGCCCGGGTCCACTGCGGCATGGGCCGGAGCCGCCAGTGCCATCACCAACCCTATGAACCACGCAAACCACATGGACAGCATGCGTGAAGCGGACTTGGGCCTGGGGGTGTGGTTGGTGGGCATGGCGGGCAATGGCTGGAGGTGGAAGAACGTCAGGGCCTGACGGGGAATTCGCCGGACAGGCAGATGCAGAAATTCAGCGCCAGAACGGGTTGCATATTGCTGTGGGCCTGGTTGCCGCCGACGGGCAGCAGCGCTGTCGGCGCCATGGCCGAAGTGGCAGCTCCCGCTGCATAGGTGGGCCTGGCGCTGCCCCGGGGCGGTACGCCTTGCATGCCCTGCGCCAGCAAGTTGCCGCTGGGGATGGCCGCCGTGGCGCCGGCGCCCTGGGCGCTGATGCCGTGGCTGTGCGCCGGTATCTGCGCAAGGGTCAGCGTTTCGGTGGCTGTGCCCATGGTTTCACCGATGTCGCGGAAGCTCAGTCCAGGTCCCGTGCCGGCGCCCATGGCGGCCTTGCCCTGCAGATTGGGCAGCATGAAATTGGTGGTTCCGTTACCGCCGAACCGGCTTCCGATGACCGCAAAAAGCGCTGTATTCTGCTGTACCTGTATGGTCTGGCCTGCGCAAAAGGCCCAGTTGACAGGAGCGAAGGAGAAGCCGAATGCGCGGACCTCGCCGTAGAAGGGATCTGCCATATGGATGTTTCCTTGGGGGGAGGCTTGTTCAGTTGCGGGGCGGGAAGATACCGGAGCTGGCGATGCACCAGTTGATGACCAGCGAGGGCTGCATGTTCTGGTGAGGCTGGCTGCCGCCGCTGATGTCCACGGCGGCGGCAGCCATGAAGGAATCGGTGGGCGCGCCATAGGCAGACAGGCCATTGGCGGCCTCTGCCATCACATTGCCGCCGGGGACATTGGTGGTGGCCACCGCGGCGCTGGACAGCAGCTGGTGGGTGTGCTGGGGCATCTGGCTGGGGGTCAGCGTGACGTTTTCCGTACCGTCGATCCAGCCGAGCACAACGCCGCCACCGTATCCAATGGGCGTGCGACCACGCAGATCGGGCAGGCCGAAGTTCGTCGAGCCATTGCCGCCGTATTTGGTGCCCAGCAGCGCAAACAAGGCCTGGTTCGTACTGATCGGCAGAATCGCTCCGTTGCACAGCAGCCAGCCCCTTGGGACCTGGCCAAAGGCGAATGCGCGGATCTCTCCGAGAAAGGGTTCCATGAAGTGCTCCTGTCCGTGCTATGCGAAGCTGGGGAAGATGCCGAAGAGGCAGATGATGTAGCTCAGCACCAGGCTGGGCATGACGTTGTTGTGCGGCTGCCCGCCGCCGACGATCTGCACCGAGCTGGGTCCCAGGGTGGCGGCAGTCGTTGCGGGTGAGGGGGCGTAGAGGTTGAACCCCGTGACGGCTGCCGGTACCTGCTGTTGTGGCTTGCTGGTGCTGGCGGCGCCGGCCGCCGAGAACTGGTGGGTGTGCCCGGGCAACTGGTTGATGTTCAGCGTTACGTCTTCCACACCCATCTGCTGGCCCAGAATGCGGTTGCTCCCGCCCGGCAACTGGCCTTGGCCAATAGGAAGCCGGCCCTGCAGGTTGGGCAGTGCGAAGTTGGTGACGCCATCGCCGCCATAGGTGGTACCCAGCAGCACGAAGAGTGCTTCGTTCTCGCTGATGGCAACCAGCCTGCCGTCGCACAATGCCCAGTTCTGGGGGGCAAAGTTGCCCGCAAAAAGACGGATTTCTCCAATGTATGCCTCGCTCATGGCGTCTCCTCCTCCTTGATTGACGTGTTCATGCGTGTGATGAGTGCCTGGTAGCTGGTTTGCCCCGGCTCCGCATCCACGACGGGCCCCAGGAACAGAGCAAAGCGTCCCAGGCGTTCGTGGGAAAGCAGGTAGGTGTCGTGGGTCGGGCGGCCGATGTCAGGCCCCTTGAAGCGCAGCGAGCAGCGCGAGGCCAGCAATCCCTGCGTGACCGTGGCCGTTTCCAGGCGCAGCGCCACGGGCGCGGCACCGGGGAGATGCAACGCGAAATCGGTGCCGACCAGGCCGGTGAAATCCTCAAGGCCGGGCATGCGCGCAGGCTGCGGCGCGCGGCGCATATACCAGTACACGCCGCGATCGGCCTCGGTGGCAAAGCCCAGGCGCTGGTAGTGACCGAGGATGGGGTTGTTCTTCTCCACATGCAGGCCCAGGTCAATGCCCAGGGCATCCGACTCATCCGTCAAAGCCTGCAGCAACTGCCGCCCCACGCCCTGGCGACGGTGCCTGGGAAGCAGGGCGATATCCACCACGCGGATTTCCTGCGGGCTGCGGTCCACATACAGCCGGCCCGCTATCTCGCCATCGCGCAGCACCAGATCGAAACTGGGGTTGGCGTAGGCCGTCGAATACTGGGTGTGCTGCGCCATGAACTGCTGGCGAATGAAGGCATTCCATTGCTCCTCGGGCCAGCCGAATTGTTCGCGCTCCTGCTCGCGTGTGGAGGCGAAGATGGCCAGGAGAGCGGCTTCGTCGCCGGAACCAATGGGTTGAAGCGCCAGCGCACCGCAGGATTCGGCGTGAGGGCTGCGGAGACTGGTATGGGCAGGCGCAGTGCTCATGAATGGAAATCGACTGGAAACGCAGGAGTTCCAGTCGCGAATAATTGAAAAGAGTTGTTAAATCATAGGCAGTTTTTGCAAAGGATTGTCAAATTTCTTTGAGAAAGGATTTTCAGTATGCCAAGAAATCCATGCGAAAGATGAGTGTTCCCATAGGGAAGGAACTGAATCGATTGATATTTGAAATTGACAATGCCCTATCAATGCATTGATGGTTGTTTATTGTTGATATTGATTGTTCATTCAAATACTACAGGATTGCCATTTTGAATATCCCTGAAATCAGTGATATTCAACTCAAACAGCGCGGCGCCGGGAAATCGATCACGCTGCGGATGATCTCGCGCATTTCCGTGATCAGCGGCCGGGCATCGTCGCGGCGCCATTGCACGGTGTAGGTCAGCGGGGCCAGCGCGCTGTGCTTTGCGGCCTCGGCGCTGCCGTCCAGCACGCGCAGGCGGCCGCGTTGCTGCAGGGCCAGGGCCCATTGCTCGGGCATGTAGGTGAAGCCCAGCCCGTCCACCACCATGCCCACCACGGCGCCCCAGCTGTTGCAGGAAAGGCGCCGCTCCACGGCCAGGCCGTGGCGGCCCAGCCAGTCGTCCAGCGTGCGCGTGGCGCCCGAGCCGGTGGGCAGGGCGATCAGCAGTTGCTCGCGCACCAGGCGCCGGGGCAGGCCGGTGCCGGCGCGGGCGATGAAGTCGTCGCTGGCGGCCCAGACGAAGCGCACCTGGGCGACCTGCTCGAAGGCCAGGCTGCTGCGCGACGATGGCCCGGCAATGACCACGCAGTCCAGCTCGCCATCGACGATGCGCTGCTCCAGCACCTGGCCGATGTCGGTGTGGGGCTCCAGCTGCAGGTCGGGGTGCAGCTCGGCCACCTTCTGCACCAGCCGGGGCAGCCAGGTCAGGCCGCTGAGCTCGCCAAAGCCGATGCGGCAGCGGCCCTGCAGGCCCACGCTGCGGCCCGCCGCCTCGCGCAGCTGGGCGGCGCCGTGCAGCAGCTCGCGGATGCGCGGCAGCAACTGCTCGCCCTGGGGCGTGAGTTCGGCGGCGCGGCCGCTGCGGTCGAACAGCTGCACGCCCAGCGAGGCCTCCAGCTCCGCAATGCGCTTGGACAGCGATGAGACCGACAGGTGCACGCGGTCGGCGGCCACGCTGAAGTTCAGGCAGGTGGCGGCCCAGTAGAAGGCTTCGAGCTGTTTGAGGGTCATGGCGACATTCTTCCAAAATCGAAATATCGATTCCTATTTATTTCGCTTTTCTTTGCAGGTTGGCCCTTCTACATTGGCCGGCAATGCCTGCCAACTCCGTCCCCTCCACCACCGCCACCACCACCGCTTCCGCAGCCGCTGCACCAGCCCCTGCCCGGCCGCCGCGCCGCCTGCGCCAGGTGCTGTCTCTCGATGATTTCGAGCGGCTGGCGCGGCGGCACCTGCCGCGCCCCATCCATGCCTACATCAGCGGGGCGGTGGAGGACAACGCCTCGCTGGCGGACAACCGCCGCGCCTTTGCCGAGCTGGCCTTCGTGCCGCGCGCGCTGGTGGGCGTGGCGCAGCGCGACCCCTCCTTCGAGCTGTTCGGGCGCCGCTACGGAGCGCCCTTCGGCGTGGCGCCCATGGGCATTGCCGCGCTGTCGGCCTACCGGGGCGACCTGGTGCTGGCCCAGGCCGCACAGCAGGCGGGCGTGCCGGCCATCATGAGCGGCTCCTCGCTGATCCGGCTGGAGGAGGTGATGGCGGCCGCGCCCCACACTTGGTTCCAGGCCTACCTGCCGGGTGACCAGGGCCAGATCGATGCGCTGCTGGACCGCGTGGCCGCCGCCGGCGTGCAGACCCTGGTGATCACGGTGGACACGCCCGTGGCCGCCAACCGCGAGAACAATGTGCGCGCCGGTTTCTCCACGCCGCTGCGGCCCGGGCCGGGCCTGGCCTGGCAGGGCATCAGCCATCCGCGCTGGCTGTTCGGCAGCTTTCTCAAGACCCTGTGGCGCCACGGCATGCCGCATTTCGAGAACAACTATGCGCACCGGGGCGCGCCCATCCTGTCGGCCAGCGTGATGCGCGATTTCTCGGACCGTTCCCACCTGGCCTGGCCGCATCTGGCTGCCATCCGCCAGCGCTGGCAGGGGCAACTGGTGGTCAAGGGCATTCTTTCGGCCGCAGACGCCGTGCTGGCGCGCGATCACGGCGCCAACGGCCTCATCGTCTCCAACCACGGCGGGCGCCAGCTCGACGGCTCCGTGGCACCGCTGCGCGTGCTGCCCGGCATCGTGCGCGCCGTGCCCGGCCTGCCCGTGATGCTGGACAGCGGCGTGCGCCGGGGCACCGATGTGCTCAAGGCCCTGGCCCTGGGCGCGCGCTGCGTGTTCGTGGGCCGGCCCTTCAACTACGCGGCCTCGGTGGCCGGGCCGGCGGGCGTGGCCCACGCCATGGCCCTGCTGCGCGAGGAGGTGCTGCGCGACATGGCCATGCTGGGCGCCACGCGCCTGGACCAGATCACGCCGGCCTGCGTGCGCCATGCGCAGGCCTGGGATGCGTTCTGAGCGGCAAGACAACGGTATCGACACAGACACAGACACAGACACAGACACAGACGGAGACACAGCAGTGAGCAAGATTCCCGGATTCCATATCCACGCCCGGCCCGAGGCCGCCCTTGGTGATGCGCTGCTGCAGCGCTACCGCGGCTTTCCGGTCGCCAATGTCAGCGACGCCATGAGCCGCACCACGGGCACCTCGGCGCTGCGGCCCTTCCATCGCCGCCAGGGGCCGCTGGTGGGCCGTGCGCTGACCGTGCGCACGCGGCCCGGCGACAACCTCATGGTGCACCAGGCCATCGACATCTGCGGCCCCGGCGACGTGATCGTGGTGGACGCGGGCGGCGCCGGGCCCAACGCCATCATTGGCGAGATCATGCTGGCGCTGATGATGGCGCGCGGCGCGGCCGGCATCGTCATCGACGGGCTGATCCGCGACAGCGACACCATCGGCCAGCACGGCCTGCCCGTGTATGCGCGCGGCGTCTCGCACCGTGGTCCCTACAAGGACGGCCCCGGCGAGCTGCATGTGCCCGTGAGCATCGACGGCATGGTCGTCCACCCGGGCGACCTGGTGCTGGGCGACGGCGACGGCCTGCTGGCCGTGCCCGCCGCCGAGGCCGGAGCCATTGCCGACCGCGTGGAGGCCATACAGCGCGACGAGGCCGACGTGCTCGCCGCCATTGCCGCAGGCCGTGCCGACCGTTCCTGGGTGGTGCGCACGCTGGCCGCCAAGGGGGTGCTGTGATGGACCGCCGCGTTGTCCGCTTCGACTACTGGCTGGATGCGGCCTTCGACCGCATCGTCTCGGCCGCGCCTGGCGTGCAGCTGATCACCTGCCGGCGCGAGGGCGACGATGCCGCCGCCTGGCAGGCCCTGGCCGGCGCCCGGGTCTACCAGATCACGGCCGCCAAGGACGAGCTGCCGCGCCACTGGTTCGCCACGGCGGACCTGCTGGCGCGCTGCCCCGATCTGCTGGCCGTGTCCTCCAGCGGCTCGGGCTGCGACACCATCGATATCGAGGCCTGCACGCGGGCCGGCGTGGCCGTGATGAACCAGTCGGGCGGCAACGCGGATTCGGTGGCCGAGATGGCCATCGGGCTGATGCTGTCCGTGCTGCGCCGCATCAACGAATCCGACCGCCTGCTGCGGGCCCCTGCCCGGGGCTTCAGCCGGGAAGACGTCATGGGCCACGAGCTGCGCGGCCGCACCCTGGGCCTGGTGGGCGTGGGAGAGGCCGGCAGCCGCGTCGCGGCCCTGGGCCGGGCCTTCGGCATGCAGGTGATCGGCTGCGACCCGGCCTACGACGCAGCCGGCCTGGCGGCGCGCGGGGCCGAGGCCGTCGGCTTCGACGAACTGCTGCAGCGCGCGGACATCGTCTCCCTGCACTGCCCGCGCGATGCCTCCACGCTGGGGCTCATGAACGCCGCTGCCTTTGCGGCCATGCGGCCGGGCGCCGTTTTCGTGAGCACGGCGCGCGGCGGTATCCATGACGAGGCCGCCCTGCACGCCGCCCTGGCCAGCGGCCACCTGGCCGGCGCCGGGCTCGATGTCTGGGACCAGGAGCCGCCGCCCGCCTCCCATCCGCTGCTGGCCCTGCCCCAGGTGGTGGCCACCTTCCACACCGCCGGTGTCACGCACGAGGCCCGGCGCAACAACGCCGAGCTGGCTGCCACCCAGATCGTGCAGTTGCTGGCCGACGGCCAGCGGCCCGCGCGCCTGGTCAATCCCGAGGTCTGGCCGCATGCGCGCGAGCGCATCGCCCGGGCCTTGGACCCGTCCCGTTCCCCGTCCCGTTAGCCGCTTCCTTCACCATGACTACAAAGCCTCTCAGACCACTGCAAGAGGCGACCCAGGAGACAAAGATGACACAGCAAGCAAGGCGCGCATTGTGCGCAGGCCTGGCCGCCGCCTGCATGGCGCTGCCGGCCCTGGCCCAGGCTCAGACCCAGACTCAGGGCGAGGCCCCCTATCCCTCGCGCAACATCGAGATGATCGTGGCCTACGGGCCCGGCGGCGGCACCGACCTGGTGGCGCGGCTGCTGGCCCGCCATCTGGAAAAGAAGCTGGGCGGCAGCGTGGTCGTGCTCAACCGCCCCGGCGCGGGCGGCGGCATCGGCTTTGGCGAACTGGCGCGGGCCAAGCCGGACGGCTACACCATCGGTTTCATCAACACGCCCAACGTGCTGACCATCCCCATCGAGCGCAAGAGCAGCTTCCACTGGAGCCAGTACGACCTGCTGGGCAACCTGGTGGACGACCCGGGCGGCTTTGCCATCCACAACAGCAACGCCATCACCACGCTGGCCGGCCTGGCCGCCTACGCCCGGGCCAACCCCGGCGCCGTGACCGTGGGCACCACGGGCACGGGCTCGGACGACCACCTGGCCATGCTGCTGTTCGCCAAGGCCACGGGCACGCAGCTCACCCATGTGCCCTACAAGGGCGCGGGCGAGGTGCGCGCCGCCGCCACGGGCCAGCAGATCACCATCGGCGCCATCAACGTGGGCGAGGTGCTGGCCTACCAGAAGGGCGGCACTCCCATCCGCCTGCTGGGCCAGATGTCGGCCGCGCGCAGCTCGCTGGCGCCCCAGGTGCCTACGTTCAAGGAGCAGGGCATCGATATCGAGCTGGCCTCCCTGCGCGGCCTGGCCGCGCCCAAGGGCTTGCCCGAAGGCGTGCGCAAAAAGCTGGTCGATGCCGTGGCCGCCATCGCGGCCGACCCGCAGTTCAGGCAGCAGGCCGAGGCCATGTACGCGCCGCTGCGCTACCTGGCGCCGCCCGCCTACGCGGCCGAGCTGGAGCGCACCGAGGCCGGCTTTCGCAAGCTCTGGACCGAAATGCCCTGGCAGGACGGCAAGCCCTGAAGGCCATGCCCATGCCAACCTTTGAATTCACAAGGACGACCGCCATGCACTGTCTGCCGCGCCGCAGCCTGGCTGCGCTGGCCCTGTGCGCCCTGGCCCTGCCGGCCCTGGCGCAAGGCCCCATCACCCTCATCGTGGGCTGGCCTGCGGGCGGCCCCTCCGACAACGTGGCGCGGCTGGCGGCCACGCGCATGAGCGAGGCCCTGGGCCAGCCCATCACCATCGACAACCGGGCCGGTGCAGGCGGCAACCTGGGCAGCGACGCGGCGGCCCGCGCAAGGCCCGATGGCAACACCATCATGCTGGCCACCGTGGCCTCGCACGGCCTGAACTCCGCGCTCTACGCCAAGCTCAACCACGACCCGCTCAAGGACTTCGCGCCCATCGGCATGATCACCACCTCGCCCAGCGTGCTGCTGGTGCCCGTGGCCTCGCCGCTGCGCTCGGTCAACGATCTGCTGGAGGCGGCGCGCGCCAGGCCGGGCCAGCTCAACTACGGCTCGGGCGGCGTGGGCTCCAGCCAGCATCTGGCCGGCGCCAGCTTCAAGCAGCTCACGGGCGTGGATGTCACCCACATCCCCTACAAGGGCACGGCCCCGGCCATGACCGACCTGATGGCGGGCCGCGTGGACTTCGTGCTCACCACGGGCGCCATCCCCTTCATCCGCTCGGGCAAGCTGCGCGCCCTGGCCGTGGCCTCACGCCAGCGCCTGCCGGCCCTGCCCGATGTGCCCACCTTCGAGGAAGCAGGCGTCAAGGGCTTCTACACCGACTCCTGGTACGGCCTGGTTGCCCCGGCCGGCACGCCGCGCGCGGCGCTGGAGCGCCTGAACGGCGCACTGGCCACGGCGCTGCGCAATCCCGAGGTGCAAAAGCAGTTCATCGACCAAGGCTCGCTGCCCGTCAAGCCCATGGGCGTGGACGCGTTCTGGCGCTTCGTGCGCGAGCAGATGCCCGTGGCGGCCGAGCAGGTGCGTGTGTCGGGGGCCAGGGCCGAGTGAGCGCAGCCGGGTGCGGCAGCGCAGGATCGGCACGAGCGCCTGCACAGCCGCAATGCAGCCAGCGTGTCACTGGCAGGTCACTGGCAGGTCACTGGCAGGTCACTGGTAATTGAGCGTGAAGGTGGCCCGTCCGTTGGCCAGGCCTGTGGTGACGGAGGGCTGGGTCTGGACATAGCGCGCCGTCAATGGAATCACGTGGTTTCTGGTGTCTGGGGTGATGGTGCCCGCCTGCCACTGGTTGGGATTGCCGAAGTTGGCGGAGTCCTCGCCGTAGCTGATGACCTTGTCGCTGCTGCGGATCTGGATGCCGATGCCGGCAGCCCCTCCGGTCACCGTCAGCACATCGGAGCGGTTGGCGGCATCGTTGGCATCCGTGAGCGTGACGAACGGGCGCAGGGTGGAATTGGCTTCGCCCCCGGTGCAGATCAATTCCAGATCGAATGGCTGGGGCGCGGAGGTAGCGCCTATCCCGTTGAACAGTGACCTGTTGATTCGCTGCAGGTTCACGGCGATGTTGCTCGTCTTCACCCGGCAACTGGCGCCTGTGCGCACCACGGTGCTGCCGGTCGCCTTCACGAGCCAGTTATTGCAAAGGCTATTGCAGTCAAACTGGGCGGATGAATAGCTGCTGACGCTGAAAGTGCCCGATTGAACGGCGCCTGTCTTGATGAGTTGCATCCATATGGTTTGCTCATGTACATCATCCTTTTGCCATCCCGTGGCTCCTGCATTGTTGGACGTAGTGGTGATGGACATGGTTTTGCCATTGGGGAAATTCCTGGCTTTCCATGTGGCACGCCAACGGACTCCTATTCCGCGCAAAGATGTGGAGTAGATATCGCCGTCCAGCGTAGTGGGGTTCATGATTTTGGGCCATATTTCTGAAGATGGCCCCGAAAGCACACTGTAGGAAATTGTGTCGAGGGTGGATTTGACCATGGGCGATTCCCATAGCACTGATCCATTCATGATATTTCCTGCGGGAACGTTGATGATTTCCGGTAATTGGATGGTGGACGACACCGGGGTAAATATGCCTCCATAAATGGAGCTTACAGAAAAGCAAAGCGTTGCCGTAATGAGAAAATATCTGATTTTTTTCATATGAATGAAACCGGAAACGATGCAGGAGAGTTTGATGGGCGCGCTCCAAAGTCTATTCCTATGATTGATGGAAATCCATAGGATCATTCTGATATTGGCAATGCTTTTTCATGACTCCAATGCCGTGTTCCGTCCGCTGCCGTGGCGCGGCATGGCCACCGGGTCCGGCCTGCGGCACACCGGGCGCAAGCGGCGCCAACGACGTGGGCGGCCGCCTGGGCACGGCCGCCTGGGCATGGCCGCCACGGGCGACGCCTTTGCAAGACGCCTGGGCTGAGCCCGTGGCTCAACCCCGCCTGCGCGCCGCCAGCCCCTGCACCACGGCCGCCAGCCGGTCGATTTCCTCGGTGGTGTTGTAGAAGGCCAGCGAGGGCCGCACCGTGGTCTCCACGCCGAAGCGCCGCAGGATGGGCTGGGCGCAGTGGTGGCCGGTGCGCACGGCGATGCCTTCGGCGTTGAGCGCCTCGCCCACCTCGGCCGTGGTCCAGCCCTTGAGCACGAAGGACAGTACGCTGGCCTTGTCGGCCGCCGTGCCGATCAGGCGCAGGCCGGGGATGGGCGCCAGCGCCTGCGTGCCGTACTGCAGCAGGTCGTGCTCGTAGCGCGCGATGCGCTCCATGCCCAGGGCCTGCACGTAGTCGATGGCGGCGCCCAGGCCCACGGCGTCGGCAATGTTGCCGGTGCCGGCCTCGAAGGTGTTGGGCAGGGGCTGGTAGACGGTTTTCTCGAAGGTCACGTCGGCGATCATGTTGCCGCCGCCCTGCCAGGGCGGCATGTCCTCCAGCACCTCGCGCCGTCCCCAGACCACGCCGATGCCCGTGGGCCCGAAGACCTTGTGGCCCGAGAACACGAAGAAGTCCGCGCCGATGGCCTGCACGTCCACGGCCATGTGCGAGACCGACTGCGCGCCATCGACCAGGGCCCGGGCGCCCGCCTGGTGGGCCAGCTCCACGATCTGCTGCACGGGCACGACCGTGCCCAGCGCGTTGGAGACCTGGGTGACGGAGACGATCTTGGTGCGCGGGTTCAGCAGCCTGCGGTATTCATCGATGAGCACCTGGCCCGAGTCGTCCACCGGGATCACGCGGATCTTCGCGCCCTTGGCGGCCGCCAGCTGCTGCCAGGGCACGATGTTGGCGTGGTGCTCCAGGTGGGAGACGATGATCTCGTCGCCCTCGCCCACATGCTGCCAGCCCCAGCTCTTGGCCACCAGGTTGATGGCCTCGGTGGTGCCGCGCACGAAGATGACCTCGTTCACGTCGGGCGCGTTGATGAAGCGGCGCACGCGCTCGCGCGCGCCCTCGTAGGCGTCGGTGGCGCGTGCGGCCAGTTCATGCGCCGCGCGGTGGATGTTGGAGTTCTCGTGCTCGTAGAAATGGCGGATGCGCTCTATCACCGCGCGCGGCTTGTGCGTGGTGGCCGCGTTGTCCAGCCAGGCCAGGGGCCGGCCGTTGACGTGCTCGGACAGGATGGGAAAGTCCCGGCGCACGGCATGCACGTCGAAGGGCGCCTGCACGCCGGCCGCTCCATGCCTTGCCCCGTGCGAAGCCTGCTGGTGCTGCAGCGGATGGGCCGGCGTGGTGTAGCCGGCGGGCAGTACCACGGGATCGACAAAGTAAAAGCGCGGCTCGGCCGAAGGCACGGTGGACGCAATGCCGGGCCCTTCTGTGGGCACGCCGATGCGCGGCACGGCGGGTGCCGCAGGTGCAGCAGGTGCCGTGAACGGGAGCGCGGCCAGCGCATCCAGCGGATCGCCCCGGCGCTGGGGCACGCCCAGCACCTGCGATCCCAGGCGCGGCTCGTAGGCGGGCAGGGCGCTCACGACATGGTCGGGCACGCCGTTGCCGGCCTGGGCATGGGGCAGCAGCGCGGGCGCGCGGTGGGCCAGCGAGGCCAGCGGCGCGGGCGAGGCCGGCAGCAGGTTGCTGCCCGGCGCCAGGCCCTGCGGGATGGGCGTGCCCGGCACGCCGGGGCCCAGGCCTGCGGGGCTGGCCAGCGGCGAGCCCGGGGGCGCCACGTTCACGGGCGCCTGCACGCCAGCAGGCAGGCCGGGCAGGGCAGGAGCCGATCCCGGTGCGGCGGAGAACAGGGCGTTGGCCATGCGCGCCAGCGCCTCGGGGTCGAAGGGCGCCTGGGGCGCCACGGAGGTGATTGCAGACACGGTCAACGCCCGGCCTCTTTACTTGTAGGTGTCGGGATAGTCGTGGTACTTGCCGATCTCGACATCGTCGAGCACGGCCAGCGCGTCGGGCGTGAGCACGGCCAGCGAGCAGTACAGCGAGATCAGGTAGGACGCGATGGCATGGTTGTTGATGCCCATGAAGCGCACCGACAGGCCCGGGCTTTGCTCGCCCGGCAGGCCGGGCTGGTACAGGCCGACCACGCCCTGGCGCTTGTCGCCCACGCGCAGCAGCAGGATCTTGCTCTTGCCATCGGCCACGGGCACCTTGTCCGAGGGGATCAGCGGAATGCCGCGCCAGGTGATGAACTGCGAGCCGAACAGGCTGACCGTGGGCGGCGGCGTGCCGCGGCGCGTGGCCTCGCGGCCGAAGGCGGCAATGGCCAGCGGATGGGTCAGGAAGAAGGCGGGCTCCTTCCAGACCTTGGTCAGCAGCTCGTCCAGGTCGTCGGGCGTGGGCGCGCCGGTCAGCGGGAAGATGCGCTGCTCGTCCGTGACCTGGGCCAGCAGGCCGTAGTCGGGGTTGTTGATCAGCTCGCTTTCCTGGTTCTCCTTGATGGTCTCGATGGTCAGGCGCAGCTGTTCCTTGATCTGGTCATGCGGGCTGCTGTAGAGGTCGGAGATGCGCGTGTGCACATCCAGGATGGTGGAGACGGCGTTGAGGAAGTACTCGCGCGGCTGCTCCTCGTAGTCCACATAGGTGCGCGGCAGCTGGTTGTCTTCCTGCTTGGCCGTGCAGGTGACCTTGATGGCCTCCGGGTTCTTGACGCGGTTGAGGCGGTAGATGCCCGCCTCCACCGGCGACCATTGCAGCAGGTGCGTCAGCCAGCGCGGGCTGATGGTCGAAAGCTGGGGAACGGTTTTGGTTGCGTTGGCCAGTTGCCGCGCGGCGTTGTCGCCTAGCGCGGTCGTGCCGCCCACTGTTGCCGACATGTGCAGACTCCGTGATCAGTTCAGGAAAAAGGGAAGGGGAAGGAGGGAAACAGGGCCAGTGTCCCGGCCCGCGCACATGTCTTCAACATGCTATAGCCGCCAAGCGCAGGCCGCGCACCAGCTGGTCGTGGGCCACGGTTTCGCCGCGCATGACCAGGGCCGAGGGCTGAACGCCCAGCGAGACGGCCAGCTTCTCCACGGTCAGCAGCGAGGCGATGACGCGGCCGCGCTCTATCTCTCCCACGTAGGAGCGGTTCAGGTCCGAGTGCTCGGCCAGCCGCTCCTGCGACCAGCCATGCGCCTCGCGCGCCTGGCGCACGGCAATGCTGAAGCTGGTGACAAGACGGGTGCTCATAGGGCCACCTCCCTGGGCTGCTGCGCGTGCTCGCGCGCATGGGCCTGGGTGACATGGGCGCCGGGCGGCACGTCCTCGGTCACCCAGACATTGCCGCCGATGACGGCGCCGCGCCCCAGCGTGACGCGGCCCAGGATGGTGGCGCCCGCGTAGATGACCACGTCGTCCTCCACCACCGGATGGCGCGCCAGGCCCTTGCGCAGGTGGCCGTGCTCGTCGGTGGGAAAGCGCTTGGCGCCCAGGGTGACGGCCTGGTACAGCCGCACGCGCTCGCCGATCACGGCGGTCTCGCCGATCACCACGCCCGTGCCGTGGTCCATGAAAAAGCCCCGCCCGATCTTCGCGCCCGGGTGGATGTCGATGCCCGTCTGCGCATGCGACAGCTCGGCCACGATGCGCGCCAGCAGCGGCTGCTCCAGCAGGTACAGCTGGTGGGCCAGGCGGTGGTGGATCATGGCCAGCACGCCCGGATAGCACAGCAGCACCTCGTCCACGCTGCGCGCGGCGGGATCGCCCTGGAAGGCGGCCAGCACGTCGCTGTCGAGCAGGCGGCGGATCTGGGGCAGGGACTCGGCAAAGGCGCGGGCGATGTCCAGCGCCATGGCATCGGCGCCCGCTGCCGTGTGGGGCGCGGACAGCCGCAGCTCCAGCCGTATCTGGCCCAGCAGCGCATGCAGGGCCGAGTCCAGCTGGTGCGCCACGAAGATGTCCTCGCTTTCCTGGCGCAGGTCGTGCGGGCCCAGGCGCATGGGAAACAGGGCTGCCTTGAGCTGGTCGATGAGGGTGGAAAGCGCGTCGCGCGAGGGAAATTCGCGCGCCCCGGGCTCCTGGGTGCGGCCGTGCGCCTCGCGCCATTCGCGGCGCGCCGCATGCAGGTTCTGGGTGAGTCCGGCAATGTCGAAACTGGCCATCTGCGGGCTCCTTCAGTCTTGAATCCAGGGCAGGCCGTGGAAGCGCCAGCCGTCGCTTTTGCCGCGCTGCTGGCGCGCGTCGATCTCGCCCTCGAAGCCTTCGAGCACGTTGAACACATGGGCGAACCCGGCCTGCGCGGCCGCCTGGGCCGCCAGCACCGAGCGCTTGCCGCTGCGGCACAGCAGCAGGGCCACGGCCTCCTTGCCGCCGTGCGGGGCCAGGCGCGCTTCCAGCTCGCGGGCAAAGCGCGGGTTGCGCGTCAGGGCCGTGCGCGTGGCCCAGGGCACGTGCAGGGTGCCGGGCACCTTGCCGACGAACTTGCGTTCCTCGGCCGTGCGCACATCGACCAGCACGGCCTGGCCGGCCTGCACCAGCGCCCAGGCCACGGGCGGGCGCACGCCGCCTGCGTGGCCCAGCCCCTGTGCGCGGGCGTGGTCCTGTGCCTCCTGCAGCGCCCGGGACAGGGCGGTTTCCAAAGTGAGGGCTGTCATGTCGTCGTCCTTGCGGAGAGTTCGCGGGTTGGTGGCTATGGGCACCAATCTAAGAACTTCGCGGCAAGCCACCAACGAACAAGAGCGGCGTTTGATAGAAGCAAAACGTCTATGAAGGCGCCGCGCGGCGCCATGCCCGGTTCGGGCGATCAGGCCGTCAGCAGCCGCTGCAGCATCCACAGGTTCAGCGACACCACCAGGGCCGCGCAGCCCCACAGCACCGCCGACATCCTTGGGCCAAAGGCCAGCTCGCCCAGCGTCTTGCGCCGCGTGGTGAACAGCAGCAGCGGCACGATGGCAAACGGCAATTGCAGGCTCAGCACCACCTGGCTGAACACCAGCAGGGCGCTGGCGCCGGTGCTGCCGTACCAGGCGGTAGCCACCACGGCGGGCACGATGGCGATGCAGCGCGTCAGCAGGGCGCGCAGCGCGGGCGACAGGCGGATCTGCAAGAAGCCTTCCATCACGATCTGCCCGGCCAGCGTGCCCGTGACCGAAGAACTCAGCCCCGAGGCCAGCAGCGCCACGCCGAACACCGCGCTGGCGATGCCCACGCCCAGCAACGGGGACAGCAGGTGGTAGGCGTCCGACAGCTCGGTCACCGGCGCCTGGCCGGGCCGGTTGAACGCGCCGGCCGCCACCACCAAGATGGCGGCGTTCACGAACAGCGCCAGACCCAGCGCCACCGTGGAGTCCAGCGTGGCCAGGCGGATGGCCTGGCGCGTGCCCTGGGGCGTGGTGTCATGCCGGCGTGTCTGCACGATGGACGAATGCAGGTAGAGGTTGTGCGGCATCACCGTGGCCCCCACGATGCCCACGGCCAGGTACAGCATCTGCGGATTGGCCACGATCTCCATGCCCGGCAGCAGGCCGCGCAGCACGGCCGCCACGGGCGGCTGCAGCCACACCAGCTGGGCGGCAAAGCACAGGCCGATCACTGCCACCAGGGCGATCACCACCGACTCCAGGCAGCGAAAGCCCCGGCTTTGCAGCGCCAGGATCAGCATCACATCCACCACCGTGATGCATACCCC
The DNA here is from genome assembly GCF_043104705.1 of Delftia sp. WSY_10. Classification (NCBI taxonomy): domain Bacteria; kingdom Pseudomonadati; phylum Pseudomonadota; class Betaproteobacteria; order Burkholderiales; family Comamonadaceae; genus Delftia; species Delftia sp. WSY_10. The sequence goes on along the minus strand of NZ_JBICKY010000012.1, from coordinate 586,862 downwards.
GGCCACCAGCGGCAGGCCGAACAGCAGGTTCAGGCCGATGGCCATGCCCAGCACCTCGGCCAGATTGCAGGCCACGATGGCGATCTCGCAGAAGAACCACAGCACCAGGTTGATGCGCGGGGAAAACTGCGCGCGGCAGGCCTGGGCCAGGTCCCGCCCGCTGGCCAGGCCCAGGCGCACGGCCGCCGCCTGGAACAGCATGGCCATCAGGTTGGAGGCAAAGATCACCGCCAGCAGCGAGTAGCCGAACTGCGAGCCGCCCGCGATGGAGGTGGCCCAGTTGCCCGGGTCCATGTAGCCCACGGCCACCATGTAGCCGGGCCCGGCAAACGCCAGCACGCGGCGCGCGCTGTCCGAGCGGCTGTCGCCGCGCGGCACGGCAATGCTGCGATGCACCTGCGGCAGGCTGGGCGTGCCCGCGTGGCCGTGGTCCGGCTCGATGGCGCCTAAGCGGCCCTGTTCGGCCGCAAGCACGGTGTCGTTCATGGGGGCCTTTCCGCCGGCGGGGGCACGCGGTTGCAGGGTGGGATGCCTATCGGGCCGTCGGCACCAGGCCGCTGGCGGGTGCCATGGCTGAGGCGGCGGGTGCGGCATCAGTGCCTGCGCCGCGCCACAGCGCCACGAGATCTGCGGTCACGATGACCGCGCCGGCCAGCAGAATCAGGCTGCCCACGCAGCGGCGCGCCACGGTGGAAGGTTTCAGGCGCCGCGGCGTGCGGCCCGGCGTGTGAGCCGGCGTGCGGGGGGCGGATGAGGAAGGCAGAAGGGACATCATGGCAACTCCTTGGCAGGGGAACGCTTGTCTCGGGCCAGCCCCGGGGAAGCCCGCGTGCCCCGGCCGGTGCGGGGCAGGCGGGCGGTCCGCGTCAGGCGTAGGTGCTGCTCATCACCAGCGAGCCGTTCACGCCGGACGGGAAGAACCCGCCCTTGGTCGCCGTGTCCTTGGTCAGGTACACGATGTTCAGCACGTCGCCCGGCGAGCGGCTGTAGGCGATGCCGTTGGCATCCAGCGGCACGATGTTGGACGTGGTGGCATCCCCCGTGATGCCCTGGTCCACGTCGGTGGAGCCGTCCAGGCTGTCGCGCGCATCCGAGATGGCGCCGGCCGCCGTGCGCAGCGCGGGCGTGGCCAGTCCCTTGGCGTACAGCACCGTGCGCACCAGGCCTGCGTGGTAGGCCTCGGCGGCCAGGATGCCGGCGGCTGCCTCCAGATAGGTCTTGTTGGTGATCAGCGGCGATGCGCCCTTGTAGGCGGTGACGCCCACGTCCTCGAAGATGAAGGCCCCCAGCAGGAAGTTCTCGTCACTCGCATAGGGATCGAAGGCCGTGCCCGCGCCCACCAGCCCGGCCGCTCGCGCGGCCACCGAGAAGGCGCCGTTCGGGTCGGTTCCGCCGATGTCGATCTGCGGCTGCGCCACCGCGGCCGAGCCCAGCGCCGCGCGCAGGAAGGCCACGTGGGCGATCTCGTCCTGGGCGATCTCCTTGGCGTACTGCGCCACCACGGGGTCCTTGAAGGCCACGGCACGGCCGCCCGTGATGGCCCCCTGCGTGCCCACGCCCGACTGCAGGTTGGCGGGCAGGCCGGTGCCGAACACCGCGTAGTGATAGAACTGCGACTCCAGATACTCCAGGTTGAGGGCGAAGTTCAGGATCTCCGCATCCGTGGGCCCGTTGGCCTGCGCATTCGCATCGCCCCCGCCGCCGCCGCAGGCGGACAGGATCACCCCGCCCGCCATGCCCACGGCCACGCCGCTGGTCTTGCGGAAGAACTGGCGCCTGTCCTCCAGCTTCTTGGCACGTTTTTGCAAAACCCCGATCAACACTGATTCGTCGGACATGATGGTTCCTCTCGGTTCGCGGCAGGCGCGAACGGTCAACGTGAAGAATGTGCCTCCGGCCGAAAGCACACGGGTGTGGCGAAAGCGCGTTCCACTGAAGAGGTGGCCACCTGCTCCAGGGGAATGGGATGCGTCCCCGCTATCCGGCAGTACGCAGGCCGCGCAGGTCTGGATGTGCCGCAATTGAAAGCGCAGGTAACGGTTTGCGGATGCAGCCGTTTCTTTTTCTTTTTTGAATCCAGACCCCGCTGCGCTGCGTATCCAGATCAGCCGGAATCGTTCGGCTTGTCATCAACCCGCTAGGAGCATTCCATGGTCTCGATTCAAAACACCCGCAAGCTGGCCTCGTTCGGCCTGGCCATCGTGATGTCGGCTGCCTCCGTGGCCGCCATGGCCGATGTGATGGTGGGCGGCGCACCCATGCTGCCGTCCAAGGACATCATCGACAACGCCGTCAACTCCAAGGACCACACCACCCTGGTCGCAGCCGTCAAGGCGGCGGGCCTGGTCGATACGCTCAAGGGCCCGGGTCCGTTCACCGTGTTCGCGCCCACCAATGCCGCCTTCGAGGCCCTGCCCGCAGGCACGGTGGACACCCTGCTCAAGCCCGAGAACAAGGGCACGCTGACCACCGTGCTGACCTACCACGTGGTGGCCGGCAAGTGGGATGCAGCGGCGCTGTCCAAGATGATCAAGGACGGCAAGGGCATGGCCAACATCAAGACCGTCAGCGGCGGCACGCTGGTGGCCAAGTCCAGCGGCTCCAAGATCATGCTGACCGATGAAAAGGGCGGCATGGCCACGGTGACCATCCCCGACGTCTACCAGTCCAACGGCGTGATCCACGTGATCGACAAGGTGCTGCTGCCCAAGTGAGCGGCACAGGCAGCGAGCGGGCCGGCCACTGACCGCCGTGGTCAGTGGCCGGAGCCTTGCGCCTTCGCCATGCGCCTTGCGGGCGCTCCGCCATAGGTCGATCCCGCATAGATGGTCGCCAGCGTCAGCGCCATGCCGGCCAGCGCCATCGGCGTGGGCCGGGCGGTGAAGAACAGCACGTCGATGGCATAGGTGCCTATGGGCTCGGCCAGCAGGATGAGGCCGGCCAGCGAGGCCTTCACATGCGGCACGGCCGTGCTCACCATGAGCCAGGCCACGCCCTGCACCAGCAGGCCGTACAGCAGCAGCGTGCCGAAATCGGCTGCGCCGGCAATGGCCAGCGATTCGCCCTGCAGCCATGCGGCGGCCAGCAGGCAGGGCGCGGCGGCGGCGCACAGCACGGCCATGTTGACGGCCGGATGCGTGGCGTGCGGCGGGGTCTGCCCCTTCTTGATGAAGACCACGCACAGCGCATAGGCCGCCGCCGAGGCCAGGCCCAGGGCCACGCCCAGCCAGTGCTCGGACGCCGAATCCGGGCCTGAGGCCACGGGCAGCCCCGCGCCCGACACCATGAGGATGCCGGTGGCCGCCAGCACCAGCGCCACGAAGTAGACGACCGTGATCCGCTCGCGGAACACCGCCCAGGCCAGCCCCGCCAGAAAGAACGACTGGCAGTTGGTCAGGATGGCGCCCAGGCCCGGCCCCACCATGCGTATGCTCTTGTGCCACCAGTACAGGTCCAGCGCCAGCGCGGCGCCGGCCAGGCAGGCGTACAGCAGGGCCTGGCGCGTCATGCGCCAGCGCAGGCCCCGCCACAGGGCATAGCCGGCCAGCCCCAGGCCGCCCAGCAGCATGCGGTAAAAGCCCATGGCGCTGGTGCCCATGCTGCTGAAAGCCACGGCCACGCCGGACAGGCTCAGGATCAGCCCGCCCACGGCCAGCAGCGCCAAGTAGCTTGTCTTTCCGTTCATGCGCATGGCCCCGTCACGCTTGCCGGTCGGCGGCATTGCGCCGCCGGTATTCGAGCTGGCGTGCCGTCTCGGCCGCGATCTCCGCGCCCAGCAGGCGCTCCACCAGGTGCAGGGCCATGTCGATGCCCGCCGCAAACCCGCCCGAGGTGACGATGGCGCCCTCATCGATCCACAGCCTGTCGGCGCTCACGCGGGCAGCCGGCGCAATGGCGCGCAGGTCTTCCGTGTCCTCGAAGTGCGTGGTGGCCTCGCGCTGGTCCAGGAGCCCCGCCCGCCCCAGCAGGAAGGAGCCCACGCAGACGGAGCCCGTCACCTCGCTGCTGCCGGCCACCTGCCGCAGCCAGGCAGCAACCTCGGGCGCGGCCAGTTCGGCCTGCAGGGCGCCGCCGGCCACGATCAGCAGGTCCAGCGGGGGATGGTCCTGCAGGCTGGCCTGTGCCTGTATGCCCACGCCTTCGCGCGTGCGCACGGCGGCGCCGCTGCGGCTGATCACCACGGGCTGAAACGGGGGCGAGGCCGCCAGCCCGCGCCGCACCGCCACGCGCGCGGCCACGTCGAACACCTGCAAAGGCCCTGCAAACTCCAGCAGCACCACGCCATCAAAGACGAAAAATCCAACGGTCCGGGTCTTCATCCACCACTCCTGTCTGTCGAGGAGTGGCAGCTTAGGCAGGCCGCAGCGCGCGGTCTTGGACGGAATTGATCAGGCCGGGCCGCTCAAGGCCGCTCAAGGCCGCATGGCCTGGCGGTACTGCGAAGGCGCCACGCCGTGCGCGCGGCGGAACCAGTTGGAGAAATGGCTCTGGTCGTAGAAGCCCAGCGACAGTGCCACCTCGCTCAGCGCCAGCGTGCCGCGCAGCAGGCCGCGGGCGCTTTCGGCGCGGCGGGCCTGGTGGTAGGCATGGGGGGTGATGCCGTAGCGGCGGCTGAAGCTGCGGATGGCGTGCTCGGGACTGAGCCCGCAGACGGCGGCCAGCCGCGCGGCGCCCAGCTCCTGGTCCGCATGGGCATCGATGAACTCGCGCAGCAGCGCCGCGCTGGCGCCATCGGGCGCATGCGGCCGGCCGGGGCTGTGCACCACGCGGCGCAGCAGCGCCAGCAGGGCCTCGTCGGCGGCCAGGCCGTCCTGCGGGCCTTGCAGCAACTGCCGGGCGCAGGCCCGGGTCTGCGGGTCGCGCAGGCTGACGGCGTCGAACCAGCCATCGCGCACGCCCAGCAGCGCGTGCATGCGGGCGGGCTCGACATGCAGCATGTCGTAGGTCCAACCCTGCTCGCCGCCCGGGCGCCCGTCGTGGATCTCGCCGGCGTTGAACAGCGCGATATCGCCACCCGTGAACTCGCGCTCGGCGCCCCGGCTCCAGCACAGCTCGCGCCCGCCGTGGATGACGGCAATGCCCATGGTGTCGTGGAAGTGGCGCGGATAGCGGTGCTGCACGGCATGGCCGCTGAGGATTTCCACGCCGCCCAGCGCGCAGTGGCGGCGGTAGGTCAGGGCGCGTTGGGGGCGCTTGCCGGGTATGGGCGCGGCCATGGCCGGTCTCAATCCGCGCCGGGGGCCGCTGCCGGCGTCCTGGCCTGCGCGGCCAGCTTGGACAGCCGCCAGCGCGTCAGGTCGTCCGCGCCGGGGCCGGCCTCCACGCGCAGCTCGGAAAAAGGCACGCTCTGGCCCGACTCCTCCTCCACCAGCGCCAGCCGCAGGGGCGTGCCCGATTGCGCACGCACAAAGCGCATGGGCGGCTGGGCCTGCTGCTGCAGGCGCCACCGGTCGCCGACCTGGGCCAGCGCCTGGATCACCAGGGACAGGTCGCGGCCCTTGGGCGTGAGCAGGTACTCGTAGCGGTCCGGGCCGCTTTGGTAGAGGCGGCGCTCGACCAGGCCGGACTGCTCCAGCTGGCGCAGGCGGTCGGTCAGCGTGGCGTTGGTGATGTCCGTGGACTTTCTCAGGTCGTCATAGCGGCTCAGGCCCAGCATCAGGTCGCGCAGCACCAGCATGGCCCAGCGGTCGCCTACGGCCTCCAGCGTGGTGGCGATCGAGCAGGCCATGCCCTCGAAGCTCTTGGATCGCATGGAATTCCTCGTTGTCTGTTCGCGTTGTCGCAGGCCTGGAGTGTCTCAGCAAAACGCAAGCCCGGCCCGCAAAGGTGGATTGCGTGCTTGTAGCTCTAATGATTGAAGTTTATAGTTGAAGCCACTTTCAACCACCGCTTGATCCAAGCAAGGACTTCTCCCATGAGCACGCATCAAGGCACCGCCGTCGTCACTGGCGCCTCCTCCGGCATCGGCGCCGTCTATGCCGATCGCCTGGCCGCACGCGGCCATGACCTGATCCTGGTCGCGCGCCGCCTGGACCGGCTGCAGGCGCTGGCACAGCGCCTGCGCGACGACCATGGCCGCCAGGTCGAGGTGGTGGCGGCCGACCTGGCCGACGCCGCCGGCCTGCAGCGCGTGGAGGCCCTGTTCGATGGGCAGCGCGACATAGCCATGCTGGTCAACTGCGCCGGCCTGGGCGCCCTGGGTCCGGCGGCCCAGGTGGATGCGCGCGAAGTCGACCGCCTGGTCATGGTCAACATCCATGCGCTGACGCGGCTGTCGCTGGCGGCAGCGCGGCTGTTCGCCACGCGCGGCCGGGGCACGCTGATCAACATCGGCTCCATCCTGGCCCTGATGCCCTTGCCGGGCGCCTCCAGCTACAGCGCCTCCAAGGCCTATGTGCTGAGCTTCACGCGCTCGCTGCAGGCCGAGCTGGCACCCAGCGGCGTCACCGTGCAGGCCGTGATGCCCAGCCTGGTGCGCTCGGAGTTCTTCGGGGGCAAGCCTTCTCCTTTTCCCGAGCACCTGTTCATGTCGCCCGAGACCCTGGTGGACACGGCCCTGGCGGCGCTGGACCAGGGCGAGGCCATCTGCTTTCCCACGCTGGGCAGCACGACCGCCTGGCTGGACTTTGACCAATCGCGCGCCAATCTCGTCAAGGCGTTGACGCTCAGCGGCGTGCCGGCGGCGCGCTACCAGGCTGCGGATGCAGGCCAGCCGGCCTGACGGCCGCGCTGCGTCGCCACCCCGGATTCCCATACTCCTCTTTTTGCCCCCGGAGAAAGCCATGCCCCTGTGGAAGATCTACCACCCCGAAAACGCCTTCAGCGATGAAGACAAACAGGCCATCGCCCAGCGCATCACGGCCGTCTACGGCGACCTGCCGCGCTTTTACGTGGGCGTGGTGTTCGAGGCCGTGGCGCGCACTTCGTTCTTCATCGGCGGCGAGCCTGCGGATGATTTCGTGCGCATCTCCGTGGACCATATCGCGCGGCAGATCCGCGACGAGGAGACCAAGACACGGTTCCTCGAAGGCGTGCGGCGGCAGCTGTCCCCCTTCATTGCCGACCGTGGCCTGCGCTGGGAGATGCATGTGGACGAGACACCCTTCAGCCTGTGGAGCATCCAGGGCCTGCGCCCGCCCGTGCCGGGCACGCCCGAGGGGGAGAAGTGGCGCCTGGACAATCGGCCCTCTCCCCTCTGAGGACCTGCCTGCACCTCAGCGCAGCGACAGCCCCGCCGACTGGATCGCGCGGGCGTAGCGCGGGCGCTCGCTTTGCAGGCTCTGGCCCAGGTCGGCCGGGGAGCCGCCCGCCACCTTGAAGCCCATGTGCTCCAGCTGCGCGCGCACATCGGGGGCCTGTAGCACGGTCTGCAGGTCGCGGTTGATCTTGGCGACGATGGGCGCGGGCGTGCCGGCCGGCGCGAAGTAGCCCTGCCAGCTCTCCACCGAGAAGCCGGGCACGCCGGCCTCGGCCATGGTGGGTACCTGGGGCAGGGCGTCGGAGCGGTAGGGCGTGGTCACGGCCAGGGCGCGCAGCTTGCCGGCGCGCACGTACTCGGTCACGGCGGCCAGCGTGATCAGCGTGGCGTCGGTGTGGCCGCCCAGCACGTCCAGCGCGGCGGGGCCACCGCCCGGGTAGGGGATGTAGTTGACCTTGGCGCCCGTCTCCTGCGTGAGGATTTCATGCGCCACATGGGCAATGCCGCCATTGCCGGGCAGGCCCAGGCTGATGCTTTGCGGCTTGGCCTTGGCGCGGGCCAGGTAGTCGCCCAGCGTGTTCAGGCCCGTGCCGGGGTTGACCACCAGCACCTGCGGATTGACCACGGCCTTGATGATGGGCGTGAAGGCCTTTTGCGTGTCGTAGGGCAACTGGGCGAACAGCAGGCCGTTGAGCGTGAGGCCCTCGCCCTGCTGCAGCAGGGTGTAGCCATCGGGCGCGGCCTTGGCCACCTTGGCCGCGCCGATGGTGCCGCTGGCCCCGGCCACGTTCTCCACCACCACCGACTGGCCCCACAGCGCGGCCAGCTTGTCGGCCAGCGTGCGCGTGAGCTTGTCGGCGCTGCCCCCGGGCGCCACGGGCACGATGATGCGCACCGGCTTGTTCGGAAAGCTGTCGGCCGAGGCCAGGGCCGCAGGCGCGTGCAGGGCCAGGGCGGAGAACAGGGGAAGCAGCAGTGCGCGCAGCGCAGACGGGGTGCGGATCATGGGAATGCCGGAGTGCAGAGAGTCGATGCCCGCAGTCTGGGAGGCTCCTGGCGCGGCGTGAACTAAGCATTGCGGCTATGCATATGCGGCTGCCGCACAACGTGCGTCACGCTTGCGCCACGCATGCGCGCGCAGTGCCCAAAGCTCATATCCATATCTGCAATGCGTCGTTGGCGCCGGGGCGGGAGAGGCCTAACTTCGTGTCCTCCCGCGAACTTCCTCCCAGGCACTCCCATGACACAGACCCATCTCTCCATCGACTTCAGCGGCAGCGACGTGGCCAGCCGCCGCGCAGCCGCCATCACCGGCTTCATCGCCACGGCCCGGCGCCTGCTCCCCGATCCCGAGCGGGCCACGCCCGAGCAACTGCAGGCCGTGGCCCGCGAGCTGGAGGCGCTGGGCCTGCAGCGCGAACTGTTCCCGCACGCGCACTTCCCCGTCTCGGCCAGCAACCCGGCCCAGGTCTACCGCCTCAGCGAAGACCTGGGCGGGCGCTATGCGCTGTACCTGTCCACCGGCCTGCCGGGCAAGTCCCAGCCGCCGCATGACCACACCACCTGGGCCATCATCGCGGGCGTCGAAGGCGTGGAGCGCAACGTGTTCTTCACGCGCAGCAAGACCGACGACCCGCTGCGCGACACCCTGGCGGTGGGGCGCAGCGTCGATGTGGGCAGCGGAACCTCGGTGGTGCTCACGCCCACCGACGTGCACACCATCGAGCTGATCGGCGAGGAGCCCGGCCTGCACCTGCACTTCTACGGGCGCGGCCTGGAGCGCATGCCCGAGCGGGTGGTCTTCGAGAGCCTGGAGGGTGGCAGCTTCCGCACCTTCGGCCCGCCCAAGTCCATTCGCCATGCGCTGGTCACGCCCGCCGCGCTCCGGCAGGCCCTGGCCGATGGCGAGGAAATCGCCGTGCTCGACGTGCGCGAGGCCGGTGTCTTCGCGCACCGCCACCTCCTGTTCGCGGCGCCCGCCCCGGCCTGGCGGCTGGAGCAGCTCATCGACCGCCTGGTGCCGCGTCGGGGCACGCGCATCGTGCTGGTGGACGCAGACGGCTCCCTGGCCCATGAGGCTGCGGCCAAGCTCGTGCGCCTGGGCTGGCCCAATGTCTCCGTGCTCGAAGGCGGCACCGAAGGCTGGGCGGCCGAGGGGCTGGAAATCTTCAGCGGCACCAACGTGCCCAGCAAGGCCTTCGGCGAAGTCATCGAGCATGAAAAGCACACGCCCTGGATCACCTCGGACGAGCTGGGCGCGCGCGTGCAGCGCGGCGACAACATCGTCGTCGTCGACAGCCGCACCCCCGAGGAATTCGCGGCCTTCAGCCTGCCCTTTGCGCTCAGCGTGCCGGGGGCCGAACTGGTCTACCGCATCGGCGAAATCGCCCCGGACCCGCAAACCCTGGTCGTCGTCAACTGCGCGGGCCGCACGCGCTCCATCGTGGGCGCGCAGACCCTGATCGACGCCGGCATCCCCAACCCTGTCGTCTCGCTGCGCAACGGCACCATGGACTGGCTGCTCACCGGCCGCAGGCTCGCCCATGGCCGCCGCACCCCGCTGCCCGAGCCCGGCGCCGTCGCCCTGGCCACCGCCCGCGAGCGCGCAGCCAGCGTGGCGCAGCGCGCGGGCGTGCAATCCATTGATGCGGCCGAACTGGCCCGCTTCGAGTCCGAAGCCACCGAACGCACGCTCTACCGCTTCGACGTGCGCACCCGCGAGGAATACCAGGCCGGCCACCTGCCCGGCTGGCGCTGGGCGCCGGGCGGCCAGCTCGTGCAGGCCACCGACGAATACGCGGCCACGCGCGGCGCACGCATCGTGCTGGCCGACTGGGACGGCGTGCGCGCCCTCACCACCGGCGCCTGGCTGGCCCAGCTGGGCTGGGAAGTCTTCACCTACGTTCCGCCCACGCTGGCCACCCTGGAGGTCGGCGCCGAACCCGTGCGCGTGCTCGCCTCCCACGCGCCTGCGCCGCAGCTGTCCGTGCAGCAGGCGCAGGAGCTGCTGGGCGAAGGCCGGGCCATCGTCTTCGACGTGGACAGCCGGCCCGCTTTCGAGAAGCAGCACATCGCCGGTGCGCGCTTTGCCGTGCCTGATCGTCTGCCCTCCTTCGTGCAGGCCCTGCCGCCAGCCCAAGTGGTGGTGCTCACCTCGCCGGACGGCGTGCTGGCGCGCAGCGTGGCGGCCGAACTGGCGGCGCGTACGGGGCGCGATGTGCGCTCCGTCGTCGGCGGCACTTCTGCCTGGGCTGCTGCCGGGCTGCCGCTGGGGCAGGGGGATGCGGATGTGCTGACGGGGGATGATGACCAGTGGTACAGCCCTTATGCGCATCGGGATCTGGGGTTGAGGGATGCGGGGTTTCGGGCTTATCTGGATTGGGAGTTGGGGTTGGTTGAGCAGTTGGAGCGGGATGGGTGGGCTTCTGAGATTCGGCTGGTGCCTGCTGTTTGAGTCTGGCTCTGGGTCTGCTTTTTGTCCCTGCCGGGTGGTTGTTTTTCGAGGCCGGGTTTCGGCCCGGCGGCCGACCTACTTTCTTATCGCGCGATAAGAAAGTAGGCAAAGAAGCGCGCCCCAAACTGCCCACGACCCTTCGCTTCGCTGCGGGCGACCTGCGTTGGGCGGGATGCGGGGTGTGCCGCAGAACTCGCTTTGCGCTTCGCGCGCCGCTCAAACAACTGCGGCAAGTCAGATGACGAAGCAGCCCTGTCCTTCGGCAGGGCTGCCACCCCGCATCCCGCCCAACGCAGGCGTGGGCAGAAGGGGGGAGGCTGGGGAACAGCCAATAGCCAACAGCCGGAAATGCAAAACAGCCGATGCGCCATTGTTGCGCTCGGCTGTTTTGCATGCTGCTTCAGACTTCGGGTTTGGCGGTGTTGCGCAGAAGATAGATCTCGTCTTCCACGTAGGTGGCAAGCCGTTCGGCGCTGTGCTGGATGGTGCGCAAGGCGTTGGTCACCACGTCGGTATCGCGCATGCCGTCGGGCGATAGCAGCCACGCCTGGGCAAGCTGGGAGATGGAAGAGACCTCGTTGCAGCTCATCTGGACCATTCGGTTCACCTCGGTGATGGAGAAGTTCAGCTGCGTAGCTCTGGCGCTGGTGGATCGTGTTTCCTGCTTCATGGCCTGACCCTCCGTGTGATGGTGAGGGTTGCGAGGCTTATGGACGCTGTATGCATGGTTGCGTGCTCCGTTGCGAGTCTTCAGTCACCAACGCATGTTCTTACGCATGAGCAGGTGGACGGGATGTTAAGAACACGTGCAACGCCGTGCGGACATCCTTGCGGGTAGCCCCATCCCGTCCAAAACTGATGGACGTGGGAATGCCCCACGATCCGAAGTATTCAGACGCGACAAGGCCTCTCTGATGGGGAGGCCAGCACCAGCTGCGATCGGTGTTCTTACGCACCAGCCCCTGAACAGGGGGCCGGTCGAAATGATAGAGGCTTTGGACGACAAGCGCGCTCAAAAAAAGGCCGAGCGCAGCGACGGCCCGGGCAAACTCCCCGTATGTCAGCGCCTGCGGCGTGGTGGTTGCGGGGTTGCAGTCCTGCCGAAGGACAGGACTGCTTCGTCATCTGACTCGCCGTGATGTTTGAACGTAGCGCGTAGCGCGAAGAGAGTTTCACGGCGAACCCCGCAATCGCCACGACGCAGGTTGCCCCGCAGCGAAGCGAAGGGGTCGCGGACATCCGGGTCGCCTTCTTTGATCTGACCTTTCTTGGCGAATCAAGAAAGGGCAGTCGGCTGCCGGGCCGAGACCCGGCCTCTGTCGCCAGAGGCGCGACAGAGTCAAAAAGGGAGCTCAGGCAGCCAGCCTGAACCGCTCAACCACTCCCCCAAACCCCCTCTCCAGATCCGCAATCAGATCCAAAGGATCCTCCAGCCCCACATGCAACCGCACCACAGGCGCAGTCCCCGTCCACACACTGTGCTCCCGCAACCGCTCAGGCTGCGCCACCAGGGCCAGGCTCTCGTACCCACCCCAGGAAGCCCCCTGTGCAAACTGCCGCAACGAGTCAACGAACACGGCGCCGGCACCGGCGTCCACCCCTTCGGCAAACGCGAATGACACCAGCCCGCTCGCCCCGCTGAAGTCCCGCTTCCACAGCGCATGGCCGGGATCGGAGGGCAGGGCCGGGTAGAAGACGCGGCCGACCTGGGGCTGCTGCTCCAGCCACTGGGCGATTTCGGTGGCGTGGCGCTGGTGCTGGGCCAGGCGCACGGGCAGGGTGCGAAGGCCGCGCAGGGCGAGGTAGGCGTCGTCGGCGCCTATGGTCAGGCCCAGGGCCTCGTAGGCGGTGGATATCTTCTTCGACAGCGCGGGGCCGTCGGTGATGACGATGCCCTGCATCACGTCGGAGTGGCCGGCGATGTACTTGGTCGCGGCCTGTATGGAGAGGTTGGCGCCGTGCTCCAGGGGCTGGTAGAACCAGCCGCCGCTCCAGGTGTTGTCGGTGGCCACGGCAATGCCGTGCTGGCGTGCCACGGCGGCCAGGGCGGGCAGGTCCAGCACCTCGTAGAGCAGGGAGCTGGGCGATTCCAGGTAGACCAGGCGGGTGTTGGGGCGGATCTTGCCGGCCAGATCGTCGCGCGAGGGCGAGAAGTACTCCAGCGTGATGCCCAGGCGCTGCAGCAAGGTGGCGTCCACGCGGCGCACGGGAGAGTAGACGCTGTCGGCCACCAGGGCATGGTTGCCGGGCGAGAGCAGGGCGATGAGCACCAGGGTGATGGCGGACAGGCCCGAGGGCGTGAGAAATGCGCGGTGCCCGCCCTCCAGCGCGACCACGGCGTCTTCCAGCGCGCGGTGCGTGTCCAGGCCGTGGCGGCCGTAGGAGGCCACGCGCTCGCCGGCCTCGCGGCGGTGGTGCAGGTCGGCGTAGGCGGCGCTGTCGGCAAAGCGCACGGTGCTGGTGCGCACCACGGGCACGTTGACGGGGCCGGAGCCGCCCTGCAGCGGCGGCGTGCCTGCGTGCAGCAGGCGGGTCGACGGGCCCAGGGGCCGTTGCTTGTCTTGGGGGATGCTCATGCCACGGCCTCGCTGGGACGGAAGTAGGCGGCGTTGTAGTTCTTGACTTCGCCGGTGTCGGGGTCGATGGCCACGCGGCCGCTCAGGGTTTCCAGCGGCTGGCCGTAGAGATGGAAGTGCAGCGTGGGCTGCTCGCCCACGACGGCAATGCTGTGGATGTCATCGGGCAGGAAGGCGATGGAGGCGCCCGGCTGCACGGTGAATTCGCGCGCCAGGTGGATGCTGGCGCGTGCGGGGTCGCTGCGGTCGTCCGTGCGCTCGTAGAGGCGGTTGAGCTCCTGGCCTTCGACGGCAACGATCACGGCCCAGGTCGTGTGGTTGTGCGGCGCCGTGGTCTTGCCGGGGTTGATGGAGTTCAGGTAAAGGGCCAGGCCCGCATCGCCATCGGCCGGGTTGAGGCGGTAGCGCGTGGAGGCGCCCACGCCTTCGGTCTGCGCGGGCGGGGGAAAGTCCGCGCGGCTGAACAAGGCCTTGTGCGCGGCCAGCTGCTCCAGGCGTGCGGTGATGGCCGACAGGGTGCTGCGGTCGGGCGAGCTGGCCTGCAGCAGCTGGCGCACGTCGGCCAGGGCGGCGTCCACGGCCTGGCGGCGCAGGGCGGCGGCGTCTGTATGGGTGCCTGTATCTGCGCCTGTGCCGGCCGGGGTTTCAGTCGTTGTTTCTGCGGTCATGGGATGTGCTCCTGGAGGTGGGGGATCAAAGGGCAAAGCGCAGGCTGTTGAAGGGCAGCGGCGTTGTTACCGGGGCGGCTGGCGCAGGCCTGGGCCGGGCACCATCGCCCAGGGCGCGCTGCAGGAATTCGCGCGTGCGCTCGCTGCGCGGGCTGCCGAAGATCTGGGCGGCCGGGCCGTGCTCGACGATGCGGCCGGCCTCGGTGAAATAGACCTGGTCGCTGACCTCTTCGGCAAAGCGCATTTCGTGCGTGACCAGCACGCAGGTCATGCCGTCCCTGACCAGGTCGCGGATCACGGTCAGCACCTCGCCCACGGTCTCGGGGTCCAGGGCCGAGGTCACTTCGTCGAACAGGATCAGCTCGGGCCGCATGGCCAGGGCGCGCGCAATGGCCACGCGCTGCTGCTGGCCGCCGGACAGCTCGCCGGGGTAGGCGGATTCCTTGTGGTCCAGGCGCACCTTCTGCAGCAGGGCGCGGGCCTCGCGCTCGGCCGTGGCGCGGTCGCGGCCGACCACGCGCGTGGGGGCGATGACCAGGTTCTCCAGCACCGACAGATGGGGGAACAGGTTGTACTGCTGGAAGACGAAGCCCACGCGCTTGCGCAGGGCGATCAGCTCGGCCTCGGTGCGCAGCTGGTCCACGCGCGTGCCCGCCACCGAGATGGCGCCGCGCTGGGGCCGCAGCAGGCCGGTGATGCAGCGCAGGATGGTGGACTTGCCCGAGCCCGAGGGCCCGATGATGGTCACCGCCTCGCCGCGCCGCACCTGCACGTCGATGCCTTGGAGCACCTGGTTGTCGCCAAAGGACAGGTGCACATCCTGCAGGTGGACCAGTGCGGGCGCCGTGCCGGAATCTGCCGAGGCGGCACTATGCACCGCTTGGGTGACGTGGTGTGTGCCAGCGCTGCCCGACTCAGGGACGCCAAGCAAGGGCCGCCCCGCAGCGAAGGTGTCGTCCCCCTCCCGCGAAGCGAGAGAGGGGGAAGCGGCGAAGCCGCTCAGGGGGAGCGTTTCAGTGATTTTCATGGCGTCGCTCCAGGGCGCGGGTGGCGCGCGCAATGGGATAGCAATAGGCAAAGAAAAGCGCGAGCAGCGTGAAGTACACAAGGATGGTGAAGTCCGTGCGTGCCACGGTGTTGCTGGCGATCTGGGCGGTGTCCACCACGTCGTGCACGCCCACCAGCGAGGCCAGCGAGGTGCTCATGGTGATGCTGGCGTAGAGGTTCATCCACGGCGGCAGCATGCGGCGCACGCACTGCGGCAGCACGATGAGGCGGAAGATCTCGCTGCGGCGAAAGGCCAGCGACTGGGCTGCCTCCCACTGCGCGCTGGGAATGGACTGGATGGCGCCCCGGAAGATCTCGGCCACGTTGGCGCTGGTGGGCAGGGCCAGGCCCAGCACCACCTTGACCCAGTCGGGGAACGGAAAGGTCCAGCCCACCAGCTTCAGCTCGAACGGGAACACATAGGTGGTGAAGTAGATGAGCACCAGGATGGGCGCATTGCGAAACAGCTGCACGTACCAGCGCACGCCGGTGCGCACGGCCGGCGTGGGCGACAGCGACAGGGCGCCCAGCACCAGGCCGGCCACGGTGCCGATGGCCACGGCCAGCACGCTGATCTCGATGTTGACCAGGAGGCCGCGCAGCAGCGCAGGCAGCCATTTCCACAGGTGCACGAAGGCGGGCGGGGCGCTGTCCGTGGCGGCCCAGCAGGCGCACAGGGCCAGCAGTGCGGCGCCTGCGATCAGCCAGGGGCTGCGCGCCGCGCGCAGCAGGGCGGCGGGCAGCGGACGGGGCCCGGCGCCGGGGTTCAGGGTGGCTTCATTGGCCATAGCCGGGCATCCTCAGGTGTTGTTCCAGCCAGCGGCCCGCCAGGCTGACCAGCCAGGTCAGCAGGCCGAACCACAGCAGGATGAGCAGCAGCAGCTCCAGCACGTTGTCGCGCTGGGACCAGATCATGATGGACTCGTAGGTCACGTCGCCCACGGCAATGGCCGAGGCCACGGCCGTCATCTTCACCAGGTCCACCAGGTTGTTGGTCAGCGAGGGCAGGGCAAAGCGCACGGCCAGCGGCAGCTGCACGCGCACCAGCAGCTGGCGCTGCGAAAAGCCCAGCGAGCGCGCGGCCTCCAGCGTGGTGGCGGGCACGGCCTCGATGCCGGCGCGCAGCGCCTCGGCATGGAACACGCCCTTGTGCAGCGAGACCACGATCACCACCCAGACAAAGGGCGTGAGCGGGTTGTTGCCCGCGCCCCAGTCGCGCAGCTGCTGGGTGATCAGCATGTTGAGCACCAGGAAGGCGCAGTACAGCTGCACCAGCGTGGGCGTGTTGCGCGTGACCTCCACAAAGGCGCGCGCAGGCCGCGCCAGCCAGGCGCGGCCCGAGGTCAGGGCCGCCGCCAGCGCCACGCCGGCCGCCAGGCTGCCGGCAATGGTCAGCAGGGCCAGCTGCACGGTCACGAACATGCCGCGCACAAAGGCCTGGCGCTCGGCCACGTCCAGCACGAAGGCGTAGTTCAGGCCCAGGCCCTTGAGCGCTTGCACGCCCTGGGCAAGCAGGCTGTCGTTCATGGCACGGCCTCCAGGGCGGCCGGCTGTGCATGCGCTTGCGCTTGCGCAGCGGGGTCTTTCAGCGCGGCCACGGCGCGTGCGATGCGGGCCGTGGCCTCGACCAGCACCTCGTCGCTGGCGGCGGTGGAGATGCGGAAGTAGGGCGACAGGCCGTAGGCCCCGCCATCCACGGCAGCCACGCCTTCGGACTCCAGCAGCCATTCGGTCAGGTCGGTGTCGCTGGAGATGGGCTGGCCGTCGGGGCGCAGATGGCCTATCAGCGCGCCGCAGTGCACAAAGGCAAAGAACGATCCGCCCGGCGGCAGCAGGGCCAGGCCCGGCACCTGGGCCAGCGCCTGGGTGACCCGTTGCGCGCGCCGCGCATAGGCGTTGCGGGCCTGCTGCACAAAGCTCTGGTCGGGCGACTGCAGCGCCGCCGCGGCTGCGGCCTGGGCCACGGAATTGGGGCCTGACGAGGCCTGCGACTGGATCACCACCATGGCCTGCACCAGCGCGGCCGGGCCTGCGCCCCAGCCGATGCGCCAGCCGGTCATGGCATAGGTCTTGGAGACGCCGTTGACCAGCAGCGTGCGCTCGCGCAGGTCGGGGGCCACGGCCAGCCAGTGCGCGGGGGCCTGGGGCGTGAACCAGATGTGCTCGTACAGCTCGTCGAGCAGCACCAGCACCTGCGGATGAAGGCGCAGCACCTGGGCCAGGGCGGCCAGTTCCTCGCGGCTGTAGACGGCGCCCGAGGGGTTGCCCGGCGTGTTCAGCACCAGCCAGCGCGTGCGCTGCGTGATGGCGGCCTGCAGCGCGGCCGGCGTGAGCTTGAAGCCCTGCTCAATGCCGCAGTCCACGATGACCGGCGTGCCGTCGTTCACGCGCACGATGTCGGGAAACGAAGGCCAGTACGGCGCGGGCACGATGACCTCGTCGCCCGCGTCCAGCGTGGCCGCCAGCGCGTTGTAGATCACCTGCTTGCCGCCGTTGCTGACGATGATCTGCCCGGCGTCGAAGTCCAGACCGTTCTCGCGCCGGTACTTGGCGCTGATGGCCTGGCGCAGCGCGGCCGTGCCGGGCGTGGGCGTGTACTTGGTTTCGCCACGGGCCAGGGCCGCGATGGCGGCCTGCTTGATGGGCTCGGGCGTGTCGAAATCGGGCTCGCCCGTGGTCAGCGCAATGATGTCGCGGCCCTGGCGGGCCAGGGCCGTGGCCCGCGCGCTGGCCGCGGCATTGGGCGAGAGCCTGACGCGCTGCACGCGCTGCGAAAGGGGAAAGGGCGTGGTCATGGCGTGGTGCCTTCCTGGAATGCGGCGGCTGGCGTTGGAGAAACCTGCGGCAAGTCGTGCGGCAAGTCATGCGGCAAATCGTCCGGCAGGGCTTGCAGCACCTTGCCGGGATTGAGCAGGCCCAGCGGGTCGAAGGCCTGCTTGAGACGCCGCATGAGCTGCAGCTCCACGGCGCTCTTGTAGCGGGGCAGCAGGTCGCGCTTGGTCTGGCCCACGCCGTGCTCGGCGCTGATGGAGCCGCCGTGGGCGTGCACGCTGTCGTGCACCACCTCGTGGATGGCGTCTTCCTGGGCAAACAGCTGCGCGGGCGTGCTGTCCGGCGCGTGCGAGACGTTGTAGTGCAGGTTGCCGTCGCCCAGGTGCCCGAAGGCCACGGGCCGCACCGCGCCAAAGCGCGCCTGCAGCAGCGCGGCCGTGGCCGCAAGAAAGTCGGGGATGCGCGAGATGGGCACCGACACGTCGTGCTTGATGTTGCGGCCGTCGCGCCGCTGGGCCTCGCCCAGGGCCTGGTCGCGCAGCCGCCACAGGGCCTGGCTTTGCTGCAGGCTCTCGGCAATGGCGGCATCGGTGACCAGGCCGTCCTCGAAGGCCTGGCCCACCACGCACTCGAAGCGCTGGCGCGCATGGTCCTCGCCCTCGCTGTCGGACAGCTCGATCAGCGCAAACCAGGGCGCGTTGAGCGCCAGCGGTATCGGCTGCTCGGGCACATGGCGGGCTATCAGGCCCAGTGCCGTGTCCGACATCAGCTCGAACGCCGTCAGGCTGGCGCCGAAGCCCGCCCGCGCCTGGCTGAGGAAGGCCACCGCATCGCGTATGCAGCCAAAGGCCAGCAGGGCCGTGTGCTGGGCGCGGGGCAGCGGATGCAGGCGCAGCGTGGCCGCCGTGATGATGCCCAGCGTGCCTTCGCTGCCCACGTACAGGTCGCGCAGCGCATAGCCGGTGTTGTCCTTGCGCAGCCCGCGCAGGCCGTTCCAGATGTCGCCCTCGGCCGTCACCACTTCCAGGCCCAGCACCAGCTCGCGCGCGTTGCCGTAGCGCAGCACCTGGGTGCCGCCCGCGTTGGTGGACAGGTTGCCGCCAATGGTGCAGCTGCCCTCGGAGCCCAGGCTGAGGGGAAACAGCCGGTCCGCATCGCGCGCTGCCTGCTGCACATGGGCCAGCACGGCGCCGGCTTCCACGGTCAGGGTGTCGTTGTCGGTGTCGATGGCGCGCACGCGGTTCAGGCGCGCCAGCGACAGCAGCACGGCGTGGCCCGAGGCGTCGGGCGTGGCGCCGCCCATCAGCCCGGTGTTGCCGCCCTGGGCCACGATGGGCGTGCGGTGGGCGCGGCACAGGCGCACCAGCTGCGCCACCTGGGCCGTGTCGGCAGGCCGTGCCACGGCCAGGGCCTGGCCCGTGAGGCGGCCATGCTGGTCGGTCAGGTAGCCGGCCGCATCGGCACCCGTGAGCACATGGGCATCGCCCAGGGCGTGGCGCAGCGCGGTGATGAGGTCGGCGGGGCCGGTGATGTGGCCGCTGGTGCTGGTGTTGGTGCGGGTGTGGGTGTTGGTGCTCATGCGGGCGCCTTCCTGAACTTGTCGTGCAGCTGGTGCAGCAGCGGCGTGGGCGTCATGCCGTTGCGCTGCTCCACCTCGATCAGCCAGCCCGTGCGGTGCCAGTCCTGCACGATGCGGTCGATGGCCGCCTGCGTGTCGGACTCGCCCTTGCGCAGCCAGATCACCGAGGGCGAGGGAATGATGTCGGCGGGCGAGACGATCTCGTAGTCCTTCCAGTCCGCATTGCTGGCCACGAGTTCGCGCAGCGTGGGGCTGACATGCACGGCGGCTGCGCAGTTGCCGCCCTTGAGGGCCAGCAGCGACTCGGGCTGGCCCCGGAAGGCCTTGATCTGGGCACCGTATTGATCGGCCAGCGGCTTGGTGAAATTGCTGCCCTGCGACACGCACACGGGCTTGCCGCGCAGGTCGTCCCACTGGCGCACGCCGCTGCCCTTCTTGGCGATGGCGGCGCCGCCGACTTCCTCGAACGGCGTGGGCACGAAGGACAGGATCTCGCTGCGCTCCTGCGTCCACTGCATGTTGGCGATCAGGATGTCCACCTTGCCCTGCTGCAGGAACTGCACGCGGTTGGACGGCTGGACCTGCACGGTCTCCACCCCCACGCCCAGGCCCTTGGCCACGCCTTCGGACAGCTGCACGTTGTAGCCCACGTGCCTTTGCGTGACGGGGTCGATGGTGCCGAACGGCGGCCCCGAAAGCATCACGCCCACCACGATCTTGCCGCGCTGCTTGATGCGGTCCAGCGTGGCGTCGGCATGGGCTGCCAGGGCCGTGAGGGCGAGCAGGGCCGCCAGTGCGGTGCGAGTCGGCTTCATGGCTTGGCTTCTTTGGCGGCGGCCTGGGTTGCCTGCGCATCGGCTTGTGCTGCCGCATACACCGCGAAGTCGTAGGGCGCGCGGTCGAACTGGCCCTTCAGCGCGCGTTCGTGGCGCTCGGCGATCCAGGTGTCGGGCACGCCGCTGGCGCGGGCCACCTTGAGCAGAAAGCCCGTGCGGTGCCAGTCCTGTATGGCCTTGTCCACGAAGGCCTGGGTGTCGGCCTCTCCACGGCGCGTCCACACCACGGTGGGCGAGGGAATCAACTGGTCCTGCGTGCCCAGCTCGAAGTCCTTCCACTCTGCCGCATTCGGGCCGGTGAGCTTTTCATAAAGGGCGGGCTGGATATGGACCGAAGCCGCGCAGGTGCCGCCCTTGAGCGCGAGCAGCGACTCGGGAATGCCGCGCAGGCCCTTGACCACGGCGCCATAGCTCTCGGCCAGGGGCTTGGCGAAGTTGCTGCCCTGCGACACGCAGGCCACCTTGCCGCGCAGGTCTTCCCAGCGCTTGATGCCGCTGGCCTTGGCCACCAGGGCGCCGCCGCCGATCAGGTCATAGGGCGTGGGCGCGAACGAGAGGATCTCGCTGCGCTCCTGCGTCCACTGGATGTTGGCGATCAACAGGTCCACCTTGCCGCTTTGCAGGAACTGCACGCGCGTGGAGGCCGTCACGGGAACCGTCTCCAGCGGCACGCCCAGGCGGCGCGCGATGTCGGCGGCCAGCTCGGTCTGGTAGCCGCCGGTCTTGCCGGTGGCGGGGTCCAGCATGCCGAACGGCGGGCTGGCGCCATCAATGCCCACGGACAGCTTGCCGCGTTGCTTGATCTTGTCCAGCGTGGCATCGGCGTGGGCGGCACCGGCGCCCAGCAGCAGGGCCAGGGCGGCGGCAAGGGGGGGAAGAAGGCGGGGCATGCGTGAATCCATCAGGGAACGGAAGGCCCGGCCCCGTCTTGCGGGGCCTGGGTGGTCGAAAAAAAGCAGGGGTGGACCGCCGTGGCGGTCGGCGGTCAGCTGGCGGACTTGAACTTGGCCTGCAGCTCGGGCAGCAGCGGGTTGGCCGGCTCGATGCCCACGCGCTTTTCGGCGGCGATCAGCCAGCCCGTGCGGTGCCAGTCCTGCACCACCTTGTCCACGGCGGCGATGGTGTCGGCCTCGCCCTTGCGGGTCCAGACCACGGAAGGCGCGGGCAGCACCTCGCCGGCGATGGGGGCCGAGTACTGCGCCCATTCGGGGTTGCTGCGCAGCAGCGGGTAGATCAGCGTGCTGTCATGCACGGCGGCCACGCAGTTGCCGCCCTTGAGCGCCAGCAGCGAGTCCGACGAGCTCTTGTAGCCATGCACCTGGGCGCCGTACTCGCTGGCCAGCGGCTTGGCAAAGCTGCTGCCCTGGGACACGCACACGGGCTTGCCGCGCAGGTCTTCCCACTTGGCGATGCCGCTGCCCTTGCGCACGGCGGCAATGCCGCCCACGCGGTAGAAGGGCGTGGGCGCGTAGCCCAGGGTCTCGGCACGGTCGGGGTTCAGCTCCATGGAGGCGATCAGCAGATCCACCTTGCTGGCCTGCAGAAACTGCACGCGCGTGGCGGTCTGCACCTGGACCAGCTCGGCCTCCACGCCCAGGCCCTTGGCCAGGGCGCGTGCCAGCTCGGGGTTCCAGCCCACCAGCTGCTGGGTGGACGGGTCGATGGAGCCGAAGGGCCCGCCATTGACCAGCACGCCAATGGTGACCTTGCCGCGCTGCTTGATCTTGTCCAGCGTGGCATCGGCCCGGGCCTGGGTGCAGGCCAGGGCCAGCGCGGCGGCGATGAAGGTCAGGGATGCGGAAAGGGTGGCGCGGGGCTGGCGGCGCAGGGTGGGGCTTGTGTGCATGGCGGGAGCGGGGCGGTCGGGACGAACGAAAGATGCGTACGCCTGCATCTTCTGGCCGCCCTTGACCCACGGCAACAAAGCTTTGGGAGCATGTTTATGCGCTTTGCGTCGCTGCATCAGGGTGATCACCAGGGAAATGTGGGCCCGAGGCAGGGCGGGTCGATGGTGTAATCGCGACGGCCGGGGTGCTGCGCCCACCGGCACCTCCCAGCGAGCCCTCTTCCATGCACCAAGCCCTAGCGTCCCTACTCGCCCCTCTCGCCTGCGCTGCCCTGTTGTGTGCCAGCCCCGTGGCCCGGGCCGCCAACCCCACGAGTTCTGGCAATTGCGAGGAAAGCTCCACCAACATGTCCGAGGTGCGTGCCTGCCTGCAGGAGCAGAACGTGGCCCTGGTCAATGCCGCCTACGTCTCGCTGTCGCTCAAGCTCAAGGCGCGCATGCCCCAGGCTTCGGAAGAGCTGGAAGTGGCGCAGAGAAACTGGGTGCAGTACGCGCGCAGTGCCTGCGAGTTCCTCTCTGAATTCAACTCGGCCAGCTTTGCCAAGGACGATGCGCGCACCAACTGCTGGAGCGACTTCGCCCGCGCCCGCGCCAAGCAGCTCAAGTCCTGGGAAATGCAGCTGGACAAGAAGCCCTGAGGGCGGGGACGCTGCTCACTGGTAGTTCAGCGTGAAGGTGGCCCTGCCGTTGGCCTGCCCCGTCGTGACTGCCGCAGCGGTCTGCACGTATTTGGCAGTCAGCGGGATCTTGAACTGGGCAACGCCCTGAACGATGGTTCCCGCACTCCATTGGTTGGTGTTGCCAGGCACGTTGGAGTCGGGGCCGTATGCGAGTGCGGTGCCATCCTTCAGTATCTGTATGCCTATTCCGGTGGCAACCGGTTTGCCGCCTGACGTGGCCTGGCTCAAGGTCAGGACGGTGCTCCGATTGCTGGTGTCGTTGGCATCGGTGAGCGTGACGTGGGGGTGCAGAACGCTTGCGGGCGCGCCGCCCTTGCATTCCAGCGTGATGTCGAAGTGCTGGGGGATGGAGGTGGATTGGAGGCCCGTGAATCGCAGGATGGGCACAGCGCCCATGGGTACGGAGATGGCCGAGGCGGCCACCGAGCAGGAGGGACCGACCACCACCCTGGTACGGCCGGACAGGTTGGCGTATCCTGCGGTGCAGCCGGGGCACTGGAATCGCATCTCGACGTTCATCCCGGAGCCCGTTAGCGTGCCAGCGGAAACGTTGCCGGTTTTCACCAGCTCGATCCAGACATCCTGGCGGGATGAAGCATTCCAGAAATAACCCAGCGCGCCCGAATTATTTTCTGATTCGGTGGTAATGGGCATGGTTCTGCCACTGGGAGCGCCGGGGCCGCGCCATGTGGCCCACCAGCGGATTCCAATGCCGGGAATATTGGTGCTGTAGACATTATTGTATCCGGGCGTCTTGCTTCCGGATTGAACATTGGCAGCTACAACGGCTTTTTCAACATCGTACTCGAATGCCGTGTTCAGCACTGCTCGCAGATTAAATACGGTTACCGTAGACTTCCATAGCGTCGATCCGTTGGCGTAATTTCCGGGTACTGTTATTTCCTCGGGCAGTGAAATGCTGGAGCTGGTGGGGGAGAATACGCCACCGGCAAAGGCATTGGTGTTCATCGTTGCCGCTGAAAAGGCGATGAGAAATGGAAGGGCGATCAATGCAAGGCGGCGTACTTGCGAAGGAAATGAGGGAATGAAAGAAAAATGCATGATACTGATTCGGTCCATTGCTGAAGTATGATTCTCGAAAATATCACGCAATAGTTTTATCGAACTTTTGAGTGACTAAGGAGGGGGTGGAAATGAAAGCATCGAATCATTCGATGTGTGGCCTCTTAGGTATTTCACACTCTACGCCGAAGATATGAGTTGATGCAATCAGATTGTTCTGAAAATGGAGCGTGGCTCAGTCAAAAGCCGCCCATGCACGCCATTCGTAAAGAGCAAGGCCCGCGTGTCACGCAGCTCGGGCGTGTGGGTTGTCGCGCAGACAAGCCTGGTTCAGTCCGCTCGCGGCCCCGGCGACTGTCGTGAGCGCACCAGGCCGCTCAGGTGCTGAGAGGTGCGGTCGGAGAAGCGTCCCTGGCACCTCTGGCGGCTTGCCAGAGCGCATCGGCCAGGGCTGTGATCTCAGGGGCCAGGTGCAGGCGTTCCAGCCAGCGGCCCGCAATGCCGCTGGCGCCGTGGAAGGCTCCGGCCAACTGGCCCGTGATGGCTGCCGTGGTGTCGGCGTCATCGCCCAGGTTGGCGGCCTGCAGCACTGCGCCTGCAAAGCTGTCATGCCTCGCAAAGCACCACAGGGCCGCCTCCAGGCTGTCCACCACGTAGCCGCTGCCGCGAATCTGTGCGGCCGGCTTGTCGCGATAGTCGCCACGGGCAATCTCCCGCAGGCGCGGGTTGGCGCCGTCTTGCAGAACGCCGCCCAGGTCCAGAACCTGCGACCGGGGCAGTCCCTGCAGCGCCCGGCACAGCGCCACGGCGAACAGGCGGCAGGCCTGCAGGCATTCAGGTGCGGCGTGGGTGGTGCGTGAGCTGAGTTCAGCCATGCGCTGCACCAGGTCCTCGTCGGGGCCGAAGAACATGGGCACGGGCGCCAGCCGCATCAGGGAGCCGTTGCCGGCCTGGTCCGGGTCGGGCGATCCGGCCAGCGGATCGCCGGTGGCCAGGAAGCGCTGGATGGCCGCCCTGGTGGCCATGCCGATGTCAAAGCAGTTGCCGGTGGAACTCCAGTACCCCCATTCGTACCAGTTGGCATAGCGCGTCATCTGGTCGTGTGGGTCGCAGCCGCCGCGCTGGAGCAGGCTTTCGGCCAGGCACAGGGCCATGGAGGTGTCGTCGGTCCACTTGCCTGCGGGCAGCGAGAAGGGGCCGCCGCCCACCATGTCGGTCAGCGGCGCAAAGCTGCCGCGCGGCTGGAATTCCAGCGTCGTTCCCACGGCGTCGCCACAGGCCAGGCCCAGCAGGGCACCACGGTATCGGTCCAGCGTGTCCATGGCCATGCCTGTGCTCGCGCTCATGGTCGGTCAGGAGCGGTGCTGCGCAGCCGCGCGCGCACCTGCATGAGGGCAAAGCCCAGCAGGTTCAGGCCCTGCCAGCGCGCGGGGTCGGTGGCGCGCACATCGTCGGCGGCCAGGCCAATGCCCCAGATGGCGTCCACGGGGCTGGCCTCCACCAGCACGCGGTCGCCCGTGTTCAGCAGATAGCCGGCCAGGGCCGGGTTCTGGGAGAACTTGGCCTGGTTGGCTCGCACCACGATGCCCATGCGCGCGGCCACCCAGGCCGCTTCATCGAAGCCCTGGATGCCACGCCCCAGCTTCTTGGCCTCGCCCGGCGTGCGGCAGTGCACGATGGCCGCGTGCGCCGCCTCGTCGCCAAACAGCCGCGCCTTGCCCGCCATCATGAAATGCTCGGCCGTGGGGTAGTGCTGGCCATCGACCTCGAAGCCTGCCTCGAACCACTGGCTCATGCAGGTCTTGCCGATGGAGCCATCGGCCGCAGGCTGGTGGCCCCAGAACGGCAGGAAGCGCGGGGTGAGACCCTGGGCCATGGCGTGCTGGAGGTCTTGCAGGGAGGCGATGTGGTCTGTGGTGGTCATGGGCTGTCTCGTTGCCGTGTGTGCCGTTTCAGGAATGCGATGGAGCTTGCTGCAGCCACCACTGGCTGAAGGCCATCAGGTCTGCGTGCTGCGAGTGGGCGTGGACCAGGTCCGGCCCGGTGTTGGGCGTGCCGTTCGGGCCGCGGCACACCAGGGCCGCGTGAATGCCCGGGCCAATGTCCCGGAGGTAGGGCAGATAGTCGTCCACGAAGGCGACCGGGCCGAGCTGCTGCAGGGCGTCTGCCTTGGGGCTGCGCAGGCCGGTGGTCCGGCCCGTGGCGATCACGCGGTCGATGGGAAAGCCGAGGTCGCGCAGGTTGCCCAGGCGGGCCTGCTCGAAGCGCGCCGCCAGGGCCGTCACGCAGACCAGTTCGTAGCCGGCGCCCTGCAGGTCGTGGCAGGCCTGCAAGGCATTGCCCAGCGCGGGAATGCTGCGCCAGAAGTCTTCGTCCATGCAGGCCCTGAACTGTTGCAGGCGCTCGCCGTCCAGCGCCTGCACGGCCCAGCGGTCCATGGCCCAGTAGGCATGGGGGTCGGCCTCGGCGGGGCGCTGGCCGAACGCGCGCTCCCAGGCATCGGCATAGGCGTGGTTGTAGTCCAGCAGCACGCCATCGGCGTCAAGGGCAATGATGGGTTTCATCGTGTTCCTCTTCGGCCAGCACGCGCAGGTAGTGCGGTGCCACGCTGTCCGTGAGCCAGACGCCGTTGTCCGAGCGGTAGAACAGGCAGGCATCGGCATGCATGCGCGCCGCATCGATCTCCAGCAGCACCACCCGGCCATAGCGCTGGCCCACGGAGCGGGCCGTGGCCAGGTTGTCGGTCAGGTGCACGTGGTGGCGGTTGCGCCGGTCAAGGCCGGTGCGCAGGATGGAGTCCAGAAAGCGCGTGGCCGTGCCATGGTAGAGGTGCTGCGGCGGCACGCTGGCCTGCAGGCCCAGGTCAATCTGCACGGAATGCCCTTGGCTGGCGCGGATGCGCAGGCCGTCGGCGCTGATGGCAAAGCGCTGCTTGGGGCAGCTTTGCACCACCTGCATCAGCAGTGCGGGTGAGATGTTGCGGCCGGCCGCCTGGGCGCCGCGCAGCAATGCGTCTATGGAGACCCAGCCCTGGGCGTCGAGGGCGAGTCCGGCGCGGCCGGGGTTGTGGCGCAGGACCAGGCTCATGAATTTGCTGGTCGATGTCAGTGTGTTCTTGTTGTTCATATGGTCCATTTCCATGGATTTTCTTGTTGTGTCGATGATTGTCCGTGCTGCGGGCTTCACACCACCAGACAGCCCTGCCGGTCCGACAGGCCGATGGTGGCCTGCATGCCCGCCGTGAACTGCAGGTAGTCGGCCTCCATGCCGTCCGAGAAGATGACGCCATGGTCGGGCATGCGCGAGCGCAGGGTCAGCGGCTGGCCGGCCGTGACCTGGCCGTAGACCAGCTCGGCCGTGGAGGAGCGGCTGGGAAAGGGCTCGCGCACGGCGAAGTCCAGGCGTGGCGCATCCCAGGCGAAGGGCTGGTAGTCGAAGTCGGTGGACGCGCCGCGCACGGCGCGGGCAATGCCCATCGATCCCGTGACGATGCTCTTGATCCAGGCCGACGAGCCCAGCCCCGTGGCGACGATGAGGCCGGAGGACGACTGGGATTCGCGCCGGTCGCCCAGCGCGATGTCGTACAGGGCCGAGGTATGGCTGCGCGGGCCGATGAACAGGTCGTTGGCGGCGCGCAGCACCTGGCCGTCGCTCAGGCGCGCTTCGGCCAGGGTGACGGCGCGCGTGGGGCGGCGGTTGGCGGCCACGTCGCCCAGCAGGGCGGCCAGGTCGGCGGGGGCGAAGGGCAGCAGCAGGCCGTCCCAGCGCGCGGGCTCGGGGTTGACGCCGATGAGCGGCTGGCCGTCCAGGTATTTCATGGTGTTGGCCACCATGCCGTCCTGGCCCAGTGCCACCACGATGTCGTCGGCGCCGAAGACGAAGTTGGGCACCAGGGCGCGGTCCACGATCTGGTAGCGGCCGCGCGCCTCCAGCGCCTGCACCACGGCCTGCAGGGCGGTGGCGTAGGCGGCGCTTTCGCGCAGGTAGTCGCCGAAGTCGGCGCCCAGGTGCTCGATGTAGAAGCGCGCCTGGGACAGCGTGTGGTACCTGGCCACCAGCTCATCGAGCCGCGTGCGCCGCACTACCAGCACGGTCTTGCGTTCATTGGCGTTCACGGCGGCTCCTTGCGGGTTCGGTATCGGCCACGGCAGCTGCATGGCCTGCACCGGCGCCCATGAGCGACTGCAGCAGCTCGGGCGAGACGTTGAGCTGGCCGATGCGCTCGGCCTTCTCGGCAATGCCGCCAAAGGCCTGGGCGATGAGCTGGCCCGGCTGCATGCCCACGGCGGCCAGCGATTGCACGATGCGCGGGTCGGCCTTTTCCAGGGCCTGCATGACGGCGCCCACGCGGTAAGCCTCGGCCTCGGCCAGGGTGCGGCTGTTGGCGGCCTGGCCTTCGACGAAGTCGCGGCGGCTGGTCTCCAGCGCCACGTCGGCGGACATCTGTTCGGCGCGCAGCTCGTTTTCCTTGCGCATCTGGGCGGCCTTGGCTTCCAGCTGGGCCTCGCGGATCTGGCGCTTTTTCTTTTCCACGGCCACATCGGTATCGAGCTCGTTCTGGCGGATGGCGCGCTCGTTTTCCACGGCAGCCATGCGGCGGGCATAGACGGCGTCGTCCGCAGCCTTGAGGTTGGACTCGCGCGCCTCGGCCTCCAGGGCGCGGGCGATGTCGGGCGTGGGTTTGACGGCCATGACCGAGACGCCCAGGATCTCCAGCCCCAGCGCCTCGATCTCGGGCTGGGCGGCCAGCTCCTGCTGGGCCGTGCGCGCAATGAGTGCCGAGGAGCGCAGCGCCTGCTTGAGCTCCAGCGCCTGCACGGCCTGCTGGATGATGACCTCGGCCTGCATGGTCACGCGGTCGCCCAGGCGCTGCGGGTCTTCGGACAGGTATTTCTGGCCGTCGCGCGCCAGGGAGAAGTCCATCAGCGTGGCGGTCTGGCGCGGTGTGCTGATGCGGTAGGTGACCTGGCCCTGCACGGTGACGCTCTGGAAGTCGGCCGTCACCAGCTCCAGCATGAAGTGGCAGTCCTGGCTGCCCACGGGCACCGCGACCAGGGTGGTGGTGGGCGCGTAGTAGAAGAAGGACTGGCCCGCACCCTCGCGCACCACCTTGCCGGCGCGGAACTGCATGAGGTGGACCGTGGGTTGGGACTTGATGAAACGGATGCCGAACATGGTGCTTCTCCTTTTAAGTTGTTCTGTACAACTCGCATGGGTTGCATAGTGCAACTTAAAATCAGGCACGTCAAGCACAATCCATCCCATGGCTGAAAAAAATTCCCCATCCCCGCAGGGCGCGCTGGACTTCCCGCGCCCGTTCACCACGGTGGACGTGGTCATCTTCACGGTGGCAGACGATGCCCTGCAGGTGCTGCTGGTGCAGCGCCCCACGGCGGGCAGCGAGCCGTTCCCGGGGCTGTGGGCGCTGCCCGGCGGCTTTGTGGATGTGCGCCAGGACGCAGACCTGCTGGCCTGCGCGCGGCGCAAGCTGCTGGACAAGACGGGCGTGGACAGCCCCTACCTGGAGCAGCTGGGAAGCTGGGGCGGCGCGGCGCGCGACCCGCGTGGCTGGTCGGCCACGCATGTGTATTTCGCGCTGATCCCGGGGCACGACCTGATCCTGGCCAAGGGCGCGAATGCGGCCGATGTGTCGTGGTTTGCCGTCGATGAACTGCTGCGCGCGCCTGCGCTGGCCTTCGACCACGGCGAGATCCTGCGCGCAGCGGTGGAGCGGCTGCGGGGCAAGGTGGAATACACCTCGCTGCCGGCCTTTCTGCTGCCCGAGCCCTTCACGCTGCCGCAGCTGCAGCAGGCCTACGAAGTGGTGCTGGGCCGCCCTGTGGACAAGAGCGGTTTTCGCACGCGCATGATGGCGGCCGGCTTTCTGGTGGAGGCCGGCCAGGTGGAGGGCACGTCACGCCGCCCGGCCATGGGCTACCGCCTGGCCGACCGCAGCGCGCCCGTGGTGTTTCCGCGCACCTTCAGCCCGCGCGGGTGAGGGCGGCCTTCGATCAGGACCAGGATCAGGCGCCCAGCAGGCTGCAAAAGCGCTGCATGTCCACGTTGCCGCCGCTGAGGATGATGCCCACGCGCCGTCCGTGCAGCTCTTCGCTTTTCTGGCGCGCGGCGGCCAGGCCCAGGCAGCCGGTGGGCTCGACCACGAGCTTCATGCGCGTGGCCAGGAAGCCCATGGCGTCGACCAGCTCGGCATCGCTGGCGGTGAGGATGTCGGTCACGTCGCGCTGGATGATGGGGAAGGTGATGCCGCCCAGGTGCTGGGTCTGGGCGCCGTCGGCAATGGTCTTGGGGGTGTCTATGTGGACGATGCGGCCTGCGCGCAGCGACTGCTGGCCGTCGTTGCCGGCCTCGGGCTCCACGCCGTAGAGCGTGCAGTCGGGGCTGAGCGCGCGTGTGGACAGGGCGGTGCCCGACAGCAGGCCACCGCCGCCCAGCGGCACGAAGAGGGCGTCCAGCGGGCCGGTTTCCTCGAACAGTTCCTTGGCGGCCGTGCCCTGGCCGGCCAGCACGTCGGCATGGTCGTAGGGCGGGATCAGGGTCAGGCCATGGCGCTCGGCCAGGTCGCGGCCGATCTGCTCGCGGTCTTCGGTATAGCGGTCGTAGACCACCACCTGGCCGCCATAGCCCTTGGTGGCCGCCACCTTGGCGGCGGGCGCGTCATGCGGCATGACGATGGTGGCGGGAATCTCCAGCAGCCTGGCAGCCAGTGCAATGGCCTGGGCGTGGTTGCCCGAGGAAAACGCCACCACGCCGGCCTTGCGCTGCGCGGCGCTGAAGCGAGACAGGGCGTTGAAGGCGCCGCGGAACTTGAAGGCGCCCATGCGCTGCAGGTTCTCGCACTTCAGGAAGACGCGGGCGCCCAGCGCCTCGTCCAGCGTACGCGAGGTGAGCACGGGCGTGCGGTGGGCATGGCCCTGGATGCGTTGGGCCGCTGCGGCCACGTCGTCGTAGGTGGGAAGGCTTGTCATCGGTACACGGGAGAGAAGGGGTTGCAGATCGGCGGGGTGCCGGGACCTACTTGGCGTAGCTGTAGACCGTGGCGCGCGACACGCCCAGGTGGGCGGCAATGGTCTCCATGGAGCGGCGAAGGTCCAGCAGGCCGTCGCCCTTGAGTTCACGGACCAGGGCGCGCCGCTCCTCGGGCTTGAGGGCGCGCGGCGTGGTCGCCAGGCGCGCCGCGAACTGGTCGATGCGGGCGCGCACCGCGTCGGCACCGGCCCCGGCCCCGGCGCCCATGGGCGCCAGCATTTCGCGGGCCGGCGTGTCGCCGCTGACGGCGGCAAAGCGGTTGAGCATGCTTTGGAAGCCCTGGAACATCGTCAGGTCCACATTCATGCACAGGGCGGCGATGTAGCGGCCCTCGGAGTCGCGGATGCCGATGGACGTGCTCTTGGCCTGGCGGCCATCGGCGAACTGGTTGGGGTAGTTGGCGATGACCTGCTCGTAGCCGGGGTCCTGGATGCGGGCCAGGCCCAGCTCGGTCGCGCCCTGGCCGACCTCGCGGCCCGAGAGATTGTTGTGGATGGCCAGCACCGCATGGGACGGGTCGAGCAGGTCATGCACCACCACCTCGCAGAACGGGGCAAAGGTCTGGCCCAGGCCTTCGGCGATCTTGGCCACCTGTTCCAGCAGTTGGCGCTGCTCGGGAGTGCGTTGTGTCATATTGGACATTTTGTTTTGAATTGGACAAAATGTCAAAACCCAGGCGACCTGCCTTCTTGTCCGTTTCTTGTGCTCCCTGCCATGTTCGACACCCTTGTTCACCTGCTGCAATCCCAGGACGCGCGCTTTCGCGTGATCGAGCACCCTGCCGAGGGCCGCTCCGACCTCGTCGCCGAAATCCGGGGCACGGCACCCGGCCAGGGTGCCAAGGCCATGCTCTGCAAGAGCCGCGATGCGTCCGGTGCGGGCGATCCCCAGCTGTTCCTGGCCGTGCTGCCCGGCGACCGCAAGCTGGACTTCAAGCGCCTGGCCCAGGCCGTGGGCGTGCGCAAGGCCACGCTGGCCTCGCCCGAGGAGGCCCAGGCCGCCACCGGCTGCGTGATGGGATCGGTGCCGCCGTTCTCCTTCAACCCGCAGGTGCGCCTGGTGGTGGACCCGGCACTGGTGGAGCGCTTTGCCGAGATCGCCTTCAATGCGGGCCGGCTGGACCGCTCCATCGTGCTGGACTCGGCCGACTATGTGCGCATTGCCCGGCCCGCGCTGCACAGCCTGAGCGGGGATGGCGCCGATTGACCCGGGGGCCGGGCGGTGCCCACAATCGCAGCAACGCCCGCACATCCTCTCCTGACCATGACCACCCCTGCCAGGCAGTTCCCCGACCGGCCCGATGCGGCCGGCTTTGTGCGTGCGGCGCTGGCTGCCGCACTGGCCCAGGTGCAGTCGCATATGGATGCCGTGGACGCCGGCAGCGGCGAGGCCGAACGCATCCACCAGCTGCGCGTGGCCCTGCGGCGCCTGCGCACCCTGCTGCGCGAATGCGCAGGGCTGGCGCCCGGCATGCGCGCCGAATGGGATGCCCCGCTGGCACTGGCCTTTGCGCGCCTGGGCACGCTGCGCGATGCCGGCACCCTGGCCGACGTGGTGCGGCCGCTGCTGCAGGACGCCGATGCGCCCTTGTGCGATTGGGCCGTGCCGGATGCCGGGCAGGCCGACGCGGACGCGGCCGCTGCGGTGCGCGAGCCGCAGTTCCTGCAAACGCTGGCCGAGATCCATGCGCTGGCGCAGGCGCCTGCAGGCAAGCGGCAGCCCGGCCTGGTCAGCCTGTCCGCCGCAGGCACGCGCAAGTACCTGGCACGGCGGCTGGCGCGCCTGCACCGCCAGGTGCTGCGCGACGGCCGGCGGTTCGACCGCCTGCCGCTGGCGCAGCAGCACCGCGTGCGCAAGCGGCTCAAGCGCCTGCGCTACCTGGCGGACTTTGCGCGGGAATTCGCGCCCGGAATGTGGCCCGGCAAAAAGGGCCGGCGCTTTGCCGAGGCGCTGGTGCCCGCCCAGGACGCGCTGGGCCTGCACAACGACATGGCCGTGGCGGCCGCGCTTTTTCGTGACCAGGCCGGCACGGATCCGCGCGCCTGGTTTGCCGCCGGCTACCTGCAGGCCCGCCTGGCCACCAGCGCGCGCAGCAGCCGCCGCGCGCTGCGTGCGCTGGCCCGCGTGCCGGGCTTCTGGGCCTAGACCGCATCAGCGATAATCCGCCGCTGGCGCACCGCCGCAGCCCCTGGGCCGTGGCGGTGCGCTGTTGCTGAAGGTGCCCCATGCCGCTTGCCGGCCAGGGGTTCAACGGGAAGCAGGTGCGCGATGCCATCGAGGTGGCCGCTCGCAATGCCTGCGCTGCCCCCGCAACGGTCAGCGGAATACAACTCCCCACGCTGGCGCGCCACCCACCGGTTGCGCGCCGCAAGCCACTGTGTCTGGACGGACATGGGAAGGCGGGGATGCCTGCTGCAGCGCGCCCACCCTGCGCGCCGCAGCGTTCCGCAAGCCCGGATACCGGCCTTCTGCATTGCTTTCGGACGCCGCGGGAGTGCGCCTGTCCGGTCCGGCCCCAGCCTGCGCTGGCGTGGCCGGCTCCGGCGTGCGCGCCGTGCGGCGTGGTTCAGACGATAGGCCCCACGGGTGACTGGGGCAGTTGGATTCAACGCATGCGCTTCGCTTCCTCGGCCGCCGATTCCTCCGGCCTTCTCTCTGTTCTCCCTCTTGTCTCCAGCCTGCGGCCCGTAGCGGCCGCCGTCCTGCTGGCCAGCTGCGCTGCAGCGGCCGGCGCCGCGCAGGAGCCGGCTTCCGGGCGATCCACGGACTCCGCCGACGATGCGCTGGACGCCGTCTTCGTGACCGCCACGGCGCGGCCCGAGGCGCGCAGCCGCATCGCGGGCACCACGCAGACCATCGACCGCGAGGCCATAGAGCGCTCCAGCGCGCGCTCGGTCACCGACCTGCTGGCCGAGAACGCCGTGGGCTTTCTCAGCGAATGGACGGCGGCCCAGACCTCGATGAACCTGCGCGGCGCCTCCACCGACGGCCAGGGGCGCGACTTCCGCAGCCAGGTGCTGGTGCTGGTCAACGGCCGGCGCGCGGGCACGGCCAACCTGTCCAAGCTCAGCCCCTCGGATGTGGAGCGCATCGAGATCGTGCGCGGCCCGTCCTCGGTGATCTACGGCAGCCAGGCCATGGGCGGGGTGGTCAACATCATCATGAAGACGGGAGCGACAGCGCCCGGCACGCGCGCCCAGGTCCAGGCCGGCTCGTGGGACCTGTGGCGCACCGATGCGCAGACGGCCGGCGCCAATGACCGCTTCGACTGGTACTTCGGCGTGAGCGCAGGCGGGCGCGGCGACTACGAGTCGGGCGACGGCGGCATGCGCATGGAGAACACGGGCTGGAAGCGGCGCGGCGCCAGCGGCGCCCTGGGCTGGCAGCTGCACGAGCTGCACCGCGTGGAGCTGCAGCTGCGCACGGACGGCATCTACAACGCGGGCTTTCGCGGATCGGGCGCCAACATCTACAGCCGCGACAACCGCAGCAACCGCTCGCTGGACCTGACCTACGAGGGCGCACTGCCCGGCCAGCGCCTGAGCTGGACGACCCACCTCTACAGCCTGGTCGATACCGATGAGTTCAACTGGGCATCGCCCGTGATCCGCTCGGGCAACAGCGCCGTGCCCGGCACGGCGCGCGACTACAACCACCGCCAGCTGGACGCCACGGGCCTGCGCTTTCAGCCGCGCCTGCGTGTCAGCCAGACCAATGACCTGCTGATGGGCTTCGACTGGGAGCGCAGCAAGCTGCGCTCCGACCGCCTGCGCGTGGCCATGCCGGGCGGCCCGGCGGGCCAGGTTGCGCCCTACGACAACAACCAGACCGAGCAGGTGCACGCGCTGTACGTCGAGGACGCGCAGACCCTGTTCGACGACCGCCTGACCCTGCGCGCCGGCCTGCGCAAGACCTGGGGCACGACACGCTTCGACGAGACGCCCAACCTGGCCCTGGCCCAGGCCAGCACGCGCGACTACGACAACCACACCTGGTCGGCCGGCGCCACCTGGAAGGCCACGGACCGGCTCACGCTGCGCGCTGCGGCCTCCACGGGCTTTCGCGCGCCCACGGCCACGGAGCTGGCTTCGGACTTCACGGCCGTCGGCGGTGGCCGCACCTTCGGCAACCCCAACCTCAAGCCCGAGACCAGCCGCCAGATCGAGGTCGGCGCCGCGCTGCAGCAGCCCGGCTGGCGCGTGGATGCGGCCCTGTTCCAGAACACCATCAGCGACCGCATCATCACCGTCTCGCGCGGGGCCACGACCAATACCTCGGACTACGCCAACAACGCGGCCGACATCGTGGCGCGCGGCCTGGAAATGCAGGCCGACATGGACCTGGCGCGGGCGCTGAACCTGACGGGCCACCAGCTCAAGGCCTGGGCTGGCGGCTACTACCACTTCAGCATGCGGGACAAGGGATCGCCAGCGTCGGCCAATACCGACAAGGTGCAGCGCATGTACCGCTACGAGGCCTCGGCCGGCGTGCGCTACGGGCGCGGCAGCGGGCGCCTGCAGGGCGACTGGAGCCTGCAGCTGTCCACGCTGCTGCGCGGTCCCATGTGGTACGATACGGAAGAGGCGCTGCTCATCCCGCAGGGCGAGCCCCGCAGCACCTTCATCCACCGCAAGGGCGCCTTCACCATCTGGAACCTGCGTGCCGACTACCGCGTGTCGCCGGGCGTCAAGCTGTTCGCGGCCGTGAACAACCTGTTCGACCTGAACCGCCACCCCATCTTCATCGCGCTGGACCGTGCGCCCTGCATCGCCAACCCGGCGTACCAGAACGGCGGCTGCGGAACGTCGATGGCCGGGCGCGAACTCATGGTCGGCCTGCAGGCAGAGTTTTGATGAAGCACCCCCTGA
Source organism: Delftia sp. WSY_10 (assembly GCF_043104705.1). Lineage (NCBI taxonomy): Bacteria > Pseudomonadati > Pseudomonadota > Betaproteobacteria > Burkholderiales > Comamonadaceae > Delftia > Delftia sp. WSY_10. The sequence continues at coordinate 551,268 of NZ_JBICKY010000012.1, read as the reverse complement.
GTCGCTTCGCGCCTTCCCCCGTGTGCACGGCGCCCTCTCTCGCTACGCGGGAGGGGGACGACACCCTCGGGGCGGGGCGGCGCGGCCGGCATAGGCCCTTCCTCGGTGTCCCTCGCTTTGGACTGCGCCGGTTTCATAGGTCATGTACGGCGCCTTGCGTCATGGAACACTGAGATGAAGGCTGTCTGCACACCACGCCGCCAGTTGCTGCGCCAGGGCGCGGCGGCGGCCCTGGGCTGCGGCCTGCCCGCGGCCTGGGCCGACACCGTCGCTGCAGGCGGTCCGGTGGTGCTGCAGGATGCGCTGGGCCGGCGCGTGGAGATTGCCGCGCCGCCGCAGCGCATCGTCTCCATCTTTGCCTCCAACACCGAGCTGGTGGCCGCGCTGGGCCTGCTGGACCGCGTGGTGGGCGTGGAGGATTTCACGCGCTTTCCACCGGGCGTGGAGCGCATTCCCAAGGTGGGCGGGCGGCTGGGGTTTTCGGTGGACGCCGTGGTGGCGCGCCAGCCGGACCTGGTCATCGTCACGCCCGCGCGCCAGGCAGCGCACCAGCTGGTCGATCCCATGGAGCGCATCGGCGTGCCGGTGATGGTGCTGCTCAGCCGCTCGCTGGCCGAGGTGATGGACAACCTGCGCCTGGTGGCCCGCGCCACGGGCGTGCAGGCGCGCGGCCAGGCGCTGGCCCTGGCGCAGGAGGCGCGGCTGCTGCGCGTGGACCGGCAGGTGGCCGGCCAGCCCCGGCCGCGCGCCCTCATGGTCACGGGCCGGCTGGGCAACGGCATGCTGCTGGCGGCACGCCCTGGCACCTATACCGGCGAGGCCATGGTGCGCGCGGGCGCTTCGTTCGCGCTGGACGGCCTGGGCACCGTGCCCCAGGTCTCGCCCGAGGCCGTGCTGGCCGCCGACCCCGATGTGCTGCTGTTCGCAGGCACGCAGGAGGCCATGCAGGACCTGATCGGCCAGCGCGGCTGGCGCGACCTGCGTGCCGTGCGCGGCGGCCGGGCCACCACGGTGGCGCGTGCCGAGTTCCTGATTCCCGGGCCGCGCACCTTCGGCGGCGTGGAAAAGCTCTCGCGCTGGCTGCACCCTGCGGCCTGGGCCGGGGAGGCCGCATGAATTCCCTTTCACATCCACCTGCGTGGCGCCCCTGGGCCGGTGCGGTCCTGCTGCTGCTGGCCAGCCTGCTGATTGCCGCCTGCGCGGGCCACCAGTGGGCCAGCCCGGCCGACCTGCTGGCCGCGCTGGGCGGCGAAGACAGCCTGCGCAGCCGGCTGCTGCTGCAGTGGCGCGTGCCGCGCGTGCTGGCAGCCGCCCTGGTGGGCGCGCTGCTGGGCCTGTCGGGCGCCATCTTCCAGGGCGTGTTCCGCAATCCGCTGGCCGAGCCCTATCTGCTGGGCGCCTCGGGCGGCGCGGCACTGGGGGCGACTGTCGCCCTGCTGGTTCCCATGCATCTATTGTTCGGCCTGCCCCAGGCATGGACGCTGCCCGTGCTGGCCTTTGCGGGCGCCTGGGGTTCGACCGTGCTGGTGCTGGCCGTCTCGCGCGTGGCCGGTGCCACCGATGCGGCCGGCATGCTGCTGGCCGGCGTGGCGCTGGCGGCCGTGCTGGGCGCGCTGCGCTCGTTCCTGATGCTGGCGCTGTCCGATGAGACGGTGAGCCTGCAGGTGGTGCTCAGCTGGGTGCTGGGCGGAATACAGACGCCGTCCTGGAGCGGGCTGGGCCTGCTGGCCGGCGCCTCCCTGGCCTGCCTGGCCGGGACCATGGCGCTGGCGCGCGGGCTGGACCTGCTGGGCCTGGGGCAGGATGCGGCCCAGGGCTTCGGCCTGGACGTGGCGCGCTTCACGCCGCTGGCCGTGCTGGCCGGCTCGCTGGTAGTGGCCGTGGCCGTGGCCTATGGCGGGCTGGTGGCCTTCGTGGGCCTGGCTGCGCCGCACATCGCGCGCTGGATGGCGGGACCGCTGCACCGCGCGGCCCTGCCGGCGTCGGCGCTCACGGGCGCCATCATCGTCACGCTGGCCGATGCGATTGCGCGCAGCGTGCTGCCGCCGGCCGAAATCCCGCTGGGCCTGGTCACGGCCGTGGCCGGCGGGCCCTTCTTCATCGTGCTGCTGGCGCGCAGGCTGAGGTCCGCATGAACGATCAAGCCATGGACGACGCCGTGCCACGCCTGCAGGCCCGGTCCCTCACGCTGCGCCATCGTGGCCGCAGCGTGCTCGATGCGGTCTCTGTGCAGCTGCCCCCGCGCGGCGCCGTGGCCCTGGTCGGACCCAATGGCGCAGGCAAGTCCAGCCTGCTGTCCCTGCTGGCGGGGCTGCAGGCGCCTGCATCCGGCAGCGTGCTGCTGGACGGGCAAGACATCGCAACCCTGCCCGTGGCCGAGCGCGCACGCCGCGTGGGCTACATGCCCCAGCGCTTTGCGCCGCACTGGGACCTGACGCTGGCCGAGCTCACGCACATGCGGCTGGCGGGCCGGGGTGATGTCGAGGCGGCCATTGCAGGCGCCGGGCTGCAGGATTTCGCGCGCAGGCGCTGGTCCACGCTGTCGGGCGGCGAGCAGGCGCGTGCCCTGCTGGCCACCGTGCTGGCCACCGACCCGCCCGTGCTGCTGGCCGACGAGCCCGGCGCCGCGCTGGACGTGCGCCACCGCCTGGCCCTGGTGCAGGCGCTGGCGCAGCGTGGGCGCGAGCGGCTGGTGCTGGTGGTCATGCATGACCTGGACCTGGCGCTGGCGCACTTCGGGCGCGTCATCGTGCTGGACCAGGGGCGCATTGCGCTCGATGGGGCCCCTGCCGAGCTGCTGCATGCGCCGGGGCTGGATGCCGTGTTCGGCGTGGATTTCGAGCGCATCGACGCACCTCCGCAAACCTTGCTGCGCGCGCGGCTGAAACAGGAGAACTGACCCCATGCGCATCGATCTGGCCGGCTGGACGCGCGACGCCACGCGCGGCGACCACCGTGAATTTCTGGCGCTGTTCGAGCGCGCCGAGCGCCTGGGTTTCGAGGGCGTGTGGTTCAACGAATTCCGCGTGCCCGATACCGCCTGGCCCTATCCCTCGCCCCTGCTGCTGGCCGCCGCCGTGCTGGCGCGCACCGAGCGGCTGCGCGTGGGCACCTCGGTGCTGGTGCTGCCGCTGCACCATCCGCTGATGCTGGCCGAGGAGATTGCCCAGCTGGACCTGCAAAGCGCCGGCCGCATCGACGTGGGTGTGGGCCGGGGCACGGAGCCGGCCGCGCTGCGCGCCCTGCAGATCGATGCGGACAGCACGCGCGAGCGCTTCGAGCAGTCCTGCTGCATCCTGGTGGAGGCGCTGTCCGGCAGGCCCATCGCGGCGGGGCAGGGGCCGTGGCGCTTCGAGGACCGGCCCGTCCTGCCTTCGACCGTGCAGCGCCCGCACCCTCCCTTGTATGTGGCCGGCTCCACGGCTGAGACCCTGGGCTTTGCCGTCGATCAGAATCTGCCCCTGCTGCTGAGCCTGGAGCCGCCCGAAGGCATGCAGCTGGAACGCCTGGAGGCCGCTGCCCGGGAGCGCGGGCGCGATGCCGCCGCGCTGCGCGCGCGCTCATCGCTGGCGCGCTATGTCTGCATCGGTGCCGATGAGGCCGCCGTGCAGGCTCAGCTGGCCACGCTGTGGCCGCAGCTGTACCAGCGGCGCGTGTACTTTGCGGGCAAGCGCGGCGTGCCGGCCGATCAGGTGCTGCCCATCGATGTGCCGCGCGTGCTGGCCGAACAATTCATCCATGGCACGCCAGAACAGTGCCATGCGCAGATCACCGCCTTGCGCGAGCGCACGGGCATTGGCCAGCTGCGCTGCGTCTTCAACGCCAACGGCCTGTGGAGCGATGCCCAGGCCCTCGCCGGCATGGAGCTGTTTGCGCAGGAGGTTCTTCCTTCATTGCGCAGCGCCGTGCCTTTCGCCACCGTCTGACTTCCTCTTTTTTCTGGAGAACCTTCCATGCAAACCGCCAAGATTCCCGCCACCATCGTCACCGGCTTCCTGGGCAGCGGCAAGACCACGCTGCTGCGCCACATCCTGGACAACGCGGGCGGCCGGCGAATCGCTGTGATCGTCAACGAGTTCGGCGAGCTGGGCATCGACGGCGAGATCCTCAAGGGCTGCGGCATCGGCTGCGACGACGACGGCAACGAGCGCGAAGGCGCGCTGTACGAGCTGGCCAACGGCTGCATGTGCTGCACGGTGCAGGAAGAGTTCTTCCCCGTGATGCGCGCGCTGGCCGAGCGCCGCGACCAGATCGACGCCGTGATCATCGAGACCTCGGGCCTGGCCCTGCCCAAGCCCCTGGTCCAGGCCTTCCAGTGGCCCGAGATCGCCAACGTGTTCACCGTGGACGCGGTGGTCACCGTGGTGGACACGCCAGCGGCCGCCAGCGGCCAGTTCGCCGCCAATCCCCAGGCCGTGGACGAGCTGCGCCGCGCCGACCCCAACCTGGACCACGAGTCGCCGCTGCACGAACTGTTCGAGGACCAGCTGGGCGCGGCCGACCTGGTGGTGCTCAACAAGACCGACCTGGCCGATGCCGAGGCCCTGGCGCGCGTGACCGCCCTGGTGCGCGAGGAGCTGCCGCCCGAGGTCAAGATCGTGCAATCGTCCCAGGGCCGCCTGCCGCTGGACGTGGTGCTGGGCCTGGCCAAGGCGGCCGAGACCACCATCGACCAGCGCGTGAGCCACCATGACCACGACGAAGACCATGACCACGACGACTTCGACTCCTACGTGATCGACCTGCCCGCCGTGGACCGCGACCGCCTGCTGGCCGCGCTGGAGACGCTGGTGGAGCAGCACAGCATCCTGCGCGTCAAGGGCTTTGCCGAGATCCCGGGCAAGCCCATGCGCTGGCTGCTGCAGGGCGTGGGCCGCCGCTTCGACCACCATTTCGACCGCGCCTGGCGCGAGGGCGAGGCACGCGGCACGCGCCTGGTGTTCATCGGGCAAGACCTTGACGAAGCAGCGCTGCGCAAGGGCCTGGAGAATGTGGCCGCCTGACCTTCCGATTCCGCACTGAAACCTGTTCCATGCACCTGCTGTCCACGCGCCCCGGCGGCTTCGTCGAGGACGAGAGCATCGTCACCCGCCTCGACCAGACGCCGGCCGACATCGTCATCCTGAGCTCGGCCGACACCACGCTGGCCCTGCTGTCCTCGGCCGTGGCCGCGCTGGCCGGGGCGTCAGCGGACTTTCCCTCGGTGCGGCTGGCCAATCTGCTGTACCTGCGCCAGCCGGCCTCGCTGGACCTGTATGTGGACGAGGTGCTGCGCCATGCGCGCGTGGTCATCGTGGACCACCTGGGCTCGGAATCGGCCTGGCCCTACGGCATCGAGCAGATCGGCTCGCTGGCGCGCCGCAAGGGCCAGCGCCTGGCCATGTTCTCGGGTGACCTGCAGGAAGACCCGCACCTGCTGGCGCGCAGCACGCTGCCGGCCGCCGCCTGCCGCCAGCTGTGGCAGTACCTGCGCTCGGGCGGCGCGGCCAATGCGCGCGAGTTCCTCAAGGCCACCGTCTACCACGGGCTGGACCGGGGCGATGCGCCGCTGCCGCCGCGCACCCTGCCGCAGGCGGCTGTCCACGTTCCCCCGGCGCTCTTCGCTGCCAGGAGCCATGCCCAGGTCCAGGCCCAGGTCCATGCCCATGAGGTGGCCGGCATCGACGACCTGCAGCGCGCCTGGACGCCGGGCGCGCCCACGGTGGCCCTGGTGTTCTACCGCTCCCACCTGCTGGCGGGCAACACGGCAGCCTTCGACGCCATGGCCCTGTCGCTGCAGCAGCGCGGCATGAACCCGCTGCCCGTGGCGCTGGACTCGCTCAAGGACCCGCTGTGCCTGGCCACGCTGCGCCAGCTCTGCGAAGACCATGCCGTGCAGCTGGTGCTCAACACCACGGCGTTCTCGGCGCTGGAAACGGGCACGGCCCTGGCCGGCGATGCGCCCGTGCTGCAGGTGATCGCCAGCGGCGGCAACCGCGAGGACTGGTGGGCCGACAGCCAGGGCCTGCGCCCGCGCGACATCGCCATGCAGGTGGTGCTGCCGGAGATGGATGGCCGCATCATCACGCGCGCCATCAGCTTCAAGGGCCTGTCCCACCGCTGCGCCTTCACCCAGGCCGACGTGGTGGCCTACCAGCCCGAGCCCGACCGCGTGGACTTCGTGGCCGACCTGGCCTGGCGCTGGTGCCGCCTGCGCAGCCTGCCCGCGCGCGACAAGCGCCTGGCCCTGGTGCTGGCCAACTATCCGGGCAGCGAAGGCCGCATCGGCAGCGGCGTGGGGCTGGATACGCCAGCCTCGGTGATCGCCATCCTGCAGCACCTGGCTGCCGAAGGACACGAGCTGGGCGACCCCGCGCAGCTGCCCGCCGATGGCGAGGCGCTGATGCACACCCTGCAGCAGGGCATTGCCAACGACCCGGCCCAGTGGCCGCTGCGCCCGGCCTGGCAAAGCTATGCGCTGGACGAGTACCTGGCGCGCCTGGCCGCGCTGCCGGACGGCATGGCCGACGCCATCACGGCGCGCTGGGGCGCGCCCGAGGCCGACCCGCTGCTGCGCCAGGGCCGCTTCATGATCGCGGGCCTGCGCCTGGGCCATGTCTTTGTCGGCATACAGCCGGCGCGTGCATTGGTCGGTAAAGGCATGGGCGCGCAGGACTATGCGAGCTACCACGATGCCGAACTGGTGCCGCCCCACAGCTACCTGGCCTTCTACTTCTGGCTGCGCGACCGCTTTGCCGTGGACGCCATGGTCCACGTGGGCAAGCATGGCAACCTCGAATGGCTGCCGGGCAAGAGCCTGGCGCTGTCGGGCGCGTGCTGGCCCGATGCCATCCTCGGCCCGCTGCCGCACCTGTACCCCTTCATCGTCAACGATCCCGGCGAAGGCGCCCAGGCCAAGCGCCGCAGCCAGGCCGTGATCATCGACCACCTGATGCCGCCGCTGACGCGCGCCGAAAACCACGGCCCGCTGCAGGACCTGGAGCGCCTGGTGGACGAGTACTACGATGCCCTGCTGGTCGATGCGCGGCGCGGCGCGCTGCTGCGCCGCCAGATCCTGGACATCGTGCGCCGCCAGCACCTTGACCAGGAGCTGGACCTGGCGCCCGGTGCCGCGCAGGACGACGATGCCGTGCTCGAACGCATAGACGCCTACCTGTGCGAGCTCAAGGAAACCCAGATCCGCGACGGCCTGCATGTCTTCGGCGCGTCGCCGCAAGGGCGCCAGCGCCGCGACACGCTGCTGGCGCTGGCGCGCTTCCCGTCGGACGAAGGCCAGGGCCTGATCCAGGCGCTGGCCGCCGACCTGCTGGACAGCCCCGGGTTCGACCCGCTGCGCATGGAGCCCGCGCGCCCCTGGACCGGCGCGCGCCCCGCCGCACTGCAGGCCGTGAGCGACGAGCCCTGGCGCCATGAAGGCGACACGCGCGAGCGCCTGGAGCTGCTGGCCCAGCAGTTGCTGGAAGGTGAGGCCCCGGCCGGTGACTGGCCGCAGACGCGCGCTGCGCTGCAACAGGTGCATGCCGTACTGGCTCCCGCGCTGGACGCCTGCGGCGGCGAGGAACTGCGCCAGCTGCTGCGCGGGCTGCAGGGCCGCTTCGTGCCGCCCGGGCCCAGCGGATCGCCCTCGCGCGGGCGGCCCGACGTGCTGCCCACGGGGCGCAATTTCTACACGCTGGACACGCGCGCCATTCCCACGCAGGCGGCCTGGGAGCTGGGCCAGCAGGCCACGCTCAGGCTGCTGGAGCGCTATCTGCAGGAGCATGGCGAGTACCCGCGCACCCTGGGCCTGTCGGTCTGGGGCACGGCCACCATGCGCACGGGCGGCGACGACATCGCCCAGGCCTTTGCGCTGATCGGGGTGCGCCCCAAATGGGCGCCCGGCAGCCAGCGCGTGGTGGACTTCGAGGTGGTGCCGCGCGTGGGCATGGGCCGGCCGCGCGTGGATGTGACGCTGCGCATCTCGGGCTTTTTCCGCGATGCCTTCCCCGGCGCCGTGCAGATGTTCGACGCGGCCGTGCAGGCCGTGGCCGCGCTGGACGAAGACGCCGAGGACAACCCCATACGCGCGCGCATCCTGGCCGAGGTCGAGCAGCTGCAGGCGCAGGGCATGGACGCCGTGCAGGCCCGCCTGCAGGCCGGCTGGCGCGTGTTCGGTGCGCCGCCCGGCCACTACGGCTCGGGCCTGGGCGGACTGTTCCAGAGCGGCGACTGGCAGGGCGATGCCGACCTGGCCCAGGCCTACCTGGGCTGGAGCCAGCATGCCTACGGCCAGGACGCCGAGGGCGTGCCCGCAGGCGATGCGCTGCGCCGCCGCCTGGGCGAGCTCGACGTGGTGGCTCACAACCAGGACAGCCGCGAGCACGACATCCTCGACTCGGGCGACTACTTCCAGTTCCAGGGCGGCATGGCCTCGGCCGTGCGCCACCTCTCGGGCCGCCAGCCCGCGCTCTACCACGGCGACCATGCCAACCCGGCCCAGCCGCGCGTGCGCTCGCTCAAGGAGGAGATTGCGCGCGTGGTGCGCTCGCGCGTCACCAATCCCAAGTGGATGGACGGCGCCAAGCGCCACGGCTACAAGGGCGCCTTCGAGATGGCGGCCACGGTGGACTATCTCTTCGGCTTCGACGCCACCACGCAGCAGGTGGGCGACCACCAGTACGCCCTGGTGGCCGACGCCTATGTGCTGGATGCGGCCACGCGCGACTTTCTCGTGCAGCACAATCCGCAGGCCCTGCGCGACATGCTGGAGCGCCTGCTCGAAGCCATGCAGCGCGGCCTGTGGGAGCAGCCCGGCGACTATCGCCAGCAGTTGGAAGACCTGCTGCTGGAACATGAAAACCATCTCGAAGGACTGCGCGGATGACCGCCTCCCCTGACCTGGGCAGCGGCGCCCAGCCCGCGCTGCCGCCGCTGTTTCCCTTTGCCGCCATTGCCGGCCAGCCCCTGCTGTGCCAGGCGCTGCTGCTGGCCGCCATCGACCCGCAACTGGGCGGCGTGCTGATCGAGGGGCCGCGCGGCACGGCCAAGTCCACGGCCGCGCGCGCGCTGGCCGAGCTCATCGATGCCGCGCCCTTCGTCACGCTGCCGCTGGGCGCCTCGCTGGAGCATCTGGCCGGCTCGCTGGACCTGGGCCAGGCCATGGCCGGCCATGCGCTCAAATTCGCGCCCGGCCTGCTGGCGCGCGCCCATGGCGGCGTGCTCTATGTGGACGAGATCAACCTGCTGCCCGATGCCCTGGTCGATGTGCTGCTGGATGCCGCCGCCAGCGGCGTCAACGTGGTCGAGCGCGACGGCATCTCCCACCGCCATGCGGCGCGCTTCGTGCTGGTGGGCACCATGAACCCCGAGGAAGGCCAGCTGCGCCCGCAGCTGCTGGACCGCCTGGGCCTGTGCGTGCGCCTGGCCAATGTGCAGGATGCGGCCCAGCGCCAGGCCATCGTGCGTGCACGCCTGGTGTTCGATGCCGACCCGGCAGCCTTCCGCGCCCGCCATGCAGACGCCCAGGCCGCGCTGGCCGCGCAGCTGCGCACGGCACGCGAGCGCCTGCAGCCGGCCGGCGCGCTGCCCTGGTCCGACGCGGTGCTGCAGGCCGCAGGCGCGCTGTGCATTGCCGCCCAGGTGGACGGCCTGCGGGCCGACCTGGTGCTGCTGCGTGCCGCACGCGCCTGGGCCGCCTGGCTGGGCGATGCCGAGGTCACGCCCGACCATGTGCAGGCCGTGGCCGAGCTGGTGCTGGTGCACCGCCGCAAGCCGGGGGCGCCGCAGCAGCAGCCGCAGCAGCAGCCATCCCCACAGCAGGCGCCACCGAATCCGCCTTCGCAGTCGGCGGCACAAAGCCGGCCGCCTGCCCAGGCCACGGCCAACGGCGAAAGCGGCAGCCAACCCTCCGAGTCCGACTGGGGCGCCATGCCGCCCGAGCCCGTGGGCCTGCTGCGTGTCGCCGTGCCTTCGTTGCTGGCCCGCGAGGCCGCAAAGCCCGGAGCGCCCGCCGCAAAAAAAGCCTGAGCCCTCGCGGCCCCGCGCCACAGGCAAGGGATGCGAGGGCGGGCCAGCAGGCGGCCAGCCAGCCCCGGCTGGCCCAGGCGCAAGGCGGGCCGCCCACCGGCAGCTGGGACTGGCCGCGCACGCTGGCCGCGCGCGGCGCCCAGGCGCTGGCGCCCGAACATCTGCAGCGCCGCCGCGAGCCGCCGCAGGCCACGCGGCTGCATTGCTTTGTGCTCGATTGCTCGGCCTCCATGGCCGCCAGCGGCGCACTGGCGCGGGCCAAGGGCGTGCTGCTATCGCTGATGGAAGAGGCCTACCGCCGCCGCGAGCAGGTGGCGCTGATCTGCTTTGCGGGCACGCGCGTGGAATTGCGCCTGCCGCCGCGCAAGGCTGCGGCCTGGAATGACGACTGGATCGCGCCCATCGGCGGGGGCGGCGGCACGCCGCTGCAGGCGGCCGTGGAGCATGCGGGCCAGTTGCTGCAGCGCCATTGCGGCGCAGAGGCCTCCTGCCAGGGCTGGCTGTGGCTGCTCACCGACGGCCGCACGCGCGAGCGGCCCGCGCGGCCTGCGGCGGCGCAGGAGGCGGGCATCGTGGACTTCGAATCAGGCCGCGTGCGCCTGGGCCGGGCGGCTGCGCTGGCCGCCGCCTGGGACGCACGCCATGTGCGGGCCGATGATTTCGCAGGCTGATCTGCGGCTCTGACGAGGTCAGGCCGGCCAGCTCAGCTCGAACAGCGCGCCGCCGCGCTCGCCCGGCAGGCATTGCGCCCGCCCGCCATGGGCCTGGGCAATGGCCTGGACCACGGCCAGGCCCAGTCCGCTGCCCTTGCTGGCCCCCACGCCGGCGTTTTTGCGGCTGCGGGCGCCTTCGCCGCGCTGGAAGGCGTCGAAGATGCGCGGCGCAAGGTCCGCCGCCACGCCGGGGCCGCTGTCTTCCACGCGCACGGTGCACAGGCCCTGGCGCACGCGCGCGGCCACCAGCAGGGGGCCGGGTTGCGCATACAGCATGGCGTTTTCCAGCAGTGCCAGCAGGGCCTGGCGTATGCGCACGGGGTCGCAGACCACGGGCTGCTCGTCCAGCTCCAGCGCCAGTTGCAGGCCCGCCTGCTCCAGCGCCGGCCCCACGGCCAGGGTCACCGATCGCACCTCGCCGGCCAGGCAGGTCTGGCGCAGCTCCAGATGCAGGTGGCCGTTGTCCTGCAGGCCCAGCAGGCGCAGATCGTCGATCAGGCGGGTCAGCCCCTCGACCTGGGTCATCAGGCTGGCCAGCATGTCCTTGCTGGGCAGGAAGACGCCATCGGACAGGCCTTGCAGCCGTCCGCTGAGGATGGTCACGGGCGTGCGCAGCTCATGGGCGATGGCCGCGCTCCAGAAGGCGCGCTCCTGCGCCATGCCTTCCAGGCGCTGGGCCAGGCTGTTGAAGTCGTGCACCAGCTGGGCGGCCTCGTGCAGCGCGCTGTCGTCGGTGTGCGCGCGCGCCGAGAGGTCGCCCTGGGCCAGCTGGCGCAGGCTGATGGCCACCGAGTCCAGCGAGGGCAGGATGCGCCGCGACAGCCGCGTGGCCACGAAGATGGCGATCAGCAGGGCGATGACCAGGGTCAGCAGCACCCAGGCCAGCTCCACGCTGGAGGGCATCCAGCCGTCGGAGACGCTGGCCGGGTGAAAGGTCAGCAGCAGTGCATAGAAGGCGTACGAACCCAGCACGCACAGCACGACCACGGCCAGCGTGACGGCCGACATGGTCAGCACCACCTGCCGGCGCAGGCCCGGCACTGCGCTCATGGATCCATCCCCAGCCGGTAGCCCACGCTGCGCACGCTGTCGGGCATGCCCTGCAGGCCCAGGCCTTCGAGCTTCTTGCGCAGCTTGCTGATGTGGCTGTCCACGGTGCGTTCCAGCGTGTGGCCTTCGGGCAGGCAACTGAGCAGCAGCTCGGCGCGGCTGAACACGCGCCGGGGCGAACGCACCAGGCTGGCCAGCAGGTTGAATTCGGTCACGGTGAGTTCGGGCACATGCGTGGCGCCCTGCACCTGCACGCTGACCTCGCGGCTGTCCAGGTCCACGCGAAAGGGGCCGGCCTGCAGTAGCTTGGTATCGCGGAGCCGGCCCTGGCCGCAGCGGCGCAGCACGGCCTGCACGCGCGCCACGACCTCGGCCGCATTGAAGGGCTTGCCCACGTAGTCGTCCGCGCCAATGCGCAGGCCGATGAGCTTGTCCACGTCCTGGTTGAGGGCGGTGAGCATGATGACGGGCGTGTCGCCGCGCCGGCGGATTTCGGACAGCACCTGCCAGCCGTCGAGGCGTGGCATCTGCACGTCGAGAAGAACGAGATCGGGTTTCAAGTGGTGGTGCAGTTCAAGGGCCTGCTGGCCATCGGCGGCATGGACGGTGCGCAGGTCGCTGCGGGCCAGGTAGGCGCACAGGATGTCTGCGATCTCGGGCTCGTCCTCGGCAACGAGGATGAGCGATGTCGATGGCTGGAAAGGCAAGGGCTGGGCAATGATAGAAGCCATTTTGGGTCGCGGCGGCGGCTGTGTTCATCTCCATCGTTCTTCCACATTTCCCGGGCCGAAATGCCATCGAAAGAACGCAAGCTGTTTCCCTGTGCCGCCGCCATTGGCCGGCATGCGAAACAAAGCGATGAATATGAAGTCACAGCGGCAGTGCCGTATGAGCGGGTGGAGCGGTCAGCTTTTGCAGCGGCTCCCTGAGTGAATGGCCCTTGCGGCAACACGCCGCAGGCCGAAGCCGCACCGGCAGGAGTTTCCTTCATCCCCATGCCTCCTGGCAATCTGGATTTGCATCCGGATGGCCCCTCAGATGATTCGGCGCCAGGCGCCGTATTTTTTCCGCAGCGCGCCCTGGCGCGCATTGAAAACCAGACCTCGCGTCCATGCCACAGTTCTTCATTCACCGGCCCGTCTTTGCCTGGGTCATCGCGCTGTTCATCGTGCTGCTGGGCGTGCTCGCCATCCCGCAATTGCCGATATCGCGCTATCCCACGGTGGCGCCGCCCACGGTGAGCCTGTATGCCACCTATCCGGGCGCCACGCCCAAGACGCTCAATGATTCCGTGGTCTCGCTGATCGAGCGCGAGCTGTCCAGCGTCCGCCACCTGCTGTACTTCGAGTCCTCGGTGGACACCTCGGGCTCGGCCGAGATCAAGGCCACCTTCAAGCCCGGCACCAACCCGGAGCTGGCCCAGGTGGATGTGCAAAACCGCATCAAGGCCGTGGAGCCGCGCCTGCCGCAGGCCGTGCGCCAGAACGGGCTGCAGGTGGAGTCGGCCACGTCGAGCTTTCTGCTGCTGGTGGGCCTGATCTCGCCGGGCGGCGAGTTCGACGAGCTGGCACTCAATGACTACATGGCGCGCAACATCGTGGAGGAGCTGCGCCGCATCGAGGGCGTGGGCCGCGTGCAGCTGTTCGGTACCGAGCAGGCCATGCGCGTCTGGGTCGATCCGGCCAAGCTGATTTCCTACGGGCTGTCCATGGGCGACCTCACCCAGGCCATACAGCAGCAGAACATGCAGATCGCCCCGGGCCGCGTGGGCGATGCGCCGACCGCGCCGGGCCAGCGCGTGACCACGCCGCTGACGGTGCAGGGCCAGCTGACCTCGCCCGCGCAGTTCGCGGCCATCGTGCTGCGCGCCCATGCCGACGGCTCCCGCCTGGTGCTGGGCGACGTGGCGCGCGTGGAGCTGGGCGCGCAGTCCTATGCCTTCTCCAACCGCGAGGACGGCAAGCCCGCCACCAGTGCCGCCGTGCAGCTGTCGCCCGGTGCCAATGCCGTGCGCACGGCCGCTGCCGTGCAAAAGCGCATGGCCGAGCTGGCCTCCATCCTGCCGCAGGGCATGCAGCACACCATCTCGTTCAACACCGCGCCCTTCGTCAAGATCTCCATCGAGAAGGTGGTGCAGACCCTGGTCGAGGCCATGGTGCTGGTCTTCCTGGTGATGTACCTGTTCCTGCAGAACCTGCGCTACACGCTGATCCCGGCCATCGTGGCGCCCGTGGCGCTGCTGGGCACCTTCGCCGTGATGCTGGTGGCGGGCTTTTCCATCAACGTGCTGACCATGTTCGGCATGGTGCTGGCCATCGGCATCATCGTGGACGACGCCATCGTCGTGGTCGAGAACGTGGAGCGCCTGATGGCCGAGGAAGGCCTGTCGCCGCGCGATGCCACGCTCAAGGCCATGAAGGAGATCACGGGCGCCATCATCGGCATCACCCTGGTGCTGACGGCGGTGTTCGTTCCCATGGCGTTCGCCAGCGGCTCGGTGGGCGTGATCTACCAGCAGTTCACGCTGTCCATGGCCGTGTCCATCCTGTTCTCGGCCTTCCTGGCCCTGAGCCTGACGCCGGCGCTGTGCGCCACCTTGCTCAAGCCGGTGGCGGCAGGCCACCACGAGAAGAAAGGCTTCTTCGGCTGGTTCAACCGCGGCTTCGAGCGGCTGACGAACCGCTACGAGGCCCATGTCACGGGCCTGGTGCGGCGCACGGGCCGCATGATGCTGCTGTTCGCGGCCATCGTGGCCATCCTGGTGTTTGCGCTGCGCCAGCTGCCCTCGGCCTTCCTGCCCGAGGAGGACCAGGGCTACTTCATGACCTCCATCCAGCTGCCGGCCGATGCCACGGCCGAGCGCACGCTGGACGTGGTCAAGCGCTATGAGGAGCATGTGGCGCAGCGCCCCGGCATCGCCTCCAGCATCTCGGTGCTGGGCTTCAGCTTCGCGGGCTCGGGCCCGAACGCGGCCATGGCCTTCACCACGCTCAAGGACTGGGACCAGCGCAACGGCGCCACGGCCGGCGAGGAAGTCTCGCTCGCGCAAAAGGCCATGGAACACGCGCCCGAGGGCGCCATCATGGTGCTGCAGCCCCCGGCCATCGACGAGCTGGGCACTTCCTCGGGCTTCACCATGTACCTGCAGGACCGCACGGGCCAGGGCCATGCCGCGCTCAAGTCGGCCACCGACCAGTTGCTGGCGCTGGCCGGCAGCAGCAGCGTGCTGGGCTCGGCCTACCAGGACAGCCTGCCTTCGGGCACCAGCGTGCGGCTGGAGATCGACCGCCAGAAGGCCCAGGCGCTGGGCGTGGGCTTTGCCGCCATCAGCGAGACGCTGTCCACGGCCATGGGCTCGCTGTACGTCAACGACTTCCCCAACGCCGGACGCATGCAGCAGGTCATCGTGCAGGCCGACGCGCCCGCGCGCATGCAGATCGATGATGTGCTCCGGCTGAACGTGCGCAACGCTGCGGGCGGCATGGTGCCGCTGGCCGAGTTCGCCACGCCCGTGTGGTCCGAGACGCCGCTGCAGCTGGTGCGCTACCAGGGCTTCCTGGCGTCGCGCATCTCGGGCACGCCTGCGCCCGGCACATCCAGCGGCGCGGCCATGGCCGAGATGGAGCGGCTGGTGGCCCAACTGCCGCCCGGCTTTGCCGTGGCCTGGACCGGCCAGTCGCTGCAGGAGCGCCAGTCGGCCGCGCAGGCGCCCCTGCTCATGGCCCTGTCCATGCTGGTGGTCTTCCTGGTGCTGGCCGCGCTGTACGAGAGCTGGTCCATCCCGCTGTCGGTGATGCTGGTCGTGCCCCTGGGCCTGCTGGGCGCGGTGGCCGCCGTGCTGCTGCGCGGCATGCCCAACGATGTGTTCTTCAAGGTGGGCCTGATCACCATCATCGGCCTGTCGGCCAAGAACGCCATCCTGATCGTGGAGTTCGCCAAGCAACTGCGCGAGGAAGGCCAGGATCTGCGCGAGGCCGCCATCAAGGCCGCGCGCCTGCGGCTGCGGCCCATCCTCATGACCTCGCTGGCCTTTGCGCTGGGCGTGGTGCCGCTGATGCTGGCATCGGGCGCCAGCGCCGAGACCCAGCACGCCATCGGCACGGGCGTGTTCGGCGGCATGGTCAGCGGCACGGTGCTGGCGGTGTTCTTCGTGCCCGTCTTCTTCGTCTTCGTCCTTGAATGGCAGCGGCGCATCGCCGGGCCGCGCGGCAGTGCGCGCCGGCCGCCGCCTGCTGCCGACCCCGGAACCTGAACCATGCCCCTATGGATCGCGCTCAACGCCCTGTGCTTTCAGGGCTGCCCGCCGGCACAGTCTTCGAACCCTTGCGCTCCATCGGCGCCTGCAGCCCCTAAGCGGCAGGCCGGGCCCACCGGAACCGAGCCGCCGCGTGCAAACGCCGGTGCGCATGCCGGCCCCCTTGGCCCCGACGGCGCCGATGGCGCCCCCTCCGGCACGGCCAGCACGTCCGTCCCATGATTTCTATAATGGCGGCTTCGTTCGCCATTGCAGGAGGTATTCGTCCCATGCGCCATTGATGCTGCCGCTGTCCCAGCGGCCCGCTTTTCCCGACCCTGCCCACCGCACGCGCAATGCATGCAAAGCGGCAAGGAACTGCGTTGGCATCCATGAACCGCGATATGACGAATACCACGATCACGCTCGACGGCGTTTCCTGCGTGCTGCCCGATGGCAGCCCCCTTTTCTCCGATCTTTCCGAAACCCTTGACCACCGCCGCACCGGCCTGGTGGGGCGCAACGGCGTGGGCAAGTCGCGGCTGGCGCGCATCCTGGCCGGGCTGGATGCGCCCTCGCAGGGCCGCTGCCTGCGCTCGGGGCAGGTGCTGTACCTGGCCCAGCGCACGGACTGGCACGACCAGCCTTCGGTGGCGGCGCTGGCCGGGCTGCAGCCCGCGCTGGAGGCGCTGGCGCGCATCGAGGGCGGCAGTTGCGAGCCCCGCGACTTCGAGCTGCTGGCCGACCGCTGGGACCTGCGCCAGCGCCTGCAGGCCCAGCTGGAGCTGGCGGGCCTGGGCCATCTGCGTGCCGATACGCCGGGCCACGCCCTCAGCGGCGGCGAGGCCATGCGCGCGGCCCTGGCGGGCGCGCTGCTGTCGGGCGCCGACCATCTGGTGCTGGACGAGCCCAGCAACCACCTGGACCGCGAAAGCCGCCAGGCCCTGGCCGCGCAGCTGCAGCGCTGGCCCGGTGGCCTGGTCGTGGTCAGCCATGACCGCAGTCTGCTGCAGGGCATGGAACGCATCGTGGAGCTGTCGCCGCAGGGGCTTCGCAGCTACGGCGGCGGCTACGCCTTCTATGCCGAAGCCAAGGCGCGCGAGATGGCCTCGGCGGTGCAACTGCTGGAGCAGCGCAAGCTGGAGCGGCGCCGCGAAACGCAGCAGCTGCGCGAGCAGCAGGAGCGCCAGCAGCGCCGCGAGGCGCGCGGCCGCCGCCATGGCCAGGAGGCCAACCAGGCGCGCATTCTGCTGGACCGGCAAAAGGAGCGCAGCCAGGCGTCGGCCGGCCGCCTGCGCCGCCAGCAGGCGGACACGCGCGAGGCGCTGGACCAGCGCGTGCGCGAGGCGGCGCGCCAGATCGATCTGCAGGCCGGCATCCGCATGCAGGCGCCGCCACCGGTAGGCGCTGCCTGCGACGTGGTGGCGCTGCTGGACGATGTGCTGCTGCCGTTTTCGTTGTCCACGGGGCCGCGCCTGAACCTGTCTCTGTACGGCGGCCAGCGCCTGGCCGTGACCGGTCCCAACGGCTGCGGCAAGACGCGCCTGCTCGATGTGCTGTCAGGCCGCCTTGCGCCCCAGGCGGGCGAGGTGCGCCGCATGCAGGCCTGTGCCTACCTGGACCAGCGCCTGTCCCTGTTGCAGCCCGGGCGCACGGTGATGGAGCAGTTGCAGGACGCCTGCCCCGGCACCCCCGTGGATGTGCTGCGCACGCGCCTGGCCTGGCTCGGACTGGCGGCCCGACAGGTGGAGCAGCCCGCGGGGCGGCTCAGCGGCGGCGAGCAGCTCAAGGCCGCCCTGGCCTGCGCGCTGCATGCCGAGCCGCCCGCGCCCCTGCTCCTGCTGGACGAGCCCTGCAACCACCTGGACCTGCCTTCCCTGCAGGCGCTGGAGGCCATGCTGCGCGGCTACGCCGGCACGCTGGTCGTGGTCTCGCATGACGAGGATTTTCTGCAGGCCATCGGGCTGACCGACCGCCTGGTGTGGTCGCCGCAGGGCTGGCGAATGGAGCCCGCCTAGCTTTCCTGCGCTATCAGCGCCTGCAGTGCGTTCACGTCGGTCACCAGCAGCGCCTGGCGCCCCTCCTTGCGCAGCAGGCCGCGCCGGGTGAGGGCTCCCAGCTCGCGCGTGACCTGCTCGCGGTTGGTGCTGATCTTGCTGGCCAGCACCGAGTGCGAAGGCACGGGGCTGATGAGGGCCGTGTGCTCGGGCGAGACGCCCGCCTCCCGGGCCAGGCGCAGCAGCTCCCTGTGCAGGCGCGTGGGCACGCCCAGGGTGCTCAGCTCCATGACGCGGTCGGTCAGCCGGCGCACCAGGCCGGCCAGGCCCTCCATCATGCGCAAGGCGATGGCAGGCTCGCGCGCCAGCAGGGCCAGGAAGTCCTGGCGCGAGAGGCTGGCCAGCAGCGAGGATTCCAGGGTGACCACATCGGTGGAGCGGGCCTGGCCGTCAATGGCCGCCAGGTCGCCGAAGTGCTCGCCGGGCCCGTAGTCGCGGAAGCTGACCTCGCGCCCGCTCGGCGAATAGGTGGTGATGCGCACGCGCCCGCTGACCAGGAAGAACACGTCGCTGCCCGTGGAGCAGCGGCTGAACACGGGCTGGCGGGCCTGCAGCGGGCGCCATTCGCAGTCGGCGGCGATGCGGTCCAGGCTGGCGGTGCCCAGGCCCTCGAACAGGGTGATGCCGCGCAGGGCGAAGCTGGAAGGCGGGGTAGGGTGGGCCATGGAACCAATAGCGGGCGGAATGTACAAAGATTCTGGATCGGGCTGCGCTGTCCCAAGTTCCTTCAAGCCGCCATTGTTCCTGTCTTGTCCTGCCGTCGGGCGCATCATCCGTGTCCATGGCCCGTGTCCTTCCTCCGTCCCTGCGCAGTCTCCACTGGTCCACCGGCCTGGTGCTGTGGACCTATGCGGCGCTGCACCTGTCCAACCATGCCCTGGGCCTGGTCTCGCTGGCCACGGCCGAGGCCGTGCGCGAGGTGATCCACGGCGTGTGGCGATCCCTGCCCGGCAGCCTGCTGCTCTACGGCGCGCTGGCCGTGCACATGGGGCTGGCGCTGCAGGCGCTCGCGCGGCGGCGCAGCCTGCGCATGCCGGCGCTGGAGGCCGTGCGGCTGCTGCTGGGCCTGGGCCTGCCGCTGCTGCTGGCCCTGCACGTGCCGGCCACGCGGCTGGCGCAGGAGGCCTGGGGCGTGGACCCCTCGTATGCGCGCATCGTGCGTTCTTCCTGGAATCCGTCCAGCATGGCCATCCAGCTGCTGCTGATGGCGGCCGCCTGGACCCATGGCTGCATGGGCCTGCACATGGCCCTGCGTGCACGCGGCTGGTGGCGGCGCTGGCAGCCGCTGCTGCTCACGGCCGCCGTGCTGCTGCCCGTGCTGGCGGCGCTGGGCATCGTCTCCATGGCGCGCGAGATCGCGGCGGCCGGTGTGCCAGCGCCGGCCGGCCCCTCGCCCGAGGCATCGCAGTGGCTGCGCGCGCTGACGACCGGGCTGCGCCAGGGCTGGCTGGCCTGCCTGGCCGCGCTGCTGGCCGGCCCCTGGCTGTGGCGGCGCATGCGCCTGCGCGGCGCCCGCCAGGTGCTGCTGCACTATCCGGGCCGCACGGTGCAGGTGCCCCAGGGCATGAGCGTGCTCGAAGCCAGCCGCGAGCATGGCATTGCCCATTTGTCGCTGTGCGGCGGCAGGGCGCGCTGCTCCACCTGCCGCGTGCGCGTGTCCGGCCCGGCGGCCCACCTGCCTGCGCCGGGGCGGGACGAGCGCCTCACGCTGGAGCGCGTGGGCGCGCCGCAGGACGTGCGGCTGGCCTGCCAGCTGCGGCCCACGGGCGATGTGCAGGTGGCGCCGCTGTTCCGCTCGCCGGCAGCCGCCCAGGCCGGGCGGGGCGATGAGCAGCGCGAGGTCCGCGAAGTGCGCGAGGTGGCCATCCTGTTCGTGGACCTGCGCCGCTGGTCCGGCCTGGCCGAGCGGCAATGGCCCGTGGACCTGTCCTGGGTGCTGGACCAGTATTTCGAGCGCGTGGGCCAGGCCGTGCACGACAGCGGCGGCATGGCCAACCAGTTCATCGGCGACAGCGTGATGGCCATCTTCGGCCTGGATACCGACCTGGACACGGCCTGCCGCCAGGCCGTGCAGGCCAGCGCCCTCATCGACCGGCGCATGCAGGAGTGGAGCGCGAGCTTCGAGGCGCAGTTCGGCCAGCCGGTGGATTTCGGCATGGGGCTGCACGCGGGGCGCGCCGCCGTGGGGCGCGTGGGCTTCGAGCACACCACCACCTTCACGGCTGTGGGCGAGGTGGTCAACACGGCCAGCCGCCTGCAGGAGTACACCAAGAGCGCCCAGGCGCGGCTGGTGCTGTCGCTGGAGGTGGCGCGCCGCGCGGGCGCGGCCGATGGCCTGGGTGAAGTCCGGCAGGTGCAGGTGCGCGGGCGCTCCGAGCCCTTGCCGGCCCTGCATGTGGCACGGCCCGGCCTGCAGTGGCCCTGAGGGTGGATGGTGGGCGTGGACGATGAGCGTGGACAGTGAGCGCGGGAGCCGGAGAGTTTGCGCAAAGCTGTGCGTTTAGGCACTGACGTGCAGGCGGGCGAAGACGAGACTGCAGCCATGCAGAACGCAATCACGCGCTGCAGGATTTGACAAAGGATTCGCCATGAAGCACGCAAAGACCCTCTTCGCCATCACCGCCCTTTCTGCCGCCCTTTCCTCCGCCTTGTGGTCGGGCATGGCCTCGGCCGCCACGGTATCTGCAGAAACCTGGTTCGGCGCCGAGCCCGCCAGCTCCGGCCCCGCGCTGTCGCGCGCCGAAGTGCAGGCCGACCTGGCCCTGTGGAACCGCGCCGGCCTCAACGTCTACCGCGAGTTCGATGTGAACCACTGGGATGCCGACTACCAGCAGCGCCTGGCCCAGTACCAGCGCATGCGCAGCGGCCCCGAGTACCTGGCCGAAGTGCAGCGCCTGGGCGGCTCGGTGAAGGCGGCCGAAGGCCAGGGTTCCGGCCGTGTCCCGGGCTGAGCCGACGATGCGCGCCGCCACGCATTCCACTGCCCATGCCGCCGCATCGCCCTGGGCCGACTTCGCGCCGCTGCTGGCCCGGGTGCTGCTGAGCCTGCTGTTCATCTACAGCGGCATCGGCAAGCTGATGGGGCCGGAGGGCACCATGGCCTATATCGCCAAGGCGGGCCTGCCGCTGCCCATGCTGTCGTATGCCATGGCGCTGGTGGTGGAGCTGGGCGTGGCCACGGCCCTGCTGCTGGGCTGGCGAACCCGCGAGGCCGCGGCCGTGATGGCCGTGTTCAGCGTCATGTCGGCGCTGATGTTCCACAACCAGTTCGGCGACAAGGGCCAGCTGGTGCAGTTCCTGAAGAACCTGGCGATTGCCGGCGGATTCGTGCAACTGATGCTGGCGCCCGTGGCGCGCTGGAGCCTGGACGCACGGCGTTGAATGCGAGCCAGTGTTGTGCACTGAACACTGCCTATGAAACCGGCGCTGCCCAAAGCCGGGGACACCGAGGAAGGGCCGCCCCGCCCCGAGGGTGTCGTCCCCCTCCCTCGCGAAGCGAGTAGAGAGGGGGAAGGCGCGTAAGCGCCTCAGGGGGTGTCTATTGTTTTCACACCTTGATGCCTTTTTCAGCCAGGCGTCGGGCATAGGCGGCCAGGATCAGCCGCTCCGAATGCACCAGGTATTCATTGAGCGCGGCAGCGGCCTCGGCCGGCTTGCCGTCCTCGAACTGCTGCAGGATGCGCGCATTCATGTCCACATAGGGCGCATGCAGGAAGTGCGGATCGCGCAGCAGGCCGAAGGCCAGGCGCAGCTCGGCCAGCAGGTGCTCGAACATGGTGTCCAGGCGCTCGCTGTCGGCCAGCTGCACCACGGCCTTGTGGAAACTCATGTTGGCCGTGCCCACGCCGGACCAGTCCTGGGCCTCGCGGTGGCGCTGGGCCGCTTCCACGGCTTCGCGCATCAGGCTGCGCGCCGGGTGCATGGGATAGGCCTGGGCCAGGGCCTGGCACTCCACCATGCGGCGCACGCGGTAGATGTCGATGATGGAGGCGATGCTGGGCGCCGCCACCGACACGCCCTTGTTGGGCTCGTGCACCAGCAGCCCCTCCTTGGTCAGCAGCCGGAAGGCCTCGCGCAGCGTGTTGCGCGAGATCTGCAGGCTTTCGCTGAGCGAGGCTTCCGACAGCTTCTGCCCGGGCTCCCAGGCACCATCGATGAGCTTGCTGCGCAGCTGCTCGGTCACGCGGTCGGTCAGGTTGAGGATGTCGGTGCTGCGGGTCATGGTGGTCGGGATGCAAGGGCCAGAGCGCAGTGTAGCCAGCGCCGGGCCGGTCGCCGGTTTCGTGCAGTGCTCAGGTGGGGTGTTGCAGCCTGGCGAAGGCCTGCAGCGTGCTGTCCACGGCGGCATCGTCGATATGGCGGTGCGTGACCAGGCGCAGCAGGCCGGCGCTGCCCGTGCGCACCAGCACGCCGGCCTGGGCCAGGCGTGCTTGCCACAGGCGCGCTTCGGCCGCGCTGGTGTCAACGCGAACCTGGACGATGTTGGTCTGCGGCAGTTCGGCCGCGCACCAAGCCGGGTCGATGGCGCGCAGGCCCTGGTGCAGGCGGCAGGCGCGCGCATGGTCGTCGGCCAGGCGCTCGACCATGTGCTCCAGCGCCACCAGCCCTGCCGCCGCAATCACGCCGGCCTGGCGCAGGGTGCCGCCGAGCATGCGCCGTATGGTGCGCGCCCGCGCGATGAAGTCGGCCGGCCCCATGAGCACCGAGCCCACGGGCGCGGACAGCCCCTTGGACAGGCAGACGGTGACCGAGTCCGTGTGCGCAGCCATCTCGCGGCAGGACAGGCCCAGGGCCACGGCGGCATTGAACAGGCGCGCGCCATCGGTGTGCACGGGCACGCCATGGCGGCAGGCCAGCGCATGCACGGCGGCCAGCGCCTGGGGCCCGGCGACGGTGCCGCCCCGCGCATTGTGCGTGTTCTCCACGGCCACCACTGCGCTGGGGCAGCGTGCGGAGATGGCGGTGTCCAGCGCCGCCTCCAGCGCGGGCAGGGCGATCAGGCCGCCGTCGCCGGCCAGGCTGTGGTAGTGCATGCCGGTCAGGCCCGCGGCGGCGCGCTCGGCGTTCAGCAGATGGCTGCCGGCCTCGGCCAGCACCTCGCCGGGCATGCGGCCATGGGCGAGCACGGCCACCAGATTGCCCATGGTGCCGCTGACCACGAACAGGCCCGCAGCCTTGCCGAAGCGCTGGGCTGCGGTCTCCTCGAGCGCGCGCACGGTCGGGTCGCCGTCCAGGCCGTCATCGCCCAGCGGGGCGCGGGCCATGGCTTCGAGCATCTGCGGCGTGGGGCGCGTGACGGTATCGCTGCGCAGGTCGATGGCGTCGGGAAGAGGGTGCAGGCTGGACATTAGTCGGCCTTGATATTGCGTTCCTTGACGACGCGCGCCCAACGCGCCGCGTCGGTCTCCATCTGGGCGCCGAACTCTGCCGCAGTGCGGGGCGTCAGCTCCAGCCCCAGGGACTGCAGCTTGGCCTGCAGCGTGGGCGTGGCCATGGCGCGGGCCACGGCATCGTGCAGCGTGGTCTGGATGCCGGAGGGCAAACCGGCAGGCCCCAGCAGGCCGAACCAGTGCAGCACGGTCAGGCCGCGCACGCCGCTTTCGCCCAGCGTGGGAACCTGGGGGAGGGCCGGCGAGCGTTGGGCGCTGGTGGTGGCCAGGGCGCGCAGCGCACCGCTTCGGATATGCGGGATCACGGTGGGTGCCGAGGCGAACATGCTCTCGGTATGCCCGGCAACCACATCGGCAATGGCCTGCCCCGAGCCCTTGTAGGGGATGTGGGTGATGAAGGTGCCGGTCTGCTGCTTGAACAGCTCACCCGCCAGATGCGTGGCCGTGCCCGTGCCGCCCGATGCAAGGTTGAGCCGGCCCGGCTGCGCTTTGGCCAGGGCCACGAATTGCTTCACGCTCTGCGCCTTGAAATTCGGGTTGACGGCCAGCACCAGCGGCGATGATCCGATCAGGGCCACGGGCGTGAAGTCCTTGAGCGCGTCGTAGGGCGTCTTGTACAGGCTGGGCGTGATGGTGTGCGGCATGTCGGCCATCAGCAGCGTGTAGCCGTCAGGCGCGGCCCGCGCCACCATTTCTGCGCCCAGCATGGCCGAGGCCCCGGGCCTGTTGTCCACGACCACGGGCTGGCCCAGTTCACGCGACAGTTCCGTGCCCAGCGCGCGGGCGATGTTGTCCGAGCCGCCACCGGCCGTGTAGGGAACGATGATGCGCACGGGCTGCGCCGGCCATTTCTGCGCTGGCGCAAGGCCGGGCAGGGCAGCGGCGGCCAGGATGAGCAGGCGGCGTGGCACACCGCGGTGGGAAGCGCAGGGCACAAGGCGGTGGCGTTCGGCAGGCATGGCGAGAACTCCTTGGTGCGGCGAGAGAAAGAGACCATCGCGGCCCGGCCCGCAAGCCGCCACCGGCATCAACCGATGAAGCGCCCCGCGTTGCCCAGCACGCCCAGGTCGATGAAGCTGGAGCCCACATGCGGCGGCTGGCCGCTGTAGTCGATCACAAAGCCGCCCATGTCCCAGTTGCGCATGCCGGCCAGCGCTGAGCGCAGCCTGGCCTGGGTGGGGTCGCGGCCGGCGCGTTCCAGGCCCTCGGCCAGCACGCGTGCATTCACATAGGCTTCCAGCGAGCCCATGGAGAACTCCTGCTGGCCGTGGGCGCGCAGGGCCGATTGGTAGTCGCGCACCAGTTGCAGCCGGGCCTGATGGGGCGCGGGGACGACCATGGTCATGGCAAGGCCCCGGGCATCGTCGCCCAGCGGCTTGAGGCTGTCGTTGGGCAAGGTCACGCTCAGGCCCGTGAGCAGCACGCCGGGCACGCTTTTGCGCAGGCCGCGCACCAGCGCGACCGACACCGTGCCGGCCGTGGCCAGCAACACGGCGGACGGACGGGCCGCATGCACTTTGTTCAACACTTCGGCCAGGTTCTTGCCATCGGTGGCAATGGCCGCCTGTACGGAGGGGGCCATCTTCCCGGCTTCCAGTGCGCGTGTGGCGTCTTCCAGTATTTCCCGGCCGTAGGCGTTGTCCAGGTAGACGATGCCGATGCCCTTGAGGCCCATGCCTGCAAGCCGCTGTATCAGTCGGTGGACCTCATTGGTGTAGCTGGCCCGGACATGGAAGACGTTGCGCGCGCCCTTGCGCAGCGACGAGGCGCCCGTGATCGGCGCCACGTAGGGAACGCCAGCCTCTTCGATCAGCGGAATGATGGCCGCATTGTTGGGCGTGCCGTTGCACGACAGCAGGGCGAAGGCCGTGCCCTTGGACAGCATCTGCCGCACGTTGTCGGCCGAGCGCTGGGGCACATAGCCATCGTCCACGATCTGCAGCTGCAGCGTGCGGCCGTGAATTCCGCCGCGGGCATTGATCTGCGCCATGGCCGCTTCCGTGCCCAGCTTGATGTCGGTGCCGTATGCGGCCAGCGGGCCGCTCAGGGACACCGTGGAGCCGATGGTGATGGCCTTGGCGGACAGGCCGGCCTCGTCGGCAAAGGCATTGCGCACGAAGGCCGGCGCCAGGGCCGGGACCGCTGCGATGGCCGCAGCGCGGGGAACCAGGGAAACAATCTGACGGCGTCGCATGGATTCAGGGCTCGGGCAAGGTGGGTTGGGAGCAGGAAGGGCCATTCACGACGCCTGCCGCGCATGCGCCCAGCGCTGGTAGCGCGGCCCATTGTAGGAGGCGGCCTTGCCGCAGGCGATACCGGCGCAGGGGCATTGTTGCATTCATGTCTTCTATCGTTATTCAATCATCGATAGTTTTCTTGAATTTGGCAAGAACCCTGTCAGTGCACATTGCGTAGGCAGGTGTATGCGGGTTTGTACTATCAGTATGCGTTGATTGTCTTAATCACAATTCGTTTCTGTAAGACAAATTACTAGTTTTGTTGAACAAAACCAGGTCGGCAGCGCACTCCTTGCCACCGGGTTGGGCATGCGGGGTGGCTCGACGGCCGTCGCGCACCGGGGGTGTGAAGGGGGAATCAACATGCTGACTGACGTCAATCTCTGGCCGCTTATCGGGGTGGCCATCATCGTTGCGGGCTTCGTGCTGCGCTTCAATCCCATGCTGGTCGTGATCGTCACGGCCATCGGCACGGCACTGGCGGCGGGCTTTCCCGTCGACAAGGTGCTGGCCACCATCGGCACGGGCTTCATCAAGACGCGCAACCTGCCGCTGATCATCCTGCTGCCGCTGGCCGTGATCGGCCTGCTGGAGCGCCATGGCCTGCGCCAGCATGCGCAGAACTGGATCAGCTCCATCAAGTCGGCCACCGCTGGCCGCCTGCTCATCGTCTACCTGGCGGCGCGCCAGCTGACGGCCGCCGTGGGCCTGACCAGCCTGGGCGGGCATCCGCAGATGGTGCGCCCGCTGCTGGCGCCCATGGCCGAAGGTGCGACCCAGTCGCGCTTCGGCATCCTGCCCGCCAAGGTGCGCGACAAGCTGCGCGCCTACTCGGCCGCCACGGACAACGTGGGCCTGTTCTTCGGCGAGGACATCTTCGTGGCCTTCGGCGCCATCGTGCTGATGACCACCTTCCTGAAGGAAGCCGGCATCGAGGTCGAGCCCATCCACGTCGCGCTGTGGGGCATTCCCACGGCCATCTGCGCCTTCGTGATCCATGCCTGGCGCCTGCGCCGCCTGGACCGCATGCTGGAGCGCGAACTGGCCCAGTACAAGGCCGGTGTCGAAGCCGACGCGGCCAATGCCAACGCCACCCAAGCCAAGGGAGCCTGAAATGACGCTGACCATCCAACACCTGTACTACCTGGTCGGCTTCGTCCTGGCCGTCACGGCCGTGATGACGCTGCGCGATGCCAGCAATCCCAAGCGCTGGTCCAGCGGCCTGTTCTGGGCGCTGTATGCGGCCGTGTTCCTGGTGGGTCATGAGCTGCCCCCCATGGTGGTGGGCGTGATCGCCGTTGCCATGGCGCTGATCGCCGGCTTCGGCGGCGTGGGCAGCGGCCGCCACGCGCCGCGCAGCGATGCCGAATACCTGGCCAGCGCCAAGCGCCTGGGCAACAAGCTGTTCGTGCCGGCACTGGCGATTCCGCTGATCACCATGGTGGGCACGCTGAGCGCCTCGCACCTGGTCTTCGGCGGAACGCCCCTGCTGGACCCCAAGGCCACCACGCTGGTGAGCCTGGGCGTGGGCTGCGTGCTGGCGCTGGGCCTGGCCTGCTGGCTGACCCGCGAGACGCCGGCCCAGGGCATGCGCGAATCGCGCCGCCTGACCGATGCGCTGGGCTGGGCCCTGGTGCTGCCCCAGATGCTGGGCATGCTGGGCCTGGTGTTCTCGGACGCCGGCGTGGGCAAGGCCGTGGCCTATGTGACCACCACCTATATCAACATGGACATCCGCTTCGTGGCCGTGGCCGTCTACGTGCTCGGCATGGCGCTGTTCACGGTGGTGATGGGCAATGGCTTCGCGGCCTTCCCGGTGATGACGGGCGGCGTGGGCGTGCCCATTCTGGTGGGCGTCTACCATGGCGACCCGGCCGTGATGGCGGCCATCGGCATGCTCTCGGGCTACTGCGGCACCCTGCTGACGCCCATGGCGGCCAACTTCAACCTGGTGCCCGCCGCGCTGCTGGAGATCGACAAGAATGCCGTGATCCGCGCCCAGGTGCCCACGGCCCTGGCCCTGCTGACGGCCAACGTCTTCCTCATGTATTTCCTGATGTTCCGTTAAAGGACGGACTGTTGCCATGACCGATTCCACTTCCCCGCGCATCCTGGTGACCGGCTTCGAGCCGTTCGAGCAGGACCCTGTCAATCCCTCGTGGGAAGTGGCGCGTGCCCTGCATGGCGAGATCGTGGAGGGCGCCACCGTCCACGGCCTGCAGCTGCGCTGCGTGTTCGGCGAATCGCTGCGCCAGCTGCAGGAGGCGCTTGCGCAGCTGCAGCCGGTGCTGGTCATCAGCCTGGGCCTGGCCGGCGGCCGCAGCGAGTTCACGCCCGAGCGCGTGGCCATCAATATCGACGACGCCCGCATTCCCGACCATGCGGCGCGCCAGCCCGTGGACCAGGTGGTGATCCCGGGCGCGCCCGCCGCGTACTTTTCCACGCTGCCCATCAAGGCCGTGGTGCACAACCTGCGTGCGCGGGGCATTCCGTCTTCCGTGTCCAACACGGCGGGCACCTTTGTCTGCAACCACGTGTTTTTCGCGCTCATGCACTGGCTGGCCCAGGGCAAGGCTGCGCCGGGTGCGCGGGGCGGCTTCATCCATGTGCCGGCCCTGCCTGAGCAGGCAGCGCGCAAGCCGGGCATGCCCAGCATGTCGCTGGCCGACCAGGTGGCTGCCGTGCGCGAGACCATCCGCACGGCCCTGACCGTGTCCCAGGATCTGAAGGAAAACGCCGGCCAGCTGCACTGAACCCCGTGCACCGAGTCCGGTGAGGAGAGAACGATGAAAATTGACCTGAACAGTGATCTTGGCGAGAGCCTGGGCGGATGGCGCATGGGCGACGATGCCGCCATGCTCGATATCGTCAGCAGCGCCAACGTGGCCTGCGGATTCCATGCCGGCGACCCGGCAGGCATCCTGGAGACGCTCAAGGCCGCCCGCGCGCGAGGCGCCATCGTCGGCGCCCATGTGTCCTATCCCGACCTGGTCGGCTTCGGCCGGCGCAACATGGACGTGGCCAGCGCCGACCTGGTGGCCGGCGTCATCTACCAGATCGGCGCGCTGCAGGGCCTGGCCCGCGTGGCCGGCACCGAGGTGCGCTACGTCAAGCCGCACGGCGCGCTCTACAACACCATCGCCCACGACAGGCGCCAGGCCACCGACGTGATCACGGCCATGCGCGCCATCGACCCCAGCCTGGTGCTGGTGGCGCTGGCCGGCTCGCCCCTGATCGACTGGGCGCGCGACGCAGGCCTGACCGTGGTGGCCGAGGCCTTTGCCGACCGGGGCTACACGCCCGAGGGCACCCTGGTCTCGCGCCGCGATCCGGGCGCCGTGCTGCACGACGTGGACCAGATCGCCGCGCGCATGCTCATGCTGGTGCGCGAAGGGGTGGTCGCGGCCGTGGACGGCAGCTCCGTGCGCATTGCCGCCGACTCCATCTGCGTGCATGGCGACAGCCCGGGAGCCGTGGCCATCGCACGCCATCTGCGCGAGCGTTTCGAGCAGGAGGGCGTGCGCATTTCCTCCTTCGCGGGTTGAGGAGTGGCCATGCGCTTTCTACCTGTCAACCGCCAGGCCCTGCTGGTGGAGCTGGCCGACCTGGATGAAACCCTGGCCCTGCTGGGCTCGCTGCAGCGCGAGCCCATCGCCGGCGTGCAGGAGCTGGTGCCGGCCGCGCGCACCGTGCTTGTGCAGTTCACCCCCGCCCAGGTGGGCGTGGCCGAGCTGGTGCGCCGCATCGCCGCGCGTGACCTGAGCCAGCGCGCCGAGCGCAGCGATGTGCTGGTCGAAATCCCCGTGCACTACGACGGCGAGGACCTGGCCGATGTGGCGCAGCTGCTGGGCATCACGCCCGAGGAAGTCGTGCGCCGCCACACGGGCAGCGAGTACGCCGTGGCCTTCACGGGCTTCGCGCCCGGCTTTGCCTACCTCAGCGGGGGCGATCCGATCTTCAACGTGCCGCGCCGCACCACGCCGCGCACGCGCGTGCCGGCCGGCTCGGTGGCGCTGGGCGGCACGTTCAGCGCCGTCTATCCCCAGGCCAGCCCGGGCGGCTGGCAACTGATAGGCCGGACCTCGGCGCGCATGTGGGACCTGGCGCGCGAGCTGCCTGCGCTGCTGCAGCCCGGCTACCGCGTGCGCTTTGTCGATGCGGCCGGCATGGCCCAGGTGGATGACGCGCCCGCGCCCGCCGTGGCACAGGCCGCGCCGCATGAAGGCAACGCGCTGCGCGTCAAGGCGACGGGCCTGATGACGCTGTTCCAGGACCGGGGCCGCCTGGGCCAGGCCGGGCAGGGCGTCTCGGCCTCGGGCGCCATGGACCAGGCAGCCTTCAAGGCCGCCAACCGCCTGGTCGGCAATGCCAGCGACCTGGCCGTGCTGGAGACCGTGGGCGGTGGCCTGTCGCTGCAAAGCCAGGGCGAGACCGTGGTCGCCATCACGGGCGCCGATGCGCCCCTGACCGTGAACACCGGATCCGGCCAGCGCTGGAGCGTGCCGCGCTACCAGGCCGTGGCCCTGGCCGATGGCGACCTGCTGACCATTGCCCAGCCCGTGGCCGGCGCGCGCTGCTATGTGGCCGTGCGCGGCGGCTTTGCCGTCACGCCCGTGCTGGGCAGCGCCTGCACCGACACCCTGGCGAATGTCGGCCCAGCCGCCCTGGCCGTGGGCCAGATCCTGCCCGTGCGGGCTGCGGACCGCACGGCCGTGTCCGCACCCGAGCTGCCGCCCGAGTCCCTGCCCACCGCCGGGCAGGACGTGGTGCTGGACGTGGAACTGGGCCCGCGCACCGACTGGTTCACGCCCGATGCCGTGGCCCTGCTGGCCGCGCAGCGCTGGCAGGTCACGCCGCAGTCCAACCGCGTGGGCCTGCGCGTGGCGGGCGAGCAGCCCCTGGAGCGCGCCGTGGCCGGCGAGCTGCCCAGCGAAGGCACGCCGCTGGGCGCCATCCAGGTACCCCCCAGCGGCCAGCCCGTGCTGTTCCTGGCCGACCATCCGCTGACGGGCGGCTACCCTGTCATCGGCTGCGTGGCGCCGCACCACCTCGATCTGGCCGGCCAGATTCCCGTGGGCGCCTGGATCCGCTTCAACCCCATCCGCGCCTTCGAGGAATATTCCCCCGGCGCGCAAGGCGCCCAGCGCCTGCAGAACAATTGAAGGTATTGCGATGAAAAAAGTCCTGATTGCCAACCGTGGCGAGATCGCCGTCCGCATCGCCCGCGCCTGCGCCGACTACGGCGTGAAATCCGTGGCCGTCTACGCCGATGCCGACATCGACGCCCTGCACGTGCGCATGGCCGACGAGGCCTATGGCCTGGACGGCGAGCGCCCGGCCGACACCTACCTGAACATCGCCAAGCTCATCGCCATCGCGCACAAGAGCGGCGCCGACGCCGTGCACCCCGGCTACGGCTTCCTGTCCGAAAGCGAAGCCTTCGCGCGCGCCGTGCTGGATGCGGGCCTGCGCTGGATCGGCCCCACGCCCGAGACCATCGCCAAGCTGGGCGACAAGGTCGAGGCGCGCAAGATCGCCCTGCAGGTCGGCGCTCCCCTGGTGGCCGGCACGCCCGACCCCGTCAAGGATGCCGGCGAAGTGCTGGCCTTTGCCCAGCAGCACGGCCTGCCCATCATCATCAAGGCCGCCTTCGGCGGCGGCGGGCGCGGCATGAAGATCGCGTGGCGCATGGACGAGGTCGAGGAGCTCTTTCACTCGGCCGTGCGCGAGGCCGTCACCGCCTTCGGCCGCGGCGAATGCTTCGTCGAGCAATTCCTGGACCGCCCACGCCACATCGAGGCCCAGGTGCTGGCCGACACCCACGGCAACGTGGTCGTGCTGGGCACGCGCGACTGCTCGCTGCAGCGGCGCAACCAGAAGCTGGTGGAAGAGGCCCCGGCGCCCTTCCTCAGCGACGATCAGCGCGCCCGCATCCACAGCTCCGCACGCGACATCTGCGCGGCGGCCGGCTACGTCAGCGCGGGCACGGTGGAATTCCTGCTGAGCCAGAGCGGCGCCATCTCCTTCCTCGAAGTCAACACGCGCCTGCAGGTCGAGCACCCCGTGACCGAGCAGACCACGGGCGTGGACCTGGTGATCGAGCAGCTGCGCGTGGCCGACGGCCTGCCCCTGTCCATCACCGAAACCCCGGCGCCGCTGGGCCACTCCATCGAATTCCGCATCAACGCCGAAGACGTGGGCCGGGGCTTCCTGCCCACGCCCGGCCCCGTGGTGCGGTTCGACCCGCCCTCGGGCCCCGGCGTGCGCCTGGACACGGGCGTGCAGACCGGCTCGGTCGTGCCCGGCAGCTTCGACTCGCTGATGGCCAAGCTCATCGTCAGCGGCGCCACGCGCGAACAGGCCCTGGCCCGTGCCCGCCGCGCGCTGGCCGAGTTCCGCATCGAAGGCCTGTCCTCCGTCCTGCCCTTCCACCGCGCCGTCATCGGCCATGCCGACTTCGTGGGCAGCGACGGCTTCAAGGTCCACACGCGCTGGATCGAATCCGACTTCGCCGAACCCCTGGCCGCCGCCGTGCGCGCCGAGCCGCTGCCCGACGCCAGCCTGGTGCGCTGCGCGGTCGAGATCGACGGGCGACGGGTGTCGCTGGGCCTGCCTGCGGTGCTGCTGCAGGGGCTGGCATCGGCTGGCGGCGGTGTGTCTGCCGCGCCGGCTGCCGAATCTGCCGTGGACCCCGCTGCCGTCACCTCACCCATTGCAGGAAATCTGCATGCGTGGAAGGTGGCCGATGGCGACACCGTCCAGGAAGGCGATGTGATTGCCGTCATGGAGGCCATGAAGATGGAGATGCAGGTGACTGCGCATCGCAGCGGGGTGGTGGCTTTGGTGGCTGAGGCGGGGAAGGCGCAGGTGCTGGGGGCTGTGATTGCTCGGATTGGCTGATTTCTGTTTGACCTGTTTTTGATTGTGTTGTGCCTTTTGCGGCAGAGGCCGGGTCTCGCCCCGGCAGGCGACCCACTTTCTTATCGCGCGACCGGAGTGCCGGCCATAAGAAAGTAGGCAAAGAAGCGCGCCCCGAACTGCCCACGACCCTTCGCTTCGCTGCGGGCGACCTGCGTTGGGCAGAAGGGGGGGAAGCTGGGGTAGCCAACAGCCAACAGCCAACAGCCAACAGCAAAATGCCAAAGGCCAGAAATGCAAACAGCCGACGCGCCACCGCTGCGCTCGGCTGTTTTCTCATAGAGGCCGAGCGAAGCGACGGCCCGGGCAAACTCCCCGTATGTCAGCGCCTGCGGCGTGGTGGTTGCGGGGTTGCAGTCCTGCCGAAGGACAGGACTGCTTCGTGATCTGACTCGCTGCGGTTGTCTGAGCGGCGCGCGAAGCGCAAAGCGAGTTCCGCAGCGAACCCCGCAACCGCCACGACGCAGGTTGCCCCGCAGCGAAGCGGAGGGGTCGCGGACATCAGGGTCGCCTTTGCTTTGCCTACTTTCCTTTGGCGAAACAAAGGAAAGTAGGTCGGCCGCCGGGCCGAGACCCGGCCTCGAAAAACAACCCCCCGGCAGGGTCTCAAAAAAGAGCGTGAACTAATCAGCGCCCACCCTGAAAACTACGCGTGCTGTACAGATCCGCCGGCAGCCGCGACAGCAGCGGCAGACCAGACACCGCATCCACAGGCTGCCTTTCGATGTAGTTGAAGAACACATCGGAATCGAGCACGCCAATGTCCAGACGGCGCGCATCAGGCACGGCCGCCAGCGTCTTGTAGCCGTCGCCACCCGTGGCATTGAAGCTCAGCACGAACAGCTTGTACGTGCGTGCCGTATCCAGCGGCTTCCACGTCTTGCTCGCGTTGTCATACACCTCGATGCCCGACACGCGCTGGCCGGCGGCCGCTGCCGCATTCACGTCAAAGCGCAGGCCGCCCGTGTAGGGGTAGGGGCCGGTCGTGCCGCTGGGGCCGTACACGGCCTGCAGGCCGTCCTCGAGCATGCCCTTGACTTCCGTGCCGGTGATGTCCAGGCGGAACAGCTTGTTGCCGAAGGGCAGGACCTGGATGACCTGGGCGGCCGTGACCTGGCCCAGCAGCGGGATGCGCACGCCGCCGCCGCTTTGCAGGGTGATGTCGGCGCCGCCGTAGTGGCGGTTGGCTTCTTCCAGGTAGGCCTGGGCCACGAGCTGCTGGATGTCGCCGCCGCGCACGCTGACGCTGCCTTCGGCATTGCAGGCGGCGCTGGACTGGCTGTAGTTCATGGTGCCGACGCCGCCGGGCACGCGGCGCGAGCACAGTTCCTGGGGCACGGTGGCGACCTGCTTGAGGTTGAACTGGGCAACCTTGTCCTTGAAGGGCTGCAGCGCGGCGGTGGCCTTGGCCGAGGGCGTGGTCACGCGCAGCACGCCGGTAGCGGCGGCGCTGGCCTTGAGGGCCGTCTTTTGCGCATCGGTGGCGGCCTTGCCGGCGATGGTGAAGCTGTCGCCGATCAGCACATGGGGCGTGCCCGTGCACTGGGTGACGCGGCCGTCGGCGTCGAACTGGACCTTGAGGTCGCCGACGACCTGGGCGTACTCCCAGGCCTGGACCACGCAGACGGGGCTGCCGTCCCTGTCGGCCAGGCGCGTGGGGTAGGCGCCGCCCGGTGTGCCCACGCCGGTGGTGTTGAGCACGTCGGGGCCGAGCAGGGTGTGCGAGTCGCCGCCCACGACCACGTCCACGCCGCTGAGCTTGGGCACGATCTGGCGGTCGTACTCATAGCCCACGTGGCTCATGACGATGATCTTGTTGATGCCCTTGGCGCGCAGCGCGTCGATTTCGCGCTGGGCTGCGGTGGCCTCGTCCTCGAAGGTGGTGTCGGTATCGGGGCTGGACGATGCCTTGGTCTTGCCCGCAATGGTCAGGCCGACGATGCCAATCTTCTGGCCGCCTCGCTCCACCACGGTGGAGGGGTTCACATAGCCCGGAGCCTTGGCCGCGTTCAGGGCCGAGTTGGCGCCAAAGCGCACGTTGGCGCTGAGCACGGGCGTCTTGCAGGTGCCGGCGCGCAGGCGGTCCAGGAAGGACTTGAGGCCGCTGTCGCCCTTGTCGAACTCGTGGTTGCCCAGCGTGAAGGCGTCAAAGCAGACGGTGTTCATGAGTGCGGCATCGGCCTCGCCGTCGGCGCCTGCGCGGTTGAAGTACAGCGTGCCGGTGAGCGCGTCGCCGGCATGCAGCTTGAGCACGTTGGGCGACTGCGTGGCCAGCTCCTCGATGGCCTGGGTCACGCGCGCAAAGCCTGCGGCGTCCACGGCCACGGCTTCGGCCTTGCCCGTGCCGGCGTCCAGCTGCAGGGTCTTGCTCTTGGACTCCAGCGTGGAGTGGTGGTCGTTGATGTGCAGAATGCGCAGCTCCAGCGGCTGGCCTGCGGGCGTGTCGTTGCCGGAGCCGCCGCAACCGGCGATCAGGGCGGAGGCAGCCAGGGCCACGGCCAGCGGGCGCAGGGCGGGGCGATGGGAGGTCAAGGACATGAACGGGTTCTCTCTGTATCGGTTTGTCACGGCCGCCGATGCTGGGCAAGGCAGATGACATGGCGATGAAAGCGCCCTGCAGGGGGCTTGACCTTGACATGGTGGCAATCTCTAAAGTGCCCGCATGCGAGAACAAAGGAGTCAGGCAATGAATGCATCGACCAAGGCCGGCATGGCCATAGACCTGCCCGTTCAGGGCATGACCTGCGCCTCCTGCGTGGGGCGTGTGGAACGCGCGCTCAAGAAGCTGCCGGGCGTGCAGGAAGCCGTGGTCAACCTGGCCACCGAAAAGGCCAGCATCCGCTTCGAGGGCGCGGCCGATCTGCCCGCCGCCATTGCAGCCATCGAGAAGGCCGGCTACGAGGTGCCCCAGTCCAGCGTGGAACTGGAAGTGGAGGGCATGACCTGCGCCTCCTGCGTGGGCCGCGTGGAGCGGGCGCTGAAAAAGGTGGAGGGCGTGCAATCGGCCAGCGTGAACCTGGCCACCGAACGTGCAGTGGTGACGCTGGCTGGCAGCGCAGATGTGGCGGCCCTTGTGGCAGCTGTGCACAAGGCCGGGTACGAGGCGCGTCCGCTGGGCGCCAGCGCGAACCCGGCCAGTGAAGGCGGCGCAGCGCAGTCGCCGGCCGAAGACGGCACGGAGCAGCGCCAGGCGCGCGAGCGGGCCTCGCTCAAACGCTCGCTGATCGTGGCCACGGTGTTTGCGCTGCCGGTGTTCGTGCTGGAGATGGGCGGCCACATGGTGCCGGCCTTCCACCACTGGGTGGGGCAGGCCATCGGCACCCAGAACAGCTGGTATCTGCAGTGCGTGCTGTCGGCCATCGTGCTGTTCGGGCCGGGCCTGCGTTTTTTCCAGAAGGGCATTCCCGCGCTGCTGCGCGGCGCGCCCGACATGAATTCGCTGGTGGCCGTGGGCACTTCGGCGGCGTTTGCCTATTCGCTGGTGGCCACCTTCGTGCCGCAGTGGCTGCCGGCCGGCACGGTGAATGTGTATTACGAGGCGGCGGCCGTGATCGTGGCGCTGATCCTGCTGGGCCGCTTCATGGAGGCGCGCGCCAAGGGCAATACCTCCGAAGCCATCCGCCGCCTGGTGCGCCTGCAGGCCAAGACGGCGCGCGTGCGCCGGGATGGCGCCGTGCAGGAGGTGGACATCGCCGCCGTGCGTGCGGGCGACACCATCGAGGTGCGGCCCGGCGAGCGCATTCCCGTCGATGGCGAGGTCATCGAGGGCAGCAGCTTCGTCGATGAATCCATGATCAGCGGCGAGCCCGTGCCGGTCGAGAAAACCCCGGGTGCCGAACTGGTCGGCGGCACGGTGAACCAGAACGGCGCGCTGGCCTTTCGCGCCACCAAGGTGGGCGCGGACACGCTGCTGGCGCAGATCATCCGCATGGTCGAGCAGGCCCAGGGCTCCAAGCTGCCCATACAGGCGCTGGTGGACCAGGTCACCATGTGGTTCGTGCCGGCCGTGATGGCCGTGGCCCTGCTGACCTTCGGCGCCTGGCTGGCCTGGGGGCCGTCGCCCGCACTGAGCTTTGCGCTGGTCAATGCCGTGGCCGTGCTCATCATCGCCTGCCCCTGCGCCATGGGCCTGGCCACGCCCACTTCCATCATGGTGGGCACGGGCCGGGCCGCGCAGATGGGCGTGCTGCTGCGCAAGGGCGAGGCGCTGCAGACCTTGAAAGACGCCCGCGTGGTGGCCGTGGACAAGACCGGCACGCTGACGCGCGGCCGCCCCGAGCTGACCGACCTGGTGCTGGCCCCGGGCTTCGAGGGCGAGCGCAGCCGCGTGCTGGCGCTGGTGGCGGCCGTGGAGGACCGCTCCGAGCACCCGATTGCGCGCGCCATCGTGGATGCTGCCAAGGCCGAGGATTTGCCGCTGGGTGCTGTTGATCGCTTTGAATCGGTGACAGGCTTTGGCGTGCGCGCCCAGGTGGACGGCGTGCGCGTGGAGATCGGTGCCGACCGCTTCATGCGCGAATTGGGCCTGCAGGTGGACACGCTGGCAGACGGGGCCGCGCGCCTGGGCGACGAAGGCAAGACGCCGCTGTATGCCGCGGTGGACGGTCGCCTGGCAGCCATGATCGCCGTGGCCGATCCCATCAAGGACAGCACGCCGGCCGCCATTGCCGCGCTGCACGCCCTGGGCCTGAAGGTGGCCATGATCACCGGAGACAACCGCCGCACGGCCGAGGCCATTGCGCGCCAGCTGGGCATCGACGAGGTGGTGGCCGAGGTGCTGCCCGGCGGCAAGGTCGATGCCGTCAAGCGCCTGAAGGCCGAGCACGGCACGCTGGCCTATGTGGGCGACGGCATCAACGACGCGCCGGCCCTGGCCGAGGCCGATGTGGGCCTGGCCATCGGCACGGGCACGGACATCGCCATCGAGGCGGCCGACGTGGTGCTGATGTTGGGCGACCTGGGCAGCGTGCCCAATGCGATTGCGCTGTCCAAGGCCACCATGGCCAACATCCGCCAGAACCTGTTCTGGGCCTTTGCCTACAACGTGGCCCTGATCCCCGTGGCCGCTGGCCTGCTGTACCCCGTCAACGGCACGCTGCTGTCGCCCGTGTTCGCGGCCGGGGCCATGGCGCTGTCCAGCGTCTTCGTGCTCAGCAACGCGCTGCGCCTGCGGCGTTTCAGTCCGCCGCTGGCGGCAGGGCGTTGAGCAACTGGACGGTATTTGTCCCTTTTTGCACTGCGCAAGATCCGTAGCTTGTGAGACTGGCACGACCCAACTCAGGGACACCGAGGAAGGGCCGCCCCGCACCGAGGGTGTCGTCCCCCTCCCGCGAAGCGAGAGAGGGGGAAGGCGCGTAGCGACTCAGGGGGTGCCTAGTTTTGGGACGTCTATGAAATCGTCCAGGCTC
The DNA here is from genome assembly GCF_043104705.1 of Delftia sp. WSY_10. Lineage (NCBI taxonomy): Bacteria > Pseudomonadati > Pseudomonadota > Betaproteobacteria > Burkholderiales > Comamonadaceae > Delftia > Delftia sp. WSY_10. The sequence goes on along the minus strand of NZ_JBICKY010000012.1, from coordinate 513,256 downwards.
AGGCCTTTTTCCTTGAGCAGGGCTTCTAGCACGGGCTGCAGGCGGCCCAGGCTTTGCTGCACGGTCTCGCGCACCGTGTCCACCACGACCTGGGTGCTGCGGTCGATCTCCACATTGAGCAGGTCGCCCACGCCCTTGGACTCGAACACGGTCATGCGGCGCGTCTCGGGGATCAGCCAGACCTCGAACCAGCCGGCCTGGCGGTCCACCTCGGACACCGTGAGGCTGGCGCCGTTGATGGCGATGTAGCCCTTGGCGAACACGTAGTGGCGAAAGCCCTCGGGAATGCCGAAGCGGATGCGGTGGTTGGTGTCGCTGGAGGCCACTTCCAGCACGGGCGAGGTGAAGTCCACGTGGCCCGACAGCGGATGGCCGCCGATCTCGGCGCCGTCCTTTGCCGCGCGCTCCACATTGATGCGCCCGCCCACGGCATAGCCGCCCAGCGTGGTGATGTTCAGGCTTTGCAGCATCACGTCGAAGGTGGCGCGCGTGGGCGAGAGGATCTCCGTCACCGTCAGGCACACGCCGTCGGTGGAGACGCTGGCGCCGATGGCCAGGTCCTGGCAGAAGCCTTCGGGAAAGTCGAGGGTGAAGGTGCGCAGGCCGTTCTGGTCGCGCAGCGCGGCAATGCTTGCCACGGCCTGGATGATGCCGGTGAACACGATGTGGGATTCCTTGGAGCCGCCCGGTCGGCGGCGAAGCGGGTATTTTGCATCGCGGCGCTGCGCTGCGGGGGCGCAGGCCGGCGTGTCCCTGCGGGCATCAGGCCGGTGCCGCGGCCTCTTCCCACCAGCCGCTGAGGAGGGCGGGCGGCCGCTGCGCCGCATGCACCCAGGCACAGGACGGCCAGGCATCCTGCTGCACGTTCATGCCCGCATAGATGCCGTAGCCGGGGCCGGCCGCGATCTCGCCTTCGGCATGCAGGGTCTCGCCCGCGCGGATGCTGCAGGCCGCACGGATGTCGCCCAGCGCGCGCATGCCCCAGTCCACCTCGATGTGGCTGCCGCCTTCCACGTCGGCGCCAGCGTACAGGCCGTGGCCCAGCTCGATCAGGCCGCTGGCGCGGATGCTGCCGCCCGCGCGCAGGCCCTTGCCGCAGCGGATGGCGCCCTGCACCTCGATGTCCTGGCCGGCCTGGGCCCCTCCGCCCAGGCGCAGGTCGGCGCCGCAGCGCAGCTCCCAGCCGGCGCGCACGTCTTCGGCGCGCAGTTCCTCGTGCACGTCCACGCTCCAGGCGGCCTTGACCAGGCCGCCGGCCTGCAGCGGGCCGCTGCAGAAGATGGCGCCGCCGCTGTGCAGGTCCTGGCCGGCCTCGATGCGGCCCGCGTGGATGCCGGCGCCGGCCTGCAGCGTGCGGCCCACGGCCAGCAGGCCGGGCACGCGCAGCTCGCCATGCACGACGACGCTGCCCGAGAACACCAGGGCATCGGCCTCCAGGTGATCGACCTCCAGCACGGCATCGGTGGGGCCGAACTGGTTCATGAGCCAGCGCGCGTCCTCGACGCGGCCATCGCCCACCAGGGCGTCGAGCACGCGCTGGTAGTCGTTGCCGTCATGGCGGTTGCGCACGAACCAGCGAAAGCCCGCCGCGCAAGGGCTTTTGGCGCGCAGAAAGTTTTGGGAGAGTTCCATGTCCATCGTCAGCTCCTGGGTCACAGCGGCTGTGCCATGCGGCGGCGCAGCCTGAAAGGCGTGCAGGCCAGGGCGATGCGGGCGTGGGCCGGCAGCTCCTGGCATGCGTTTGCATGCGGATTCGCTGCGGGGGCCGTGCGGGAAGCTGGGGTTGGACCTCAGGCTTTCCGCACGGCGGCGGAAAGCAGGGCCGTGAAGCCGCACAGGCTGATGAAGGCCGTGGGCACGCCGTGCACGCGCTGCGGCCGCTGCGCGCGCAAGGCGGTGCAGCGGGTCGGGGCGTGGCGGAAAAGGCGTGTATGGGCCATGGACAGGGGGATGAGCAGCCGCGATTATGCCGCCAGGCCATTTGCGCACGGGGGCATGGGGGCGTGTACAGGACGGGGCTTCGTTGCTTTGGGTAACATCACGGACCCTGCGGGCGCCCGGTGGAGGACCATCGGCGCCCGGTTGCCCTGCTGCGCGGCGATCGGCCCGGCAGGGTCCTCTCGCCAAGAGAAGCCCATGAATTCCAAGACTCCCCCCTCGTTCCTGAGCCGCATCGCCATCGCGATCGGCAGTTTCTTCGCCATCCTCGGCAACGGCCGCCTGGCCGCCGATGTGTCCCGGCTGCGCGACGGCGAGCCGCTGGCCGCCGACGTGCCGCCGCCCGCACCCAAGGAGGTGCGCGTGGAGGTGCCCGTGGACCGGATCGTCGAGGTCCGCGTCGAGGTGCCTGTCGAAAAGGTGGTCGAGAAAGTGGTTGAAAAGCGTGTCGAGGTGCCGGTCGAGAAGATCGTCGAAAAGACCGTCGTGGAGCCGGCCGCACCCGCTGGCACCGCCGCCCTGCAGCTGCTGGGCCTGCTGCAGCGCGAGGCGCGCTTCGTGGACTTCGTGCAGGAAGACGTGGCCGGCTACGCCGACGCCGAGATCGGCGCCGCCGCCCGCGTGGTGCACGAAGGCTGCCGCAAGGTGCTGCGCGAGCATTTCAGCATCGCCCCCGTGCGGACGGAGGCCGAAGGCAGCCGCGTCACGCTGGCCGCAGGCTTTGATGCCGCCGCCGTGCGCCTGACGGGCAACGTGGTCGGCCAGGCACCCTTCACGGGCACGCTGGGCCACCGTGGCTGGCGCGTGGACGATGTCCGCCTGCCCCAGCTCACCGATCACAAGGCTGCCGCCATCGTGGCCCAGGCCGAGGTGGAGCTGTGAGCATGGACCAGTCCCGTCAATCCTCCCAGGCGCGCTACAGCATCGGCATCGACCTGGGCACCACGCATTGCGCGCTCTCCTATGTGGACCGCCAGGCCAGCGATGGCGAGAAGGTGGAGCAGGGCGTGCTGGACATTCCCCAGCTCACCGGCCCCTCCAGCGTGGAGGCACGCCCGCTGCTGCCGTCCTTCCTCTACCTGCCGCATGAAAGCGAGCTGACTGCGGCCGACATGGCCCTGCCCTGGGGCGCCAGCCAGGACTTCGTGGTGGGCGAGTTCGCGCGATCGCGCGGCGCGGCCACGCCGATACGGCTGGTCTCCAGCGCCAAGAGCTGGCTGTGCCATCCGGGCGTGGACCGCCGCTCGCCCCTGCTGCCGGCCGATGCGCCCGAGGAGGTGCACCGCGTCTCGCCGCTGACCGCCTCCATCCGCTACCTGTCGCACCTGCGCTGGGCCTGGGAACAGGCCCATCCCGAGGCGCCGTTCGATGCCCAGGACGTGACGGTGACCATTCCCGCCTCGTTCGACCCGGCCGCGCGCGAGCTGACGGCCGAGGCCTGCCGCGCGGCGGGCTTCCAGAAGCTCACGCTGCTGGAGGAACCCCAGGCTGCGCTGTACAGCTGGATCCAGGCCAGCGGCGGCCAGTGGCGCAAGCAGGTACAAAGCGGCGAGATCATCCTCGTCGTGGACGTGGGCGGCGGCACCACCGACCTGTCGCTGATTGCCGTGCTGGAAAAGGACGGCGGCCTGGAGCTGCAGCGCGTGGCCGTGGGCGAGCACATCCTGCTGGGCGGCGACAACATGGACCTGGCCCTGGCCTACGGCGTGGCCCGCAAGCTGGCCCAGGAGGGCAAGCAGCTCGACGCCTGGCAGACCCGTGCCCTGGCCCATGGCTGCCGCCAGGCCAAGGAGCAACTGCTGGCCGATGCCACGCTGCAGTCCGTGCCCGTGGTCGTGCCCAGCCGGGGCAGCAAGCTCATCGGCGGCAGCATCCGCACCGAGGTCACGCGTGACGAGGTGCTGCAGATGCTGGTGGAAGGCTTCTTCCCGCGCGCAGCCGTCTCCGACAAGCCCCAGACCCGCGCGCGCGCCGCGCTGACCCAGCTGGGCCTGCCCTATGCGCAGGACGCGGCCGTCACGCGCCACCTGGCGGCCTTCCTCTCGCGCCAGGCCGGCGCCACCGAGCAGATCGAAGGCCTCCAGGGCACGCAGCCCGAGGGCGCGTCCTTCCTGCATCCCTCGGCCATCCTGTTCAACGGCGGCGTGCTCAAGGCGCCGCAGATCGAGCAGCGCATCCTGGAAGTCGTCAACGGCTGGCTGGCCGGCGAAGGCGCGCAACCCGCGCGCCTGCTGGACGGCGCCAACCTCGACCTGGCCGTGGCGCGCGGCGCCGCCTACTTCGGCCATGTGGCGGCTGCGGGCCGTGGCGTGCGCATCCGTGGCGGCACGGCGCAGAGCTATTACGTGGGCGTGGAAAGCAACATGCCCGCCATCCCCGGCATGGAGCCGCCCATCTCGGCCCTGTGCCTGGCGCCCTTCGGTATGGAAGAGGGCACCGAGGTGGCGCTGGACACGCAGGAATTCGGCCTGGTCGTGGGCGAGCCCGTGCGCCTGCGCTTCTTCGGTTCCTCCGTGCGCCGCGCCGACCAGGTCGGCACCGTGCTGGACTTCTGGGGACCCGAGGAACTGGTCGAGCTGCAGGAAATCGAGGCTCACCTGCCCGCCGAAGGCCGTGCGCCCGGCGAGATCGTGCCCGTCACCCTGCATGCGCGCGTGACCGACATCGGCACGCTGGAACTCAACGCCGTGCCCGTGGGTGGTGACGAACGCTGGAAGGTGGAGTTCGACGTGCGGGCCGATGTAGCGTAGCCCGCCCCGGCGGCAGGCCCGGTCCGGGCCGCGCACCGTGCCCTGTATGACTGCCGATATGCCTGATACTGCCGCCCCCGCCTCCGCCACCCCCTTCGCTCCCGACGCCGCCCACATCGTGGGCATCGACCTGGGCACCAGCCACACCGTGGTGGCGCATGTGCCCGTGGGCGGCACGGCGGCCGACATCGCCTTGCTGCCCGTGGCGCAGCGTGTCTCGGCTGGCGAGGTCGCTGCCCAGGTGCTGCTGCCTTCTGCGCGCTACCAGGCGGCGCCCGGCGAGCTCGGCGATGCCTGGCAGCAGCCCTGGGCGGCACTGGGCGCCGATGCGCAAGCGCCCGCCGTCAATGGCCGCTGGGCGCGTGATCTGGGCGCGGCCGTGCCGTCGCGCCTGGTGGCCAGTGCCAAGAGCTGGCTGTCGCACGCGGGCGTGGACCGCACGGCGGCCATCCTGCCCTGGGGCGCGCCCGAAGAGGTGGCCCGGCTGTCGCCGCTGCAGGCCTCGGCCAGTTACCTGGACCATGTCCGGCAGGCCTGGGACCGCACGCACCCCGGCGCGCCGCTGAGGGACCAGCTGGTCGTGCTGACCGTGCCGGCCTCATTCGACGAAGGCGCGCGCGCACTGACGCTGGAGGCCGCGCGGCTGGCCGGTCTGCCTGCGGTGCAATTGCTGGAGGAACCCAAGGCCGCCTTCCACGACTGGCTGGTGCTGCAGGGCGAACGCCTGGCGGCCGAGCTGGCGCACTGCCGCCTGGTGCTGGTGGTGGATGTGGGCGGCGGCACCACCGACCTGACCCTGATCCGCGTGCAGCCCGCTGAAGCTGGAGGCCTGCCAGTGCTGACACGCACGGCCGTGGGCGAGCACCTGATGCTGGGCGGCGACAACATGGACCTGGCGCTGGCCCATCGGCTGGAGCCTCAATTCGCCCCCCCCGGCGAGCGTCTGCCCGCCGCACGCTTCGCCCAACTGGTGCAGCGCTGCCGCATGGCCAAGGAACAGTTGCTGGCCAGCGAGGCGCCCGAGTCCGTGGCCGTGACCCTGCTGGGCGGCGGATCGAAGCTGCTGGCGCAGACGCGCACGGCCATGCTGCGCCGCGACGAGGTGCGCGAGGCCGTGGTCGAAGGCTTCATGCCGCTGGCCGGCCTGCAGGATCTGCCCACCCGGCGCCAGGGCGCTTTGCGCGGCCTGGGGCTGCCCTATCCTGCCGATGCGGCGATCACACGGCACCTGGCGCAGTTCCTCGCGCAGCACGCGGCTGGGGAGTTGCCCGATGCGGTTCTGCTCAATGGCGGCGTCTTCCACGCCCATGCGCTGGCCCAGCGGCTGGTGGCGCAGCTGCAGGCCTGGCGCGGCCAGCCGCTGCGCCTGCTGCACAACCCGCATCCCGACTGGGCCGTGGCACGCGGCGCAGCGGCGCATGGCCTGGCCATGCATGTCCAGAGCCGTCCGTCTGAGGATCTGCCGGAATCGGAAGATGCCCGGACTGTGCCCGCCCCGGTACCGCGCATCGGCGGTGGCTCGCCGCGCAGCTACTGGCTGGTCCTGCCCGAGAAGGCGGGTGCCGCACCACAGGGCATCTGCCTGCTGCCGCGCGGCACGGAGGAGGGCGTGCGCATCGTGCTCTCCGGCCGGCGCTTTGCGTTGCGCCTGGGCCAGGCCGTGCGCTTTTCGCTGGTGGCCAACAGCCTGGCGGCGGCGCCTGCGCAGGCCGGCCGTATCGCGGCGCTCGACGGCGAGGGCTGGGTCGAGCTGCCCGCCCTGTCCACCGTGCTGCCCGCGCCCGAGGGCCGGGACAAGGCCCAGGTCGAAGTGCAACTGCAGGCCTGCATGACCGAGGTCGGCACGCTGGAGGTGCGCTGCGTGGCCGCCGACGATGCGCAGCGCCAGTGGTTGCTGCCGTTCAGCGTGCGCGGTGCGCTGGCCGCAGATTCGCAGGACACCGGCGATCGTTCTGCCCGGCAGGGCCGGCTGGCGGACGCCGTGACCCTGATCGAGCGCATCTTCGGCAGCCAGGCCCAGGAGGTGACGGCCAAGGAGGTCCGCCAACTGCGCCAGTCGCTGGAGCGACGGCTGGGCCCGCGCGAGGACTGGGACCTGCCGCTGCTGCGCGCACTGTTCGACGCCTTGCTGGCCCGCGCCAGGCGCCGCCGCCGCACGGCCGAGCACGAGCGCGTCTGGCTGAACCTGGCAGGCTGGTGCCTGCGCCCCGGCGTGGGCGCCGAGCTGGACGGCTGGCGCATGCAGCAGGTCTGGCAACTGCATGGCCAGGGCCTGGGCCATGGCGGCGAGGCGGCCAACCGCACCGAATGGTGGGTGTTCTGGCGCCGCGTGGCCGCGGGCCTGGACGAGGCCCGGCAGATGGAGCTGCTGGAAGAGGTTGCCGGCCACATGCAAAAGGCCGTGCAGCAGTCCACGCAGCGCAGCCAGGGCAAGTCCGCCCATGGCAGCTACGACGACATGCTGCGCCTGTTCGCCGCCATGGAGGCCGTGCCCTGGCAGTACCGCCAGGAAATGGGCCAGTGGATGCTGCAGCGGCTGAAACACTCCGGTGAATCCGTGCAGACCTGGTGGGCCATAGGCCGGCTGGCCGCGCGCATGCCGCTGGCCGCCAACGCCCACCGCGTCATGCCGCCCGAGGCCGGGCAGGAGTTCCTGGACGCCACCCTGGCCCAGGACTGGCGCCGCAATGAAACCGCCATGTTCGCCGCCGTTCAGATGGCCCGCATGACGGGCGACCGTGCGCTGGACCTGCCCGATGCCCAGCGCGCCCTGGTGCTGGAGCGGTTGCGCGGCGCCGGTGCACCGCAGCGCTGGATCGACCTGGTGGAACAGGTCCAGCAGATGGACGCCCAGGATGCGAAGCGCAGCTTTGGGGATAGCCTGCCGCCGGGGCTGGTGCTGGTGGGGTGACGGCTGTTGCCCAAGAAGAAGGCCCCGCAGCGCGGGGCCTTCTTGGGGAGGCACTGCAGCAGGTGCAGTGCGCTGTGCTTACTGCGAGTTCCAGACGTAGTAGGCGACACCTTCGTACTTGAAAACGGGATAGCTGGCGATCACGAAATCGCGTTCAGCCGCGTTGGCCGTGTAGAAGTGCGTGCCTGTCTGCACGTTGAAGAAGCGGAACATGGGCACGGTGCCATTGCCGGCGGCCGTCTGGGCATACCAGGACGTGCCCTCGCTCTTGAAGCTGGGATAGGTTGCGAGCACGTAGTCACGTTCAGGCTGGCTGATGGTGAAGAAGTGTGCGCCGGAGGCCGTGTTGAAGAAGCGGAACACCGGGTCCAGGCCCTGCTGCGGCTGGGTGGACGCATAGAAGGCCACGTTCTCGTACTGGAAGGCCGGGTAGGTGGCCACCACATAGTCGCGCTCGGAAGCGCTGGCGGTATAGAAATGAGCGCCGGTCTGGCGGTTGAAGAAGCGGTAGATGGCGGTGCGGGCCTGTCCGGTGCCGACGCCGCCCGTGCCCGTGTCTGCAGCAAGCCACTTCTGCACATTGGGGAAGAGCAGGTCAAAGCGCCCATAGATCGACGTCCCCCCGGAAGCGGGGCAGGTCTGGTCGTCGCCACCGTAGAGCACGCCGACCAGACGTCCATCCAGGAACATGCCCGAGCCACTGCTGCCCCCTTCGGTCAATCCCCGGTTCCATGTCACGAGGTTGAAGCCGCCGCTGCGGTCATAGCAATTCATCCTGCCTTCGCTGGATGGTTCGCACGCCACGGATCCATAGACTGTTCCAAAGCTGATTTTCTGAAGATCGCCTCGAGGATGGTGGATGCCGACCATGCTGCTGCCACGCTCCACCACCTTGCTGCTCCAGCCTGCAAAGACGGCGCCAGCCGGAGGCGCTTCATTGAGGCGCAGCAGGGTCGAGTCGTAGGTCGCCGTCGCATAGAGCAAGGTGGCACCGTTCCTGAGCACTTTGCTTGCAGAGGACAGCGTGCGGCTGTTGCAGGAGGGAGTGCGATAGAACCAGGAGGTTTCCAGGGAGGATGCTTCAGTCTGGCTGCTGATGCAATGGTTTGCCGTGATGAAATACGGTGTGCCGGAAGAGGCTTGGTCATTGAGCAGCGTACCCGTACACAAATAGCCCCCGCCATTCTTCACGTACAACATGCGGGCCACGGCGTTGCGCTGCGAACTGTATGCGTCGTAGCAGGTGGAGTCCAAGTGGCAGGACACTGCCTCGTTGAGCTGAGCCGAGAACTGCATTTCGCCTTCCAGCGGAAGCGAGAGGTTCTCATGCACATGCATCACGCGCGGGATGGCGATGCGCAGCGTGTCGGCCGGGACACCTGGGGGCAGATCGATCTCCAGCGTTGCTTCGTCACCGCCCGTGTCAGGCGTCCACCAAGTGCGGCCTTCGGCAGTGTCGTCACCGGCGTCCTTGTTGGCCTGCAGCAGTTGCAGCACGCGCTGGCCCGAAATTTCATAGGCGCTGGCGCGGTCGCCCTGCGCATAGATGCGCAGCAGTGCGCTGCCAGGCAACTGGTCGATTTCCACGCCCAGTCGGATGCCGTAGGCGCCTTCTGAGCGCACGCTGACGGCGGCAGTGATGCCTCCATCGGCAGAGGCCTTCCATTGCAACTGCCCGCCCAGGGCCTGTGTGCTGCCTGTCTGGTTGCTCAGGCGCTGTGCGCCGACCTGCAGGGCGCCTCCCACGGCAGCCGAGGCGGCGCGTACGTCCTTCCATGGACCCAGTTCCACGCGCAGCGGCATGGGGGTGACGGCTGCGGGGGAAGACATGCTGCGCGAAGCCAGGAACTCCCGAGGCGTGTCCTGCGGCTGGACGCGCGAGTCCACGCTCATGCGGGGGATGAACTGAGGCACATCTGTGGCGCCCTCCTGCCCCCATGCCAGCCCCAGGCTGCCGGCCAGGGCGAGCGCCAGCGCGACGCTGCGCAAGCCCCTGCGCGCAGTGGTGTCGAAAAGATCGGTCATGAGCTCCCTCTCAACGGATTGGTGGATATTGCGAAACCCGGGCATTTTAGGTGTTGTGTGCGTGACAGCCCGGTGACGGCAGGGCCGTCCGGCGCTTCCTAGAATGGTCGCTGCGCTGCAGCGGCAGCCGGGTGCGGACACTGCGAGCGCCGTGCCTGCCCCACACATCTGCCCCCTGTCATCTACCAAGGATCTGATCCAGCATGAGCCACTCCTACTCCGACACCCAACTCCTGATCGACGGCCAATGGCAGGACGCCGCCAGCGGCAGGAAGATTCCCGTGCGCAATCCGGCCAGCGGCGAGGTCATCGGCCATGTGGCCCATGCCGACGTGGCCGACCTGGACCGTGCGCTGGCCGCCGCTCAGCGCGGCTTCGAGACCTGGCGCAAGGTCTCCGCCCATGAGCGCGGAGCCGCCATGCGCCGTGCCGCAGCCCTGCTCAAGGACCGGGCCGACGAGATCGCCGCCCTGCTGACGCAGGAGCAGGGCAAGCCGCTGGCCGAGGCCAAGGGCGAGATCCTGGCCGGCGTGGGCATCATCGAATGGTTTGCCGACGAGGCGCTGCGCGTGTATGGCCGCATCGTGCCCTCGCGCCGTCCCGAGGTGCAGCAGCTGGTGATCAAGGAGCCCGTGGGTCCCGTGGCCGCCTTCACGCCCTGGAACTTCCCCGTCAACCAGATCGTGCGCAAGATCGGCGCGGCGCTGGCCACAGGCTGCTCCTTCCTGTGCAAGGCGCCCGAGGAAACGCCGGCCGCGCCTGCCGCCCTGTTCAAGTGCTTTGTCGATGCCGGCGTGCCCGCCGGGGTGGTGGGCCTGGTGTTCGGCGATCCGGCCCAGATTTCCTCCTACCTGATCGCCCATCCCGTGATCCGCAAGGTCACGTTCACGGGTTCCACGCCCGTGGGCAAGCAGCTGGCGGCGCTGGCCGGCCAGCACATGAAGCGCTCGACCATGGAGCTGGGCGGCCACGCGCCGGTCATCGTGGCCGAGGATGCCGACGTGGCGCTGGCCGTCAAGGCGGCGGGTGCGGCCAAGTTCCGCAATGCAGGCCAGGTCTGTATCTCGCCCACGCGCTTTCTGGTGCACAACAGCGTGCGCGAGGAGTTCACACGCGCCATGGTGGCGCATGCCGAAGGCCTCAAGGTCGGCGATGGCCTGGTGCAGGGCACGCAGATGGGCCCGCTGGCCAATCCGCGCCGCGTCACCGCACTGGCCCATTTCATCGAGGACGCGCAAAAGCAGGGTGCCAAGCTGCTCACGGGCGGCGGCTCCCTGGGCGACAAGGGCAACTACTTTGCACCCACGGTGCTGGGCGATGTGCCGCTGAGCGCCGAGATCTTCAACCAGGAGCCTTTCGGCCCCGTGGCTGCCATCCGCGGCTTCGACGATCTGGGCGATGCCATCGCCGAGGCCAACCGCCTGTCCTATGGCCTGGCCGCCTATGCGTTCACGCGCTCCATCAAGACCGCTCACCAGCTGGCGCAGCAGGTCGAGGCCGGCATGCTGTGGATCAACCAGCCGGCCGTGGCCTCGGCCGAGATGCCGTTCGGCGGCATCAAGGACTCGGGCTACGGCTCCGAAGGCGGACCCGAGGCGCTGGAGGCCTACCTGGTCTCCAAGGCCGTGTCCATTGCCGCCGTGTGATCATGGCCGGCTGAACGATGAACGGCCCCTGAGGGGGCCGTTTTTCATGGGTGCGGCTTGCGCGCGGGAATGCGGTAGATGACGGCCGCGTACTTGGGCCGCTGCTGCTGCTCCACGACGACTCCGCCCAATCCTTCGGCGATGCGCCGGCTGGCCGTGTTGGCCTCGGCCACCGGGTAGCTGAAGGACTGCGGGGCGAAGGTTTCCGCGGCCCAGGCGGCCAGGGCGGCAACGGCCTCGCGGCCATGGCCCTGGCCATGCGCGTCCTCGCGTATCCAGATGCCGAGTTCGGGCTCGGCATCGCGCGCGCGGTGCAGGCCCAGCAGGCCGGTGAATCGGCCTGACGCGCGCTCGCGCAGCGTGAAGTTGAAGTCCGTGCCGGCTGCGATCTCCCGCAGCCATCCGCGCCAGACCGCCTCGAAATCGGCAGGCGCCGATGGCGGCTCGAACGACAGGTAGCGCGTCAACGTGGGCGTGATGCAGGCAAAGGCCTCATCGGCATCGGCGGCAGTGAAGGGGCGCAGCGCCAGGCGCTGTGAGGTGATGGTGGTGTCGCTCCACGTCATGGATGCTTTCCTCGCAACAGGGGGACAGAGAGCGTGGGGCGCTGCCGGCCTGGGCCGGCCTTAGCCGTTCATTCTGGCATGGGTCCGTGCTTCAGCCGGCATTGCGGAAGAAGGCTTCGTGCTGCGCGATCTCATGCGCGGCATGGCGCAGCTGGCGGGCCTGGTCGGGGTGGCGTTCGGCCACGCGCTGCGCCAGCGCACGCAAAAGCGGCGGGCACTGGCCGGGCGCCTGCTGCAGCCGCTGCAGGCGCAGCAGCGCGGCGCGCACGGCGCGGGCCGTGCCGTCGCCAAGCGCGGCTTCCTCGGACAGCTGGTGCAGCGCCTGGATGGCGCGGCCCACATGCAGCGCGGCCAGGCCGCACTCGGCCGCCTGCGCGCCCAGCTGCCCTCCGGCCTGCTCCGACATGCGCACCAGGCGCAGCAGCCGGTGGTACAGGCGGGCACGCCAGATGCGGCCATCGCGCGCATGGCCGGGCGTGGCGGCCATGTCCTGCAGCTCGTGGACCATCATGGAGCGCAGGCCCTGCAGCCGGCCCTGCAGCGTGACCGGCAGGATGAAGCGGTAGGCCGCCCAGCCGGCCAGCGGCCCGGATACCACGGCCAGCCCCAGGGCCAGCGCATGGCCGAAGCTGGCCGTCTGCGGAAAGTGGGGCTGCAGCAGGAGCAGCAGCACCATGTTGCAGTCATAGCCCGAGAGCGCGGTGCGCTGGTGCGAGAACAGCAGCGCGCCCACGAAGACGAAGGGCAGCATCAGCCACACCAGGCCCGCCTGGCTGCTGGCGAACGGCCAGACCAGCCACTGGCAGGCCAGGGCCACCAGCACGCCCATGGCCTGGCCCAGGGTCACATGGCGCATGGTGGCCGACGGGTTCTCGAAGCCCGAGAACACGGTCAGCATGATGGACATGCCCAGCAGCATGTAGGCGCCGCCGCTCCAGCCCGAGGCCACCCACAGCAGGCCCACGATGGCGATGGCCGCGCTGGCGCGCAGCATGGCGCGGCGCGCGCCCAGCCAGTCGCTGTGCAGCACCACCGGCCATTGGCGCGCGCGGTGGCCGGGCGGCAGCGCCACGTCGTGGGTGGCGGCCAGGTGGGCCTGCAGTGCAAAGCCCATCGGGGCCAGCATGTCGGCCGCGCCGGGCCAGGTTGCGGCGGACTCGCGTGCGCGTACCAGGGCCGCCGCGGCCTCGTGCAACTGCACGCGCGTCTCCAGCGCCACGGCGGCTTCGCGCAGCGCCTGCGCGGCGGCCAGGGCCTGCGCGTCGCCAAAGGCCGAAGGCGGCTCCTGCGATGGTGCATCGCGCAGCCACAGCAGGGCCGAGATCTGGGCATTCATGAGCCGGCGCAGCGCGTGCACGGCCTCGCGCGAGCGCTGCGATCCTGCGGCGTGCGGGTCCAGCCCCTCCTCGATCACCGCCATGGCCAGCAGGCGGGCGGCGATCTCCTGCGAGCCCAGTGACGAACGGCCGCGCGCCTGCAGGCTGTCGGCCAGATCGCGCAACAGCCGGGCAAACAGCTGGCGTACCTCGGCATTGCCGGGAATGCCGCTGCCCTTGGGCGTGAACAGCCAGCCCACGAGCAAGGCTGCGAATACGCCGGTCAGCGCGGTGAACAGCCGGTCCAAGCCCAGGGCGAAGACCTGCTCGGGATGGGCGAAGTCCAGCAGCGCGACCATGGCCGCCGAATAGCCGGCCAGCATGGTGCCGTAGGCCACGAAGCTGCGCTGCAGATTGCCCACGCCCGCGCACAGGCCCAGCCACACGGCCAGGCCCAGCACCAGCCACAGCAGGTTTCCCTGGGCCAGCAGCACCAGGCCCACGCCCACGGCCGTGCCGGCCACGGTGCCTGCGACCCGGAAAAAGCTTTTTTCGAGTAGTTGCCCGCGCAGCGGCTGGGATGCGGCCCAGGTGGCCATGGCAGCCCACTGCGGATGCTCCAGCCCCAGCTGCCAGGCAGCCAGCAGAGCCAAGCAGGCTGCAAAGGCCGTGCGCAGATGCTGGCGCAGGCGCACGGGGTCGAAGCCCCAGCGGACCGAGGCCTGCAGCAGGCGGCCATAGGCATCGTGGAGGGCGCTCATGGCGCGCCTTCCGTGCGCAGCGCGGCCATGCGCGCCTGGATCTTGGCCATGCCGGCCAGCATGGCCTCGACCTCGGCATCGTCCAGGTCCTGCAGCATGGCCAGCTCGGCCTGCAGCATGGTGGCGCGCACGCGATCCACGGCGCCGTTGCCTTCATCGGTCAGGAAGATGCGCTTGCTGCGCCGGTCACCGGGGTCGGCGCGGCGCTCCACCCATCCGTGGCCTTCCAGAATGTCGAGCAGGCGCACCAGGCTGGAGCCGTCCAGGCCCACACGCTCGGCCAGTTCCTTTTGCGTGACGCCATCGCCCCAGGCGCGCAGGTGGATCAGCGGCGCCCAGGTGGCGTCGGTCAGGCCGTCGGCCAGCAGTTGCTCCTCGACCTGGCGGCGCCATTGGCGTACCAGGGTGACCATGAGAAAGCCGAGACGGGCGCGGGGAGGGGCAGAGGCAAAGGACATGCCTCGATTATCTTTGTAGTTCAATTAATTTGCATTGCAAATTAATTGTGCCTGCATTTGATTTAAGGGTATTCCCTTGTTCTGGAAGGCAGGCCGTCCATGAAAAAGGCCCTGCGAGACGATGCCTCGCAGGGCCGGTCGATGGATGCTGGCAGCTTCAGAGCAGGCCGGGCACCCAGCGGTTGAAGAGCAGGCCCGCTACCAGCAGCCATGCGAAAAGCAAGGCGGCCAGCAGCAGGGGCTTCGTGCCTGCGGCACGCACGGCGCGGACATGGGTGGTCAGGCCCAGGGCCGCCATGGCCACGGCCAGCAGCGCGTTGTCCAGCTGCACGCCCACCTGTACCACGGCAGCGGGCAGCACGCCCAGCGAGTTCACGCCGGCCATGGCGACGAAGCCCAGCGCGAACCAGGGAATGGTGATGCGGCGCGGCTGGCCGTCGCTCACCTGGCTGCTGCGGTTGCCGCGCGCCACCGCCATGGACAGCAGCAGCAGGAAGGGGGCGAGCATCATCACGCGCACCATCTTGGAGATCACGGCCACGTCGGCGGCTTCGGGCGCAATGGCTTCGCCGGCGGCCACGACCTGGGCCACCTCATGCACGGTGGAGCCCACGTACAGCCCATACTGCGCGGGCGACATGTCCAGCCAGCCGTGGGCGGCGTTCCAGTGGAACAGCGCGGGGTAGAGAAAGGTGCCCACGGTGCCGAAGACCACCACGGTGGCCACGGCCACGGCCACGTCTTCGGCGCGGCCCTTGATCACGGGTTCGGTGGCCAGCACGGCAGCGGCGCCGCAGATGGAGCTGCCCGCGCCGATCAGCACCGTGGTGCGCGCATCCAGCCCGAAGACGCGGCGGCCCAGCCACTGCGCCAGCAAGAAGGTGCTGCCCAGCACCAGGGCATCGACCACCACGCCGGCCATGCCCACATGGCCTATGTCCTGGAAGGTCAGCCGCAGGCCGTAGAGCACGATGCCCGCACGCAGCAGGCGCTGCTTGGCCAGGCCCACGCCGGCATGGCAGCTGGGCGCCAGGCGCGGATAGACGGTGTTGCCGATGACCAGGCCGATGCATATGGCCAGCGTCAGCGCGCTCAGGCCCGAGCCGGCCAGCAGGGGCTGGCGTGCGCCCCAGGTGGCGGCTGCGGCAATGGCGCCTGCCAGCAGCAGGCCGGGCGCAAGCTCGGTCAAATGGCGAAGCCAGCCAGGGAGGGAGGAGCGTGGGAGGGAAGTGGTGTTCATGGTGCCTGCGCGCCGCGTCAGGAGCGCGGTGCATGGGAGGCACTTTAGATTTCTTGGCTATATTCGTATAACGAATAGTTTTTGTAGCATCAACCGGGGAAACAGGTTGATGCCTCGTCCAGACTGCACGCCATGCTGCACCTCACCCTGCGCCAACTTGAAATCTTCTGCGCCGTTGCCCAGGCCGGCTCCACCGTGGCGGCGGCCGATGCCGTGGCCCTGTCGCAGTCGGCCACCAGCGCCGCGCTGCAGCAGCTGGAGCAGGCCATGGGCGCCCAGCTGTTCGAGCGCGTGGGCCGGCGGCTGGCGCTCAACGACGCGGGGCGTGCCCTGCTGCCCGAGGCGCTGGCGCTGCTGGAGCAGGCCAGGGGCATAGAGCAGGCGTTTTCGGTGCGGGCCGCCAGCCTGCCCGTGCGTCTGCGCGTGGCGGCCAGCACCACCATAGGCACCTATGCGCTGCCGGCCGTGCTCGCGCACCTGGCGCGCAGCCATCCGCACCTGAGCGTGGACCTGCAGATCGCCAACACGCGCGAGGTGGGCCAGGCCGTGGAATCGCTGGACGTGGACCTGGGCCTGATCGAGGGCACCAGCCACTGGCCCGGGCTGGAGGTCGAGCCCTGGATGCGCGACGAACTCGTCATCGTGGCTGCAGCACAGGACCCGCTGGTGCAGGCCGCGGGCCAGCGCCCGCTGGGCGTGGCCGCTTTGCGCGGTGCGCGCTGGCTGCTGCGCGAGCCGGGCTCGGGCACGCGCGAGATGGTGGAGCATGCCTTGCTGCCGCATCTGCACCAGCTGCCGGCCGCCGCCACGCTGGGCAGTTCGGAGGCGATTGCGCGCTGCGTGGCGCAGGGCCTGGGCGTCAGCTGCCTGTCGCGCGTGCTGGTGCAGGCCCTGGTCGTGTCAGGAGAACTGGCCGTGCTGCCGACCACGCTGCCGCGCATGTGGCGCGATTTCTCGCTGGTGCAGCGGGCAGGCAAGCGCCGCTCGCCTGCGCTGGCGGCCTTCGTGCAGGCCTGCAGGTCCCAGGCGCAGGAATGAGCCCAGGCTACTTTTGCAGCGGTATCGGCGTGTTGCGCGGCACGGGCACGGCCGTGACGCTGTTCTGCGGCGAGCCTTCGATCACGCGGTCCGAGTAGGTCATGTAGACCAGGGTGTTGCGCTGCGCATCGACCATGCGCACCACGCGCAGGCGCTTGAACAGCAGCGAGATGCGTTCGGTGAACACCTCGTCCTGCTGCTTGAGCGGCGCAGGGATCTGGATGGGTCCGGTCTGCACGCAGCTGATCGAGGCCTCGGCGCGGTCCTCGGCCAGGCCCAGCCCGCCCTTGATGCCGCCGGTCTTGGCGCGCGAGACATAGCAGGTCACGCCCGCCACCTTGGGATCGTCATAGGCATCCACCACGATCTTGTGGTCCGGGCCTATGAACTTGAACACCGTGTCCACCGCGCCCACCTGCTCGGCGCGTGCGCCGCAGGCGCCCAGCAGCAGCGTGGCCAGAGCGGCCGTGAGCAAGGCCCGGCCTCGCGGGAAATACTTCACACTGGGTTTGATCATGGCGTTGCGTAAGAGAGTGGCGCGGCCCAACTCAGGGACACCGAGGAAGGGCCGCCCCGCCCCGAGGGTGTCGTCCCCCTCCCGCGAAGCGAGTGAGGGGGAAGGCGCAAAGCGCCTCAGGGGGTGTTTTCACCCGCCACATGGCGGCGAAGATGCTCCAGAGCTTCCTCGACCTGATCCACCAGCACCAGGCACAGGTCGCCGGGCGTCAGCCGCGCCAGCGCATGGTCGATGGCGTTGAACTCACCCTGGATCTGGGTCACGTAGTCGGTGCGCGGTGCGCCTTGCAGGCCTTGCTGCAGCAGGGCCAGGACTTCACCGTCGGCGCGGCCGCGCTGGCAGGCATCCTGGTAGAGGATGACGTCGTCGAAGGCGCGGCCCAGAATCTGGGTCTGCTCGGTGATGTCCTGGTCGCGGCGGTCGCCCGCGCCGCTGATGACCACGCTGCGGCGCTGGGCCGGCATGGCATCCACGGCCTGCACCAGGGCGCGGATGGCGTCGGGGTTGTGGCCGTAGTCGGCGATCAGCGTGGCGCCACGGTAGTCCATGACGTTGAAGCGTCCGGGGGCGTTGTCGCTGTCGTTGACGAAGCCGGCCAGCCCGCGGCGGATGGTCTGCCACGGCAGGCCCACGCCCCAGGCGGCGGCGATGGCGGCCATGACGTTCTCCACCTGGAAGGTGATGGTGCCGTTGCGCGTGATGGGGATCTCGCGCAGGGCGATGGTCTCGCGCCACGAGCTTTCGGCCGCAACGATGCTGTCGCCGTCCACGTAGACCACGCGGTTGCCCTGGGCGCGGTGCGTGGCCATCACGGGGTGGTGGCGGTCGGCCGCGAAATAGATGACCTTGCCCGGCGAGGTGGAGGCCATGGCGGCCACCAGCGGGTCGGCGGCGTTGAGCACGGCATAGCCGTCGGCGGCCACGTTCTGCACGATGACGCGCTTGAGCACGGCCACGTCTTCCACCGTGGTGATGTAGTTCAGGCCCAGGTGGTCGCCCGCGCCCACGTTGGTGACCACGGCCACCTGGCAGCGGTCGAAGCCCAGCCCTTCGCGCAGGATGCCGCCGCGCGCGCATTCGAGCACGGCCGCATCGGTCTCGGGGTGGGCCAGGGCGTTGCGCGCGCTGCGCGGGCCCGAGCAGTCGCCGCTGTCGATCTGGCGGCCGTTGACGTAGACGCCGTCGGTATTGGTCATGGCCGTGCGCCAGCCATGCGAGGTGAACAGGTGGGCGATCAGGCGCGTGGTCGTGGTCTTGCCATTGGTGCCGGTGACGGCCACCAGCGGGATGCGGCCATCCTGGCCGGGTGCGAACAGCTCATCGACCATGGGCACGCCCACGTTGCGCGGCTTGCCGAAGGACGGCGCCAGGTGCATGCGCAGGCCCGGCGCGGCGTTGACTTCGACGATGCCGCCGTTTTGCTCCTCCAGCGGGCGCAGCATGGTCTCGCAGACCACGTCCACGCCGCAGATGTGCAGGCCGATGGTCTGGGCGGCCTCCACGGCGCGCGCAGCGATGTCGGGGTGCACGTCGTCCGTCACATCGGTGGCGCTGCCGCCGGTGGACAGGTTGGCGTTGTTGCGCAGCACCACGCGCTGGCCCTGGGCCGGCACGGATTCGGGCGTGAGCCCTTCGGTGGCGATGCGCGCGATGGCGATGTCGTCCAGGCGGATCTTGGTCAGCGCCGTGCCGTGGCCCGAGCCGCGGCGCGGGTCCTGGTTGACCAGCTCGACCAGTTCGCGGATGGTGTGCTGGCCGTCGCCCAGCACCTGGGGCGGCTCGCGGCGCGCAGCGGCCACCAGCTGGCCGCCGACCACCAGCAGGCGGAAGTCATGGCCGGGAAGGAAGCGTTCGACCATGATGTCGTCGCCGAATTCCGAGGCGGTGGCAAAGGCGGCCTTGAGCTGCTCGTGCGTGGTGATGTTGACCACCACGCCCTTGCCCTGGTTGCCGTCCTGGGGCTTGACCACCACGGGCAGGCCCACTTCCTGGGCCACGAGCCAGGCTTCTTCCACGTCCTTGACGGGGCGGCCCAGCGGCACGGGCACGCCGGCGGCGTGCAGCAGGCGCTTGGTCAGGTCCTTGTCCTGGGCGATGGACTCGGCCACGGCGCTGGTCTGGTCCAGCTCGGCGGCCTGGATGCGGCGGGCCTTGGAGCCCCAGCCCAGTTGCACCAGCGAGCCCGAGGTCAGGCGGCGGATGGGAATGCCGCGCGCCACGGCCGCATCGACGATGGAGCCTGTGGAGGGGCCGATGCGCTCGTCCTCGTCGAGTTCACGCAGCTCGGCCACCACCTTGTCGGCGTCGAAGGGCGTGTCGGCCAGTGCCGACTGCAGCAGCGCACCGGCCTGTTCCATGGCCAGGCGGCCCACGGATTCCTCGGTGTACTCCACCACCACCTGGTAGGTGCCGGCTTCCACGGTCTCGTGCGTGCGGCTGAAGGTCACGGGGCAGCCGGCCTGGGCCTGCAGCGACAGGGCCGCCACTTCCAGCACATGGGCCAGCGACAGGCGCTGGTCGGCACCGTGCGGCTGCAGCGTGCCGATCTTGGGAAAGCGTGCGCGCAGCCGGTCCTCGAACCCTGCCAGGGCCGAGTAGTCACAGTCGCCGGGCTCGCATTGCACGATGGCTTCGATGGCGGTGCTGCGGGTCCAGAGATTGGGGCCGCGCAGGGCTCGGATGCGGGTGATCTGCATAGTGTCTTCTTTCGGAGGGCAGGCCCGCGTCGCCGGGCCTGCCTGCATGTCATCGTGTGGTCGGGCTCAGGCGGCGGCGGTGGAAACCGCAGCGGCGGCCGGCGTGTAGTCGAAGGTCTTGATGCCGGCGACGATGAGGTCGGGGGCAATGTCCATGGACCACGCCGCGGCAATGGCAGCGAGCAGGGCCGGCGTGTCCGGGCGCAGGCCACCGGGCAGGCTCAGCGCGTCCAGCGTGCCCAGCACGCGCTCGGCGGCGCCCGTGGCCAGGATCACCTGGTTGCCGCGCACGAAGACGGCACGGCCTTCGCTCTCGCAACGGTGGGCCGCTACCACGGGGCTGTCTGCCTGCATCGAATAGAACAGCACCTCGCCGTCGCACAGGCGGGCCAGGTCGGCCACCTGCTCGATATCGGCATTGAGCACGCCCGCGCCTTCGTCCAGCACCACGTCGATCTGGGTGCGCATCACGCGCGTCATCTGTGACTGCTCGTGCACGTCATGGTCGGGCAACTGCTCGAAGCCGTCCATGTCGGTGACCACGCCGACCAGGCAGCGGTCGTAGGCCAGGCCTTCCTCCAGGATGGAACGGGCCGTGGTCTGGATGACGGCGGCCTGGGCCAGGCGGTTGGTCAGCAGGCGGTGGGCGCCGGCCCAGTTGGCGGTATTGGTCTTCTGGGTCTGGCGGTTGGACAGGAACATGCCTTCGCTGCTGGCCACGCCCGTGAGCTTGCCCGACAACTGCAGCAGCCAGCCCACCAGGCGGGCCGTGAAACCGTTGTTGCGCGTGCCGGCAATGCCGACCAGGGGGATGCGGCCGGCGCCCGTGCCCTCTTCGGTGCGCGGGAACAGGTGGTCGGCGATGGCCATGCCCACGGGGCGCGGCGCGCCGCTGGTGGGCTTCAGATGCATCAGCAGGCCGGGGCCGGCGTTGACTTCGAGGATGGCGCCGCCCTGCTCCTTCATGGGGCGCGAGACGTCCTGCAGGATCATGTCCATGCCCGCGATGTCCAGGCCCACGATCTTGGCGGCCAGCGTGGCCATGTAGGCCACTTCGGGATGGACTTCGTCGGTGCAGTCGATGGCCATGTTGCCGTTGCGCTGCAGCAGCACGCTGGTGCCCTGGGCAGGAATGGTGTCGGGCGTGACGTTCTGGCGCTTGAGTTCCAGCTTCACGGCCGGGGCTTCGAGGTTGATCCAGTCCAGCGGGTATTCCTGCTCGGGGCCGCGGCGCGGGTCCTGGTTGACCACGGCGACCAGTTCGCGAACCGTGGACTTGCCATTGCCGGCCACGCTCACGGTCTCGCCACGGCAGGCGGCAACCACCTTGCCGCCCACCACCAGGATGCGGTGCTCGGTGCCGTCGATGAAGCGTTCGACGATGACGTCCGAGCCTTCAGGCTGGGCCAGCGCGAAGGCGGCCTTGATGTCGGCCTCGTCGCGCAGGTCCAGCGTCACGCCGCGTGCGTGGTTGCCGTCCGAGGGCTTGACGGTGACGGGAAAGCCGATGTCCTGCGCCACTTCCCAGGCTTCCTCGGGGCTGTGGACGATCTGGCCTTCGGGCACGGGCACGCCGCAGGCGGCCAGCAGGCGCTTGGTGAAGTCCTTGTCCTGGGCAATGCCCTCGGCGATGGCGCTGGTCTGGTCGCTCTCGGCGGTCCAGATGCGGCGCTGCGCGGCGCCATAGCCCAGTTGCACGAGGTTGCCGTCATTGAGGCGGATGTGGGGGATGCGGCGCTCGCCGGCCGCATCGACGATGCAGCCCGTGCTCGGGCCCAGGTAGCGGTCGTTGATCTCGGTCTTGATGGCCTTGATGGCGGCCTTCAGGTCGAAGGGCTCGTCATTGATGGCGGCCATGATCAGCCTGTGGCCATGGGCCAGGGCCGTGCGCGCCACGGTTTCCTCGGGGCAGCGGAAGACCATGCGGTAGACGCCGCGCTGCGAGATCTCGCGGGTCTGGCCGAACTCGGCAGGCATGCCCGCCAGGTTCAGCAGCTCGATGATGATGTGCTCCAGCACGTGGCCGCACCAGGTGCCGCCTTCCAGGCGCTGGATGAAGCCGCCGCGCTCGCCCACGCCGCAGTGGTGCTCGACCAGGTCGGGCAGCCAGGCCGTCAGGCGCTCGTTGAAACCGGGAAGCTTGTTCGAGGGATAGTCCTCCAGCTCGCCCAGATCCAGCCAGACCTCCAGCACGGGACGGTAGGTCCAGACGCTGGGTCCACGCAGGTAGGTGGTGCGCAAGAGTTGGATGTCTTTGAATTTCGCCATGTCGGTCAACGGGTAAGCGTGAACGACGACCCGGATTCGGATCGCCGGAGAATGGGAGAGGATTGTGCGCCCAGAAAACCCATGCGCAGTGTTGTCAGCCTAAACCAGGGTTGGCGCGTTGAGCAGGGTATGCCGTGCAACGCGCGGGATATCCACCGGGGAGCTGCGGTTGCCCGCATGACACCAGGAGCCGCCAGGGGCGGGAAAAACAACTCAACATGCAAGAACACCATTCTGTGGACGTTTCGGCCTTCCTTGCCAGCCCCCGCGGGGCTGAGCTGCGAGCCAGGCTCGCTTCCAATGAAAACGTGCTGGCCCTCGCCACGGTTGACCTGACCCTGGATATGCGCTTCGGCGAAGGCTGGGTTGTCCTGACCAACCAGCGCCTCATCGCCTGTGATCCTGAGGATCAGCGATGGAGTGAGTGGATACTCTCGGTCGATCAGAATTTGCGTACGCTGGACCACGGCGGCGTGGGCAACCTCGAATTGCATGGTCCTGCGGCTCGGCTGGCGCTGTGGCGCTTCACCTTGCGCCACCAGGCGGGCGTATTGCGCCTGCTGCAACAGTTCGATCACCAGCGTGAGCGCATGGCGCGCGGCGAGGACTTCGACGGGCCCGAGGACGATGTGCCCCGCTGCCCGGCCTGCCAGACCGAGCTGCCGCCCGAGGCCGACGAATGCCCGGCCTGCGCGCGCCAGCAGGGCCCGCAGACCTCCACCTGGGTGCTGCTGCGCCTGTGGCGCTTTGCCCATCCCTACCGGCATCAGCTGCTGCTGGGCTTTTTGCTGACCCTGGCCTCCACGGGCGCCACCCTGGTGGCGCCCTATCTGACGATTCCCATCGTGGACAAGATCCTGATCCCGTTCCAGAACGGGCAGCAGATCGACAGCAGCCTGGTGGTCTTCTACCTGAGCGGCCTGCTGGCTGCGGCCCTGGTGGCCTGGGGCCTGGGCTGGGCGCGCACCTTCGTGCTGGCCAAGGTCTCCGAGCGCATTGGCTCGGACCTGCGCACGACCACCTACAACCACCTGCTGACGCTGTCGCTGGACTACTACGGCAGCAAACGCACGGGCGACCTGATGGCGCGCATCGGGGCGGAAACAGATCGCATCAATTTGTTTCTATCCTTGAACGCGCTGGATTTTGCGACCGATGTGCTGATGATCGTGATGACCTCGGTCATCCTGTTCTCCATCAATCCATGGCTGGCCCTGGTCACCCTGGTGCCGCTGCCCTTCATCGCCTGGATGATCCACCTGGTGCGTGACCGCCTGCGCACGGGCTTCGAGAAGATCGACCGCGTCTGGTCCGAGGTGACCAATGTGCTGGCCGACACCATTCCCGGCATCCGTGTGGTCAAGGCCTTCGCCCAGGAAAAGCGCGAGGCCGACCGCTTCGCCCAGGCCAATCTGGTCAACCTGCAGGCCAACGACAAGGTCAACAAGACCTGGTCGCTGTTCACGCCCACGGTGACGCTGCTGACCGAGATCGGCCTGCTGGTGGTCTGGGGCTTCGGCATCTGGCTGGTGGCGGGCGGCCAGATCACGGTCGGTATCCTGACGGCCTTCATCGCCTACATCGGCCGCTTCTACAGCCGCCTGGATTCGATGAGCCGCATCGTCTCGGTCACACAGAAGGCGGCAGCCGGCGCCAAGCGCATCTTCGACATCCTGGACCACGTGAGCAACGTGCCCGACCCGGTCAACCCGGTCAAGCTGCCGCGCGTGCAGGGTGCCATCACGCTGGACAACCTGACCTTCCGCTACGGCAGCCGCGCCGTCATCAAGAACCTGGATCTGCAGATTCGCCCGGGTGAAATGATTGGCCTGGTCGGCCACAGCGGCTCGGGCAAGAGCACCCTGGTCAACCTGATCAGCCGCTTCTACGACGTGAGCGAAGGCTCCATCCAGCTCGACGGCGTGGATATCCGCCGGCTCAAGGTGTCGGACTTCCGCAGCAACATCGGCCTGGTGCTGCAGGAGCCCTTCCTGTTCTTCGGCACCATTGCCGAGAACATCGCCTACGGCAAGCCCGACGCCACGCGCGAGGAAATCGTGGCGGCCGCGCGTGCGGCCCATGCCCATGAATTCATCCTGCGCCTGCCGCACGGCTATGACTCCCTGGTCGGCGAACGCGGCCAGGGCCTGTCGGGCGGCGAGCGCCAGCGCATCTCCATCGCGCGCGCGCTGCTGATCGACCCGCGCATCCTGATCCTGGACGAGGCCACCTCGGCCGTGGACACCGAGACGGAAAAGGAGATCCAGAAGGCGCTGGACAACCTGGTGCAGGGCCGCACGACGATTGCCATCGCCCACCGTCTGTCCACGCTGCGCAAGGCAGACCGCCTCGTGGTCATGGACCGGGGCGAGATCGTGGAAGTGGGGCCGCACGACGAACTGATGGAAAAGCAGGGCGCCTACTGGCGCCTGTACCAGGCCCAGGCGCGGCGCGCCGAAGAGGATGCCCAGGCCGCAGGCCTGACCCTGGTCGCAACCACCATCGAGGAATAAGCCATGTCCACTGCCCAACATTGCGCCGCCGGCGCCGATCTGAGCCGCGTACGCGTGGAGCGCAACGCCCATGGCCGCCTGGTGCTGATCCTGGCCGACGGCACGCGCCATGAATCCGTGGTGCCCGTGCGCGCCTTTCCGATTGCCGCGCCGCTGCAAGGCCTGTCCCTGGTCTGTGCCGATGGCAAGGAGGCGCTGTGGGTGGACCACATGGACCACCTGCCCGCGCAGGCCCGCATGCTGATCGAGCAGGATCTGGCCGTGCGCGAGTTCGTGCCCGTCATCCAGCGCATCCGCAAGGTGTCCAGCTATTCCACGCCCAGCACCTGGGACCTGGAGACCGACCGCGGTCCCGCGCAGCTCGTGCTCAAGGCCGAGGAGGATATCCGCCGCCTGTCGGGCCGCACGCACCTGATGATCACCAGCCAGGACGGCGTGCAGTTCAGCGTGCCCGACAGCACGGCGCTGGACCGTGCCTCGCGCAAGATGCTGGAGCGTTTCCTCTAGCGCCTGGTCAGGGTGGTTTCAGGGTTTACCCTTGGTTTGAGGCAGGCCTGGGCGTCTTTCAAAAAAAGCGCTTCAGTTCTTTCAGGTTCTGTCGATGATGAGGCGACGGCGGGAAATTCCCGCCCACAGCACACATCCAGCAAGAGGGTCGAGCCATGCCAATTCCACCTGTTGACCGATCGCCCATACCGTGGCGCCCGCAAAGCGCCGATCTGTACTCCACCGGCGCGTCGGGCGCGGTGCCCGTGCGTCCCGTGAACGCTGCCAATCCTGTCGAATCCACGGATCGCATCGGCGAAGGCCGTGTGATTCGCGATCCTGAAAAACCGTCCGTGGTGGACCAGGAAAACCGCGACTGGACGCTGGCCGAGGAGATCAAGCAGAAGGAAGAGGTCGAGGAGCCGCCCAAGGAGCCGATTTCCAAGCAGCTCATCGAGTTTATCCAGTCCATGTGGCGCGCCAGCGCCATGGCCGTGGAGCAGGCCCAGGAGGTCAGCAAGGCCGATGACGTGGCCCGCAACAAGCTGCAGGTGCGCGAGGAGCCGTTGACCTATTCGGAACCCAAGGTCAAGCGTACCGGCGGACTCTGAGTGTCAGTGGCTGAATGCGCAGGCTCAGTCCTTTGAGCCTTCGCCTTCCTTCGTGTCCCTGGCAGCGGACACGGCTGCGGCATGCTCGGCGGCCTTTGCCTCTTCGGCCTGCGCCTTGGCCTTCGCCTTGTCGCGCTCGGCGCGGTACTTGACGGCAAAGGCCTGCACTTCCGCATAGGAGACGTAGCCGTCCTTGTCGGTGTCGGCCTCGTCGAAGGCCGCCGCCAGGCGCGGGAACAGCGCCACTTCGGTGCGGCTGAGCTTGCCGTCCTTGTTGAAGTCCAGCATCTTGAATTCGCGCTGGGCCTTGATTTCCCCCTTGGTCAATGGCGCCGGGCTGGCCGAGGCCTGTCCGGTGGACGCCTTGTCGGCCGTCTCGGCCGCCTGCGCGCGCGCGGCGGGCAGCATGAAGGCGCTGGTCAGCAGGACGGCAGCGGCGGCCTGCAGCACAGGCGGCCGGCGCAGCAGGGCGGAGCGGTTCATGAGGGGAAAATGCATGGCACCTATTTGGGCATGGAACCGGTGTCTGCAAGCCAGGGCTGTGCGCCCTTTGCAATTGTTTACTTCAGCGGATCGGCGTCCGGATTGGAGACGCCGCTGTTCACATGGCCTGCGGGCACATGGCGGGCCGCCGAGCTGACATGGCCCGATTGGTCGTCGAAGAAGAAATCCGGCTCGAACTCGCGCAGGAAGGGGCCTTTTTCCAGGCCGCCGAGGAACATGGCCTCGTCCACGGTGATTCCCCAATCGAGCAATGTGCGGATGGCGCGCTCGTGCGCCGGCGCACTGCGCGCCGTCACCAGGGCCGTGCGAATGCGCATGGTCTGGGACGAGTCCGCCTGCTGCTGAAGCCGGTGAAGGGCTTGCAGCAGGGGTTTGAACGGCCCTTCTCCCAGGGGCGTGGCGGCATGGGAGACCTCATGGCGCAGAAAGGCCGGCAGCCCGCCTTGCTGGTAGATGCGCTCGGCCTCGTCGGAAAACAGCACGGCATCGCCGTCGAAGGCAATGCGCACTTCCTGCGGGTAGCGGTCGCCTGCGGGCGTGGAGTCGACCATCACGCGCGCCGCGGGAAAGCCGATGGACAGCGCCCTGCGCACATCGACTTCGTTGGCCGAGAGGAACAGGTGGGCGCCCAGCGGCCGCAGGTAGGAAAACGGATCGCGCCCGCGCGTGAACACGCCGCGCTCTATGTGCATGTCGGCCGCCTTGGCCGAGGCGAACACGCGCATGCCGCTGGCCGGGTCGTTGCGCGAGAGCATCATCACCTCCACGCGCTGCACTTCGGGCGTATTGAAGGCCAGCAGCTTGCGCACCAGCGGGAAGGCGATGCCCGGGCGTGCCGGCTGGTGCACCAGGTACAGCTGGCGGCGCATGTAGGCCTGCTCGTCGCCCGCATCGAACAGCCGGTTCTCTTCCTCGAAGTCGAACAGTGCGCGCGATGAGATGGCAACGACCAGCTTGTCTTGCAGGGTCACGGGCATGGCTTGGCGCTTGTCGCTATTTGACGAATTGGTTGAGCTGGATGATGGGCATGAGCACGGCCAGCACGATCAGGGCCACGACCATGCCCATGGCCACGATCAGCAGCGGCTCCAGGATGGTGGCCAGGTGCATGGCGCGGCGCTGCACCTCGGTGGACAGCTGGTTGGCCGCGCGCTGCAGCATCACGGGCAGCTGGCCGGTCTGCTCGCCCAGGCGGGCAAACATGGAGATCAGGCCCGGGAAGCGCTTTTTCTGCGCCAGGGCCGAGGCCAGCGGCGCGCCCTCGCGCACCAGGGCCAGCGCGTCCATGGCATCGGCGCGCAGCGCGCGGTTGCCCAGCGTTTCGGCGGCGGCCTGCAAGGCCTTGAGAATGGGCACGCCTGCGCCCGCCAGCATGGCCAGCGTGCCGGCAAAGCGTGCCGCGTTGTAGTTGCGCGCCAGCCGGCCGATCAGCGGCAGGCGCAGCCACCAGGCGTCGAAGCGCTCGCGCAGCACGGGGTTCTTCATGGACAGCCGGAAGCCCACGGCGCCCAGCACCAGGGCGATCAGCGCGGCCCAGCCATAGCTGCGCACAAAGTCGCTGAGCGCCAGCATGGCCACGGTGAGCCAGGGCAGGGCGCGCTTGGTGCCCGCGAACACGCTGGCCACCTGCGGCACCACGTAGCTGACCAGGAACAGCACGATGACGATGGCCACCAGGGTCACGATGGCCGGATACAGGGCTGCGCCAATGAGCTTGGACTGCAGTGCCTGGCGCGATTCCAGGTCGTCGGCCAGCCGCTCCAGCACCGGGCCCAGGCTGCCGCTGGCCTCGCCGGCGCCGATCACGGCGCAGTAGATGTCGGAGAACTCGCGCGGATGCTGGGCCAGTGCCCGGGCAAAGGTGGAGCCTGCGTTGACCTCGGCGCGCAGCGCGGCCACCAGGTGGTGCTGGCGCGGGTCGTCGGCTTCTTCGGACAGCGCGGCCAGTGCGCGCTCTATGGGCAGGCCTGATCCGACCAGGCCCGCCATCTGGCGCGTCCACACGGTGAGCCCTGTGGAGCCAAGGACGGGGCG
Organism: Delftia sp. WSY_10; assembly: GCF_043104705.1. Classification (NCBI taxonomy): domain Bacteria; kingdom Pseudomonadati; phylum Pseudomonadota; class Betaproteobacteria; order Burkholderiales; family Comamonadaceae; genus Delftia; species Delftia sp. WSY_10. Next base: position 484,978 of record NZ_JBICKY010000012.1, on the reverse strand, counting down.
GGTCAGCCAGCGCGAGGCGCCACCCTGCGGGCCGGACGCCGACCCCGAGGCCACGATCTCCACGGCCATGGGCACCAGGGCCTGGGCGCGCAGCTGGCTGCGCGCAGCGCGCGCGTTGTCGGCTTCGATCGTGCCCTTGCGGGTCTGACCTTGGGCATCCAGGGCTTCGAAGGAAAAGGCAGGCATGCGCGGCGGGAGTCGGGAGGGGCTGGGGAAGGATGGCGTTCAGGAAACGCCAGGCGGCGATCCAACCCCCGATGGTAGCCGCTGCCGGTGACGGCTGGATGGCGAGGCCGTCTCGGGCCTCGTCCCCAGGTCCCGGAGGTGCCTATGCCGGCTGGGCGGCCAGGTCCGCTTCGTTGAGCTGGATGGAGCGCAGCGAGGCCGGGCGTTCCATCAGCGGCTGGCCGTAGTCGCTGAACTCGGGCAGCGCGGGCAGCAGCTTCATCATCGTCCCCCAGCGCAGGTAGCTGGCCATGAGCACGTCGGCGGCGGTGAACTGGTCGCCGCACAGGTAGCGCCTGTCGGCCACGGCCTGGCGCAGCGTCTGCACCACGTCGTCATAGCGGCCATAGCCGGCGGACATGGCCTGGTCGGCCGTCTGCTGCTCCAGGTGGCCCTGGCTCTTGGCTGTCATCAAGGCGTCGACGGGGCCGGCCAGGAAGAACATCCAGCGGTGGTAGACGCCGCGCAGCGGGCTGTCCACGGCCGGTGCGAGCCTTCGTTCGGGGAAGATGTCGGCCAGATAGGCAAGGATGGCGGCCTGTTCGGTGATCACGGTCTCGCCGTGCACCAGGGCGGGGACCTTGCCCATGGGGTTGACAGCCAGGTAGTCGGCAGCCTTCATGGTGCTGCCGTATTCCAGCCGCACGGGCTCATAGCGGGCGCCGCATTCCTCCAGCATCCAGCGCGCGATGACGGCGCGCGAGCGGGGGTGGAAGTAAAAGCGCAGCGGCTTGATCGAGTCGTTCATGAAGGCTCCCAGTGGTTTGAATGCATGGCGAGAAGGCCATGGGAGCGACTGTAGGAGGCTATGCTGACAGTTTTTGTCAGCAGTGGTGTCAGCGGACCGTGTAGCCCAGTTGCCGCGACCAGCGTTCGATCAGGCCGCTGCGGTGGTCGGGATAGCGTTCCTGCAGATCGGTGACGGAGCGCACGCGGTCGGCGCGGAAATGGCGGAAGTCCTGGCGCAGTTCGCACCAGGCCGCAAGAATGCGCCGCTGGTCGAAGAAGGCCATGGCAAAAGGCCAGATCCGGCGCTCGGTCGGCTGGCCCTTCTCATCCGTGTAGTGCAGCAGCACCCGGTGCTGGCGCCGTATCGCCAGGCGCAGCGCGGTCTGCCAGGGCTCGGTCACGGATTCGTGGCAGATGGGCGGCACCAGCAGGCCGCTGGTGTCCACCTCGATGCGCAGCTCCAGCGGCAGCGCGCTGCGTATGCGGTCCAGCGCGGCGGTGGCGGCCTGGGCGAGCTCGGGGTCGGCCTGGCGGCTGGCCCAGCGCGCGCCCAGCAGCAGGGCTTCCAGCTCATCGGGCGTGAACATCAGCGGCGGCAGCAGAAAGCCGGGCCGCATCTCGTAGCCCACGCCCGGGTCGCCCGCAATCGCGGCACCCTGTTCGCGCAGGGTGGCGATGTCGCGGTAGAGGGTGCGCAGGCTCACGTCCAGCTGCCGGGCCAGCACCGGCCCGGCCTGGGGCAGGCGCGCGCGGCGCAGCAGGTCGATCAGCTGCAGCAGCCGGGCGGAGCGGCTCATGCCTTCAGCGGCCCATGACGCCGGCCGTGATCTCCAGCGAGCGCAGGCGCAGGTCGCGGTCATACACGTCGCTGACCAGGATCAGCTCGTCGGCCTCGGTGTCGGCCTGCAGCTTCTGCAGGCGCGTGCGCACCTTGTCCGGGCCGCCGATGGAGGCCACGGCCAGGAAGTCGCCGATGGCGCGGCGCTCCTGCTCGCCGAGCTGGGCCGCGTAGTTCTCGATGGGGCGCGGCAGCAGTCCGCGCCGGCCCGTGATGATGCCCAGCACGCGCTGGTAGGTGCTGCTGGCCAGGTACTCGGCCTCGTCATCGGTGGGCGCGGCGATCACGGGTGCGCCGACGATCACGTAGGGCTTGGCCAGTTGGGCCGACGGCTTGAACAGGCTGCGGTACAGCTGTACGGCCTGGTAGAGCATGCGCGGCGCGAAGTGCGAGGCAAAGGCGTAGGGCAGGCCCAGATGGGCTGCGAGCTGGGCCGAGAACAGGCTGGAGCCCAGCAGCCAGATCGGCACGTTGGTGCCCGCGCCGGGCGTGGCCACCAGCTTTTGATCCGGCGTGGCCGGGGCCAGCAGGCGTTGCAGCTCCATCACGTCGCGCGGGAAGTCTTCCTCGGTCTCGACGCGGTCGCGGCGCAGGGCGCGCATGGTGGCGCCATCGGTGCCGGGCGCACGGCCCAGGCCCAGGTCGATGCGGCCCGGGTACAGCTCGGCCAGCGTGCCGAAGGCTTCGGCCACCACCAGCGGGGCATGGTTGGGCAGCATGATGCCGCCCGAGCCCACGCGGATCTTCGAGGTGCCGCCTGCAATGTGGCCGATCAGCACGGCCGTGGCCGAGCTGGCGATGCCGGGCATGTTGTGGTGCTCGGCCAGCCAGTAGCGCTCGAATCCCAGTGCCTCGGCCTTGCGGGCCGTGGCCAGCGCGATGTCCAGGGCCTCGGCGACGGTGCCGCCTTCGCGCACGGCCACGAGGTCGAGCATGGACAGACGGACTTCATTGAATGATGTCATGGCAGGTTCCAACTTCCAGTTCACGGTGGGTGGGGGCGGCGCGGGCCTTGCCGCGCCAGGGCATTCCTGGTGCGCGTTCGCGCACTCAGTTTCTTCTGGACATTTCCCGCGCGCAGGTGATGCCCAGCACCACGCACCAGACCAGGGGGAGGATGGCTGCCGCCAGATGGTTCTCGCCCTGCTGGATGGCCAGCCAGGACAGCGGCAGCGCCACCAGCGCCGACAGGCGGATGACGCGGCGCAGCTGGCTGGTGGACAGCCGTGACTTGAACCACCACAGGGCGATGTAGCTGATCAGGCTCAGCGTGGCGACCCACAGGAACAGGTCGCCGCCATAGGGAGCGCTCCAGGCGCGTAGGGATTCCAACATGCCGACCATTGTGGCAAACAGGGATGCCCCGTGCTGCGCAGGGTCGGGCGTGGCCGCCTGCGCCTAGTCGCGCGTGACGCGCAGCACTTCCTCGGGCGTGGTGATGCCCTCGCGCACCAGGCGCTCGCCGTCGTCGCGCATCAGGCGCATGCCCGCGGCCAGCGCGGTGTCGCGGATCTCGGCCTCGCTGGCCTGGCGGTGGATCTGCGCGCGGATGGTGTCGTCCACCACCAGCATCTCGAAGATGCCGGTGCGCCCCCGGTAGCCGCTGGGCTCGGTGGTGTCGATCTTGCGCACCAGGCGCTGGGCCAGCACACCCAGCAGGGAGGACGACAGCAGGAAGGGTTCCACCCCCATGTCGATCAGGCGCGTGACGGCGCTGGAGGCATCGTTGGTGTGCAGCGTGGCCAGCACCAGGTGGCCGGTCAGGGAGGCCTGGATGGCGATCTGCGCGGTCTCGAAGTCGCGGATTTCGCCGATCATGATCACATCCGGGTCCTGGCGCAGGATGGCGCGCAGGGCCTTGGCGAAGGTCAGGTCGATCTTGGCGTTGACCTGGGTCTGCCCCACGCCGGCCAGCTCGTACTCGATGGGGTCCTCCACCGTCATGATGTTGCTGTGGCTGGCGTCCATGCGCGACAGTGCCGCATACAGCGTGGTGGTCTTGCCCGAGCCCGTGGGGCCGGTGACCAGCACGATGCCGTGCGGCTGGGCCGTCAGGTGGGTGAATCGCCTCAGCGTCTCGCCCTGCATGCCCACGGCCTCCAGGCTGAGCTTGCTCTCGCTCTTGTCCAGCAGGCGCAGCACGGCGCGCTCGCCGTGGGCGCTGGGCAGGGTGGAGACGCGCACGTCGATGGCGCGCGTGCCCAGGCGCAGGCTGATGCGGCCGTCCTGGGGCAGGCGCTTTTCGGCGATGTCCAGGTCGGCCATGATCTTCAGTCGCGATATCAGCGCTGCATGCAGTGCGCGGTTGGGCTGCACGACTTCGCGCAGGTCGCCGTCCACGCGAAAGCGCACGCTGGAATGGCGCTCGTAGGGCTCGATGTGGATGTCGCTGGCGCCGTCGCGCGCGGCCTGCGTGAGCAGGGCGTTGAGCATGCGGATGATGGGCGCGTCGTCGGCCGTCTCCAGCAGGTCCTCGACCGCAGGCAGCTCCTGCATCATGCGCGAGAGGTCGGCGTCGGACTCGACCTCGCTGACCACCAGGGCCGCGCTGGACTCGCCCTGCGAATAGGCGGCGCTGATGCGGTGGGCCAGCGTGCCCGCGTCCAGCATCTGCCAGCGCTGCACCGCATGCCTGCGCTGGACTTCGGACAGGGCCTGCCAGTCGGGCGAGGGGCCGTGCCAGAGCAGGGGCTCGTGGCCGTCGTCCTCGATCAGCAGCTGGCTGGTGCGCGCAAACGCATAGGGCAGGGGATAGCGCATGGGGCCTTCCTGCCTCAGAGCGCGCCGGGGGCTGCCGGCACGGCGGGAGCGGCGGGCTGCGGCTGGGTGAAGTCGATCAGCTCGGGCCTGGCGCCCGGCACGTTGACGATGGCGGCCGGGTTGGTGAACGAGCCGGGGTCCGGCTGCGGCGTCAGCGTGGGCAGCACGGGCGCGGCATTGACCGAGCGCAGCAGGGCGCTGGGCTCGGGCTGCAGGCTCTGTTGCTGCGCGCGGATGGCTTCGTAGCGCTCGGAAGAGACCTGGTTGGTGGCAGTCGCATCGCGCATCACCACGGGGCGCAGGAAGACCATCAGGTTGGTCTTGTTGCGCTTGCGGTTGGTGTTGCGGAACAGGTTGCCCACGACGGGAATGTCGCCCAGCAGAGGCACCCGGTCCTCGGCCTGGGAGTAGTTGTCGTCGATCAGGCCGCCGAGCACGACGATGTTGCCGTCCTCGACCAGCACGTTGGACTCGATGGAGCGCTTGTTGGTGGTCAGGCCGTTGGTGTCCTTGCGCGTGGACTCGTCCACCGAGGAGACTTCCTGGAACACGGCCAGCTTCACCGTGCCGTTCTCGTTGATCTGCGGGCGCACGCGCAGCATCAGGCCCACGTCCTTGCGCTCCACGGTGGTGAAGGGGTTGACCGTGCCGCCCGTGGAGTTGCTGGCGTACGAGCCCGTGACCATGGGCACGTTCTGGCCCACGATGATGCGCGCCTCCTCGTTGTCCAGCGTCATCAGGTTGGGCGTGGACAGGATGTTGGCGTCACCGCTGTTTTGCAGGAAGTTGGCCAGAAAGCCCAGCGTGTCCTTGCCGTTGACGCGCTGCGTGAAGCCGAGGTTGGTGCCTCTCAGGCTGGACAACGTGTCTCCCGTGATGGCGCTGCCGTCGAGGCCTCCATCCTTGACCAGGCCGAGCAGGTTCAGGATGTTGGCGCCCGCCACATTGGAGTTCGTGCCCAGGGTGCCGATCACGCGGCCGTTGTTGCTGAGCATGGCCTGCCACTGGATGCCGAACTGGGCCAGCCGGTTGTCCTTGATTTCGACGATCAGGCTTTCGATCAGCACCTGGGCGCGGCGGCCGTCGAGCTTGTCGATCACGGCGCGCAGTTGGCGGTAGACGGGCGGCGGTGCCGTGATGATCAGCGAGTTGGTCGAAGGATCGGCCTGGATCATGCCGCCCGTGGAGGGCTGCTGGGCCACGCCCAGCGCGCCGCCCCCGCCGCCGCTGCCCAGGCCCGAGGACGAGCCCATGCCCATGGATGCCGTGCCGCTGGAGTCGCGCGAGACCACGGGCTGCGAGGTGGGGATGGAGGACATGCCGCCGCCCTGCGGCAGGGTGCCGCCCGCACCGGGCTGGCCGCTGGCCGTGCCGGCGGCCGTGGCCTGGGCGCCGATGGCGGCGCGCAAGGTGGCGGCCAGCGCCACGGCGTCGGCGTTCTTGAGATAGACCACGTGGATGTTGCCCTGGTCGCCGCCGCCGTTCATGGCGGGCTGGTCCAGCCGCGCGATCAGCGAGCGCACCTGGGCCAGGCGTGCCGGGTTGGCCGCGCGCAGCACGATGGAGTTGCTGCGCGGCTCGGCCATCAGCGAGGTCTTGAAGGCGTTGTCGCTCTGGCCCGGAATATTGGCGCCGCCTGCGGTCACGGTGAGGCCGCCGGGGCTGGCCGTGCCGCCTTCGATCAGGCGCGAGACCAGGGCCACCATGTCGGTGGCCACGGCATGGCGCAGTGGGATGATTTCGACATCGGTGGCGTTGGACACATCCATGGTCGCCACGATGCGCGAGATGCGCTGCAGGTTGTCTGCGTAGTCGGTGATGACCAGCGAGTTGTTGCCCGGGTTGACGTTGATGGTGTTGTTGGGGCTGATCAGGGGGCGCAGAACAGGCACCAGGTTGGCCGCGTTCTCGTAGTTGAGCTTGAAGATCTGGGTGACGATCTGGCTACCGGTGCTGCTGCGGCCCGCGCCCACGGCCACCTCGCTGGCCTGCAGCTTGGCGTCGGCTTCGGGGATGACCTTGTACAGGCCGGCCGATTCGACAATGGTGAAGCCCTGCAGGCGCAACGCGGCCAGGAACTGCTGGTAGGCGGTGGCGGGCGGCACGGGCTTGTCGGTCAGCAGCGTGATCTGGCCCTTGACGCGGGGGTCGACCACCACGTTGCGGTTGGTGATGGCGCCGATGGCACGCGAGACGGCCTCGATGTCGGCACCCGAGAAATTCAGCGTCACAGGCTCGCCCGGACGCAGGCTGGGCGTGGCGCCGGCCGGTGCATTGGTCTGCTGGCCCTGGGCGGTGCCAGCGGTGCAGGCCAGCATGGCGCTGACGGCCAGCGTGTGCAGGGTGTTGCGCCAGAACGGGGTCGTGTGCTGCTGAGTCATGGATCAACCAAAGGAAATGATGGACCGGGGCCCCTGGCGCCGTCCCAGAATGTTGAGCAAGTTGGACAGCGCGGTTTCGCGCTCGGGGCTGGCCGAGGCCTCGCCCTGGAAGTGCAGCCGCTGGCCTACCCATTGGCCCTGGCCGCTCAGGCGCAGGTCGCCGGTCAGGGTACTGAGCTGCAGCTGCGGACTGTCGCCCCCGAGGATGTCGAGCCGGTAGCTGCCCAGCGGGCGCAGAGGGGACAGCCGCGAGGATACGGCCAGCGCCTCCAGCCGCGTGCTGCCGTCGCTGCGCCAGCGCCCCGATTGCCACAGCAATTGCAGTTGCAGGGCCTGCGTGGCCAGCCGCAGCTGGCCTTGCAGGTCCACCGTGTTCCAGGGCGTGCCCAGGCCGGACAGCAGCGAGGCAGGCCAGCGCGTGTCGCTGTCGTGCACCACGGCGCTCAGGCCCTGCCAGCGCGGCAGCAGGTCCAGCACCACGGGCGTGGGTGTGCAGCATTCGCTGCGCAGCTGAATGCGGGCGCCGTCCAGGCGCGGGCGCAGCGTCCATTCCAGCCGCGTGGGCAGGGCCGTGCGGTCGCGGCTGCCGGCGCCTCCGGTGAAGGCCAGGGAGGCCGAGCCGTTCCACAGCGTGCCGCGCGGTTGCAGCAGCAGTACCTGGCCCTGTGTGGCGGAATCCACGCCGCGTGCCAGCCAGGCGGCGGGCGCCCAGACGACGGTGGTGGCCACCAGGCCGCACAGGGCGCCTGCCAGCGCCCACCCGCGCGGTGAGCGCAGGACAGGCTGGGAGCGGGGCTGGCGGCGCATGCTCAAGGTGCCCGCGACGGATCGACAGGCAGGTCCAGCACCAGGCTGCCATCCCAGCGCACGGCATCGGCAGCGCCTGCGGCGCTTGCAGATGCACTGCGGGCCAGCTTCATCTCGGCGGGAACGGCGTGCGTGTTGCTGCGGACCTGGGCCAGCCAGCGCGACAGCGCGGCGGCGGGCGCGGCCTTGAGCGTGATCTGTGCGCGGTCGCCCATCCAGTTCAATTGGGCGGAGGCGCCCAGTTCGGCGGACAGCGAGCTTTGCAGCAGCGCCTTGGCATCGCCGACCACGGGGCGTGCGTTGCTGCGCAGCTGCTCGGCCTCGGCCTGCAGCAGCTGCATCTGGCGCAACTGGCGGTCGGCCTGGGCATGGCGTTCGGGCGCGGTGCGCAGGCTGTGCAGGGCGGGGGCCAGGGCCAGCCACCACAGCAGGGCCAGTGCCACCACGCCACCGGCCAGCAGCGTCATGTTCTGTTCACGTGGCGCCAGGGCATTCCAGCGCGCGCGCAGTGGGGCCAGGCTTTGGCGGGATGCGCGCATGTTCATGGCCGGGCCTCCTGGGCAAGCAGCAGGTCGGCACCGTCGCGCTGCAGTCGCAGGCCGCTGCCGGCCAGATGTTGTTGTGCCTGCTCCAGTGCCTCGGCCTCCAGCGAGACGCCCTTGAGGCGCAGCTGACGGTCCTGGTAGTCCATGGCCTGCGGCAACTGGCCGGCAGGCAGGGCCCGGGATGCGGCGGCCAGCAGGGGTTCCAGGTCGCCCTGCGTCAGCGCGCCGGCGCTCTGGCGCAGCGTGGCGACTTCGCGCTGCATTTGAACGGGCGCATCGACGATGACGGGAACGCGCGGAAAGCTGGTGGCCAGCGTGGAGCGCACCTGGACCTGCTTGGCCGCGATGGCGCGGTTTTCGGTCCAGGCCCAGGCATTGAGGCCCACCACCTGGGCCAGCAGTGCGAGCGCGGCACCCCAGCGCGCGGCCTTCCATTGCGGCGCGCGCAGAAAGCTCTGCCAGCCGTCGAGCATGCGTCGGCGGGTGCGGCTGCCGCCGCCCAGGTCGAGGTCGAACTGCGCCAGGTCCCAGTTTTGTGCGCGGGCCGCCAGGCCGCGCTGGGCGTCCGTCAGCAGGCTGACGGGGCGCTGCAGGGCCTCGGCGGCGCGGGCCAGCGCCGGGTCCGCCTGGATCGGGGTGTCGGGGGGCAGGGCCTGCAGCAGGGCGGCCAGCATGGCGGGGTCGGCACTGTCGGTGCGCAGCGGCAGGCAGGCCAGCGAGTCCATGCCTTGCGGGGCCGTGCTCAGGCCGGTGGCCAGCAGCCAGGCCGATTCAGGCGTGCCCACGGCCCACAGCTGGGGCGTGGACTGGGGCGGGCATTCGGGCACGATGCGGCCCACGGGCCGGCCTGCGGACTCCAGGGCCTGCAGATGGGCATGGAGCCAGGCCTTGTCGCAGGCGGCAACCCAGCAGGGCTCGCCCGCGCGTGCCTGAGGCTGCAGCGCCAGATGCAGTTGGGAGGGGTCGTCGAGCAGGCGCTCTTCCAGCAGCCCGTCGAGCACGGCACGCAGGCGCACATGTCCACGCCGGCTCCCCGTGGGCACGCCATGGGGGAGGCTGACCAGATGCCAGGACAAGGCCTGGTGCGGCACCACGGCAACCGTCTGGCCGGTGCGGCCAGGATCGGGCAGCAGGCCTGCTGCGGCGTGGCCATGCCGGTCGGCGCGCAGGCCGTCGCTGCTGAGTGCGTAGGCGTATTCGCCAGCGGGGCCCGCAGGCAGATGAAGAATCAAGGTGCTCATGGACGGAAGCGGGCATTGTAGGGGCCGAGTGTGACAGGCATCTGTCACGGCGCGGGAGCTTCGGGCAATCCCCAGTCCCCCCTCTCGCGCCAGATGGTAGTGACTGTCATGTTGTTGCGCCGCAACATGGAGCGTTCGCTGGCCACGATCTCGCCCAGGCGCATGCGGCCACGCGCCTCGAAGAAGCTGGTGGCGACCGACAGGTTCTGTCCCTCGAATTTCTGAGGCAGGCCCAGCGCGTTGGAGGCATCGGCCAGGCTGCGCAGCGGGCGCGATGCGCGCAGCTGCACCAGCTGGCTGGCCTGGGACCAGGTCAGGTCCTCCACGCTGGCCCAGATGACTTCGGCGCTGGCGGTGTTGAGGTTGACGGGCGTGTTCTCGGGCAGCAGGGTGATGTAGGGCTCCAGGCGCGAGACGACCTCGGGCGGCAATCCCAGCCAGCCGAACTGGCTCAGCGTGCGCGGCATCAGGAACTGCGCGCCCTCGCCGGCGGTGGCCGCTGCGCGCAGGGCCTGGACGATCTGGGCGGCATAGGCAGGGGGCAGGTTCAGGCGTTCCAGCAGGCGGGCCAGCGGGCGCAGGGTTTCGGGCTTGTCGGGCGCGCTCAGCAGGTTGCGCAGGTTCAGGCGCGACTGCAGGTCGATGATCTGGCCCGAGAGAAAGGCGTCCTGCATGTCGGCCATGCCGTCATCGACCTGGCTGACGTTGTTCTGCGCCGCCAGAAAGGTGGACAGGCGCGCCTCCTGCAGCGGCACGGCCCAGGGTTCGGCCAGATGGTCCACCTGCAGGCTGGTGCGCGCATCCTCGGCCAGCACCACGCGCGACCAGTCCAGCGCACCCAGCAGGATCCAGGCGGCCTGCATGCGGTTGCGCTCGGCGGTCTCGACCTCCACGCTGCGCCACTGCTGCCACAGCGCGGTGGCGGCGAACGTGGCCACCAGGGTCACCGTGAGCATGGCGGCCAGCAGGGCCACGCCACGGTGGCGGCGGCGGCCGGGCAGGGGGCGGGGTGCGCGCATCATGATCGGCTGTTGGAGCGCAAGGGGTTGACCCAGTCCATGGTGACGCGGCCAGGAATGGCGCTGTCGGGCGGCAGGGTCAGTTCGACGCGGATGCCGTCGGGAATCGTGGGCAGCTGTGCGCTGCTGTTGGTGCCGCCGGATGGCGGGTTGACCGTGCCCGTGCCGTTGTCCGAGCCGCTGGACTGCGGATTGCTCCAGGCGTTGTCGCGGTAGTAGTACAGGCGCCATTGGTCCAGGGGCATCAGCACGGTTTCGCGCCGGCGCTGGTCGTCCGAGGGGTTGCGCCCCCATTGCGATCCCTGGTTCCAGGCATCGCGCCACTGTGCGCGCGTGCGCAGCGGCGGCGACTGCCAGCGCAGCCACTGGTCGCGCCCTGCCGTCTGGCGGCGCGCCCAGGCGACGACCACGGCGCCGTCGTCCACGGCGGCGCTGCTCTTGCGGGTCATGCGCAGCACCTGGCCGTCCCAGTCGATGACCTGGGCGTGCTCCAGCGGCATCAGTGCTTCGAGGTCGGCATTCCACTGGGCGATGACGGTCTGCAGCACCATCTGCTGCTCGTTGCGGGCGCGAATGGTCTCCTGCGAGCGCACCATGCTGTCCAGTCCGCGCCAGCTCACCAGGGCCAGCAGGGCCATGACGGCGATGGCCACCATCAGCTCCACCAGGGTGAAGCCGTGCGTGCGGGAGGGGTGGCGCAAGCGCATTCAGAAGCGTCCCACGATGGTGGATACGCGCAGCACGGGATGCTCTGCCGTGACCACCAGGGCATCGACACGGCGGAAGCTGGGATTGGGCGTGGGCCGCACGCTGAGCCGGACCTGCAGTTGCCGGCCGCCCTGCTCGCAGGTCAGGCTGTTGTCGCCCACGGGCGGCATCTGGCGCGACAGGCGCAGGCGCACCAGTTCGTTTTGCGCGCACAGCTGGGCCAGCAGCACCTCGGACTGGCGCTCGGCATTGCGAGTCAGGGCCGATGTGGCCTGCAGGCCTGCCATCAGGGCAATGCCCACGATGCCCAGGGCCACCAGGACCTCGATCAGCGTGAAGCCGTGCGGCAGGCGCCTTGGCGCGCCGTGCCTGCGGCGTGGTCCGTGGATGCCTGTCATGGCAGGGATTGCACGGCAAAGGGCCGCAGTCCATCCGTGGCCACGCGCAGCGGCGGGCTGTTGGAGTCGCGCAGCGTTAGCGTGACGGACTGGGGAGGAATCAGTGGCTCGGGGCCGAGGATCAGCGGCGTCGCCGGCTGTGCCTGCACCCCGGGCTGCAGCCATTGCGAAGGCAATTGCGCGCTGGCCGGCAGGCCCTCGAAGCGAAAGCCCTGCGGCATGGGCCGCCAGCGCACGGGCACGCCGTTGGCTCGTGCCTGTGCGCGGGCCGATTCCAGCAGTGCGGCCAAGCGCTCGGCCTCGCGTTCCAGCTGGGCCTGCCCGCTGTCGCGCAGAGACAGGCTTGCGCCGGCAGCGGCAATCGCCATGATGCTGATGACCACCAGCAGTTCCAGCAGGGTGAAGCCGCGCGAAGGAGTGGTCAGGGTGGGCGCAACCGTCTGGTGGGGCATGAGAGCAGGCAGGCCCGCCGGGAGTGCGGGCCTGTGGTGCGGTGCAGCGCGGCGCTTGCGGGCCATCGCCCGGGCCATCGACTTACTGCCAGCTGCCGATGTCGGCATCCTTGCCCTCTCCGCCGGCCTGGCCGTCGGCACCGAAGGACATGATGTCGATGGGGCCCTTGATGCCCGGATTCAGGTACTGGTACGGGCGGCCCCAGGGATCGTTGGGCAGCTTTTCCAGATAGGGCTTCCAGTTGTTGGGCAGCGGTCCGCTCGTGGGACGGATGATCAGCGCCTGCAGGCCCTGCTCGGCCGTGGGATAGCGCTGGTTGTCGAGGCGGTAGAGCTTGAGCGCCTGGGAGATGTTGGTGATGTCGGTGCGTGCAGCCGTGACGCGGGCATCGTCGGCGCGGTCCAGCACGTTGGGCACGATCAGGGCCGCCAGCACGCCGATGATGACCAGGACCACCATCAGCTCGATCAGCGTGAAGCCGCGCTGGACGGCGGTGCGCAGGGCAGGCAGCGGACGGCGGGGAAGGCTGGTCATGGAACGGTGCAGCAAATTGGACATATCGCTCCATCATAATCGCGCGATGGTGACACTTTCATTGAACCGGGGCCAGGCCCGGACCTGGCACGTCAAGGCGGCCACATTCGTGCTCTGGCTGCTGGCGGCCGGCATCGTGGCTTTCTGGGCCATGCGCCTGGGCAATGGCGGCGTGGGGGCACCCGTGCCACCGGCTCCCCCCGAGGCACTGCAGGTCGATGCGCCCGCGCTGGCGCAGGCCCTGGGGGGCGTGGCCGCTGCTCAGGGTGTTGCTGTGCCGGTCGCGGCGCCTGTGGTCTCGCGCTATGCGCTGGTGGGTGTGCTGGCCGGTCGCGACAGCGGCGGCGGCGCGGCGGTCATCGCCGTGGGCAACCAGCCGGCCAAGCCGTTTCGCGTGGGGCGTGCCGTGGAAGAGGGCGTGGTGCTGCAGTCGGTCTCGGGCCGCGAGGCGCGCCTGGGCCCCAGCGTCGATGGCCCCGCCTCCATCACGCTGCAGCTGTCCCTGCCCGACAAGCGCTGAGTCCGGTCAGTGCGGCGGCTGCAGTTCCAATACCAGCCAGCCGCCAAAGTCAGGAGCCGGCAGCGTCCACTGGGCCGCCTGAGGCAGTGCGTTGCCTTCACGCAGCAGCCATTGCACGCAGCGCGCCACGCCGGCATGGGTGATCCAGACGATGTCGCGCCCGGCGCCGTCGTCCTTCGAGTACATCCTTGCCTGCTGCAAGGCCTCATCCACCCTGCGCAGCATGGCGGCCAGGGACTCTCCCCGGCCCGGCGCGTGCCCGGCAAGGTCTGCCGCCCAGGCATCGATGGCGCTGCGGTCCAGCGCATCCCATGGCTGGCCTTCCCACTCGCCGAAGTCCATCTCCAGCAGGCGGCTGTCCGCCGCCGATACCAGGCCGGGCCGCAGTGCCTGCAGGGCCTGTGCCAATTGATGGCATCGGCGCAGTGGCGAATGCGCCAGCAGGCAATCCGCAGGCAGGGCGAGGTGCAGGGCCTGCGCCGCATCGGCCGTGGCCTGGGCGTCGGCCTCCATGTCGAGCCGGCCATAGCAGATGCCGGGCTCCACCAGGGGGCGGGCATGGCGTACCAGCCAAAGGCGCGGCGTTGGGAGAGCGTTCATTGCATCCGCATCAGCACAGCGGCGGCGCCCAGCAGCATGGCCAGTTCACAGACCTGCTGGGCGGCGCCCAGGCAATCGCCCGTCATGCCGCCCAGGCGACGGCGCAGCCAGCGCACCATGGCCGCCGTGACCAGGGCGCCGGGCAGGACCAGGCCGATGACGAGCGGCAGGCCCGCCAGCCAGCCTGTCAGCGCCAGGGCGGGCAGGCACCAGAGGATTGCCGCGACCAGGCCCCTGGCAGCCAATGGCCGACCCGCGGCGTGCAAGGCCTTGGAGTGGGCGGCCTGGCCCACATAGGGAAGGCATTGCATGAGGGCCAGCGGCGCCATGCGCGACAGCACATGGATGCTGCACAGCAGCAAGGCCGCCCATTGCACGCGAATGTCGATCAGCAGCGCGACCAGGGAGATCCTGGTCATCAACGCCATCACCAGCGCCATGGCGCCGTAGGCTCCCAGGCGCGAATCCTTCATGATTTCCAGCGCGCGCTGGGGCGGGACAAAGCCGCCCAGGCCGTCGGCCACATCGGCCAATCCATCCTCGTGCAAGCCCCCTGTCATCCATAGCGTGGCCACGGTGGACAGCACGGCAGCTACCAGAGGCATCCAGGGGCTGGGTGCCAGCAGCCAGCCTGCGGCCAGCAGCCACGCCGCGCCCCAGGCGCCGACCAGCCAGCCCACGCCCGGCAGATGGGCCACGCTGGCGTGCTGCATTGCCGGACTCCAGCCGGCCCAGGCCGCAAGCCGCCCGGTGACCGGAATGCGGCTGAAGAACTGCAGGGCCAGCAGGAAATGGCGTATGGGCTGCATGTCTGGACAGCCGAGGCGGGTCCTACTTCAGGAAGAGCTGGTAGGCAGGGTTACCGGTTTCCTCGACCCAGGGGTAGCCCAGATTGCTCAGGAAGGCGTCGAATTTACGGCCATCCTTGGCGGGCACCTGCATGCCGACCAGGATGCGGCCGTAGTCCGCACCCTGGTTGCGGTAATGGAACAGCGAGATGTTCCAGGTCGGCGCCATCAGGCTGAGGAACTTGAACAGTGCGCCGGGGCGCTCGGGGAAGACGAAGCGCAGCAGGCGCTCTTCCTGCGCCAGCGGCGAATGGCCGCCGACCATGTGGCGCAGATGCTCCTTGGCCATGTCGTCGAAGGTCAGGTCCAGCGCCTCGAAGCCCTGCTTCTCGAAGTTCCTGGCGATCTTCTCGGACTCGCCGCGTGCCGCCGTGGTCAGGCCCACGAAGACATGGGCCTTGTTCTCGTGGCTGATGCGGTAGTTGAACTCGGTCACGTTGCGCGGGCCGCCAGGCAGCTTGCCCACGACTTCGCAAAAGCGCTTGAAGCTGCCGCGTTCCTCGGGGATGGTCACGGCAAAAAGCGCCTCGCGCTCCTCGCCCACCTCGGCACGCTCGGCCACGAAGCGCAGCCGGTCAAAGTTCATGTTGGCGCCGCACAGGATGGCGGCATAGGTCTCGCCCCTGGTCTTGTTCTTCGCGACGTACTGCTTGATCGCCGCCACGGCCAGGGCGCCGGAGGGCTCGACGATGGAGCGCGTGTCCACGAAGATGTCCTTGATCGCGGCGCAGACGGCATCGGTATCGACCACCACGTAGTCGTCCACCAGGCCCTGGGCGATGCGGAAGGTCTCCTCGCCCACCAGCTTGACGGCTGTGCCGTCGGCGAACAGGCCCACATCGGCCAGCTCCACGCGGTGGCCAGCGCGCACGGACTGCAGCATGGCGTCCGAATCCTTGGTGTGCACGCCGATCACCTTCACGTCGGGGCGCACGGCCTTGATGTAGTTGGCCACGCCCGAGATCAGGCCGCCGCCGCCGATGGCGACAAATACGGCATCCAGGCGCGGGCTGCCCAGCTTTTGCAGCTGGCTCAGCATTTCCATGGCAATCGTGCCCTGGCCGGCGATCACATAGGGATCGTCGAAGGGGTGCACAAAGGTCAGGCCCTTTTCCTTTTGCAGCCTGACGGCGTGCTTGTAGGCGTCGGAATAGCTTTCCCCGGCCAGTTCCACCTCGCCGCCCAGCGCCTGTACCGCATCGATCTTGACCTGCGGCGTGGTGGTGGGCATCACGATCACGGCGCGGCAACCGAGCTTGCGTGCGCCCAGCGCCACGCCTTGCGCATGGTTGCCGGCCGAGGCGCAGATCACGCCCTTTTCCAGCTGCTCGGCGGACAGGTGTGCCATCTTGTTGTAGGCGCCTCGCAGCTTGAAACTGAACACCGGCTGCTGGTCCTCGCGCTTGAGCAGCACCTTGTTGTGCAGGCGGCGGCTCAGCGCCTTGGCGGGCTCCAGGTCCGACTCCACGGCCACGTCGTACACGCGCGCGGTAAGGATCTTGGTCAGGTAGTCGGCAGGGGTCAGGGGGTGGTTCATCGTCGGCGAAAGGCTGGAGAGCAGCAGGCCGGGAGGCGGCCCGTCGGTGTCAGGCGGCCATCATAGGCGCTTGTGACTCATGCTGCAGTGCAGCGTCCAGGCTGGGCCAGGGACGACGAAGGCAAAAAAAAGCCCCAGGCTGTAAAGCCGGGGGCTGAATCCACCAATAGAGGAGGTGGAGGAGACAACTGGTGCGATGCAGAGTGAAGTTGGTTCACAATCTGCAGTCCATCTGGAGGGTTGTTCGGGTTAACCCTTCAGATAACGCTTGGGTGCATTGTATGCACGGCAGGTGCTGCGTTGCAACAAAATCAGGGTTTTTGTGTAGTTGATGCAAAATAGCAACAGTTTTTTGAGGACGCAACAATGGAATGCACAGTGAGTTGGACAGGCGGCACGACCGGCATGCGCTCGGGCATGGGCTTCGTGGCGGAAACGGGCAGCGGCCATGTGGTCAATATGGACGGGGCGCCGGATGCGGCCAATCCTGCCAATGGAGGCCAGAACCAGGCACCCCGCCCCATGGAAATGCTGCTGGCAGGCGCAGGCGGCTGCACGGCCTACGACGTGGTGCTGATCCTCAAGCGCGGCAGGCACGCGGTCAAAGGCTGCAGCGTCAAGCTCACTTCGGAGCGCGCGGACACCGATCCCAAGGTGTTCACCAAGATCCACATGCAGTTCACCGTCAGCGGCACCGGCCTGCCAGCGGGCGCGGTGGAGCGGGCCATTGCCATGAGCCACGACAAATACTGCTCGGCCACCATCATGCTGGGCAAGACGGCCGAGATCACCACGGGGTTCGACATCGTCGAGGCCTGATGTATCTGGTGCTTGGGTCCGTGCCTCGGCAGGGACTCGGCAAGAATGAAGAAAGCGGGCCGGGCCCGCTTCTTTTTTGGCTGGATGCAGCTCCCGTCGTTTCAGAAGCTTCGGATCTCAGATGCGGTGAGCGGTCGTCGTCATGACCTTGGCGGCCAGGCGCATCAGGGCGCGGGCGGGCGGCGGCAGCTCCAGCGCGCCGGCTTCGCGCGCAGCGGCGGCATGGCGTTCCTCGTCATCCTTCATGCGGGCCACCACGGCCAGCGAAGGGCGGTCCTCCTCGGGCAGACGGCCCAGATGGGATTCCAGGTGGGCGGAAACCTGCTCCTCGGTCTCCACCACGAAGCCCAGGCTGGCGGCGTCACTGATCTTGGCGGCCACCACGCCGATGGCGAATGCCCCGGCGAACCACAGCGGGTTCAGCAGGCTGGGTCGGTCGCCCAGGGCGTTGAGCCGGTCGCGGGTCCATGCCAGATGGTCGGTTTCCTCGCGGGCCGCCTCCAGCAGGTGCTCGCGCAGCACCATGTCGCGCGTCACCATGGCCTGGGCGTTGTACAGCGCCTGGGCGCAGACCTCTCCGACATGATTGACGCGCATCAAGGCGCCCGACAGGCGGCGCTGTGCCTCGGTCAGCTCACCCTCCGCGATGCCGGTGGCGGGAGAGCGCTCGGCCGCGGAAGGCTGTGCAAACAGGGTGCGAAGCGCCGCATCGGCGGCAGTCAGTATCTTGTCCATGGGCGGTCCCTAGAGCGGAAAATCTTGGCAAATTCAGGGTCTGAACGGTACACCAGGACGACATGCCCTCTCTTTGTGCAAGCGCAACAAGGCCGGCGCGATGTTCGGGTTGGGCCTGATTGTGTTGGTCTGCAGGTTTGTTGCGGCAGTGCAACGAAAAACGGGGGTTCAAGCCCGTTTGTGGGTGAATTTCTTTGCATGGGCAGCGGCGGTCTGGTGCAATAGGCCCTAACTTCCCCACCAGGAGGTTGGCGCGGGAAACCGGTGGAGCCTCAGGCCAAGCCTCTCTTCCTCACGACCGGCGCCCTTCTAAACCTTGGAGTAACTCGTAATGAAAAAATCTCTGATTGCCCTGGCAGTGCTGGCTGCTTCCGGCGCCGCAATGGCTCAATCCTCCGTGACCCTGTTCGGTATCGTGGACACCAACGTTGCCTACGTGAACAAGGACGCAGCTGGCGACAGCCGTTATGGTCTGGGCACCAGCGGCGCTTCCACGAGCCGTCTGGGCCTGCGCGGCACGGAAGACCTGGGTGGTGGTCTGAAGGCTGGCTTCTGGCTGGAAGGCGAAATCTTCGGTGACGATGGCAACGCCAGCGGCTTCAACTTCAAGCGTCGTTCCACCGTGAGCCTGTCGGGCAACTTCGGTGAAGTGCGCCTGGGCCGTGACCAAGTTCCGACCTTCCAAAAGCTGACCTCCTACGACCTGTTCAGCGCCACCGGTATCGGCCAGTTCATGGGCTTCCGTAACTGGGCTGCTGGCCAAGGCGCCGACGACAACGGCATCCGCGCTAACAACCTGATCTCGTACTACACCCCCAACTTCGGCGGTTTCAACGCCGGCTTTGGCTACGCTTTCGACGAAAAGCAAACCATCGGTACTGCTGACAGCGTCGGCCGTTACATCGGCGGTTACGTTGCATACGACAACGGCCCCCTGAGCGCCAGCCTGGGCGTTGCCCAGCAAAAGACTGCCGTTGGCGGCCTGGCTACCGACCGTGACGAAATCACCCTGGGTGCTTCGTACAACTTCGGCGTTGCCAAGCTGAGCGGCCTGCTGCAACAGACCAAGTTCAAGCGCGACATCGGCGGCGACATCAAGACCAACTCCTACATGCTGGGCGCTTCGGCTCCCGTGGGCGGCGTGGGCGAAGTCAAGCTGCAGTACGCTCTGTACGACCAGAAGGCCATCGACTCCAAGGCTCACCAGATCACTCTGGGCTACGTGCACAACCTGTCCAAGCGCACCTCTCTGTACGGCAACCTGGCATTCCTGAAGAACAAGGATGCTTCGACCCTGGGCCTGCAAGCCAAGGGCGTGTACGCTGGTGGCGTGCAAGCTGGCGAAAGCCAGACTGGCGTGCAAGTCGGTATCCGCCACGCTTTCTAATGAACGGCTGGCGTAAGCCAGTTGCCATTTGAAGCAAAAAAGAGCCAGTCTTCGGACTGGCTCTTTTGTTTTGTGCTAGGGAAAGACCTGTGTTGTGCTTGTGCCAACGGTGACGAGGCGGGAAAAGCGTTTCTAGAATGAAATTTCCACCAACCAATCGTTAACAAGAGAGAGACAACACAATGAATTCTTCATTCGTGAAAAAGAGCGTGGCACTGGCGGTGTTGGCAGCAACGGCACCCTTGGCAGCATTCGCCCAGCAAAGCAGCGTGCAGCTGTACGGCATCGTCGATGCCGGCGTGCGCCACACCACCAATGAAGGCCCGACCAAGAGCGGCAAGACCCAGATGATCGGCGGCGGCATGTCGCAAAGCCGCTGGGGCATCAACATCACCGAGGACCTGGGCGGCGGTCTGGCAGCCATTGCCAACCTGGAAGCCCGTTTCCTCACCGACACCGGCGAGCAGGCTGCGGCCAGCTACTTCCAGCAATCCTGGGTGGGCCTGCGCAGCAAGAGCTTCGGCCAGATCACCCTGGGTCGCCAGTACAACATGCTGTTCGATCTGGTGACGTCCACCTATGCCTCCTTCCCGTATTCGCCGTACATGGAGGCCTACAAGCCTGAAATCGGCATGTCCATGGGCGCGCGCGCCAGCAACATGGTCAAGTACCTGGCCGAGTTCGGCCCCGTGCGCGGCGCATTGCAGTATTCGTTCGACGAGAACAACACCTTCGACAAGGTCGGCACTGGCGTGGTGCCCGGTGGCGCCATCAAGACGGCCGGCGGCTATCTGCGCTACTCGCAAAGCGGCATTTCCGCAGGCGCCGGCTACCTGGGCACGACGCTGCCGGCCGGCACCAAGGTCGATGCCTATACCCTGGGCGGCTCCTACCGCGTGGGTCCCTGGTACGTCAACCTGGGCTACGGCCTGAACAAGCGCAAGGACGCATTCCCGGCGGCAACCGCAGGCGGTGGATTCGACCAAGCCATCCTCAACTCCTTCTGGACGGGTTCGTCCAACGGCGGCTTCGTGGCCGGCGACGCCAACAAGCGCCAGATGTACAAGATGGGCTTCGGCTACCAGATCACGCCCCAGATCAATGTGGGCGCGCATTACTACCATGCCAAGCAGTCGGGCTCGGGCACGGGCAATTTCAATGGCAAGGCAGACTTCCTGGTGGCGGTGCTCGACTACGCCTTCTCCAAGCGTACGGATGCCTATGTGGCCCTGGACCACACCAAGACCAGTGGCGGCTCGGGCGTGATGCTCGACGCCAATGGCGCCACCAAGCGCACGGGCTTCACCGTCGGCCTGCGCCATCGCTTCTGAGCGCGCGGCGTTTGCGCAACGGATGGCCTCCTTCGGGAGGCCTTTTTGTTTCCTGTCGATGGGCTGACGGTGGGCGGGCGCGATTTCCTGCGTTAAGGTAATGCGCAGGCCAATGAAGCGAAAGAACCAAGGCGATGGAAGCCACTCGATACAAGGCAGGCGGTCGGGCCTTTGCCCAGATCGCCCAGTACCACCCCGAGCTGACGGCGCTGCGCCGCGAGCTGCATGCGCATCCTGAGCTGGGGTTCGAGGAGCGCTTCACGGCTGCGCGCGTCAAGGAGGCCTTGCGGCAATGCGGCGTGGACGAGATCCACGAAGGCCTGGGCACCACGGGCCTGGTGGCCGTGATCCGTGGCCAGGGGCATAGCTCGGGAGCGATGGTGGGCCTGCGTGCCGACATGGATGCACTGCCCATGGTCGAGCACAACGAATTTCCCTGGAAATCGGGCAAGCAGGGGCTGATGCACGGCTGCGGGCATGATGGCCATACGGCCATGCTGGTGGGCGCCGCCCGCTACCTGGCTGCGACACGGCGTTTCGACGGCTCGGCCGTGCTGGTCTTTCAGCCAGCCGAGGAAGGGCGCGGTGGCGCGCGGGCCATGATTGCCGATGGTCTTTTCGACCGCTTTCCGATGCAGTCCGTGTACGCCATGCACAACTGGCCCGCCATGCGCGCCGGCACCGTCGGTATCAACATGGGCGCGATGATGGCGGCTGCCGACCGCATCACCATCGAGATCACGGGGCGCGGCGGCCACGGCGCCCATCCCTACCAGACGGTGGACGTGGTGCTGGCGGCCGCGCACATCACCACGGCGGTGCAGAGCATCGTCTCGCGCAATGTGCGCGCCATCGACAGTGCCGTCATCAGCCTGTGTGCCGTGCAGGCCGGGGACCTGGGCGCCTTCAGCGTGATGCCGGGCACGGCAACGCTGGTGGGAACCGTGCGGACCTTCGATCCCGCCGTGCAGGACCGTGTCGAGCAGCGACTGCAGGAGTTGTGCAGCGCGGTGGCGCTGGGGCTGGGTGCGACGGCCAAGGTCAACTACGAGCGCATCTATCCCGCCACCATCAACTCCCCCACGGAGGCCGCCTTTGCGGCCGACGTGGCCCAGGCGCTGGTGGGCGTGGAGAACCTGGACCGGCAGCTGGAGCCCAGCATGGGCGCGGAGGATTTTTCCTTCATGCTGCAGCACAAACCCGGCGCCTACCTGCGTCTGGGGCAATCCACGGGCGCCCAGCCCGGGGTGCCGCTGCACAGCAGCCGGTATGACTTCAACGACGAGGTGCTGCCGCTGGGCGCTGCCCTGCACGCCAGCCTGATCGAGCAGGCCATGCCGCTGCCTTCGCAGGACGTATAGCGCAGGCGGAGCCGGTCAGCGGGGCTGTCCCTCGATCGCAAGAAGGTGGGCCTTTACCGTTTCCAGGATCTCGTCGGACAAGGCTGGATTGGCGGCGACCGTGGCACGTGCCAGGACCAGGGCGCCCACCATGCTGCTGAGCATGGCCATGGCCTGGGCGCGCTGTGCGGCATCGGGTGCCTGATCGTCGCCAAGTGTGCCGATCACGCGCGCAAACCTGCCGATGTTGCGTTCCACCCCTTCGGCGAACACCGCTGAAAGATCACCACCTGCCCGAGCCACGTCCACGGCCAGCGCCGCAGCGGGGCAGCCCTCGCCGGGGCTGTCGCGGTGCTGCGGCGACAGATAGGACTGCACGCGCGCGGCAAGGCTGCCGGCCTGTTCACCCTGCAGGCCGTCCAGCGGCGCGATGGACCAGTCGAAGGCGCGTGCGCAGGCTTCGCGCACCAGCGCGTCCTTGGATTCGAAGTGGCGATAGAGCCCGCCGTGGGTGAGTCCCGCGCCGCGCGTCACCTCGGCCACGCCGACGCCGTCCAGCCCGTGCTCGCGGTACAGCCGCGCAGCGGCTTCGAGGATGTCCTGCCGGTTCTGCGCGGCCTGGGCTTTCGTGACTTTCATGTGCACTGTCCAATGATTATGGTTGTCATCAAAATGCGTTTATGATGACGGCCATCATCATAAGTCCGTCCCTGCAGGCAATGCTCACCGTCTGCGGCAGGGGCTGTGCACTCTACAGGGAAGAACCGATGAACGCCTCTTCAATCCCGAGCAGCCTGTGCCCCGTGCGCGCTGCAGTCTCTGCATGGTCCATCAGGGAGCGTTCATGAGCACGGGTCCTCTCGCACGCCGCGTGGTCATCACGGGCATGGGCATGGTTTCGCCGCTGGGGCGGGGCACTGAACTGGCCTGGCGCCGGCTGCTGTCCGGCGCATCGGGCCTGAGCCGGCTGCCCGAGGATCTGGCGCCCGATGTGCCGGGCCAGGTGGCAGGCCAGGTGCCCGACCTGGCCCGCGACCCGGAAGGCGGCTGGGACATCGATGCCGTGGTCTCGCCCAAGGACCAGCGCAAGATGGACCGCTTCATTCCGCTGGCGCTGGACGCTTCGGACCAGGCGCTGGCCCAGTCCGGCTGGCAGCCGGCCAGCGAGGACGAGCGCACGCGCACGGCCTGCATCATTGGCTCGGGCATCGGCGGCTTTGGCGCCATTGCCCAGGCCGTGCGCACCACGGACAGCCGGGGGGTGTCGCGCCTGTCGCCCTTCACCGTGCCGTCTTTCCTGGTCAATCTCGCGGCCGGGCATGTGTCGATACGCCATGGGCTCAAGGGCCCGCTGGGTGCGCCGGTCACTGCCTGCGCAGCCAGCGTGCAGGCCCTGGGCGACGGCCTGCGCATGATCCGTTCGGGCGAGGCCGACGTGGCGCTGTGCGGCGGTGCCGAGGCGGCCATCGACCGCGTGAGCCTGGGCGCGTTCGCGGCGGCCAAGGCCCTTTCCACGGGATACAACGACCGGCCCGAAGAGGCCTCACGCCCCTTCGACGCGGGCCGCGACGGCTTTGTCATGGGCGAGGGCGCGGGCGCCCTGGTGCTGGAGGGACTGGACCACGCCCTGGCGCGCGGCGCCGTGCCGCTGGCCGAAGTGGTGGGCTACGGCACCAGTGCCGATGCCTATCACATCACCTCGGGCCCGGAAGATGGCGACGGCGCGCGCCGCAGCATGGCACAGGCGCTGGCCATGGCCGGGCTGTCGCCGGATCAGTTGCAGTACCTCAATGCCCACGCCACCTCCACGCCCGTGGGCGACCGGGGCGAGCTGGCAGCCATGCGCTCCCTGTTTGGCGAGGGCAGCGGCGTGGCGATCAGCTCCACCAAGTCGGCCACGGGCCATTTGCTGGGCGCGGCGGGCGCGGTGGCGGCCATCTTCACGGTGCTGGCGCTGCGCGACCAGATGGCGCCGGCCACGCGCAATCTCGTGGAGCCCGATCCCCTGGCCCAGGGGCTGGACCTGATCGCCGGCGCGGCAAGGCCCTGGGCCATGGAGCATGCCCTGGTCAACGGTTTCGGCTTTGGTGGCGTCAACGCCTCGCTGGTGCTCCGGCGCTGGCAGGGCTGAACGAGGCGGGTGGGCCTGGGGTCGGTGCTACGTGTAGCGCTTGGCCCGCAGGTTGTTCTTCATCTGCTCCAGCGCAGGCTGCAGGGCCGGGCCGATGCGCAGCGCCACGCAGGTGGCCAGCACGTCGATGACCAGCAGGTGCAGCAGGCGCGACACCATGGGGCTGTAGCGGTCGTAGCCCTCGGGATGGTCGGCGGCCAGATGGATGTGGCAGGCCGAGGCCAGGGGCGAGCCGCTGGCGGTGATGGCAATCGTGGTGGCGCCGTTCTTGCGCGCGATGTCGGCCGCGTCCATCAGGTCGCGCGTGCGGCCCGAGTTGGAAATGATCACCGCGCAGTCGCCGGGCCCCAGCAGGGTGGCGCTCATCACCTGCATGTGGCCGTCGCTGGTGGCCAGGCTGGTCACGCCCAGGCGAAAGAACTTGTGCTGTGCATCCTGCGCCACGATGCCCGAATTGCCTGCGCCGTAGAACTCGATGCGCCGCCCCGTCTGCCAGGTCGAGGCGATGGCCTGCGCCGCCTGCTCTATGGCCGTGGTGCTGGCGGCATTGCGGTATTGCAGGAAGGCGGCCACGGCGTTGTCCACCACCTTGACCATCACGTCGCTGGTCTTGTCGTCGGTGTCCACGCTGCGGTGGATGAAGGGCACGCCCTCGCTGACGCTGCCGGCCAGCTTGAGCTTGAAGTCGGCCAGGCCGTCGTAGCCCATGCTGCGGCAAAAGCGCACCACCGTCGGCTTGCTGACGTGGGCACGCTCGGCCAGTTCGCGCACCGGCTGCCGTGCGAAGGCCCGTGGATCGGCCAGCACCAGGCGGGCCACGCGTTGTTCGGCGGGAGCAAGCGAGGGCAGCGAGGCGGTGATGCGGTCCAGCATTAGGCGGTGGGCGTTGTTCTATGGGTAAAGGGAAGCGGTTGCCGCAAGGCAGGTCCAGCGCGCATTTTGCATGAGCGGCAGCCTTCGCTTACTTTCCTGACGCCGATGCAATCCATGCGCGCGCATACACTCGGAGGATTTGCCGGTACAACCGCACCGCCCTGGTGCGATGCCGCCCCTCGCCAGGCTCCCGCCCAAAGGATGTTCCATGAACCAGCTTGATGCGCTTCGACAGTACACGACCGTGGTGGCCGATACCGGCGACTTCCACCAACTGGCCCAGTTCCAGCCGCGGGATGCGACCACCAATCCCTCGCTCATCCTCAAGGCGGTGCAAAAGCCCGAGTACGCGCCGCTGATGCGCGCCACCGTGGCCCAGTACAAGGGCCGCCGCCTCGACGAGGTCATGGACCGCATGCTGGTGCGCTTCGGCTGCGAGATCCTGAACACCATTCCGGGCCGCGTCTCCACCGAAGTCGATGCGCGCCTGTCGTTCGATACCTCGGCCACCGTGGCGCGTGCCGAGCGCCTGATCGAGCTGTACCAGGCCGAAGGCGTGCACATCGACCGCGTGCTCATCAAGATCGCCTCCACCTGGGAAGGCATCGAGGCGGCGCGCCAGCTGGAGCTGCGCGGCATCCACACCAACCTCACCCTGCTGTTCTCGTTCTGCCAGGCCGTGGCCTGCGGCCAGGCCAAGGTGCAGCTGATCTCGCCCTTCGTGGGCCGCATCTACGACTGGTACAAGAAGCAGGCCGGCGCCCAGTGGGACGAGGCCGCCATGGCCGGCGCCAACGATCCCGGCGTGCGCTCCGTGCGCGCCATCTACGAGCACTACAAGCACTTCGGCATCGCCACCGAGGTCATGGGCGCGAGTTTTCGCAACACGGGCCAGATCGTGGCGCTGGCGGGCTGCGACCTGCTGACCATCGCCCCCGAACTGCTGGCCCAGCTGGGCGCCAGCGATGCGCCCCTGGCGCGCGCCCTGGACCCCGAGGCCGCGCGGACCCTGGCCCTTGATCCCGTGCACTACGACGAGGCCGGTTTCCGCCTGGCCCTCAACGAGGACGCCATGGCCACCGAGAAGCTGGCCGAAGGCATACGCGCCTTCGCTGCCGACACCCGCAAGCTCGAAGCATTGATGCAGCAGGCCGCAGACTGATTGGATGAAGATCTTGCCCGTTTTGTGCAACACCTTGCCGGCCTGGTCGGCACTTGAACGCCATTTCAACGAAGACATCCGGTCCCTGGATCTGCGCCAGGCCTTTGCCGCGGACGCGGGCCGGCTGGACGCGCTGAGCCAGCAGGCCCCGCATGTCTTCGCCGACCTGTCCAAGAACCTCTGGACCGAAGCCACCGAGACGCTGCTGCGCGAGCTGGCGCAGCAGGCCGGCGTGCTGGCCCAGCGCAACGCCATGCTGGCCGGCGAGCCCGTCAACTGCACCGAGGGCCGCGCCGTCATGCACTGGCTGCTGCGCATGCCGCGCGACGGCGGCCAGCTGCGCCACTGCGCCACCGTGCAGCAGTGGCAGCCGGCCATGCACGAGGCGCTGGCCCAGGTGCACGAGACGCTGGACGCCATGCTGGCCCTGGCCGAGCAGGTGCGTGGCGACGAGGGCATCACCGACATCGTGAACATCGGCATCGGCGGCTCGCACCTGGGCCCCGAAGTGGTGGTCAATGCGCTGGAGGACTGGGTCGATGCGGGCAAGAATTTCCATTTCGTCTCCAACGTCGATGGCCATGAGCTCGGCCATGTGCTGCGCCGCGTGCGCCCGCACAGCACGCTGTTCCTGATCGCCTCCAAATCCTTCACCACGGCCGAGACCATGCTCAACGCGCACTCGGCGCGCCGGTGGTTTCTGGAGCAGGGCGGCAGCGAGGATGCGCAGGCCGCGTGCTCCATCGACCGGCACTTCGTGGCGCTCACCACCAATGTGCAGGCCGCAGCCGACTTCGGCATCCGCCGCACGCTGGGATTCTGGGACTGGGTGGGCGGGCGTTTTTCGCTGTGGTCGGCCATCGGCCTGCCGGTGGCCATCGCCATCGGGGCGGCGCAGTTCCGTGCGCTGCTGGACGGCGCCCATGCCATGGACGCGCATTTCTTTTCCTCCGGCGTGGAGGGCAACCTGCCGCTGCGCCTGGGCCTGCTGGACGTCTGGTATCGCGATTTCTGCGGCTTCTCCAGCCGCTGCATTGCCCCCTACAGCCATGGCCTGCGGCGGCTGACCGCCTATCTGCAGCAGCTGGAGATGGAGAGCAACGGCAAGGGCGTGACGCGCGACGGGCAGACACTGCCCGTGCGCACGGCGCCCGTGATCTGGGGCGAGCCCGGCACCAATGGCCAGCATGCCTTCTTCCAGATGCTGCACCAGGGCCAGGACGTGATTCCCGTGGAATTCATCGCACTGCGCGACGGCGGCAAATACCTGGGCGCCCACCACCAGAGCCTGGTCGTCAACGCCATTGCCCAGGCCCAGGCCCTGATGGAGGGGCGCCACGGCGAGGGTGCGGAGCGCCATTGCGCGGGCAACCGGCCCAGCAGCTTCCTGCTGCTGCAGCAGCTCGATCCGGCATCGCTGGGTGCCCTGATCGCACTGTACGAGCACCGTGTCTTCTCGGCCGGTGCGGTCTGGGGCATCAACAGCTTCGACCAATGGGGCGTGGAGCTGGGCAAGCACCTGGCGCGCCAGCTGCATGCGCGCCAGGACAGCGGCGACTGGCAGGGCGTCGATGCCTCGACGCAGGGCCTCATGCACCGGCTTGCGGCAGGGTCGGCCGGCTGACCGGGCGCTGCGGGCCTGTGGCCCCCGCGGCGCACCAGCAGGGTGCCGGGTCATGTGGGTGGAGCATGACCTTCTTCCATTTCATCGTTATGCACAGGCGCCTGATTGCTCGATAGTTGATGCAATCGCCTTGACGGCGGCCCTGCTTGCATGCAGCCAGTGACGGCGGCTCGGCAGGGTGGAGGCGCAGCGCGCCTTCGGACCTGCAACAACTATCCAAGGAGACCCTCGATGCGATTCGTACTGGCCCATGTGGCGATGGCATGTGTGGTGGCGGCAACTGGCGCTGCCCATGCACAGGAGGCGGCCGGCACGCTGGACAAGATCCAGAGCACAGGCAAGGTGGTGATGGGCGTGCGCGAAAGCTCGGCGCCCATGGCCTATGCCTTCGGGACCACGCAGAAGTACGTGGGCTACCACGTCGAGCTGTGCGAGAAGGTGCTGGCCCAGATCGTGCCCAAGGCCAAGATCGAGTACATGGCCCTGACCTCGCAGAACACCATGCCCCTGGTGCAGAACGGCACCGTGGACATCGGCTGCGGCCCGACCACCAACAACCTCGCGCGCCAAAAGCAGGTGGCCTTTGCCGTGACCACCTACGTGAGCCAGGTGCGCATGGCCGTGCGTGCCGACTCGGGCATCACCTCCTTCAAGCAGCTCGACGGCAAGCCCGTGGCGGCCTCGGCCGGCACGACTGCCGTGCAGCTGCTGCGCAAGTACGGGCGCGACAATGGCGTGAACCTGCCCACCTCGCTGGGCAAGGACCATTTCGAGAGCTTTCTGATGCTCGAATCGGGCCGTGCCGATGCCTTCGTGCTGGACGACAACCTGCTGGCCGGCGTCATCGCCAACTCCAAGAACCCTGCAGGCTTCAGGATCGTGGGCGAGGTGCTGGGCTCCGAACCCATCGCCATCCTGTTTCGCCGCGACGATCCCGCCTTCAAGAAGGCCGTGGACGACGTGCTGGTGGGCATGATGGCCTCGGGCGAAGTGGCGAAGATCTACGACAAGTGGTTCGTGCAGCCCATTCCGCCCAAGAATGCCCCGTTGAACCTGCCCATGAGCGACATGCTCAAGCAGCTGCTGCAAAAGCCCAACGACAAGCCGCTGGAGTCCTACGCGCAGCAGTGACCACGGGCCCGGACCCGGTCATCGCGACCGGGCCAGTTCGGCCACCGCCTGTGCCAGTGCCGCAATGCCTGCATCGATCTGATCGGTGGCAATGGAGGACAGGCGCAGCCGGAAAAAGGGGCAGGGCTGGCGCGGCGTCGCAAAGAACGCGCTGCCTGCCTCGATCAGCACGCCGTGGCGGCGCGCCACGGCGGCCAGCGCATCGGCGTCCAGCCAGGCCGGCGCCTGCACCCACAGCGATGCGCCTCCCTGGGGCTGGCGGAAGATGAAATCCGGCAGGTGTGCGCGCAGCGAGCGGTCCACCTGCGCCACGCGTTCCAGCATGGCCTGGTTCACGCGGCGCGCATGGGCCTCATGGTGGCCCAGCGACAGGAACAGCGCATAGGCGTGCTGCAGAAAGGCGCTGGGGTGGCGCACCATGGCATGGCGCAGCACGCGCAACTCGTCGATCAGCGCGCGCGGCGCGACGATATAGCCCAGCCGCAGCGCGGGCGACAGGCTCTTGGACAGCGACCCCACATAGATCACGCGCCCGCCCTTGTCCAGGCTCTTGAGCGCGGGCATGGGCGTGCCCTGGTAGAGGTTCTCGGCCTCGTAGTCGTCCTCGATGATCACGAAATCGCCCTGCTCGGCGCGGCGCAGCAGTTGCTCGCGCCGCTGCAGGCTCAGCGTCACGGTGGTGGGGCTCTGGTGCGAGGGCGTGACGAACAGATAGTCCAGCGGCGGCAGGCCCTCGACCACCACGCCTTCCTCGTCCACGGCCACGGGCACCCAGTGCGGGCGGCGCAGCGAAAAGGTGTTGCGCGCATGCGGGTGGCCGGGCTCCTCGAAGCCCAGGCGCTGCGAGGGGTCCAGCAGCGCGTCGGCCAGCAGGTAGAAGGCCTGCTGCGCGCCCACGGTGACCAGGATCTCTTCCTTGAGCGCGAACACGCCGCGCCGGGGCAGCAGGCGCAGGCGGATCTGCTCGATCAGGTCGGGCACGTCGTCGGTCTCGAAGTCCGGCGTCCACTGCGGCAGCTGGGCGCGCGCCAGGCTGCGCGTGCAGCATTCCCGGAAGCCTTCGGTGGGAAACAGCGCGGGATCGTGCATGCCGTAGACGAAGGGGTAGGGGTACTCGCGCCACTGCAGCGGCTTGGACAGCGTGTGCCTGTCCGTCAGCGAGCGCAGCACGCGTGCAGACCAGTCCGGTGCGGGCTCCCCGGGACTTGCCGCAGGCAGGGCCACGGCGCCATCCACACCAGCCAGGCGCGAATCCCGGGCCACGAACACGCCGCTGCGCGGGCGGGCTTCCAGAAAGCCTTCATCCACGAGCTGCTCGTAGACCGTGGTCACGGTATTGCGCGACACCTCCAGCAGGCGCGACAGCTCGCGCGAGGGCGGCATGGCCGCGCCGGGCGGCAGGCGGCCTTCGAGGATGGGCTGGACCAGGGCCAGGCGCAGGCGGTCCTTCAGGGGAAGGCCGGGCTGCTCGGGCAGCGCGAACAGGCGGGCCCACTGGTGGCGTGGGTCTGTGGCGGAAGGGGTGCTCATGGCGCAACGGAGGCAATCGGGGGGCGTTCTTGGCGCGGCCGGGCAGAGGGCGCGCGGTCGGCGCCATGTTGCGGTGCGGGTGCGGGCAAGTAAAGGTTTGGGCCGGCCGACGCGGGTAAACACCGGGCCTCTGGCTCCTACGTTTGGACGGCTGTGGCCCCCGCGGCCCGCGCCCTTGTTGCGTATTCTGGATTGAAGGCAGCGAGCCGCGCGGCCTGGCGATCCAACGAGGGAGACAGTCCATGCACACCATCACTTTCCGACGCCGCGCCCTGGCGGCCCTGGCCCTGGCCGGCGCGCTGGCGGGCCTGGCGGCCACGCCGCTGCAGGCCCAGGCCCAGGAGCCGCAGCGCGGCGGCACCCTGATCGTGGGCAGCACCCAGGTGCCACGGCACCTGAACGGCGCCGTGCAATCGGGCATTGCCACGGCCATGCCTTCCACCCAGCTGTTCGCCAGCCCGCTGCGCTTCGATGACCAGTGGAAGCCCCAGCCCTACCTGGCCGAGTCCTGGAAGCTGGCCGAGGACGGCAAGTCGCTGACCCTGAACCTGCGCAGGAATGCCGTGTTCCATGACGGCAAGCCCATCACCTCGGCCGACGTGGCCTTCTCCATCATGGCCATCAAGGCCAACCATCCGTTCCAGACCATGCTGGGACCCGTGGAGAAGGTGGACACGCCCGACCCCTACACGGCCATCATCCGCATGAGCGCGCCGCATCCGGCCATCCTGCTGGCCATGAGCCCGGCGCTGGCGCCCATACTGCCCAAGCACATCTATGGCGATGGTGCCGACCTCAAGACCCATGCGCGCAACAGCGCCGACGTGGTGGGCTCGGGGCCGTTCAAGCTGACCGAGTTCCGCGCGGGCCAGCGCATCGTGATGGAGCGCTTCGACAAGTTCTTCCTGCCCGGCCGCCCCTACCTGGACAAGCTGGTCTTCAACATCGTGCCCGACTCCTCCAGCCTGCTGCTGAGCCTGGAGCGCGGCGACGTGCAGATGGTGCCCTACCTGCAGGCCTCCATCGACCTGAAGCGCCTGTCCACCAATCCCCAGATCACGTTGACCGGCCAGGGCTTCGAGGGCATAGGCTCGATCAACTGGCTGGCCATCAACACCGACAGGAAGCCGCTGGACGATGTGCGCGTGCGCAAGGCCATTGCGCATGCCATCGACAAGAACTTCATCACCAAGGCGCTGATGGGCGGCTTCGCCACCGTGGCCGACGGCCCCATCGTGGCGGCCAGCCCCTTTGCCTCGGCCGACCTGGTGCGCTATCCGCTGGACCTCAAGAAGTCGGCGGCCCTGCTGGACGAGGCCGGCCTCAAGCCCGGGGCCAATGGCGAGCGCTTCAAGATCAGCATCGACTACCTGCCGGGCACGGACGAGCAGCAAAAGAACGTGGCCGAGTACGTGCGCGCCCAGCTCAAGAAGGTGGGCATCGCCGTCGATGTAAGGGCCTCGGCCGATTTCCCGGCCTGGTCCCGGCGGCTGGCCACGCATGACTTCGACCTGTCCATGGACATCGTCTTCAACTGGGGCGACCCGGTCATCGGCGTGCACCGCAGCTACCTGTCCACCAACATCAAGCCCGTGGTCTGGACCAACACCCAGTCCTACCGCAATCCCAAGGTGGACGAGCTGCTGAACACGGCCAGCGGCACGCTGGATGCGGCCGAGCGCAAGAAGCTCTATGCGGCCTTCCAGAAGACCGTGACGGACGAGCTGCCGGTGATCTTCATCAACAACTCGCCCTACCACACGGCTGCGCGCAAGAACGTGGGCAACCTGCCGACCACGGTCTGGGGGCCGGCCTCGCCCTATGACGAGATCTTTCTGAAGTAGTCGGGGAGGTGCAGTCCATGGCTTTTCTTCGCACACTCCTCAAGCGGCTGCTGCAGGGCCTGGCGCTGGTGCTGGCCGTGGTGGTGCTGAACTTCATGCTGGTGCATGCGGCGCCCGGCGATCCCGTGGAGACCATTGCCGGCGCCAGCGGCGGCATGGAGCCCGAGCTCATGGCCGAGCTGCGCACACGCTACGGGCTGGACCGGCCGCTGCCCGTGCAGCTGGGCATCTACCTGGCGCGCGTGGCCAGTGGTGATCTGGGCTACTCCTACTTCTTCAACCTGCCGGTGGCGCAGATGATTGCCGAGCGCGTGCCCGCCACCTTGCTGCTGGTGCTGGCCGCCGTGCTCACGGCCTTCGTGGTGGGCACGCTGCTGGGCGTGCTGTCCTCGCGCCGGCCCAACGGTCTGCTGTCGCAGTGCATCACCGTGCTGTCCCTGGTGGGCTTTGCGGCGCCCGTGTTCTGGACCGGCATGCTGCTGGTGCTGGCGTTTGCCTCCTGGTGGCCCGTGCTGCCGGTGTCGGGCATGCGCTCGGCCGATGCCGCAGGCGGCGCGGGCCTTGCCGACCTGCTGGACGTGGCCCGGCACCTGGTGCTGCCTGCGCTGACACTGGCCCTGGTCTACCTGGCGCAGTACAGCCGGCTGTCGCGCTCGTCCATGCTGGACGTGCTGGGCGCCGACTACATCCGCACGGCGCGCGCCAAGGGGCTGGCCGAGCATGTGGTGCTCTACCGCCATGCGCTGCGCAACGCGCTGCTGCCCGTGGTGACCATGCTGGGCCTGCAGTTCGGCAACGTCATGGCCGGCGCCATCATCGTGGAGACGGTCTTCAACTGGCCGGGCCTGGGCCGGCTGGCCTTCGACTCGGTGCTGCGGCGCGACTACCCGACCATCCTGGGCGTGCTGCTGTTCTCCTCCATCGTCGTGGTCGTGATGAACCTCGTCACCGACCTGTGCTACCGGCTGATCGATCCCCGCATCAAGGCGGCCTGAGACCATGAATGCCATCACACCACCTTCCGTGTCCGTGCCGAGCGTCGCCGCGCCGCAGGCCGCAGCCCATGCCGAGCACCCGGCCCGTGAGGCGCTGCGCATGTTCCTGCGCAACCCCTCGGCCATTGCCGGCATGGCCATGCTGCTCATCGTGCTGCTGGTGGCCATTGCCGGCCCCTGGATCTGGCCTGCGGACCCGTTCGAGATCCGCACCATGCCGCTGAGCCCGCCGTTCAGCGAGGAGGCCTGGCTGGGCAGCGATCAGCTGGGGCGCGACGTGCTCACGGGCATCATCCACGGCGGCCGCGCCACGCTGATGGTGGGCGCCTTCGCGGCTTTGCTGTCGGTGTGCATCGGCGTGACGCTGGGGGCGATGGCCGGCTACTACGGCGGCCGCGTCGATGCGCTGCTGATGCGCGTGACCGAGTTCTTCCAGGTGCTGCCTGCGCTGCTGTTCGCCATGGTGGTGGTCACGCTGTTCTCGCCCTCGCTGGTGACGGTCACGCTGGCCATCGGCAGCGTCAGCTGGCCGGCCACGGCGCGGTTGACGCGGGCCGAGTTCATGCGCATCCGCCAGCTTGAATTCGTGCGCGCGGAGAGCGCCATCGGCGCGCGCCACGGCCGCATCATCTGGAAGGTGATCCTGCCCAATGCGCTGCCGCCGCTGGTGGTGTCGGCCACGCTGGCCGTGGGCGCCGCCATCCTGTTCGAGGCCGGCCTGTCCTTCCTGGGCCTGGGGGACCCCAACCAGATGAGCTGGGGCCTGATGATCGGGTCGGCCCGCCAGTACCTGCTGTCGTGCTGGTGGGCCGTGGCCTTTCCTGGTGCTGCCATCTTCGTCACCGTGCTGGCCGTCAGCCTGATCGGCGACGGCCTCAACGATGCACTCAACCCCAAGCTGAGGGAGCGCTGATGGACACCGATACCCCCCTGCTGCAAGTCAGCGGCCTGCGCGTGGCCTTCCAGGGCCGGCGCGGCCAGGCCACGGTGCTCAACGGCGTGGATTTCCATCTGCGCGCGGGCGAGACCCTGTGCGTGGTCGGCGAATCCGGCTGCGGCAAGAGCATGACGGCGCTGGCGCTGCTGCGCCTCATTCCCTCGCCTCCGGGCCGCATCACGGGCGGGCAGGTGCGCTTCCAGGGCGAGGACCTGGTGGCCGCCGGCGAGGCCCATATGCGCCAGGTGCGCGGCAACCGCATCTCCATGATCTTCCAGGAGCCGATGACCTCGCTGAACCCGGTGCTCACCGTGGGCGAGCAGATCGCCGAGCCGCTGCGCCTGCACGCTGGCCTGGACGCGGCCGCCGCGCGCCAGCGCGCGGTGGAGATGCTCCGGCAGGTCGGCATCCCCGCGCCCGAGCGGCGCGTGCACGAGTACCCGCACCAGCTGTCGGGCGGCATGCGCCAGCGCGTGATGATCGCCATGGCCCTGGCCTGCCGGCCCGACATCCTGATCGCCGACGAGCCCACCACGGCGCTGGACGTGACCGTGCAGGCGCAGATCTTCGACCTGCTGCGCGAGCTGCAGCGCGACAAGGGCACGGCCATCGTGCTGATCACGCACGACATGGGAGCCGTGGCCGAGATGGCTGACCGTGTCATGGTCATGTATGCGGGCCGTGTGATCGAGCAGGGCCGCTGCGAGCAGGTGCTTTCAGCGCCCGCCCATCCGTACACGCGCGGCCTGATCGCCTGCCTGCCCGAGCTGGGCAGCAGCCAGTCAGGCGGGCGCACCGAGCTGCCCGAGATCCCCGGCGTCGTGCCCTCGATCTGGGAGTTGGGCAGCGGCTGCGCCTTTCGTGCGCGCTGCCGCGAGGCCCAGCCGCGCTGCGCCAGCGAGGCGCCGCCGCTGGTCGCGCTGGATGATCCATCCCACGGCGTGGCCTGCTGGCTGCACGCTCCCGCTTCCCGCATCCGAGCCCATACGGAGGCCCTGGCATGAACGCACGCATGGACGATACCCTCTTGCAGGTGGACGATCTCCAGGTCCACTTTCCGCGCCCGGGCAAGGGCCTGTTCGGCAGGCCCGAGGTGGTCAAGGCCGTGGACGGCGTGTCCTTCAGCCTGCGGCGCGGCAGCACGCTGGCCGTGGTGGGCGAGTCGGGCTCGGGCAAGACGACCACGGCGCTGGCCGTGATGCGCCTGGCGCCCGTGACGGCGGGCCGCATGCAGCTGGGCGATACCGACCTGGGCGGCCTGTCGGGCGAGGCCCTGCGCCAGGCGAGGCGGCGCATGCAGATCGTGTTCCAGGACCCGTTCTCCTCGCTGAATCCGCGACAGCGCGCGGGCGATGCGGTGCGCGCTCCGCTGGACCTGATGGACGTGGGCACGCCGGCCGAGCGCGAGGCGCGCGTGGCCGAGCTGTTCACCCAGGTCGGCCTGCGGCCCGAACAGCGCCAGCTGTTCCCGCACCAGTTCTCGGGCGGCCAGCGCCAGCGCATCAACATCGCGCGCGCCCTGGCCACGCGGCCCGAACTGGTGGTCTGCGACGAGCCCGTGTCGGCGCTGGACATCGCCATCCGCGCCCAGATCCTCAACCTGCTGGCGCGCCTGCAGCGCGAGCTGGGCCTGAGCTACCTGTTCATCTCGCACGACATGGCCGTGGTCGAGCACATCTGCGACGACATCGCCGTCATGTACCTGGGCCAGATCGTGGAGCGCGCACCGCGCCAGGCCTTCTTCGCGCGGCCGCTGCACCCCTACAGCGTGGCCCTGATGTCGGCCGTGCCCACGGTGCGCGGCGGGCGTGAGCGCGCGGCGCGGCGCATCCGGCTGGCCGGCGATCCGCCCAGTCCCATCGACCCGCCCGCGGGCTGCCGCTTCGCCGGGCGCTGCCCCGTGGCCGTGCCTGCGTGCTCGGCCGAGGCGCCACCGCTGCGCGAAGCCGCCCCCGGCCATTGGGTGCGCTGCATCCGCGTGGACCACATCGATGGCGTGCCGCGCGCGCCGCTGGCCCTTTGAACCCGAAGCAACCGCCACCATGAGCATCACCGTCTACGCCGCCCGCAAGATCATCACCATGAACCCCATGCAGCCCGAGGCCACGCACGTGGCCGTGCGCGACGGGCGCATCCTCGCGGTCGGGGACCTTGCGCGCTGCACGGCCTGGGGCGAATGCCGCATCGACGAGCGCTTCGCCGACCAGGTGCTGCTGCCCGGCCTGGTGGAGGGCCACTGCCACCTCAAGGAAGGCAGCATGTGGGACTGGACATACACGGGCTGGTTCGACCGGCGCGACCCCGATGGCAAGACCTGGCCCGGCCTGCGCTCCATGGATGCCGTGGTGGACCGCCTGGCCGAGGTGGCGTCGCGCATGGATGCGCAGGGCCTGCCGCCTGGGCAGCCGCTGATCGCCTGGGGGTTCGATCCCATCTACTTTGGCGGCGAGCGCATGACGGTGGAGCACCTGGACCGGGCCGCCGCAGGCCGTCCCGTCGTGATCTCGCACGCCAACGGCCATTTGATGAACGTCAACAGCGCCATGCTGCGCCTGGCCGAGATCACGCGTGACAACGAGGTCGAGGGCGTGGTGCGCTTTGCGCCCGGCCACGCCCTGGCCGGAGAGCCCACGGGTGAGCTGCAGGAGCCGGCCGCCATGTTCCTGGTGCTGCGCAAGATCGGCAACGCCGGCCTGCTGGCGCCCATGACCGAGGCCGGCGTGCGCTCCTTTGCGCGCCTGGCCTGCCGCCAGGGTGTGACCACGGCCACCGACCTGGTCAACAGGCTGGGCGAGCAGGACTGCCGCGTGCTGGAGGCCGCGCTGGCCGATGACCAGGTGCCCATCCGCATCCTGCCGGCCTTCCAGGCTTTTCACGGCACGCATGGCGCCGAGGCCGGTGCCGGGCATGTGCGCGCGCTCATGGCGCGCAACACCGACCGGCTGCGCTACGGCCTGGTCAAGATGATGCTGGACGGCTCCATCCAGGGCTTTTCGGCCCGCCTGCGCTGGCCCGGTCACTACAACGGCGCGCCCAACGGCATCTGGGTCACCGCGCCCGCGCAGTACGAGGCCGATTTCGAGACCTACCACCGCGCGGGCCTGCTCATTCATACGCACACCAATGGCGACGAGGCCAGCGAAGCCGCCATCGACGCCATAGGCCGCGTGCTGGCCCGCGCCCCCCGGCCCGACCATCGCCATACGCTGCAGCATGGCCAGATGATCGATGCGCCGCTGTTTCGCCGCATGGCGGCGCTGGGCCTGTGCGCCAACCTGTTCGCCAACCACCTCTGGTACTGGGGCGACCAGCACTACGAGATGACCATGGGGCCGGACCGGGCCATGCGGCTCGATGCCTGCGCCAGCGCGCTGTCTGCCGGTGTGCCGCTGGCCATTCACTCGGATGCGCCCGTCACGCCGCTGGGGCCGCTGTTCACCGCCTGGTGCGCGGTCCACCGGCTCACGCCCAAGGGCCGCGTGCTGGGCGCGGCCGAGCGCCTGACCGTGGCCCAGGCCCTGCATGCCGTCACGCTGGGCGCGGCCTGGACACTGAAGCTGGACCACGAGATCGGCAGCATCGAATGCGGCAAGCGCGCCGACTTCTGCGTGCTGGAGGACGATCCGCTGTCCCTGGACCCCATGGTGCTCAAGGACCTCAGGGTCTGGGGCACGGTGCTGTCGGGGCGCGTCTTCAAGGCGGCATGACATGGGACAGCGGTTGCCGTTCACGGTCATCGGCGGCTTCCTGGGCGCCGGCAAGACCACGCTGCTCAACCACTGGCTGCGTCATGCGGATGGGCAGCGGCTGGCCGTGCTGGTCAACGACTTCGGTGCGCTCAACATCGATGCAGGCCTGATCAAGGCCCACAGCGGCGACACCATCGCGCTGACCAATGGCTGCGTGTGCTGCCAGATCGGCGATGACCTCTCCATGGCCCTGATCGGCGTGCTGCAGCAGCGCGAGCGCTTCGACGCCGTGGTGGTCGAGGCCAGCGGCGTCTCCGACCCCTGGCGCATTGCCCAACTGGGCCTGGCCGATCCGGGTCTGGCGCTCGATGGAGTCATCGTGGTGCTGGATGCCGGCACCTTGCTCTCGCAGGCCGCCGATCCGCTGCTGGCCGACACGCTGCAGCGCCAGGTGGCCCGGGCCGACCTGGTCATCGTCAACAAGACCGATCTGGCCGATACCCGGACCCTGGAGCGCGTGCACGGCTGGATAGCCAGCCACGCGCCAGCCGCGCAACGCTGCGATGTGCGCGAAGCCCGGGTGCCCGTGGAGCTGCTCAGCGGCGCAGCCCTGCTGCGTGGTGCGCGGGAGGTCTCATGGGGTACTGGCACTGCGCGCCCCCTGCATGGCCGGCAGTTCGAGACCTGGTCCTGCCAGCCGCCCGGGGTGCTGTCCGAGACGGCCCTGCAGGCGTGGCTGCAGGCCATGCCGGCTGGCGTGCTGCGGCTCAAGGGCGTGGTGCAGACCGGGGCGGGCCAGTGGAGCGAGCTTCAATTTGCCGGGCGCAGCGGCCGGCTGCGTGCCGCATCAGCGCCCGCGCAGCAGCAGGTGCCCGCCATCGTGGCCATCGGCCTGGCCGGGCAGTTGCCGGTGGCCGCGCTGCAGGCGCTGGTGGCAGGCGCTGCAGGCGTCAGGGCTGCGGGCCGTCCCGCATGAAATCCTGGGCTGCCTGCTGCAGCCACTCGCGCAGGCTTTGCAGCGGCGGGTAGTTGCCGCGGCTCGTGGGCCAGGCCAGGTAGTAGCGCTCGGCGCTTTCCATCTCGGGCAGATGGGGCAGGGCACGCACCAGATCGCCCTGGGCCAGTTCCCGCTCGATCAGAAAACGCGGCAGCAAGGCCACGCCCACGCCGGCGATGGCGGCCTGGGCGGCGGTGGCGAACTGGTCGAACAGCATGCCCTGGCCCTCGGCCATGGGCGCATGGTGCACGGACAGCCAGCGCTGCCAGGCATCGGGGCGCGAGGCCAGGTGCAGCAGCGGCGCCTGCAGCAGGTCCTGGGGCTGGGCAAAGCCATGCTGGGCCAGCAGGGCGGGGCTGCAGGCAGGCACCACGGTCTCGCTCATCAGAAAGGCCAGCTCGGCGCCCGGCCAGTGCGGCAGGCCGAAATGGATGGCGGCGTCCACGGCTTCGAGCTGGAAGTCGAACTGGGACAGCCGCGTCGTCAGGTTGATGGTGATGCCCGGGTGGGCGCTGAAGAACTGCGGCAGGCGCGGCGCCAGCCAGCGCGTGCCGAAGGTGGGGAGGATGGCCAGGTTCAGGCTGCCGCCGCGCGGGTTGGCCCGAAAGCCCAGCGTGGCCGTGGAGATGCGCATCAGCGCGCCCCGGATTTCCTGCGCATAGGCCTGGCCGGCCGGGCTCAGGCGCACGGTCTGGCGCTCGCGCACAAAGAGTTCTGCCTCCAGCCGCTCCTCCAGCGCTCGGATCTGGCGGCTGACGGCGCTTTGCGTCAGGTGCAGCTCGGCCGCAGCTGCCGTGAAGCTCTGGTGCCGGGCCGCCGCCTCGAAGGCGCACAGCAGGGACATGGGGGGCAGGAAACGGCGGGACAGCAGCATGGCAGGGAGCGGTGGGGCAATCGTGGGAGGGGCATTCTGTTTGGGAATGACCTATGGGCCCGATTATCGTTTGACCAGGCTCAAGGCGCAGACCTAGCATGCATGCCAGGAATTCACCATGCCGCAGGCTGATCTGCGGCCCCACCATCAGTCCCCACGAGCACCATGTCCTCTACGTCCGCCAACGCCTTCGTGCCTTCCGACGAGATCCGCGCGCGCTTTTCCAGCGCCATGTCCGAGATGTACCGCGATGAAGTGCCCCAGTACGGCACGCTGATCGAACTCGTGGCCGACATCAACCAGCGCACCCTGCAGGCCGAGCCTGAGCTGCTGGCCCGGATGCAGCGCAGTGGCGAGCTGGCCCGCCTGGGCGTGGAGCGCCACGGCGCCATCCGCGTGGGCACGGCCGCCGAGCTGTCCATGCTGCGCCGCCTGTTCGCCATCATGGGCATGGAGCCCGTGGGCTACTACGACCTGTCGGTGGCCGGCGTGCCCGTGCACTCCACGGCCTTCCGTCCCGTCAGCGATGCCGCGCTGCTGGCCAACCCTTTCCGCGTCTTCACCTCGCTGCTGCGCCTGGACCTGATCGCCGACGAGGCGCTGCGCGCCCAGGCCGCCGCCATCCTGGCGCGCCGCAACATCTTCACCGAGCGCGCGCTGGCACTGATCGCCCAGTCCGAGGCCAACGGCGGCCTCACCGATGCCGAGGCCGATGAATTCGTCGGCGAGGCGCTGGAGACCTTCCGCTGGCACAGCGAATCCACCGTGGACGGCGCCACCTATGACGCGCTGCACAAGGCCCACCGCCTGATCGCCGACGTGGTCTGCTTCAAGGGCCCGCACATCAACCACCTGACGCCGCGCACCCTGGACATCGACGCGGCCCAGGCCGCCATGCCCGCACGCGGCATGGACGCCAAGGACGTGGTCGAAGGCCCGCCGCGCCGCGCCTGCCCCATCCTGCTGCGCCAGACCAGCTTCAAGGCGCTCAAGGAGACCGTGCGTTTTGCCGGCGATGCCACGGGCGCAGGCTCGCACACGGCGCGCTTCGGCGAGATCGAGCAGCGCGGCGTTGCGCTCACGCGCAAGGGCCGCGCGCTCTACGACCAGTTGCTGGCCCAGGTGCGCGACATGGGCAGCGCGGGCAGTGCCGCACCCGACTACGGCAGCCGGCTGGCCCAGGTCTTCGAGGCTTTCCCCGACACCCATGAGCAACTGCGCCGCCAGGACCTGGCCTTCTACCGCTTCACGCTGAGCGATGAGGGAGCCGCCCTGGCCGCAGGCGAGGCCGCAGCGGCCGCCGCCTCGGACCTGGACGCCCTGATCGCCCGTGGCCTGGCCCAGGCCGAGCCCATCGTCTACGAGGACTTCCTGCCCGTGAGCGCGGCCGGCATCTTCCAGTCCAACCTGGGCGGCGAAGAGCAAAAGCAGTATGCGGCCCATGCGGCCCAGCAGGCCTTCGAGGCCGACCTGGGTGCGCGCGTGCATGACGAGATCGCGCTGTACGAGCAGGCGCAGCAGCGATCCATCGACCAGCTGCGCAGCGCGCTGCGCACCCAGGCCGCCCAGGCTGTGGCCTGACCGGCTGCCTGGATGCCGGCTTTGGCCGGCATCCACCCTGTATCCCCTTTCCCGGGGCGCATGCGCAGGCGCCAGGCCTGTGCACGCGCCCCTTTGTTTTTTGCAAAGCCGCAAGAGGCCTTCATGAGCACTGCAGACCTGGGCATTCAGTCGCCCACCGCCCATCTGTTCAACCCGCTGTTCGCACATCCCGAAGGCTCGCCCATACGCGAGCTGTTTCCCTATCTGAGCCGCCCCGGCATGCTCTCGCTGGCGGGCGGCTATCCCTCGCCCAGCCTGTTCGATGCCGAAGGCCTGCAACAGGCCGCGATGGCCGCTTTGCAGCAGGACGCTGCCGCCAGCCTGCAGTACGGCG
Source organism: Delftia sp. WSY_10 (assembly GCF_043104705.1). Lineage (NCBI taxonomy): Bacteria > Pseudomonadati > Pseudomonadota > Betaproteobacteria > Burkholderiales > Comamonadaceae > Delftia > Delftia sp. WSY_10. The sequence continues at coordinate 443,500 of NZ_JBICKY010000012.1, read as the reverse complement.
CCAGCGAAGGCCAGCTGCCGCTGCGCGAAGCCCTGGCCGCGCTGTGCGCCACGCGCGGCATTGCCTGCACGCCGGCCGACATGATCGTGACCACGGGCTCGCAACAGGCCTTCGACCTGCTGGTCAAGGTGCTGGTGGAGCCTGGCGATCCGGTGCTGGTCGAGGTGCCCGCCTACCCGGCCACGCTGCAGACGCTCAAGCTGGCCCAGGCACAGGTCGTGGCCGTGCCCACGGATGAACACGGCCTGGACACCGGTGCCCTGGCCAGCCTGCTGGCGCAGTGGCCCCATGCGCGCCGCCCCAAGCTGCTCTACACCGTGCCCAACTTCTCCAACCCGGGCGGCACGCTGCTGCCCGCGGCGCGGCGCGAGGCCCTGGTGGCGCTGGCGCGCCAGCACGGCTTTGCCATCGTCGAGGACGATCCCTATGGCGAGCTGCGCTTTACCGGCCAGCGCGAGCCGTCGATCTACGAAACAGGCCTGGCGCAGTGCGGCGCCCAGTCCAACCCCGTGGTCTACCTGTCCAGCCTGTCCAAGACCGTGGCACCGGCGCTGCGCATCGGCTGGATGCTGGCCGACGCCCAATTGCTGCGCCGCTGCACCATCGCCAAGCAGACGGCCGACCTGTGCACCTCGCCGCTGGCGCAGATGATCGCCGCGCACTATCTGCGCTCGGGCCGCTATGCACCCCAGCTGGCCCAGGCCTGCGCCGAGTACGCGGCGCGCATGGATGCGCTGTGCTCGGGTATGCAGTCGGCCCTGGGCGAGCAGATCCGCTTCGTGCGGCCTGCGGGCGGCATGTTCGTCTGGGCGCAGCTGCTGCCGCCACAACGGCATGCGGGCGAGCCCGAGGCCCTGGCCCGGGCGCTGTTCACGGCCGCTGTGGAGCAGGGCGTGCTCTATGTGCCAGGCAAGGCCTTCTTCCCGGCCGAGGCGGCGCAGCAGGCCGGCCTGTGCATGCGCCTGTCGTATGCGGCGCCCACCGTGCCCCAGATCACCGAGGCCGTGGCGCGCCTGGGCCGGGCCTGGGGCCAGGCCGTGTCCTGAGGACATCGGCAACAGCGTTCATGCAATGAAAAAGGCCGCCCGAGGGCGGCCTTTTTCTTGCGGGGCAAACCGGGCATGGCGCAAGGCCTGCCCGGTTGCGGCGGGCAATTACATGCCCATGCCGCCCATGCCACCCATGCCGCCCATGTCGGGCATGGCGGGGGCGCCTTCAGCCTTGGGGGACTCGGCGATCATGGCTTCGGTCGTCAGCAGCAGCGATGCCACGGAAGCGGCATTCTGCAGGGCCGTACGCGTCACCTTGGTCGGGTCCAGGATACCCATTTCCAGCATGTCGCCGTAGGTGTCGTTGGCGGCGTTGAAGCCGTAGTTGCCCGAGCCGTTCAGCACGGCGTTGACCACCACCGAGGGCTCGCCACCGGCGTTGGCCACGATTTCGCGCAGGGGCGCTTCGATGGCCTTCATGATCAGCTTGATGCCGGCGTCCTGCTCGGCGTCGCCGGTCTTCAGTTCGCCCACGGCTTGCTTGGCACGCAGCAGAGCCACGCCGCCGCCGGCCACGATGCCTTCTTCCACAGCAGCGCGGGTAGCGTGCAGGGCGTCTTCAACGCGGGCCTTCTTTTCCTTCATCTCGACTTCGGTGGCAGCGCCGACCTTGATCACGGCCACGCCGCCGGCCAGCTTGGCCACGCGCTCTTGCAGCTTTTCGCGGTCGTAGTCGCTGGTGGCTTCTTCGATCTGGATGCGGATCTGCTTGACGCGGGCTTCGATTTCAGCAGCTTGGCCAGCACCGTCGATGATGGTGGTGTTTTCCTTGCCGATTTCGATGCGCACTGCCTGGCCCAGGTCTTCCAGGGTCACCTTGTCCAGCGCCAGGCCCACTTCTTCAGCGATGACCTTGCCGCCCGTCAGGATGGCGATGTCTTCCAGCATGGCCTTGCGGCGGTCGCCGAAGCCAGGAGCCTTGACAGCCACAACCTTCAGGATGCCGCGGATGGTGTTGACCACCAGCGTTGCCAGGGCTTCGCCTTCGACGTCTTCTGCAATGATCAGCAGGGGACGGCCGGCCTTTGCCACGGCTTCCAGCGTGGGCAGCAGGTCGCGGATGTTGCTGATCTTCTTGTCGAACAGCAGCACGAAGGGGTTGTCCAGCAGGGCAACCTGCTTTTCGGGGTTGTTGATGAAGTAGGGCGACAGGTAGCCGCGGTCGAACTGCATGCCCTCGACGACGTCGAGTTCGTTGGCCAGCGACTTGCCTTCTTCAACGGTGATCACGCCTTCCTTGCCGACCTTGTCCATGGCTTCGGCAATGATGCTGCCCACGGATTCGTCGGAGTTGGCGGAGATCGAGCCGACCTGGGCGATTTCCTTGGAGGTGGTGGTGGCCTTGGATTGCTTCTTCAGCTCTTCCACCAGGGCGGCGACAGCCTTGTCGATGCCGCGCTTGAGGTCCATGGGGTTCAGGCCGGCGGCCACGTACTTGATGCCTTCGCGGACGATGGCCTGTGCCAGCACGGTGGCGGTGGTCGTGCCGTCACCGGCGATGTCGTTGGTCTTGGAGGCCACTTCCTTCACGAGCTGGGCGCCCATGTTCTGCAGCTTGTCCTTGAGTTCCACTTCCTTGGCGACCGACACGCCGTCCTTGGTCACGGTGGGGGCGCCGAAGGAGCGCTCCAACACCACGTTGCGGCCCTTGGGGCCCAGCGTGACCTTGACCGCGTTGGCCAGGATGTTCACGCCTTCAACCATGCGGGCGCGTGCTTCGCCGCCGAAAACTACGTCTTTTGCTGCCATTTCAATTCTCCGGATTCAGTTGGAAAGTGCGGTTTCGAAGCGCGTGGATTACTTTTCGACGACCGCGAACAGGTCGTCTTCCTTCATCACCAGCAGTTCGTCGCCATGGACCTTGACGGTCTGGCCGCTGTACTTGCCGAACAGAACGCGGTCGCCGACCTTCACGTTCAGGGCGATCACTTCACCCTTGTCGTTCTTCTTGCCGGGACCCACTGCCAGCACTTCGCCCTGGTCGGGCTTCTCGGCGGCGTTGTCGGGGATCACGATGCCCGAAGCCGTCTTGGTTTCGTTTTCGAGGCGCTTGACGATCACGCGATCGTGCAGGGGACGCAGGTTCATACCAACTCCTAAATCATCAACAAAGTTGAAACAAAGACTTGCCGGCCCGGCGGGCCGGCATTCGAAGCAATGTGGGACAGAGGATTGTTAGCACTCATACCCAACGAGTGCTAATAATAAGGCAATTCGGCCAGGTTTCAAGGGGTAGGGCCGGATGTGCCGCAAGACGGCACATCCGGCGCGGAGTGCGGAACGCCACTACACATTAGCTTTTCCGCCACTGATCTTTAGTTTTTCGGGGCGCGCCCGCGCTGGCCAGCGGCGAAGCGCGGCCTGCAGGAGCACACAGAACTTCCGGCGAAAGGCTGTCGCTGAATCACCATGCAGCCTTGCGGGCTGTGACCTGACGTCGCATCGAAGGCGCGCTGGCCGTGGTGCTGAGCGCACCCAAGATCAGCCAGCCGTGCAGAGTGACTGTCCTTGATCAGGCGCGGATGAGGAGCGAAGCATCTGGCGATGCCGCCAGCCCTGAAGCTTGGATGACCACCATGTGGCTGCAACTGATAGGTCACGAGGTGGCCGTGAGCAGCAGCAATCGCTGCGGAGCAGTTGGCAACTGCAGACTTTCTAACGATGGCCTCAGGCTGATCTACGCCCTTCACTGTGCAAAGCGAGAGTGACAGGGACGACCAACACCGGCCGTTGAAGGCTTCCATTGTCGGACGACCGCTTCACCGTTTGGAAGTGGCCAGTCGATTCTTCGGTGCGCCGTGCTTCGCCTCGAAGGCCCCATTTCGCGCTGCACCGCTGATTCCGGTCGACTCAATGCCGTCGCTCCGACTGGTTTCAACGAAGGTGGAATCAGCCCACGATGGTGCTCGCGCCGAGCGTCCGCACTCAGGCGTTGGTGCGCAGGTTGGTGCAATGACGATGTAGGATTTGGATACAATGAAAATAAGAAGCATTCTTGTTTGCCGCTGCATATTGCCCCGGTGCCTTTCCTCCTGCTTCACTCGTGCCGCTTTCCCATGCCCGCCGCCGACCGCGCCCTTGTTCCCGATGTCGCCACTCTCTACTCCGACCACCACGGCTGGCTGCTGGGCTGGCTGCGCAAGCGCCTGGGCAATGCCTTTGATGCGGCCGATCTGACCCAGGACACCTATGTGCGCCTGCTGGGCCGTAGCGGCGCCGAGATCCAGGCCATTCGCGAACCGCGTGCCCTGCTGATGACCATTGCCCAGGGTCTGGCCGCCAACCTCTACCGCAAGCGCTGCGTGGAGCAGGCCTATCTGGACGCCCTGGCCCTCATGCCCGAGGCCGTGGCCCAGTCCCCCGAGCACCGCGCCATCGTGCTGCAGACCCTGGTCGAGGTGGACCGCCTGCTGGCCCTGCTCCCACTGCCCGTGCGCCAGGCCTTTTTGCTGTCGCAGATCGACGGCATGAGGCAGGCCGACATCGCGGCTGAACTGGGCCTTTCCGTGCCCACCGTGCGCCGCCATATCGCGCGGGCCGTGGTGCAAGTCTGCTTTCTGGACGACGACGGCGCATGAGCCTGCCCATTCCTCTTGCGGTGCGCGAGCAGGCCGCCGAATGGCTGGTGGAGCTGCAGTCCGATGATCACAGCGCCGGCACGCGCGAGATGCTGGTGCAGCGCCTGCAGCACTGGCGCGAATCCCATCCCGACCATGAGCGCGCCTGGCTGCGCATAGAGGCCATGGGCGCACGCCTGCAGCCGCTGTCCGGTACGCCGGCCAGCGTGGCCCTGGCCCAGGCCGCGCGCACGGCACGCGGGCGCGGGCGGCGCTTGGCGGTGCGCAGCCTGGCCGTGCTGCTGTTCACGGGCGCGGGTGCCGGTGCCGTGGCATGGAGAGGTCCGGCATCCTCGGGCGACTGGCTGGCCGGCCTGGGGGCGGACCTGCGCACGGGCACGGCCCGGCGGCGCAGCCTGCGCCTGCCGGACGGCACCCAGCTGCAGATGAATGCCGACAGCGCGGTCGACCTGGATTTCAGCCCGCAGCAGCGCCTGGTGCGCCTGCGCGGCGGCGACATCGAGGTGGCCACGGCCCAGGGCCTGAAGGATAGTGCGCCGCCCTTGCTCGTCGAAACCCGCCATGGCCGCATACGTGCCCTGGGCACGCGCTTCGTCGTGCGCCAGCGCGGCCAGGGGCCCAGCCGGGTTGCGGTCTTTGAAGGCGCCACGGAGATCGCGCCCCGCGAACGGCCCGGCCACCTCCATCTGCTGCAAACAGGCCAGCAGGCGCAGTTCGACGCTCAGGCCACCACGCCGGCCGGGCCCGCCGATCCGGCCCTGGCAGCCTGGACGCGCGGCATGCTGGTGGCCCAGGACATGCCGCTGGCCGAGTTCCTGGACCAGCTGTCGCGCTACCGGCCCGGCCACCTGGGCTGCGATGGCGCCGTGGCGCAGCTGCCCGTCAGCGGCACCTATCCGCTGGCCGACACCGACCAGGTGCTGGCCATGCTGCTGGCCACCCTGCCGGTGCGCCTGCGCACGGCCACGCGCTACTGGGTGGTGGTCGAGCCGGCCTGATTTCCTGGCTCTTGTCGATCCTGGCTGATCGCTTTTCGCGTCTCGCGGGGCAATGGAGATGAAGCGCTTTTTCCTGCGCCCGCATTCCATTGCCAACCATCCAGGACCGAGGGACACGCACACCATGGGCCATCACCCGACTTTTCGCGCCACACGACTGGCATTTCAACTGCGGCAGGCCTTGCGCCCCGCCGTTCTGGCACTGCCGCTGGTGGCGGTGCTTGCCCCGGCGCAGGCCCACGCACAGGCACAGCCCCACGCACAGGCACAGCCCCACGCCCAGGCAGTGCAGCGCTACGACATTCCTGCCGGGCCGCTGACCGCCACGCTCAATCGCTTTGGCGCCCAGGCGGGCATCCTGCTGTCCTTCTCCACCGCCCAGACCGTAGACAGGACCAGCCCCGGCGTGCAGGGTGATCGAACCGTGGACCAGGCCCTGTCCGCGCTGCTGGCCGGCACGGGCCTGCAGGCCCTGCCGCGCGAGGGCGGCGGCTTTGTGGTGCGACCGTCCCTGGCCGTGGGAACGCCCACCGGCGCGGCCACGCTGGCCGAGGTGCGCGTCACCGCCCAGGCCGAGCGCAGCGCCGTCACCGAGGGCACGCAGTCCTACGCCGCCAGCGAATCGCGGGCCGCCACGGGCCTGTCCCTGTCGCTGCGCGAGACGCCGCAGTCGGTCAGCGTGATCACGCGCCAGCGCATGGACGACCAGGGCATCGTGCTGCAGGAAGACATCGCCCGCCAGACCACGGGCCTGAGCTATGCGCAGTACGGTCCCACGGGCGGCGACACCAACCAGTTCTTCGCGCGGGGCTTTCAGATCAAGAACTTCCAGGTCGATGGCGTCAACCGCCTGTTCAGCGACTACCCGGCCATCTTCCAGACCAGCGACATGGCCATGTTCGACCGCGTCGAAGTCGTGCGCGGCGCCTCGGGGCTGATGAGCGGCGCGGGCACGCCCGGCGCCACCATCAACTTGGTGCGCAAGCTGCCCACGGCCGAGTTCCAGGGCAGCGCCAGGCTCACGGCAGGCTCCTGGGATTTCGCACGTGCCGAGGTGGATCTGTCATCGCCGCTCAACGCCTCCGGATCGGTGCGCGGGCGCATCGTGGCCGTATCGCAGAACCGCCATTCCAAGGTCGACTACGAGCAGGACCGCAGCCGCTCGCTGTACGGCGTGGTGGAGGCTGACCTGTCGCCGTCCACGCTGGCCACCGTGGGCTTTTCCGCGCAGGACTACGACGCTTCTGGCGTAGGCCGTGGGGGCCGGCCTTTCTTCTACACGGATGGCACGCGCATCGATTGGAGCCGCTCCGCGTCCTCGGGCGCGCGCTGGGCCTCGGCACGGCGGGACTACCGCAGCGTCTTCGCCTCGCTCGAGCACCGCATGGCCAGCGACTGGCGCCTGAAGGCCATCTACACGCTCGACCGCAGCAGCTATGACGAGATTCCGGGCTGGACCAATGAACAGCCTGTGGACCGCACCACCGGCGCAGGTGCCGGCCTGTGGGCCGCCTGGTGGACGGGGCGGCCTCGGCAGGACACGCTGGACCTCACGGCTTCCGGTCCCTTCCAGCTGCTGGGACGTCAGCACCAGGCCGCCTTCGGCGCCAGTGTGGCGCGCACGCGCAACGACAGCGGCTCGCATGGCCGCTGGGCCTTCCCCGGCTGGGACAACACCATAGACAACATCTTCACCTGGGATGGCCGCACGCCGGTGCAGCCCGACAACCCGGTACTAGGCCGCAGCGCGGCCGTGGAACGCAGCAGCAGTGCTTACGGATCGCTGCAGCTGCGCCCCACGGACCGGCTGTCCGTCATCGCGGGCGCACGCATCACGAACTGGAAGCGTCGCGACAGCTACACCGATTTCGCCAGCGGCGAGACCAGCGGCAGCGCCATGGCCGAAAACGGCAAGCTCACGCCCTTCGCCGGCCTGGTGCTGGACGTGGGCCGCGATTGGTCGGCCTATGCCAGCTATACCGATATTTTCCAGGCGCAGAGCAGCCTGGACATCCACGGCAAAAAGCTCGATCCCCTCCTGGGCCGCAGCTACGAGCTGGGCCTCAAGGGCGAGCTGCTGGACAAGCGCCTGCAGGTGGGAGCCGCCATCTACCGCCTGCTGCAGGACAACGTGGCCCAGGCCATCACGGGCAGCTACGCGCCCAATGGCGAGCAGGCCTACCGTGCCGTCAAGGGCGCCGAAACGCGTGGCTTCGAGGTGGAGATGACCGGCGAAATCCGCCGCCACTGGAACGCCTCCGTCGGCTTTGCCCGCAACATCGCGCGCGACGCCGAGCGCAACCGCCTGAACCCCGAAATCCCGCGCAACACCCTCAAGCTGTTCACCACCTACCGCCTGCCTCACATAGGCCACGGCCTGACCGTGGGCGGCGGCGCGCGCTGGCAAAGCGGAACCTGGAGCGACCTCTCCTTCCTGGGCCTGCCCAACGTCAGCCGTGTCGAGCAGAAAAGCTATGCTGTGGCCGACCTGATGGTGCAATACGCCATCAATCCGAAGCTCACGGTCTCGGCCAACCTCTACAACGTCTTCGACCGCAAGTACCAAGGGGTTTCGACCTCGTCGTACTACGGGGAGGCGCGGAATATGCGCGTGGCGGTGTCTATGAAGTTCTGAAATGTTTTCAGCTGCGCCCCGTGTGAACGTCGTCAGCATCAGTGGATGTGCTGTCCGCCGTTGATGGCGATGTTTGCGAGGGTAGAGCTGTCAGGGTGTCATGGCGAGCCTGGCCGTCCATCCGTGTTTCGGGACTGCAAGTTTGAGTGGGGGTGAGACGATCACTGGCACGGGGCGAGCGCCCGGAGAATGTCCTAGCCTTCGAGTAGCCCCACCATTTGGGCCAGCGCTTGTCGCAGGGGCTAAGGACTGCTTGGCGCCATGCAGCGTGAGTTCGCCCGGCGGCGGGGGGCGGCAGCTGCCGAGGCAAAGCCGACACCGACAGGCCTGCGACAAACGACGGCAACGGGTAGCTGCCACACAAGAGCCCATGGCAACCCGCGACGCCGCCGCACATCGGCCCTGAGCCCTTGCGCCTCGGCCGATAGCTCGCTCCTCAGCCTTGCTGGCCAAAAAACTAAAGTGCAGTGGCGCGTTTTCCGTACAGACGAAAGTTCAGTGGCGCATCTCTCTAAGGATCGATGGTGCATGGCTTGCGAGGACGTGAGAAATCAACGAGTTATCTGCGTGACGCGCGGCGTGTTCAGTGGCGTTCCGCACGGAGCTTGCGCAATGGAGCCGCACGGCCGCCCTCATTTTTTCATCAACAATTCAACAATAGTTGTATTATTGATGTATGCAAGAAACCCAAGTCATCCGATCGCTTTCGGCCCTGGCCCATGAAGCGCGCCTGCGCGTTTTCCGCGCCCTGGTAGTCGCCGGCCCTGCGGGGCTTACGCCCAGCGCCTTGGCCGAACAGTTGGGTATCGCACCCAACGCGCTGTCGTTCCACCTCAAGGAGCTGTCCCATGCCGAGCTGGTCAGCCAGGAGCGCCTGGGCCGCAATGTGCTGTACCGGGCGTCCTTTGCGGCGATGAACGACCTGCTCGCCTACCTTACCGAAAACTGCTGCCAGGGCGCCGCATGCGCCACGGTGGATGCCTTGCCCTGCAACTGCTGAACGGAGTCCACGATGAAACGCTTCCATGTCCATATGCACGTCGACGATCTGGCCAAGAACATCGCGTTCTATTCCCAGCTGTTTGGTGCCGAGCCCGCCCGCGTGGAAAGCGACTACGCGAAGTGGATGCTGGATGAGCCCCGGGTGAACTTCGCCATTTCGACGCGAGGCGAGAAAGCCGGCCTGGACCACCTGGGCTTCCAAGTGGATGAGGCCGAGGAGCTGGATGCGCTCAAGGCACGCGCCAGGGCCGCCGACCTGGCGATGCTCGACGAAGGCGCCACCACCTGCTGCTATGCACGCAGCGACAAGCACTGGATCACCGATCCCCAGGGGATTGCCTGGGAGCACTTTCATTCGCTGGAGAACATTCCCGTGTTTCACGAGGCCCCTGATGCAGCTGTCGGAGCCAGCGGCGCGTGCTGCGCGCCGACGGCCCCGCGCCAGGCGGCCGCATCTGCCTGCTGCGCCCCAGGCACCGTAGCTTCCTCTTCCTCCAAGTCCTGCTGCTAAGCCACCATGTCTGATTCCATCACCCCCCTGAATGTCCTGTTCCTGTGCACTCACAACTCGGCGCGCAGCATCCTGGCCGAAGCTTTGCTCAACGACATGGGCAATGGGCGCTTCAAAGCGTATTCGGCCGGCAGCAGCCCCCGCGCGAATCAGCAGCCCAATCCCTTGAGCTTGCAGGTGCTGCAACGTGCCGGCGTATCTGTGCAGGGGCTGCGCAGCAAGAGCTGGGATGAGTTCGCGGCCCCGCAGGCGCCGCAGATGGACCTGATCATCACCGTCTGCGACAACGCAGCTGGCGAGGTCTGCCCGATCTGGCCCGGCCACCCCGCCACCGCCCACTGGGGATACGCCGATCCCTCGCAGGGAGACGCATCTGAAGAGGTCAAGCTGGAAGCATTCCGACAGACTCTGCACATGATGCGCCGTCGTCTGGAGCTGCTGGTCAATCTGCCCGACGACAAGCTGGAAAAGGCAAGGCTGCAGGGCACCGCCCGCGAACTGGCCTCCCACTGACGCCCCCTTCGTCCACGAATGCGCGCCTTCTGAAACCCGAATCTCCCAGCACCGTGCTCATGGCAGTCCTGATCTTCATCTCCACCCTTGTGCTGGTTATCTGGCAGCCGCGCGGCCTGGGCATTGGCTGGAGCGCCTCGCTGGGCGCGGTCGTTGCCCTGCTGGCCGGCGTGGTGCATCTTTCCGACATTCCAGTGGTCTGGGGCATCGTGTGGAATGCGACCGCCACCTTTGTGGCCGTCATCATCATCAGCCTGCTGCTTGACGAGGCCGGCTTCTTCGAATGGGCCGCGCTGCACTTCGCACGCTGGGGCGGCGGCCGGGGCAGCAAGCTGTTCGCGTTCATCGTGCTGCTGGGTGCGGCTGTGTCCGCCTTGTTCGCCAATGACGGCGCCGCCCTGATTCTCACGCCCATCGTGATGGCCATGCTCGTGGCGCTGGGCTTTTCGCCCTCCGCCACGCTGGCATTCGTCATGGCGGCAGGCTTCATCGCCGACACGGCCAGCCTGCCGCTGATCGTCTCCAACCTGGTCAACATCGTCTCGGCCGACTTTTTCAACATCGGCTTCAACGAATACGCCTCGGTAATGGTGCCGGTCAATCTCGCCTCGGTGCTGGCCAGCCTCGCCATGCTGATGCTGTTCTTTCGGCGCGGCATTCCTGCAACCTATGACCTGGCCCAGCTCAGGCGCCCGGCCGATGCGATCCGCGATCCGGCGACCTTTCGCGCGGGCTGGGTGGTCCTGGTCCTGCTGTTGGTCGGCTTCTTCGGGCTGGAGCCGCTGGGCGTGCCTGTCAGCGCGGTCGCGGCCGCAGGTGCCGCCCTGCTGCTGGCCGTGGCGGCACGCGGCTGCGTCATCAGCACCCGCAAGGTACTGCATGGCGCGCCGTGGCAGATCGTCGTGTTCTCGCTGGGCATGTATCTGGTGGTCTACGGATTGCGCAATGCCGGGCTGATCACCTCTATCGCATCCGTTCTGGACCGCTTTGCCCAAGGCGGCGTCTGGGGCGCAGCCATCGGCACGGGAGTGCTCTCGGCCCTGCTGTCGTCTGTGATGAACAACATGCCCACCGTGCTGGTGGGTGCGCTGTCGATCGATGCCTCCAGTGCCACCGGCGTGGTCAGGGATGCCATGGTCTACGCCAACGTGATCGGCTGCGACCTGGGCCCGAAGATTACGCCCATCGGTAGCCTGGCCACGCTGCTGTGGCTGCATGTACTGGCCAGCAAAGGCATGACCATCGGATGGGGCTACTACTTCAGGGTCGGTACGGTTTTGACGGCCCCCGTGCTGCTCATCACGCTTGCCGCCCTTGCGCTGCGCCTGAGCGTGGCTGCCTGAATTCCCTCACAGAACCCACCTGCCATGAGCACCATCACGATCTATCACAACCCCGCCTGCGGCACATCGCGCAACGTGCTGGCCCTGATCCGCAACAGCGGCGAGGAGCCCGCCGTCATCGAATACCTCAAGACACCGCCCGACCGGGCCACGCTGGAGCGGCTGCTGGCGGACCTGGCCCTGCCTGTGCGGGAGGTTCTGCGGCAAAAAGGTACGCCGTATGACGAGATGGGCCTGGGCGACCCGGAATGGACCGATGCCCAGCTGATCGACGCCATGCTCCGGCACCCTATCCTCATCAATCGCCCCATTGTGGTGACGCCACTGGGCACGCGCCTGTGCCGGCCATCCGAGGTGGTGCTGGACATACTGCCGCGTCCCCAGCAAGGGGCATTCTCCAAGGAGGACGGCGAAGCCGTCATCGACGCGGCAGGACAGCGTGTGGCAAAGCACTGACTTGCCAGATCCGGCCCCTGCGTGGCCAAAGGTGGCGAGGCAGCAACGACCTGCCGCTGTGGCGCGCCGAAGCCTCAGCGGCGCCCCGCTCCTGAGCCTGCTCACCACCCGGGGCGGCTCACGATCCCTTCGGCCGCTGCCTTGAAGTTCGCCATGACTTCATCGATCGGCTGACCCATCTGCGCATGGACGATGGCGCCATCCGCCACCAGGGTGAGCGCAGCGCCCACGGACACGGGATGGCCACCGAACAGGCGATCCAGCACGGACGACATTTCCTGCTTGTGCCGCCGGACCGTCGCCAGGATCTCAGGGTCGGACGAGCCCAGTTCGGCAGCGGCATTGAGAAAGGCGCAGCCCCGAAAGTCGGGCTGGCCGAACCAGCTCCTGAGGGTGGTGGACAGGGCATCCAACGCTGACGAGCCCCCGGCGGCCTCCTGCGCCAGGCTGGCCTGGAACCAGGAAATCCACCGTTCATGGCGGTAGTCGAGGTACGCCCGGATCAGGTCGTCCTTGCTGGCGTACTGGCGGTAGAAGGTGACTTTGCTGACCGACGACCGCTCGATGATCCGGTCCACGCCCGTGGCCCGGATGCCCTCTGCGTAGAAAAGGCCATGGGCTGCCACCAGGATGCGCTCGCGGGGCGGCAATGACTCGAGAGATGGCTGGGAAGTTTTCATGAAGACATTGTAGACAGATCGTTCCACCTCCGTTAGAGTGGCGCATGTAGACAGATCGTTCTACATCTTTTCAAAGGTCACATCATGGAAACTCGCCCACCCCTGCCCCCGTTCTCTCTCGCAAGCGCCGTCCAAAAGGTCCGTTTGGCCGAGGATGGATGGAACACACGCGATGCGGCCAAGGTCGCGATGGCCTATACCCTCGACACGAAATGGCGCAACCGGGCGGAGTTCGCCAACAGCCGCGCCGAGGCCCAGGCCCTTCTTGAGAGGAAGTGGAAGAAGGAGCTGGACTACCGGCTGATCAAGGAGCTTTGGCTGTACGCGGAAAACCGGATCGCAGTCCGCTACGCCTATGAGTGGCACGACGATGCCGGGAACTGGTTCCGGTCGTACGGCAACGAGAACTGGGAATTCGAGGCCGACGGTCTCATGCGCCGGCGCTTCGCATGCATCAACGACATGCCCATCCAGGAATCGGAGCGCAAGTTCCACTGGCCGCTGGGGCGTCGCCCCTATGACCACCCCGGTCTGTCCGACCTGGGCCTGTAGGCAAAGCCCCGGGCCACGTCCCCAGGCAGCCAGCCGCTGCCGCGATGGCCTGGGCGGGAAGGCGCTCCGCCTTACCGACTCAGCGCCTTGCGGACCTCCGCCTGGAACGCCTCGCTGTTGCGAAGGCGCAGGTACTCCTGGTATGCGGCCCGATATTCCTGCGTTTCGACTCCGTAGGAGATCGATATCTCCGCATGGCGGTCTAATCCGGCGCGGCGCCAGAGTGCGAGATCGGCGATGACTTCGGCGCGGGAAAGCGCTGCGTCCGATGTGGCTGCCGAGGCGTCTTGCGGCTGCGAATGGGCTGCGAAGCAGCTCGAGAAGGCTATGGCCGCAAGCGCCGGCTTCAGGATGCGTGCGGCTGCAGCAACGGTGGGGGAGGGGGTTGTGTTTGGCATGGTTTGACGGATGGGGGTGGGTGGAGCCGGGCCATGGCTTCGGCCGCCCGCGTCGGCAGGGCGCCTGGGCCGCGTGTCCCGCAGGGGTGTTCGGTTGCTTTGCTGTGTGTGGAAAGGGGGCTCCTTTCGGGAAGTGGCAGGTTCAGGGGGCAACGCTGGCGGGAAGACCGTGGCTGGCGGTTGCCAATGCCCTGGAAGGCAGGGGCTCCGGCGTCCAGCCGCCGCCCAGCGCCTTGAAGATCGCCACCGTCGAGCGCGCCGACTCCATCCGGGCCTGCGCCTGTGCATCGAGCACGCCCAGCAGGCTTTCATCCGCCTGCAGCACCTCGATCAGGCTGACCACGCCCTTGTCGTAGGCGGAGCCTGCGGCCTGCCGGGCCCGCGTGAGCGCATCCGCACCCCTGGCGAGCACGGCCATCAGCTCCTGCCGCCTGTCCAGCGAGACCAGGGCGTTCTCCACTTCTTCCGTGGCGCGCAGTACCGACTGCCGGTAGGCGGCAAGGCTTTCCGCCTCCTGTGCCTGCGCCTGGTGGATCTGGGCGTTGATGCGACCGAAGTCGAACAGCCGCCAGCGCAGGCCGCCCACAACGCTGGCCTGCGATGCGCCGGCGCTGAAGAGATTGCCCGCGGAGATGGAGGTGGCGCTGCCGATCAGGCCGCTGATCGACAGCTTCGGGTAGTACTCGGCGATCGCCACGCCGATGCGTGCGTTCGACGCTGCCAGGCGCCGCTCCGCCGCGATGAGGTCCGGGCGTCGCCGCAGCAGATCGCCGGGCGCCTCCGCCAGGGAAAGGGTTGGCAGCACGGGGACCGGGCGGGGATCGGCCAGTTCGGCCCGGTGCGTGCCGGGTGCCGTGGCCAGCATCACGTCCATGGCGTTGAGGGCGGCCTCGAGCGCGTTCTCCAGCGGCGGGATGGTTGCTTGCGCCCGCGCAAGTGCCCCCTCGACCTGGCGCAGCTGAAGCTCGGGTGCCAGGCCCTTGTTCCACCGCAGTTCGACGATGGAGCGCAGTTGCTGCTGGGTCCGCACCTGCGAGCGTGCCACTGCCAGCCGCGCCTGCAGGCCGCGAATCTGGATATAGGTGTCCGCAGTCTGGGCGGCCACCGCGAGCCGCACGGCAGTGGCGCCGGCTTCCGATGCCTGGTACTCGGCCAGGGAAGCCTGCCTGGCCTTGCGCAGGCCGCCGAAGAGATCAAGCTCCCAGCTGGCTCCGAGGTTGGCCTCCTGGGCGCTGCCGTAGCGATCGAACCCCGGCATGGAGTCGAGCACCCGGCCCAGCGGAGTCTCGACCGACTGATAGCTCGTGGCCGTTTGCGCCGAGACCTGGGCCGACGGCAGCAACGCAGCTGCCGCCGCGTCCAGCCCGGCGCGTGCCTGAAGCACGCGGCCAGCGGCCTGGGCAACATCCAGGTTTTGCTGCAGTGCCGCCGTGACGAGGCGCGCCATTTGCGCATCGCCAAAGGCTGCCCACCAGGCTGCAAGGTCCGTGGAGGAGGCCGGCGAGGGCGGCTTGGTCTCACCCAGAACGCGGCTGCCCATGTAGGCCTGGGGCAGGGCCGTGGCGGGCGGCTGGTAGTCAGGGCCTACCGCACACCCTGCACAGAGGCTGGCGAGCATCAGAAAGACGGGGGCGGCAAGACGCGGCATGTTCAACAGTCAGAAGCGTGGTGATGCTGTGACTATATTCCAAAATGGTCACTTGCATAGTATTTTTTTGATGGAGTAAGCTAGGCCGCATGAGCACCACCAACGTCTATCCGACCTCTGCGCGCGGCCCGGTCGAACACGATGTCCGGCAACAGATCGTGACTGCGGCGAAAGCGCATTTCAGCCGCTATGGCTACGAGAAAACCACGGTGTCCGACCTTGCCAAGGCCATCGGCTTTTCCAAGGCCTACATCTACAAGTTCTTCGAGTCCAAGCAGGTCATCGGCGAGATGATCTGTTCCCACTGCCTGATGGAGATGGAGGCGGAGATCCGCCAAGCCGTCGCCAGCACGGATGCGCCTCCCGAGCAGCTGCGGCGCCTGTTCAAGGCGATCGTCGCTGCCACGCTGCGGCTTTTCTCCGAGGACCGCAAGCTGTACGAGATCGCCATTTCGGCGTCGGCCGAGCGCTGGCAGGCAGCGCAGGCCTATGAGGAACGCATGCATCAGCTGCTGCTGCAGGTGCTCGACGCCGGGCGCCAGCGGGGCGACTTCGAGCGCAAGACGCCGCTGGATGAAACCGGGCGCGCCATCTTCCTGGTCATGCTCCCCTATCTGAACCCGGTGATGCTGCAGCACAGCCTCGACCATGCGGACGAGGCGCCCGCACAACTGGCCGGATTGGTGCTGAGAAGCCTGTCGCCCTAAATCCTGCAGTTGTGACCATTGACATAAATGGTCACCAATCACAGAATCGGGTCCTGCTCATTGATCGGGACCCCCTCATGCTTCGGCACCGCCATCTGTCCATCGCCGCTGTCGGCGCACTGTCACTTGCACTCGCAGCCTGCGGCAAAAGCCCGCCGCCGGATCCGCGCACCCAGCCACCCCTCGTTCGCACCGTCCTGGTAGCGCCAGGCAATGCTTCCGAGCGCGTCTTCACCGGCACCATCGCGGCCAGGGTGCAGGGCGATCTTGGATTTCGCGTGGCCGGCAAGGTGCTCGAGCGCCTGGTGGATACAGGCCAGACGGTCAGGCGCGGCCAGGCATTGCTGCGCCTCGACCCGGTGGACCTGAAGCTGGCCGCCCATGCCCAGCAGGAGGCCGTCGCAGCCGCCAGGGCACGGGCTCAGCAGGCCAGCGACGAGGAGCAGCGCTACCGGGACCTGCAGGGAACGGGTGCCGTTTCGGCCTTGGCCCATGAACAGATCAAGGCGGCCGCGGATGCCGCCCGCGCCCAGCTCAGGGCGGCCGAAGCGCAGGCCGCCGCAGCGCTGAACGCCAGCCGCTACGCTGAACTGCTGGCCGATGCCGATGGCATCGTGATGGAAACACTTGCCGAGCCTGGCCAGGTCGTCAGTGCCGGCCAGGTGGTCGTGCGCCTCGCCCATGCCGGCAGGCGCGAAGCGGTCGTCCAGTTGCCCGAGACACTGCGCCCCGCGCTGGGCTCGGCGGCCCAGGCCCGCCTGTTCGGCAGGGAGGAGGTGGTCATCCCCGCCAGACTGCGCCAGCTGTCCGATGTGGCGGACCGGGCCACCCGCACCTTTGAGGCCCGCTATGTGCTGGACGCCGGCGCGGCGGCCAGCGCCCCGCTGGGCAGCACGGTCACGCTCAGGATTGGCGGGACATCGACATCGACATCGACAGCGACGGCCGGCAAGGCAACCCTGCAGGTCCCCATCGGCGCCATCCTCGACGAGGGCAAGGGCGCCGCTGTCTGGGTGGTGCAGGGCGATCAGGTCAGGCGCCAGCCCGTCACCGTGGTTCAGGTGCAGGACGGCAATGCCCAGGTGGCGGGTGCGCTCGGCCAGGGGGACCGGATCGTCGCGCTCGGCGCGCATTTGTTGAGCGAGGGGGCGCAGGTGCGGCTGGACAGCGAGGCGCCGGCGCCTTCAACGGCAACAACGGCAACAACGTCCACGGCGTCCTCCGTGTCCACGGGAGTGTCCCGTGAGTGAAGGCCGTTTCAACCTATCGGCGCTTGCCGTCCGTGAGCGTTCCATCACGCTGTTCCTGATCCTGCTGATTTCGCTGACGGGTGTCTTTGCCTTCCTGAAGCTGGGCCGGGCGGAAGATCCGGCCTTCACCGTCAAGGTCATGACCATCATCACGGCCTGGCCTGGCGCCACCCCGCAGGAAATGCAGGACCAGGTGGCAGAGAAGCTGGAAAAGCGCCTGCAGGAGCTGCGCTGGTATGACCGCACCGAAACCTTCGTCAGACCGGGGCTGGCCTTCACCACGCTGACCCTGCTCGACTCCACGCCCCCCGGCGAGGTGCAGGAGGAGTTCTACCAGGCCCGCAAGAAGCTCGGTGACGAGGCCCGCAACCTGCCGGCGGGCGTGATCGGCCCGATGGTGAACGACGAGTACGCCGACGTGACCTTTGCGATCTACGCCCTCAAGGCGCGCGGCGAGGAGCCCCGGGCGCTGGTGCGCGATGCCGAAGCCTTGCGCCAGCGTCTTTTGCATGTGCCGGGCGTCAAGAAGGTCAACATCGTCGGCGAGCAATCCGAGCGGATCTACGTGGAGTTCTCGCACGAGCGCCTGGCCACGCTGGGCATCAGCCCGCAGGACGTCTTCGCGGCATTGAACAACCAGAACGCACTCACGCCTGCCGGGTCGGTGGAGACCCAGGGTCCGCAGGTGTTCATCCGCCTCGACGGGGCGTTCGACGCGCTGCAGAAGATCCGCGACACGCCCATCGTGGCCCAGGGTCGCACGGTCAAGCTGTCCGACATCGCCACCGTCCAGCGCGGCTACGAAGACCCCTCGACCTTCATCATCCGCAACGGTGCGGAGCCGGCCTTGCTGCTGGGCGTCGTCATGCGCGACGGCTGGAACGGGCTGGACCTGGGCAAGGCGCTGGACCGGGAGGTGGGCGCCATCAACGCAGACATGCCGCTGGGCATGGGCCTGACCAAGGTGACGGACCAGGCCGTGAACATCAGCGCCTCCGTCGACGAGTTCATGCTCAAGTTCCTGGCCGCGCTGCTGGTCGTGCTGGTGGTGTGCTTCGCCAGCATGGGCTGGCGCGTTGGCGTGGTGGTGGCTGCGGCCGTGCCGCTGACGCTGGCGGCCGTGTTCATCATCATGGCCGCCACGGGAAAGAATTTCGACCGCATCACGCTCGGCTCGCTGATCCTTGCGCTGGGCCTGCTGGTGGACGACGCCATCATCGCCATCGAGATGATGGTAGTGAAGATGGAAGAGGGCTACGACCGCGTGGCCGCGTCCGCCTACGCCTGGAGCCATACCGCGGCGCCCATGCTGTCCGGAACGCTGGTGACGGCGGTGGGCTTCATGCCCAACGGGTTCGCACGCTCCACGGCGGGCGAGTACACCAGCAACATGTTCTGGATCGTCGGCATCGCGCTCATCGCGTCCTGGGTGGTGGCCGTGGTGTTCACGCCCTATCTGGGCTTGAAGATGCTGCCCCCTCTCAAGAAGGTCGAAGGCGGACATGCGGCGATGTATGGCACGCCCCGCTACGAGCGCCTGCGGCGCGTGCTGGGCAAGGTGATCGCCCGCAAGGGCATGGTGGCGGCAGTCGTGGGCGGGCTCATGGTGGCTTCCGTGCTGGGCATGTCCATCGTGAAGAAGCAGTTCTTTCCCATCTCCGACCGGCCCGAGGTGATGGTCGAGGTGCAGATGCCCTACGGCACCTCCATCGGCCAGACGAGCGAGACCACCCGCAAGGTGGAAGCCTGGCTGCTGCAGCAGCCCGAATCGGAGATCGTGACCGCCTATATCGGCCAGGGCGCACCGCGCTTTTTTCTGGCCATCTCGCCTGAGCTGCCCGACCCGTCGTTCGCCAAGATCGTCGTGCGCACCGCCAACCAGGCGCAGCGCGACGCACTCAAGCTCCGGCTGCGCGAGGCCATCGCCCAGGGACTGGCTCCGCAGGCGCAGGTGCGCGCATCGCAGATCGTGTTCGGGCCGTACTCCCCGTTCCCCGTGGCGTATCGCGTCTCCGGCCCCGACCCGCAGCGGCTGCGCGACATTGCCGGCCAGGTGCACCAGGTGCTGCACGACAGCCCGATGATGCGGACCGTGAACTCCGACTGGGGCGTGCGCACCCCTGTCATGCGCTTCACCCTGGACCAGGACCGGCTGCAGGCCATGGGCCTGACCTCCGCGGCAGTCGCGCAGCAGCTGCAATTCCTGCTCAGCGGCGTGCCCGTGACCACCGTGCGCGAGGACATCCGCACCGTGCAGGTGATGGCGCGTTCTGCGGGCGGCACCCGCCACGATGTGGCCAGGGTCGGCGACTTCACGCTCACCAACGCCACTGGCCAGCGCATACCGCTGTCGCAGCTGGGCGAGGTCACCGTGCAGATGGAGGAGCCCGTCATGCGCCGCCGCGACCGCATGCCCACCATCACGGTTCGCGGAGACATCGATGACAGCCTGCAGCCGCCCGATGTCTCGGCGGCCATCACCCGGCAGCTGGAGCCCATCAGGAAGGCGTTGCCTGCGGGCTACCGCATCGACGAGGCCGGCTCCATCGAGGAATCCGGCAAGGCCATGACGGCCATGCTGCCCCTGTTCCCGATCATGATCGCCATCACGCTGATCATCATCATCTTGCAGGTGCGGTCGATATCGGCCATGGTCATGGTGTTCCTGACCAGCCCCCTGGGATTGATCGGCGTGGTGCCGACGCTGATCGTCTTTCAGCAGCCCTTCGGCATCAACGCACTGGTGGGGCTGATCGCGCTGTCAGGCATCCTGATGCGCAACACGCTGATCCTGATCGGGCAGATCCAGCACAACGAGCAGGAGGGGCTTGCGCCGTTCCAGGCGGTGGTGGAGGCCACTGTCCAGCGCGCCCGGCCCGTGATCCTGACCGCGCTGGCGGCGATCCTGGCCTTCATCCCGCTGACCCAATCGGTGTTCTGGGGAACGCTGGCCTATACGCTGATCGGCGGCACGCTCGCCGGCACGGTGCTGACGCTGGTCTTCCTGCCCGCCATGTACTCGATCTGGTTCAGGATCAGGCCTAGCGAAGCACGGCGCTGATGCACGGCACACGCGCCCAGGGCTTTGGCCGATTGGCCACAATGGGGCATCCCGTTCCAGGCTCAGGAGGCCATGCATGTCCGATATCCGCTGCGGCGATTCCATCCACCCACGCGCATCCCTGGGCCGCCGCTGCGCGCGTGCCGCCGCTCCCCTGCTGGCGGCGCTGCTGCTGTCGCCGCTGGCCCAGGCCGCGCTTAAGGTGGGCGACAGCGCGCCGCGCTTCACCACGCCGGCTGCGGTGGCGGGCAAGGCCTTCGATTTCGACATGGCGGCCACGCTCAAGAAGGGGCCGGTGGTGCTGTATTTCTTCCCCAAGGCCTTCACCCAGGGCTGCACCATGGAAGCCCATGCCTTTGCCGAGGCCACGCCGCGTTTCGCGGCCATGGGCGCCACGGTGGTGGGCATGTCGCATGACGACATCGATACGCTCAAGCGCTTTTCCACCGAGGCCTGCCGCGACCAGTTCGCCGTGGCATCGGACCCGCAGGCGCAGACCATCCGCGCCTACGACGCCTCGGCCGCCGCCGACCCCCAGCGCGCCGACCGCATCTCCTACGTGATCGGGCAGGACGGCAAGGTCCGCTTCGTGCACATCGGCTCGGACCCGGACGAACATGTGCGCCAGACCGAGGCCGCGGTCAAGCGGCTGACCGGAAAGTAGCCCGCCGCGCGGCCCCTGTCAGGGGCCGTTGCCCTCGCCGGCCAGGATCTCGGCGTATTCCTCGTCCGTGAACAGCCTGGAGCGTGTGTGGAAGGCCTTGCCCGTGCTGCCCTCCAGCGAGAAGGTGCCGCCCTGGCCCTCGATCACGTCGAGGATGAGCTGGGTGTGCTTCCAGTATTCGTACTGCGACTTGCCGATGTAGAAAGGCGCGCCGCCCACCTGGCCCAGCAGCACGTCCTGGGCGCCTATCGTCAGCTCGCCGGGCAGGTAGCAGTTGGCGGCGCTGTTGTCGCAGCAGCCCCCGGACTGGTGGAAGAACACCGGCCCGTGCTGCGCCTGCAGGTCGGCGATCAGCGCCAGGGCGGCATCGGTGGCAATCACTTTGTCAACCATGGGTTGGTCCTTTCCTGGGCGGCCGGCCGCGCTGTGCGCCGCCGGCCGCATTCACCTGGGAAGAACTTCAGAAGAAGCCCAGCTTGTTCTCGCTGTAGCTGACCAGCAGGTTCTTGGTCTGCTGGTAGTGGTCCAGCATCATCTTGTGGGTCTCGCGGCCGATGCCCGATTCCTTGTAGCCGCCGAAGGCCGCATGCGCCGGGTAGGCGTGGTAGCAGTTGGTCCACACGCGCCCGGCCTTGATGGCGCGGCCCATGCGGTAGGCCACGTTGCCGTTGCGGCTCCACACGCCAGCGCCCAGGCCGTAGAGCGTGTCGTTGGCAATGGCCAGGGCCTCGGCCTCGTCCTTGAAGGTGGTCACGGCCAGCACGGGGCCGAAGATTTCCTCCTGGAAGATGCGCATCTTGTTGTGGCCCTTGAACAGCGTGGGCTGCACGTAGTAGCCGCCTTCCAGGTCGCCGCCCAGATGGGCCTGGCCGCCGCCGGCCAGCACCTCGGCGCCCTCCTGCTTGCCCAGGTCCAGGTACGACAGGATCTTGGTGAGCTGCTCCTTGGACGCCTGCGCGCCCATCATGCTGTCGGTGTCCAGCGGGTTGGCATGCCGGATGGCGGCCACGCGCTGGAGCACGCGCTCCATGAAGCGGTCGTAGATGCTTTCGTGGATCAGCGCGCGGCTGGGGCAGGTGCAGACCTCGCCCTGGTTGAAGGCGAACAGCACCAGCCCTTCGACGGCCTTGTCGAGGAAGGCATCGTCCTTGTCCATCACATCGGCGAAGAAGATGTTGGGCGACTTGCCGCCCAGCTCCAGCGTGGCCGGGATCAGGTTGTTGGCCGCGGCCTGGGCGATCACGCGGCCCGTGGAGGTGGAGCCCGTGAAGGCGATCTTGGCGATGCGCTTGCTGGTGGCCAGCGGCATGCCGGCCTCGCGGCCGAAGCCGTTGACGATGTTGAGCACGCCGGGCGGCAGCAGGTCGGCAATGAGCTCGGCCAGGATCAGGATGCTGATGGGCGTGGACTCGGCCGGCTTGAGCACCACGCAGTTGCCCGCGCCCAGCGCGGGCGCCAGCTTCCAGGCCGCCATGAGGATGGGGAAGTTCCAGGGAATGATCTGGCCCACCACGCCCAGCGGCTCCTGGATGTGATAGGCCACCGTGGTCTCGTCGATATGGCTGAGCGCGCCTTCCTGGGCTCGCACGCAGCCCGCGAAATAGCGGAAATGGTCCACGGTCAGCGGGATGTCGGCATTCAGCGTCTCGCGGATGGCCTTGCCGTTGTCCACGGTCTCGGCATAGGCGAGCAGCTCCAGGTTGGCCTCGATGCGGTCGGCGATCTTCAGCAGGACGTTCGCACGCTCGGCCGCGCTGGTGCGGCCCCAGGCGTCGCTGGCGGCATGGGCGGCGTCCAGCGCCAGTTCGATGTCTTCGGCCGTGGAGCGCGCGGCGCGGGTGTAGACCTTGCCGCTGATGGGGGTGACCACGTCGAAGTACTGCTCCTTGACCGGAGGTACGAACCTGCCGCCGATGAAGTTGTCGTAGCGGGCCTTGTAGGCGATCTTGGCGCCAGCGGCGCCGGGTGCTGCGTAGACGGTCATGCTGCTTGTCTCCTGAGGATGCTTATGGGTCTGTTGTGATCGGGTGTGGATCGGCATATCCGGCCATGGCCGGACGGCAGACATGATTCAAAAGCCGTGCCAGCCTGCAGGCAGCAGGGCAGGTGCCCGCAAAGGCACGCGGGACGTGGCTGCTGCGGGTATTCCCGTGCGCGTTCGCCCTGTGCCGTGACGTTCCGCAACAGGACAACTGTCCAGAAATGGAACAGTCGGGCGCCTGGCCTGCCACTTGGCTTGCCCGGTGCCCGCCGGCCCCGCATACTGGTCTGCAACGTGGCGCAATGACGCCCGAGCAGGAGACAGCATGCAATCGAGAGCCTCCCTTGTGGCCTTGCGCCAGGCCCGTCACAGCCTGATGGAGTCAGGCCTGTGCCCCAGCGGCCTGGTGGACGAGCGCCTGGCGCGCTCGTGGCAGCGCTGCATCGAGCAGGGACTGCGTCCCACAGGACGGCTGGGCGCCGCCGACAACCTGGAGCAGCACGCGCTGGGCGTGCTGCGCAGCCGCCACCATGCGCTGCTGGCGCATTCACGGCCCGTCATGGAATACCTGTCCGAGCAGGTGCGCGGCAGCCAGAGCGTGGTGGTGCTGGCCGGCCCCTGCGGCACCCTGGTGGATACCTGCGGCGACCCCTTCTTTCTGGGCAAGGCCGAGCGCGTGGCCCTGGCCAGCGGCGCGTCCTGGCATGAGGCGCAGCGCGGCACCAATGCCATCGGCACGGCACTGGCCGAGATGGACTCCATCGAAATCCAGGGCGGCGAGCATTTCCTGGAGCGCAACGGCTTTCTCACCTGCGCGGCCGCGCCCATCCTGTCGGGCACGGGCCAGCTGCTGGGTATCCTGGACATCTCCAGCGAACATGGCCGGGGCAGCCCGCACACGCTGGGCCTGGTCGGCACGGCGGCCCGCATGATCGAAAACCGCCTCATGGCCTGCGACGGCCAGCGCCACATCCGCCTGCACCTGCACGCGCGGCCCGAAGGCATTGGCACGGTGGCCGAAGGCATTGCGCTGATCTCCGCGGACGGATGGCTGGTGGGCGCCAACCGCGCCGCGCTGGCCCTGCTGCGCCTGTCGCGGGGGCAACTGGGCAGCGTGTCGCTGGAGCAGGTGCTGGACGCCGGGCTGGAGGAGCTGCTGTCACGCCAGCACCGCCAGCCCGATGCGGCCCAGCCGCTGCGGCGCCATGACGGCACGGCGCTGTTCGGCCAGCTGGTGCCGGACCGGCGCACGGTCCGGTCCTCGGTCGTGGAACGGGTTGCAGAGCAACAGCAACAGCAACAGGCGCCGCAGCAGCCGGCGCGCGATGCGCTGGCGCGGCTGGACACGGGCGATGCGCGCTGGCGCACGGCGGCCGACAAGGCCCGGCGCGTGCTGGGCAAGCCGATTGCGCTGCTCATCCAGGGCGAGTCCGGCGTGGGCAAGGAATGGTTTGCGCGCGCGGCCCACGACAGCGGGCCACGCCGCGACGGCCCCTTCGTGGCCATCAACTGCGCGGCCATGCCCGAGTCGCTGATCGAGGCCGAGCTGTTCGGCTACCGCCAGGGCGCCTTCACGGGCGGGCGGCGCGAAGGACAGGCGGGCCTGCTGCGCCAGGCGCACGGCGGCACCCTGTTCCTGGACGAGATCGGCGACATGCCGCTGTCGCTGCAGACCCGGCTGCTGCGGGTGCTGCAGGAGCGGCAGGTGGTGCCGCTGGGCGGTGGCACGCCCGTTGCGGTCGATTTCGCGCTGGTCAGCGCCTCCAACCGCAGGCTGCGCGAGGATGCCGACCAGGGGCGCTTTCGTGCCGACCTGTACTACCGCATCAACGGCCTGGCCGTGGAGCTGCCTCCGCTGCGCGAGCGCGGCGACTTCGAGGCGCTGGCCGCGCGCATGCTGGCCGACATCGAACCCGCGCGCCCGCTGCGCATGGCGCCGGCCCTGCTGGCGCAACTGGCCGGCCATGGCTGGCCCGGCAATCTTCGCCAGTGCGCCAGCGTGCTGAGAACGGCCTGCGCCATGCTCGATCCCCATGAGGACTGCCTGCAATGGCAGCACCTGCCCGATGACTTCCAGGCCGAGCTGGCGCAGACCGCCCGCAGCGGCCCCCGGCTCGACGCTGCGCCGCAGAGCCTGGATGAACTCTCGCGCTCGGCCGTGCGGCAGGCGCTGGAGAACTGCCGGGGCAATGTCACCCAGGCCGCACGCATGCTGGGCATCAGCCGCCAGACGCTGTACCGCAAGCTGGCCCAGGACCGTGCGGCGGACGGCTTGCGGCTGCAGTGAGGCGCCTGCCGGTGCTCAGGCCTTGAAGGTGATCCAGGGCCTGAGCTTCACGGCGGCGTGGATCAGGCCGGCCGCCTCCTGCGACTCGATGACCGGGCCGATGGGCTTGTAGGCCTTCGGGGCCTCCTCGATGCGGCGCTCCTCGCGCAGCGTCACGCATTGCCAGCCCTGTTCGGCCGCACGGCCTGCATGTGCCTCGGGGCGCAGTGCGCGCACGGCCTGGCGGCGCATGCGCCGCCCCGCGCCATGGCTGCAGGACCAGAGCCAGTCGGCCGCGCCCAGGCCCGTGACCAGGTAGGAGGCATCGCCCATGGACCCCGGGATCAGCGCGAAGTCGCCCTCGTTGGCCGGCGTGGCGCCCTTGCGGTGGATGTTCATGCCGCCTTGCTGCAGAACCACGTTGTGCGGCACATCGACCACCAGGCGCGAATCCGCTGCGCCCACGATCTGCGCCAGGTCCTTGCGCACCAGCTCGGCCAGCACCACGCGGTTGGCCCAGGCATAGCGCGCCGCCACGCCCATGGCCTGCAGGTACTCGCCGGCCAGCGGACCCGACAGGCCGTACAGGCCGCTGGCCGGGTGTTTCACGCCTTGCGGCCACTCGGCCCGGGCGCGGTCCATCCAGGCCTGGCCCACGTAAAAGCCCAGGTCGCGCGAGCCGCTGTGGATCATCACCACCACGTCGCCCGCGCGCAGTCCGGCCCGGTAGGCCGCGTGGCGGTCCAGCACCTCGTCGACCACCTGCAGTTCCACGAAATGGTTGCCCGATCCCACCGTGCCCAGGCACGGGTCGCGGAACACGGCATGGCGCTCCTGCAGATAGGCATGGGGCGCGTGGCGGGCGCTGCCAGCGAAGCTGTTCAGGCCGATGCAGGCGGCCAGCTCGCGGTGCAGGCGGTCCCTGTCGACATGGCCCCACAGGCCCTGGCCGCTCAGCCGGTCCACAAAGGCGGCCGGCCCGTGGTCGAACAGCGCGCGGAAGGCGGCCGTGGTCACGGGCACGTCGCGCCCGCTGCCCAGCAGGCTGGCGGTCAGCAAGTCCACCAGCCGGCCCTTGTGCGGCGCCAGCTGGTCCAGCCGGGCGCCCGTGGTCAGCAGGCGCACGCTGCAGTTGATGTCCGTGCCGATGGCGGCCGGAATGACGAAGTCCGATGGCGTGGCCACCACGCTGCCCACGGGCGCCACCGTGCCCGGATGGAAGTCGGGCGTGGCGCAGGCACGGCAGACGGCGCCGTGGCTGCCCTGGCCGTCATGCCGGCGCACGGCCGCAAAGGCCAGCAATTGGCGCACGGCCTTGTCCTCCAGGGGAAGGCTGTCGGGAAGAAGAATGTGGGCCTCGGCCTGGCCATCGCGCACGTGGTAGATGCCGTCGCGATAGTCGAGGGAGATGCCCGTGCGTGCAAAGGCACGCTGGAGTCGTTGAGGAGTGCTCATGGCTGCAGATCCGCGAGGCCTGGTTGGCGCTCGCCGCGTCCGATGGGTGTACGGACGATGAAAGACACCCGGGCGGCAAAGGCCCGGAAAACGTCTTTCCTGCAGCAGCTCGTTCAAGAAAGAAGGCGCGCAGTATAGCGGGATCCGCGCTGGACGGCAGGCGCTACGCGTTGCGCCGCTCGTACTGGGCGATGGCGTTGAGCAGCAGAGGAGAGAACTTCTTCGCGTAGTCGGCGCCACTCCACTGGCTTGACGATCCGCTCAGGTGCAGGGCGCCCAGCGGCACGCCGTCGGCATCGACCACGGCGGCGGCCAGCGCGACCTCGCCCATGATGAATTCATCGACCACCATGGCGTAGCCGCGCTCGCGCACCTTCTTCAGCTCCGCCTGGACGGCCTTGGCGGTGGTCAGCGTCCGGGGCGTGCTGGCCAGCAGGCGGCCGGGGGCCAGCAGGTGCTCCACCTGCGCCTCGTCCAGCCGTGCCATCACGGCGCGCCCGCCTGCCGTGCATTGCAGGGGCACGCGCCGGCCCACGAGCGAGGCGTGGTAGTGCTCGGTGCTGGTCTGGTGGCGCAGCACGTGCACCAGCCAGTCGCCGTCGCGCAGCGACAGGCTGATCTTCTGCTCCGTGTCCTTGGACAGCTGCAGCAGCAGGGGGTTGAGCGCCTCGGCCAGCGCATGGGTGCGCAGGAAATGGAAGGTCAGGTCCAGCACGCCCGGGCCCAGCCGGTAGCGGCGGGTCTGGCTGTTTTGCTGCAGGTAGCCCTCGGCGCTGAGGGTGTAGGCGTAGCGCTGGGCGGCGCTCTTGTCCAGGCCGCTGCGCTCCATGATTTCCGTGAGGCTCAGGTCGCCCGCCGCGCCCTTGAAGCAGTCCAGCACGCGGAACGCCTTGCCCACGGAGCCCACATACAACGCGTTTTCGATCATCGTTTTACCTGATTGTGAATCTGAAGTATTAAATAACAATACCAAGTATTGAAAAATACGGAGGCAGCGGATGCCACAGCAAGCCATTGTCAGTGCGGACCGGGCGGTCGGCGCGTCGGAGTGGATCAAGGGCCAGCGGGAGAACATGCTTTCGCTGCTGGCCGACATCGTCAACATCGACTCGGGCAGCTTCGACAAGCCCGGCGTGGCGCGCGTGTTCCGGCGCCTGGAGGCCTTCTTCCTGAGCCAGGGGCTGCAGGTCAGCCCGCATTTCGTCGATGGCGTGGAGGCCGCGATCTCGGTCACCGTGAACGCGGGCAGCACCGTGGGCAGGCCCGTGCTGCTGATGGGGCACTGCGACACGGTCTTCCCTGAAGGCGAGGCCGCGCGCAGGCCGTTTCGCATCGAAGGCGGCAGGGCCTACGGCCCGGGCGTGGCCGACATGAAGTCGGGCATCGTCATGAACGCCTTCCTGCTGGCTGCGCTGGCCCACAGCGCGGAGCCTGCGCCCGAGGTCACGGGCCTGTTCACCTGCGACGAGGAAATCGGCTCGCCCCTGAGCAAGTCCGTCATCGAGCCCTTTGCGCGCAAGGCGGGCTTTGTCTTCAATGCGGAGCCGGGCCGGCCTTCGGGCAACGTGGTCACGGGCCGCAAGGGCGGCGTGTTCTTCGGCGTGGAGATCGAGGGCAAGGCGGCGCACTCGGGCGCCAACTTCGCCGAGGGCATCAGCGCCATCTCGGAGCTGGCGCACAAGGTGGTGGCGCTGGACGCGCTCACCGACCTGGACAAGGGCGTCACCGTCAACGTGGGCCTGGTGTCGGGCGGGCTGTCGGTGAACACGTCGGCGCCGTCGGCCAAGGCGGCCATCGACCTGCGCATTTTCGACCTGGACCAGCGCGAGTCCCTGGTGGGCCGCATACGCTGCATCTGCGACAAGTCCTTCATCCAGGGCACGCGCTCCACGCTGAACATCACCGGCGAGTTCCGCCCCTTCGTTCCCACGCCGCAGTCGCAGCAACTGTTCGAGCTGTACCAGACCGAGCTGGGCGCGCTGGGCCACAAGGCCGAGGGCGAGTTCAGCGGCGGCTGCGCGGACTCGGGCGTGACCTCCAGCCTGGGCGCCATCACGCTGTGCGGCACCGGCCCCGTGGGCGGCAAGTTCCACACCACCGACGAGTACTGCGAAGTGGACACCATCGTCCCGCGCGGCCTGGCGGTGCTCCACACCATTGCGCGCCTGCCCCACGCCCGGTGGTAGGGCGCGCCTGATTCCCGCCTTCCCCCTCAAGCCATTGCCTGGTGCACTTTCATGAATCCACTTGCCTTGCCCACACGCCGCTCGCTCCTGAAAATCGCCGCCGGCCTGCCGCTGGCGCCCCTGCTGCTGCAGCCTGCCGCGGCCTCGGCGCCCGGCCCGGTCAGCCTGATGGTGCCCTACCCGGCAGGCGGGCCCAGTGACGTCAGCGCCCGCATCCTGAGCAAGCCCATAGGCGAGGGACTGGCGGCCAAGGTGATCGTGGAGAACCTGGGCGGCGCCACGGGGACGATTGCCGCATCCAAAGTGCTGGGCGCCAGGGCCGACGGCAGCATGTTCTTCCAGGGCACGCAGAACGAACTCATCCTGCCGCCGCTCACCAACAAGGCCGTGCGCTACCAGCCCGATGCGTTCGAGAACCTGCAGTACATCACCGTCACCCACCTGGTGCTGCTGGTGCGCTCGGGCCTGCCGGCCCGGGACATGCAAGAGTTCCTGGCGCTGGCACGCTCGCGCAACGAAAGCAATTCGCTCACCTACGGCTCGGTGGGCGTGGGCTCGCTCTACCACCTGATCACCGAGTACATGGGCAAGGTGGTGAAGGTGCCGTTCACCCACGCGCCCTATGCGGGCACGGCACCCGTGATCCAGGACCTGGCCGGCGGCCAGATCGATTTCAGCATCATGCCGTTCCAGGCGTCCATGCTGGAGATGATCCGCACCGGCCGCTTCCGGGCGCTGGCCGTGCTGTCGCGCAACCGGCCTGCGGTGCTGTCGGCCGTGCCCAGCATCACCGAAGTGCCGGCGCTGCGCGATTTCGAGTACGCCAGCCTGGCGGGCTACTTCGTCAAACGGGGCACGCCGCAGGACGTCAAGCAGCGCCTGAACCAGGCCATCGGCCAGGCCCTGCTGGACCCGCAGGTCATCGCCAAACTGGAGGCCGACGGCCGTGATGTCGCCAAGCCCATGGGCCTGGACGATGCGGCGGCGGCCTATGCGCGCGAGATCGCCAAGTACCGCGAGATGATCCGCGTCACGGGCTACGTGCAGGCGGATTGAGAGCGAAGGCCGCAACCTACGCGAGTGCGCCCTCCAGCAGCTCGGCCATGCGCGGCAGGTCGGGATCGGCGCTGGTCACCAGCAAGATGGCGCGCTCATAGGCCGCGCCTGCAATGGGCAGCATGCGGCAGTCGCCCATGAAGCGCTCCAGGCCCGTCCAGTGCGGCACCAGGCCCACGCCCATGCCGTCGGCGGCCAGCATGGCAATGGCCTCCAGGGCGTCCAGGTCGCACAGCACCGCAGGCTCCAGCCCCTGGTCGGCCAGCCAGTCGGCCGCATGGCGGCCACCCCAGGCATCGGGGTCGTAGCGTATGTAGGGCAGGCTGCGCAGCAGCGCGGCAGGCCGGCCGCGTGCCTGGGGCGGGGCCAGCAGCACCAGCGGCTCGCGGCGCAGCTGCACGCTGCGCAGCGCCTTGGGCAGTTCAAAAGGGGGCGCCACGATGACGGCGGCATCGAGCTCGCCGGATTGCAGCATCTGGAACAGCGCGCGCGAGGTGCCCGGCACGATGACGGGCCGGCACTGTGGCGCCGCCTGCGTGAGCTTGCGCAGCGCAGCCGGCAGCATGCCCGTGAGCGCAGTCGAGATGGCGCCGATGCGCAGCGTGCCGGCCAGGCCATCGGCGCTGGCATCGCTGCCCAGCAGCGCGGCCTCGCGCACCAGGCGCCGCGCGCGCGGCAGCAGGGCCACGCAGGCCTGGGTGGGCCGGGCCGCATGGCCGCTGCGCGAAAGCAGGGCAAAGCCCAGCTCGCGCTCCAGCGCCTGCACGCGCTGGCCCACGGCGGCGGCGGTCAGGTGCTCGGCGCGCGCCGCATCGGCGATGGAGCCGCTGTCCACCACGGCGATCAGGCTCTTGAGATAGCGGGTCTCCAAAAGATTTCCTTGGGGATTGCAAAGAAATCAACGCTATCACTTTTGAAAAGCCTCTGCTAGGCTCGCGCCACCCACGGCAGGCCACGGCCTGCGAGCCTGCCTGCACCACAAGCACAACCAAAGGATCAGCCATGCGCACCAGCTTCCACCTTGCCTACCATGTCCGCGATCTGGACGAAGCGCGCGCCTTCTACGGCACGCTGCTCGGCTGCCAGGAAGGCCGCAGCACCGAGACCTGGGTGGACTTCGACTTCTTCGGCCACCAGATCTCGCTGCACCTGGGCGAGCCCTTCCCGGTCACGAACACCGGCCGCGTGGGTGACCACATGGTGCCCATGCCCCACCTGGGCCTGGTGATGGCCATGGACGACTGGAAGGCCCTGGCCGCGCGGCTGTCGGGCGGCGTGGTGGATTTCGTGCTGCAGCCCGGCATCCGCTTCGAGGGCGAGCCCGGCGAGCAGGCCACCATGTTCTTCCGCGACCCCAGCGGCAATCCCATCGAGGTCAAGGGCTTCGCCGATCTGGACAAGGTCTTCGCCAAATGAGCGGTTCGCTCCCCCCGCTTCCTTTTGTCTGCGCACCCGGCTACCCGGCAGCCCAGGCCTGGCTGCAGGCCCTGCAGGCCGCCCTGCCAGAGGAGCGCGTGGTGGCGCTCGACGCGCTGGATGCCGACCAGCGCGCGGCCTGCGAGGTCGCCATCGTCGCCAACCCCCAGCCTGCCGACCTGCGCACGCTGCCGCGCCTGCAATGGGTGCACAGCGTCTGGGCCGGCGTGGAGCGCCTGGTGGCCGACCTGGGCGATACCGACCTGCGCATCGTCCGCCTGGTGGACCCGCAACTGGCCGACACCATGGCCGAGGCCGTGCTGGCCTGGACCCTGTACCTGCACCGCGACATGCCGCGCTATGCCCGCCAGCAGGCCGCGCGCCAATGGCTGGCACATGACGGCGTGCGCGCGCAGGACAGGACGGTATCGCTGCTGGGCCTGGGCGCACTGGGCGAAGCCAGCGCGCGGCGGCTGCTGGCGGCAGGCTTCAAGGTGCGCGGCTGGAGCCGCACGCCCAGGCAGATGGAAGGCGTGCAATGCCATGCGGGTGATGCCGAGCTGCCCGCCATGCTGGCGCAGACCGACATCCTCGTATGCCTGCTGCCGCTCACGCCGCAGACGCGCGGCATCGTCGGCGCGCAGGCGCTGGCCGCGCTGCCCGCCCATGCCTCGCTGATCAACTTTGCGCGCGGCCCCATCGTGGACGATGCCGCGCTGCGCGCCGCCCTGGACAGCGGCCGCCTGGCCCATGCCGTGCTGGACGTGTTCGAGCAGGAGCCCCTGCCAGAATCGTCCTGGCAGTGGGCGCACCCCGCCGTGACCGTGCTGCCACACATCTCGGCACCCACGGACCGCGCGACGGCATCGGCCATCGTGGCGGGCAACATCCGGCGCTGGCGCGCCAGCGGCGAGCTGCCGCAGGCGGTGGACGCGGCGCGGGGCTACTGAGGGCGGCTACGGTACGGCTATGGCACGGTCATGGACTGGCTTCTGAGCCAGTCCATGACGGCGCGCACATGGGGGCCCGGCTCCCGTTGCTCGCCCACGGCCAGATGGTAGGTATGGCCGGTGATCGAGGGGCCGAAGGGCTGCAGCAGGTGGCCGGCCGCAATGTCCTCGGCCACCAGGGCCAGGCTCACCAGGGCAATGCCATGACCGGCAATGGCCGCCTGGATGGCATGGCCCTCATCGGAAAAGCGCAGTTGCCCCGCCGGTGAATTCCAGGCCAGGCCTGCCTCGTCAAACCAGCGCTCCCAGGTGGGATTGCTGGCGTGCGCCGTCTTCCAGTCAAAGCGGATCAGCGGCAGGCGGGCCAGGTCGGCCGGACCCAGCACGCCCAGCCGGGGATTGGCCACGGGCGCAAAGCGGTCGCTGAACAGGGGCTCGGCCACCAGGCCAGGATAGGGGCCGCGCCCGTAGCGCACGGCGATATCGACGGCATGGGAGCGCAGGTCCACCACATCGTCCGAGGCCTGCAGTTGCAGGTCCACCTCCGGGTGCATCGCGCGGAAGCTGGCCATGCGCGGCACCAGCCATTTCACGGTGAACGCATTGGTGGCCGAGATGCTGACCTGGGCGCGCAGGCGCTTTTGCAGCAGGCGCTCCAGCGTGGCGGCAAAGGCGTCGAAACCGTCGCGCAGCACCGGATAGAGCTGGGCGCCTGCCTCGGTCAGCACCACCTTGCGTACCTGGCGATCGAACAGCGCCAGGCCCAGCTGTTCCTCCAGCGCGCGGATCTGGTGGCTGATGGCCGTGGGTGTCACGGCCAGGTCGTCGGCGGCCTGCTTGAAGCTGCCCAGGCGGGCGGCGGCCTCGAAGGCGCGCAGTGCGGAAAGCGGCAGCTGGTTGCGTTGCATGAGGGCTGGAGGACGCAAGGGGCGGGTGATGAATGGGGTGAGGAATGGGGTGAGGAAAACTCATCTTATGCCTGACAAATGAACCTTTGTCGCAATCATCCGGCTTCCCTATCGTCCACCCATGCCCCAAGCGCGATCCTGCCGGGGATGGATGAAGGAAATGAAACCATGCTGCACCGTGTCACCACGCAACCCGACCCCTACGAGCCATTTTTGCTGTCGCAAGGCATTCGCTTTGGCGAGCTGCTGTTCATCTCCGGCCAGGCCGGCGCCGGAGACGATGGCCGCATCGTGCCGGGCGGCTTCCTGGCCCAGGGCCGGCAGGCGTTTGCCAATCTGCGCCGCGCGCTGGAGGCGGGCGGCTCCAGCCTGAAGGACGTGATCAAGGTCACCATCTTCGTCACCGACATGGGCCACTTCGACGAGGTGGTTGCCCTGCGCCGCGAGTTCTTCGGCGCCCCCTATCCGGCCGACACGATTGCCCAGATCCAGGCGCTGTACGACCCGGCGGCCATGATCGAGATCGAGGCCATTGCAGCCGTGCGTGATGGCCAGGCCCGCTGACATGGTTGCGGCCGTTCTGTTCCGATGGCCTGGCCACGGCGTGCATGGCCGACGACTGGAGCCGATGGGGCCGATATCTGATCCCTTCAACCGCCGAGCAGTCCCGAGGTGCTCAGCGGCCCCGGCGACAGCTGCTGCCCCCAGGCCTGAGTCAAGGCCTCGATGGCATCGCTCACCACGCGGCAGGCCTGGGTGAGCTTGCCGTGCCGGGGCAGGGCCAGCGTCACATGGCGCACCAGGCCGGGGTTGACCAGGCGGCTGGCCTGCAGCCGGCCCTGGCGCAGCTCGGCATCGATGGAATACGGGCCGATCACCGAGTAGAGGCCGGGCGCGTGGGCCACGAGTTCCTTTTGCACGGTCAGCGAGTCGGCCTCGGCCGCCGCCGCGAGCCGAAAGCCGTGGCTGTGCGCGGCCTCATCGAGCGCGTCGCGCCAATGGCTGGGGCGTCGCGGCAGCACCAGCTGCAGGCCGTCGAGCGCGGCGAACTCCGTGGTGGGCGCCAGGGTCAAGGGATCGCCAGGGCGCGACACCAGATAGCTGTGCGCGGTGCTCAGCAGCCGCTCGTCGCCGCCGGCCGGGCGCGCGAAGCGAAAGAGGATGGCCAGGTCCACGGCGCCGCTGTCCAGCAGCGCATCGAGCTCCGTGCCCTGGGCCTCGGTGATGTTCAGGCGTATGCCCGGGTGCTCGCGCTGCAGCCAGTCGAACACATGCGTCATCAGCGGGTGCGCGGCCGAGGGCACGATGCCCAGCCGCACCTCGCCCCATAGCTGGCCTGCGTCCGCACGCAGTGTTTCCTGCAATTGCTCGGTTTCCTGCAGCCAGCTGCGCAGCCGCAGCGCGGCCCGCGCGCCCAGCGGCGTCAGCGTGACGCCCCGGCCCGTGCGCCGCAGCAAGGGGCCGCCCAGAGACGCTTCGAACTCGCTGATCTGCCGGCTGATGTGCGACTGCACGGTGTGCCGCCGTGCCGCGACCTTGCTGATGCTGCCGGCTTCGGAGACCTCGAGGAAGAGCTTGACGCTGGGCAGGTGCATGGTGGTTACCCGGTTGAGGTATGCCTGATGAGGCAATTCTGAAAGCCTGAAATTCTATCTATCCAGATATCAACGGGATTTCTACAGTTCAGTCATGCCTTGCCAGTGGCCTTGCCGTGGCAGGTTTTCCAGCCACCGAACCTAAGGAAAATCCGTTGAAACTCGCCAGCTTCATCCATGCCGGACAGCCCCGCTACGGGCAGGTTCTGGCCGAGCGCTTCCTGCTGCCGCCCGCCGGCTTTCTCGCCCGCCATCCCGACCTGCTGTCCGTGCTGCGCGCACAGGCGCTGGGCGAGCTGGAGCAGGCCCTGCAGGCCGGCGCCGTGTCCGTCGATGCGGCGCAGACCCAGGCGCTGCCCGTCATCCCCAACCCCGGCAAGCTCATCTGCGTGGGCCTGAACTACAAGACCCATGTGGCCGAGACGCGGCGCGCCGACAGCGAGCACCCGTCGCTGTTCCTGCGCTTCAACGACAGCCTGGCCGCCGATGGAGACGAGCTGCTGCGCCCGGCCTTCTCGGAGCGTTTCGACTGGGAGGGCGAGCTGGCCTTCGTCATCGGCCGGGGCGGGCGCCACATTGCAAAGGAAGATGCCTTCGACCACATCGCCGGCTATGCCTGCTTCAACGATGTGAGCGTGCGCGACTGGCAGCGCCATACGCACCAGTTCACGCCCGGCAAGAACTTTCCCGGCACGGCGCCCTTCGGCCCCTGGCTGGTCACGCGCGACGAGGTGGCCGACGTGCGCAGCCTGGCGCTGCAGACGCGCCTGAACGGCAGCGTGGTGCAGCAGGCCAGCCTGGGCGACCTGATCTTCGACATCCCCACCATCGTGGCCTATGTGTCGCGCTTCACGCCGCTGTCGCCAGGCGACGTGATCGCCACGGGCACGCCGGGCGGCGTGGGCGACCGCCGCGAGCCGCCTCTGTACATGAAGCATGGCGATGTGGTCGAGGTCGAGATCACTGGGCTAGGCGTGCTGCGCAACCGCATCGGCACGGATACCGCTGCCGTCTGACTCCGGAGAATTTCATGGATAACCAACAAGCGATTTCGCAGCGGCCCCGGCTGCGCATTGCCGTCGATATCGGCGGCACCTTCACCGACATGGCGGCGTTCGACGAGGCCAGCGGCCGGCTGCTGTTCGGCAAGGCCCTGTCCACGCATGGTGAGCTGGTCAACGGCATCCAGGCCACGATAGACAGCGCGGGCATCGACTGGCGCGACGGCCATCTGTTCCTGCACGGCTCCACCATTGCCATCAACACGCTGCTGGAGCGCAATGGCGCCCACACCGCGCTGCTGATCACCGAGGGCTTTCGCGACATCTACGAGATCGGCCGCGTGAACCGGCCCGATGCCTACAACCTGTTCTTCAACAAGCACCAGCCGCTGGTGCGGCGCTCGCTGCGCCATGAGGTGTCCGAGCGCCTGCGCGCCGATGGCAGCCTGCACAAGCCGCTGGACGAGGCGGCCGTGCGCGAGCTGGCCCGCGAGCTGGCAGGGCAGGGCGTGGAGGCCGTGGCCGTGCTGCTGCTGCACTCCTACCGCAATCCGGCGCACGAGCAGCGCGTCAAGCAGATCCTGCAGGAAGAGATGCCGGGCGCCTTCGTCTGCGCCTCGCACGAGCTGTCGCAGGAGTACCGCGAGTTCGAGCGCGTGTCCACCGCCGTGGCCAATGCCTATGTGGGGCCGCGCGTGTCGCAGTACCTGGGCCAGCTGGAGAACCACCTGGGCGGCAAGGGCTTCGAGGGCGATTTCTACATCGTGCAGTCCACGGGCGGCCTGTTCCCGGTCGAGCATGCCAAGGTGGGCTGCGTTCGCATGCTCGAATCGGGTCCGGCGGCCGGCGTGATCGGCGCCCAGGCCATCTGTGCGCAATTGGGCATGGGCGATGCCATCGCCTTCGACATGGGCGGCACCACGGCCAAGGCCGGCGTGATCAGCGAAGGCCGGCCGCTGACCACGGGCTCGGCGCTGATCGGCGGCTACGAGCAGGCCCTGCCGATACAGATCCCGATGATGGACATCCACGAAGTGGGCACGGGCGGCGGCTCCATCGCCCGCGTGGAGACGGGCAACGCGCTGCGCGTGGGCCCGCAGAGCGCTGGCTCCATCCCCGGCCCCGTGGCCTATGGCCGTGGCGGGCTGGAGCCCACGGTGACCGACGCCAACCTGGTGCTGGGCCGGCTGGACGCGGAGCATTTCCTGGGCGGCGAGCTGCAGCTGGACATGGATGCCTGCCAGCGCCAGATGGCCGAGCGCGTGGCGACCCCGCTGGGCCTGGAGCCCACCGAGGCGGCCGACGGCATCCTGCGCATCGCCGTGACGCAGATGTCGCATGCCGTCAAGGCCGTGACCACCGAGCGCGGCCTGGACGCGGGCAGCTTCACCATGGTCGTCTACGGCGGCGCGGGTCCGCTGCACGCCTCGGCCATTGCGCGCGAGATCGGCATCCGCAAGGTGCTGATCCCCTATGCGCCCGGCTATTTCTCGGCCTACGGAATGCTGTTCTCCGACCTGCGCTACGACTACGTGCGCTCGGTGTTCCGCAAGCTGGGCGAGGTCTCCTTCGAGGAGATCGAGGCCGCCTACCAGAGCATGGAGGACGAGGGCCGCGCCGCGCTGGCGCAGTCCGGCATCGCGCCGGACGGCATCGTGATCGAACGCGCCGCCGACATGCGCTACGTGGGCCAGGAGCATGCGGTGACCGTGGACCTGCCCATGGCCTTCTTCGAGGGACGGGACCGCTCGGCCATCAAGCGCCAGTTCGACGAGCTGCACAAGGTGCGCTACGGCACCTCGGCCCCGCAGGAGCCGGCCGACCTCGTGAGCCTGCGCGTCACCGTGCTGGGCACGATGAAGAAACCGCCCAGGCACAGCGTGGAACGCGGCAGCGCCGAGCCCAGCCGTGCCTCCGTGCGCACGGTCAAGCCCGTCTATTTCCGCTCCAGCGGCTGGGTGGACACGCCGGTGCATCTGCGCGAGCGCCTGCTGGCGGGCAACGAGATCGCGGGGCCCGCGCTGATCGAGGAACACGCATCCACCACCGTCGTGCAGCCCGGCGACCGGCTGCGCGTGGACGAACTGGGCAATCTGCAAATCGACATCGGGAGCGACCGCACATGAACCACCCCACTGACTCCAGGCCCGTCGATCCGGTCACGGTCGAGATCATCCGCAACGGCCTGTACGCCGTCACGGAGGAGATGAAGACCAACCTGACGCGCACGGCCTACAACCTCATCATCTACGAGGCGCTGGACTTCACGGTCGGCCTGTTCACGCGCGAGGGCGACACGGTGTCCATCGGCCTGGGCCTGCCCATGTTCATCCGCGGCATGTCGGAGACGGTCAAGGCCAAGATCCGCCACTTCGGCTACGAGAACATCCTGCCCGGCGACATCCTGGTCACCAACGATGCCTATACCACCGGCAGCCACCTGAACCACTTCACGTTCACCATGCCGGTGTTCCATGAGGGCCGGCTCGAAGGCTTCACCTGCTGCATGGCCCACTGGCTGGACGTGGGCGGCACGCTGGGCAACGTCACCACGGACATCTTCAGCGAGGGGATACAGATCCCCATCATGAAGTACCAGCGCCAGGGCGAGGTCAACCAGGACCTGATCGACATCATCGCGATGAACGTGCGCCTGGCCGAGCGGGCCCTGGGCGATCTGCGCGCGCAGATCACGGCCATCACCACGGGCGAGCGCCGCTATGTGGAACTGCTGCAGCGCTATGGCGTGGATGCGGTCAACGGCGCCATCGCGCAGATCATGGATTCCAGCGAGGCCGTGGCGCGCAAGAACACGCTGTCGATTCCCGATGGCGTGTACGAGGCCGAGTCCTTCATGGACGACGACGGGCTGGACATCGGCAAGCGCATTCCCATCCGCGTCAAGGTCACGGTGCAGGGCGACGAGATGACGGTGGACCTGTCGGATGTCTCCAAGCAGGTGCGCGGCTTCTACAACTCCGGCTTCACCACGGGCATCGCCTGCGCGCAGGTGGCCTACAAATGCCTCACCACGCCGACCGACTACCCGGTCAACGACGGGAGCTTCCGGCCGCTCAAGGTGATCATGCCCATGGGCACGGTGATCAGCGCCGAGAGGCCCTATCCCATGCGCGTGTGGATGACCTTCCCCATGACGGTGATCGACACCATCTTCAAGGCCCTGGCGCCGGCGATTCCCGACCGCTCCATCGCGGGCCACCATGCGGACCTGGTGTTTCCCAACATCCATGGCATCTCGCCCGAGGACGGGCGGCTGTTCATCGTCGGCATCGGCCCGCTGGGCGGCGGCTGGGGCGCCAAGAGCCGCGAGGACGGCGTGTCCGTCACCGTCTGCATCAATGACGGCGACACCCACAACAGCCCCACCGAGCAGCTCGAGGCCAAGTACCCGGTGCTGGTGGAGAAGTACGAGATCCGCCAGGACTCGGCCGGCGCGGGCCAGTACCGGGGTGGCCTGGGCGCGGAGATGGTGGTGCAGGCGCTGTCGCCCTTCACCGTCACCACGCGCATCGACCGCGTGCACTGCAAGCCCTGGGGCCTGGAGGGCGGCGGCGACGCCATGGGCAACGGCCTGGCCGTGCGCCACAAGGGCGAATGGAAGACCGACCATGCCAACGCCAAGATCTTCAACGTGCGCCTGGAGCGCGGCGATGCCTACCGCATGCTGTCGGGCGGCGGCGGGGGCTTTGGCGACCCGCTGGCGCGCGAACTGGACAAGGTGGCCGAGGACGTGCGCGAAGGCTATGTGAGCGCCCAGGTGGCCCGCGAGGTCTACCGCGTGGCGCTGGATGGCCAGGGACAGGTGGATCACGAGGGCACGCAGGCGCTGCGCAGTGCGCCCAGAGTGCCCGGTGCATCCGGTGCAGCGGCTGCCGCCGTGGCCTGGGACGGGCAGTGAGCACGGCCATGGCGTCCGACCACGCCCTGCAGGCCGGCCGGCTCTGGGACCTGTGGTGCGCCCTGGCGCTGCGCCATGTCGCCCTGGGCGGTGCCTGCGCCTGCGGGGCGGGCGGCATCAGCCTGCGGCTGGAGGACTTCGAGCTGGACATCGTGGACTACCTGCAGGACGGGGGCGAGCGCTGCGAGCAGCCCGAGGTGGCGGCTTGGTTCCGTGCCCGGCCCGCACCCGGGCAGGGCGCGCAGCCGCTGCGCGGCCTGCTCGATGCGCTGGGCTCGGACGAGGTGCCGCAGGCCGTGGCGCAGTGGGCGCTGGCGCGGCTGGAGCGCACGCTGCGCTCGTTTGCCGAGGTGCATGGCGGGGTACAGGGCGGGGTGGCGTCATGAGCGGGCATTTCTCCAGCCTGCTGGCCCTGCCCGAAGCGGCGGGCCAGCGCATTCCGGTCACCGTGCTCACGGGCTTTCTGGGCAGCGGCAAGACCACGCTGCTCAACCGGCTGCTGGCGCTGCCGGACCTGCACGGGACGGCCGTCATCGTCAACGAGTTCGGTGCGGTCGGCATCGACCAGGACCTGACCAGCCTGGCCTGCGAGGACACGGTGCTGCTGGCCAATGGCTGCCTGTGCTGCAGCGTGCGCGGCGATCTGGTGGAGGCGCTGGAGCGCCT
This sequence comes from Delftia sp. WSY_10, assembly GCF_043104705.1. Taxonomy (NCBI): domain Bacteria; kingdom Pseudomonadati; phylum Pseudomonadota; class Betaproteobacteria; order Burkholderiales; family Comamonadaceae; genus Delftia; species Delftia sp. WSY_10. The sequence continues at coordinate 403,056 of NZ_JBICKY010000012.1, read as the reverse complement.
GGCCCTGCGCGAACAGGGCGCGCCGCGCCGCGTGCTGATCGAAACCAGCGGCCTGGCGGACCCGGGGCCGATACTGCGCTCCTTCCTGGGCGAGCCCGCCGTGCGGGCGCGCTATGCGCTGGCCGGCGTGGCCTGCACGGTCGATGCCGTGCTGGGCAGCGCCACGCTGGCAGGCTATCCCGAAGCGGTGCGGCAACTGGCTGTGGCCGACCTGGTGCTGCTGACCAAGACAGACTTGCTGGGCGGCGCACAGCCCGCTGCGCAACTGCTGGCCCAGGTGCAGGCCATCAACGGCGAGGCGCTGCAAGGCATGGACCCCGGCCACCATGTGGCGCTGCTGCAGCGGCTGATGTCGGAAGGCGCGACGGGGCAGGAGGACGCCGCTGCGGGCATGCTCCAGACGCCCGGCTACCGGGCCATGGCTCCGGTGACAGCTCCGGTGACAGCGCCGGCAGGCGCGCACCGCGACGGCATCTCGTCCTTTGTGCTGCAGCGCGACGAGCCCCTGCCCGCGCAGGCGTTCGGCGAATGGATGGACTGGGTCACGGCCATGCGCGGCGATGACCTGCTGCGCGTCAAAGGCATCGTGCACCTGCAGGAGCACCCGGACCAGCCCCTGGTCATCCATGGCGTGCAGCACCTGTTCGGCCCGCCGCAGACGCTGCCCCGCTGGCCGGGTGCCGACCGGCGCACGCGCATCGTCTTCATCACGCGGGGGCTGGATGCTCAGGCCCTGGACGACACGCTGAGCGTGCTGGTGCGCAGGCACAGGCGGCGCGCGCCGAATCAGGACCCGGGCTGAGCCACGCAACGGCCGGCCCATTTTCAAAAGAAACAGGAGACAAAGCATGAAAACTCTGACACGGCTGAAGGGGCCGGTGCTGGGCGCCTTACTGGGTGCGCTGGCTGCCTTGCCCATCGCCAGCATGGCCTCGTCCAGTGCGCCCGCCGCCTTTCCCGAGCCGGGCAAGATGGTCAAGGTCATCGTCCCCTTCGTGGCGGGCGGCGGCGTGGACAGCGCGGCGCGCCTGTTCGCCGAGCAGTTGCGCAAGCAGCTGGGCACGACGGTCATCGTCGAGAACCGCGTGGGCGGCAGCGGTGTGGTGGGCGGCCGTGCGGTGCTGGCGGCTGCCCCCGATGGCTACACCCTGCTGTTCTCGGCCGCCACGCATGTGCTGGCCAAGCAGGTATTGGCCCATCCGCCCTATGACCCGCAGACCGACTTTGTCCCCGTGGCGCGCGTGGGCGAGGCGCCGTTGATGCTGGTGATCTCGCCACAGCTGCCCCACAGCAAGCTGGGCGAGGTGCTGGCCGCAGGCGCCAAGAGCACGTGGACGGCGGCCATTCCCGCCGTGGGCGCACCCAGCCACCTGGCCACGCTGCTGCTGGCCCAGCAGGGCCGCATGCGCCTCGAGTACGTGCCCTACAAGGGCACGCAGCCCGCGCTGGTGGATGTGGGCGGCGGCCATGTGGACCTGCTGCTCGACTCCATGGTCTCCGTGCTGCCGTTGGCCAAGGCCGGCAAGGTGCGGCCGATTGCCATCACCTCCGGCAAGCGCAGCCCGCTGGCGCCCGAGGTGCCCACCATGCAGGAAAGTGGCCTGCCGCGGTTTGCCTACACGTCCTGGTACGGACTGTGGGCGCCCAAGGACACGCCTGCCGACCGGGTGCAGCGGCTGAACCAGGCCTCCAACGCGGCGGTGGCCGAGCTGGCCAGGTCCGGCGCCTTCGCGAGCCTGGGCATCGACACGGTTTCGGAGAGCACCGAGCAGTTCAAGCGCTTCATCGCCGCCGATGTGGCGCAGAGCGCCGCGCTGCTCAAGGGCGCGGGCTTCAAGCCCGAGTAGCCGGGCAGACCCCGGCACACGCCCGAGAAAAACAAAGAGCAAAGAGCAAAGCAAAGCAAAAAACCACAAGGAGACAACATGCAGGTATTCATACGCCATGCCCTGGCCGCCTCGCTGGGGCTGGCCGCCGCGCATGCGGGCGCGCAGTCCTCGGTATCGATCTCGGGCACCGTCGATGTGAGCGTCAGGCAGGTGCGCAACCAGGGCCTGGGAACGGTCACCTCGCAGGCCAGCGGCGCCAACTCCACCAGCAAGCTGGTATTGCGGGGGCAGGAGGACCTGGGCGACGGCCTGAGCGCGGGCTTCTACCTGGACGGCAGCCTGCTGGCCGACACCGGCGCCATGGGTGCCAGCGGCCCGTTCTGGGACCGGCGCTCCACGGTCAGCCTGGCCTCGCGGCAATGGGGCGAGCTGCGGCTGGGGCGTGACTGGGTGCCCACGCACCTGGTGTGGAGCGGCTTCGATCCGTTTGCCACGCTGGGCATCGGCAGCGCCAATGGCTTTCGCTCGTTCACGGCTTCCCGCGCGCTGGGACAGGCCTTCGGCACGGCGCCGGAGTCGCAGGCTGCCAATCCCACGCTGCGCGTGAGCAATGCGGTGGAGTATTTCCTGCCGGCCGGCCTGGGCGGGCTGCAGGGCGTGTCCGGCAGCCTGATCGCCACCTTGGGCGAGAAGGGCGCCACGGCGGCAGGCCAGACGCGCGGCAACGGCTTTCGGCTGGGCTGGGCAGGCGCGGGCTGGAACGTGGCGGGCGCGCAGTTCACCACGCGCAACACCCTGAGCGGCATCCATTTCAAGGACCAGAGCTACGGTGTCTCCTACGACTTCGGCTGGCTCAAGGCCAGCCTGGCCCAGCGCCGCTGGGTGCATGGCGTGGACCGCACGGTCAACACCCTGGTGGGCATGAGCGTTCCCGTGGGCAGCGGGGTGGTCAAGCTCAGCTACGTCAAGGCCGACCAGACGGGCGCGACGGCGGCGCAAAGCGCCAGCGATGCCGACCTGTGGGCGCTGGGCTATGTGCACTCGCTGTCGCGGCGCACGGCGCTGTACGCGCATGCGGCCCGCATGTCCAACCGCAATGGGGCGGCCTTCGCCATTGCCGGGGGTGCGGCAGTCAGCGGCAATCCGGCCGCGGCCAATTACTTTGGCGGGCGCGCCTCCACGGCCTTCGAGCTGGGCATCCGGCACGACTTCTGACGGGGGGCGTGGGAAGCGTGCGCGCTGGTTCGTGGTCATTGCTGCACCCCATGCAGCAGTGAACTGCACGCCGGCCTATTGCTGCCTTCAATCGCTTCTTCTACGCTGCACCCATTTCACGGAGCAGCGAGATGAATCCATTGATCAAGGTCCGCATGGACGCCGCAGGCACCCCCGACGCCATGCGCCTGGAGCCGGTCGAGGTGCAGGCGCCCGGCCCCGGCCAGGTCTGGCTGGAGCAGACGGCCATCGGCGTGAACCCGCTGGACGTGAGCCAGCGCAAGGGCGCTGTCGCCATCGCCTTTCCCTCGGGCCTGGGGCTGGAGGGCGCGGGGCGGGTGGCCGCCGTGGGCGAGGGCGTGACGAATGTGGCCGTGGGCGAGCGCGTGGGCTACGCCACGGGGCCGCTGGGCGCCTATGCCAGCGCCCGCCTGTATCCGGCCGAGCGCCTGGTGAAGCTGCCCGATGCGCTGCCTGACGACGCGGCGGCGGCCGTGCTGTTCAAGGGCATCACGGCGCAGTACCTGCTCAAGACCACCCATGCCGTGGGCCCCGGCAGCCGCATCGTGATCTATGGCGCCGCCGGTGCGCTGGGCCAATTGATGTGCGCCTGGGCCAGGCACCTGGGCGCCCTGGTGATCGGCGTGGTGTCCAAGGCAGCCAGCGTGGAGCGCGCGCGGGCGGCCGGCTGCGACGAGGTCTTCGTGTTCGACGCGGCCACGCTGCCGGGCCAGGTGCTGCAGGCCACCGGGGGCCTGAAGGCCGACGTGGTCTACGACCCCATCGGCCGCACGACGCTGGGCGCCTCGCTGGACTGCCTGCGCCCGCGCGGCCTGCTGGTGTCCTTCGGCGCGACCTCCGGCCTGCCCGATCCCATCTCGGTGGCCACGCTCAATGCCAAGGGCTCGCTGTTCCTCACGCGCCCCTCGCTGGCCGCGCACACGGCCACGGCGGCCGAGTACCAGGAGCGCGCACGGGACGTGCTGGCCGCCGTGGCGGCCGGCATCATCGTGCCCGGCGTCTGGCGCCGGTATGCGCTGGCGGAGGTGGCGCAGGCGCATGGCGATCTGGAGCAGGGACGCTCCCAAGGTGCGATCATCCTGACCCCATGAACCTTCTGGACAGCCAGCACGCCGATGAACTGGCGGCCCTGGTGGCGCTGCATGAACAAGGCTCCTTCGCTGCGGCGGGGCGGGCCTTGCTGCGCCATCCGTCCGTGCTGTCCAAACGCCTGAACGCGCTGGAGACCCGTCTGGGCGTGCGGCTGGTGGAGCGCAGCACACGCCATCTGCACCTGACCGACGAGGGCCTGCGCCTGGTGGACAAGGTGCGCCAGGCGGCCGGCCTGATTGCCGATGCCCAGAAGGAGGCCGCCCAGGGCGCCTCGCAGGCGCGGGGCCGGCTGCGGCTGTCGCTGCCGGCAGCGATGGGGAGGCGCTGGCTCAGCCCGCTGCTGGCCGAGTTTGCGCTGGCCCATCCGCAGATCGTGCTGGAGGTGGAGTATGCGGACCGCTTCGTGGACATCGTGGGCGAGCGCTTCGACGCGGCGGTGCGCATAGGCCGGCTGGCGGACAGCCGTCTCGTGGCGCTGCGGCTGGGCGGGCACCAGCGCATTCTGGGCGCCGCGCCCGCCTATCTGCAGGCCCACGGCACGCCGGTGCACCCCGAGGACCTGGCGGCGCACCGCTGCCTGGGCTTCACGGGACTGCAGTCGTTTCCGCAATGGGAGCTGGTGCACGGTGGCGCATCGGGCGATGTGCCTCAGGGCCAGGCCCGGCACACGGTGCTGGTGCGCGGCCCCATGGTCAGCAATGACAGCGAGGCCCTGCTCACGGCCGCCGTCATGGGGGTGGGCATTCTGGCCGGCGGCGACTGGCTGATGAGCGAGCACATGGCCGCAGGCCGGCTGGTGCGGGTGCTGCCGCAATGGCGCCTGGATGGCGCCTCGGGCATCTACTTCGTGCGGCCCTCGGCGGCGTTCAGCAGCGCGGCCATGACGGCGCTGCGCGACTGCCTGGTGCGGTGGTTTGCCACGCGCAGCCCCTGGCGCACGGGGCATGACACACTGGCGCCGCCCCCGCCCTTTTCCGCATCCGCTCCATGACCCAAAGACCCTCGCCGCCCGCCATGGCGGCCGCCTTGCTTCCCTGGCTGTTCGTGCTGCTGTGGAGCACGGGCTTCATCGGCGCCAAGTTCGGCCTGCCCTATGTGGAGCCGCTGACCTTTCTGACGCTGCGCTATGCCATCGTCCTGGTGCTGATGGCGGCGGTGGTCCTGGTGCTGCGCGCGCCCTGGCCACGGTCGGCACGCCAGTGGCTGCACATTGGCGTGTCAGGGCTGTTCGTGCATGGCGTGTACCTGGCCGGCGTGTTCACGGCCATCGCCCATGGCCTGCCTTCGGGCGTGACGGCCCTGGTGGTGGGGCTGCAGCCGCTGATCACTGCGCTGGTGGCCGGCACCTTGCTGGGCGAGTCCGTGCGTCCCCGGCAGTGGGCCGGGCTGGCGCTGGGCTTCACGGGCGTGGCCCTGGTGGTGGCGGGCAAGATCGCCTCGGTGCCGGTCCATGCCCTGCTGGCCATGCTGGTACCGGCCGTGGTGGCGCTGGCCGGCATCACGGCCGGCACGCTGTACCAGAAGCGGTTCTGTCCATCGTTTGATCTGCGCACGGGCTCGGTCATCCAGTACCTGCCCTGCCTGGTGGCGACGGGGGCGCTGGCCCTGGCCACCGAAACCATGCAGGTGCGCTGGAGCGGCGAATTCCTGTTCGCGCTGGGCTGGCTGGTGCTGGTGCTGTCCGTGGGCGCGGTCAGCCTGCTCAACCTGCTGATACGCCGCGGCGGCGCCGTGCACGTGGCCAGCCTGTTCTACCTGACGCCGCCGGCCACGGCCCTGATCGCCTGGGCCATGTTCGGCGAGACGCTGGGCGGCCTGGCGCTGGCGGGCATGGCCTTGACGGCAGCCGGCGTGTGGCTGGCGCGCCAGGGGCGCTAGCTTGTCCCGCAAGCCGCGGGCAGGGCATGCGCAAAGGCGGGATACTGCGGCACTGTCAGCCCACGAATACCGGATTTCCGCAACATGCCCATCAATGAACTGCGCGCCATCGCCACCTTTGCCAAGGCGGTCGAGCTGGGCAGCCTGCGCCAGGCGGCGCTGTCCCAGGGCGTGAGCCCCCAGGCCGCCAGCCAGGCGGTGGCCCATCTGGAGCAGCACCTGGGCGTGCGCCTGCTGCACCGGACCACGCGCAGCCTGGCGCTGACCGAGGAGGGCCAGCGTTTCCTGCAGGACACCCAGCCGGCGCTGGCCGCGCTGGACCGCGCACTGAACCTGGCACGCGACAGCCGCGAGGGCATTGCGGGGCCGTTGCGCATCGTGGGCCCCAAGTCCTGCTTTGCGCCCGTGCTGATGCCGCTGCTCGATGAGTTCTGCCGCCTGCACCCGGGCATCGTCCCCGATGTGCGGCTGGACGACGGCATAGGCAACTGGGTGCTGGACCGGGTCGATGCGGGGTTTCGCATCGGCGCCTCGCCCGATGAAAGCGTGATCGGGCGGCGGCTGTTTCCCGTGCAGCTCATCGTCTGCGCGGCGCCGCAGTACCTGCAGCGCCATGGCGTGCCCCGGTCGCTGGACGAGCTGGCCGCGCACCGCTGCAGCATGTTCCGCCATGCGGCCACGGACACGGTGATGCCCTGGTACCTGCCGGTCGATGGCGAGCTCACGCACCGCTACCTGCAGCCGGCCCTGTCCACCAACGATGCCGAGCTGGAGCTGCATGCCGTGCTGGCCGGCCAGGTGCTGGGCCAGCTGTCCAACATCTGCGCGGCCGCGCACATCCGCGCGGGGCGCCTGGTGCCCGTGCTGCTGGAGCATGTCAGCGAGCACATCGGCCTGCATGTCTACTACGGCAGCCGCGACGCGCTGCCCCGGCGCGTGCGTGCCTTCATCGACCTGGCCGTGCAGCGGCTGCAGGACTGCCCGGACTATCTGCTGACCATGGAAGAACTGGAAAGGGCGGCGGCCGCAGGTGCCGCCGCCCTTTCCGGGGGCTGACCGGGATCAGGTCCGGTCGTTCAGGCCAGATCGATCACGCCAGCGCGATCACGCCAGATCGATCACGCCAGGTCGAACGGCAGCTTGCGCACGGGCTTGTCCGTGAGCTGCGCCACGGCGTTGGCGAAGGCCGGGGCCAGCGGCGGCAGGCCGGGCTCGCCCATGCCCGTCGGCGGCTCGGCGCTGGGCACGACGTGGACGGCGATCTCGGGCATGTCGGTGATGCGCGGCACGGCGAAGTCGCCGAAGTTGCTCTGCTCCACCACGCCGTCCTTGAGCGTGATCGCCGCGCCGGGCAGGCACATGGACAGGCCCATCAGCGCCGCGCCCTGCACCTGCGCCTCGATGGTGCGCGGGTTCACGGCCAGGTTGCAGTGCACGCCGGCCGTGGCCTTGTGCAGCACCGGGCGGCCGTCCTTGACCGAGGCCTCCACCACATAGGCCACCACCGTGTCGAAGGACTCGTGCACGGCCACGCCCCAGGCCCGGCCCGCGCGCAGTTGGCGCTTGCCGTAGCCGCTCTTGTCCACGGCCAGCTGCAGGGCCAGGCGATGGCGCGGGTGCTTGTCGCCGAACATCTGCATGCGGTAGGCCACGGGGTCCTGGCGGCTGCTGCGCGCGATCTCGTCGATCAGCGTTTCCATGACGAAGGCCGTGTGGGTCGATCCCACGCTGCGCCACCACAGCACGGGCACGTTGACCTTGGGGTGGTGCACGGTCAGGCGCATGGGCAGCGGATAGGGCTCGCGCATGCCTTCCACGGCCGTGGCGTCGATGCCGTTCTTGATCATGCCGCCCTCGAACATGGTGCCCGCCGTGATGGACTGGCCCACGATGGCGTGGTCCCAGGCCAGCACCTTGCCGCGTTCGTCGAAGCCGATCCTGGCGCGGTGCAGGTGCATGGGGCGGTAGTAGCCGCCCTTGATGTCGTCCTCGCGGCTCCAGACCATGCGCACGGGGGCGCTCAGGCCGGCGCGGCGCGCGGCCAGCGCCACCTGGCAGGCCTCGACCACATAGTCGCTGGTGCCCACGCCCCGGCGGCCAAAGCCGCCGCCGGCCATCTGCACATGCACGCGCACCTGCTCGGGCTTGAGGCCCAGCACGCGCGCGGCGGCCATGCCGTCCACGCCCGCGAACTGCGTGCCCAGGTAGAGGTCGGCTCCGGCCTCGCCGGTCTCGCCCATCTGCACCGTGCAGTTGAGCGGCTCCATGGGCGCATGGGCCAGGTAGGGGAAGCTGAACTCGGCCTCGATATGGCGCGGCGCCTTGTCCAGCGCCGAGATATCGGCGTCGAAGTGGCGCGCGCCGGGCTGCGCGGCCAGTTCGCGGTACTGGGCCAGCTGGCGTTCGCTGTCCACCTTCTCCACGGCGTCGGTGTTCCATTGCGCCTTCAGCGCCTCGCGGCCCTTGCGCGCAGGCCAGTAGCCGGTGGCGATCACGGCCACGCCTTCGCCGCCGCCGTCCACGGGCACGCGCAGCACGGCCTTGACGCCGGGCACGGCACGCGCCGCAGCGTCGTCCAGCGAGGCCAGTTGTGCCTTGAACACGGGCGGATGTGCAATCACCGCCGTCAGCTGGCCCGGCAGGTGCATGTCGATGCCGAAGCTCTGCTGGCCGCTGCTCTTGGCCCGGGCGTCGATGCGGCCCGTGGGCTTGCCGATCAGCCGGAAGTCCTTGGGATTCTTCAGCACGACGGTGGCCGGCACGGGCTGGGCCATGGCGGCCTGGGCCAGCTCGCCATACGACAGCTTCTTGCCATTGGGGCCGAGCACGAAGCCCTCGCGCGTGCGCAGTGTGGCGGCGTCCACCTTCCACTGCGCGGCGGCGGCCGCCACCAGCATGGCGCGCGCACGGGCGCCCAGCTCGCGGTACTGGGTGTAGCTGTGCTTGAGGGCGGTGGAGCCGCCCGTCATCTGGATGCCGTAGCGCGGGTCGGCATAGGCCGCATCGTTGCCGCCCAGGCGGGCGCGGACCTTGCTCCAGTCGGCGTCCAGCTCCTCGGCCAGCACCAGGGGCAGGGCGGTGTGCACGCCCTGGCCGAACTCCAGGCGGTTGATGGCCACGGTGACTTCGCCGCTGGGCGAGATCTCCACGAAGGAGGCGGGCTGCTCGGTGGGCTTGAGGCCGGCGGCCTCGCCCTTGCCCGGCGCCTGCGCCATGGCGGGAAACACGCCCAGGGCCAGCGAACCGGCCCCGGCGATCTTGAGGAAGCTGCGGCGGGGGATCTGTGCAAGGGTGGGCGCGTCGGCGATGGCGGCAGCGGCCTCGTCACGGTCCAGGATGTGCTGCAGGGCGCGCGGCAGTTCGGCGGGGTTGAAGGTGGTCAGCATGCGGCGTTCTCCGTTCAGCCCAGGGTGCGCGCGGCATCGGCCACGGCCGCGCGGATGCGTGCATAGGTTCCACAGCGGCAGATGTTGCCGGCCATGGCCGCGTCTATCTCCTCGCCGCTGGGCTTCTTGCCCTTGGGCAGCGACTTGAGGAAGGCCGTGGCGCTCATGATCTGCCCGCTCTGGCAGTAGCCGCACTGGGCCACGTCGTGGCGCACCCAGGCATCGCGCACGGCGGTGCCCACGCGGTCGGAGCCCGAGGTCATGGCCTCGATGGTGGTGATCTTCTGGCCCGCGGCCGCCGAGATCGGCGTCACGCAGGAACGTATGGCCTGGCCATTCATGTGCACCGTGCAGGCGCCGCACAGCGCCGCGCCGCAGCCGAACTTGGTGCCGGTCATCTCCAGCGTGTCGCGCAGGGCCCACAGAATGGGCGTCTCGGGGTCCAGGTCCATGGAAACGGTCTTGCCGTTGATGGTGAGATCGGTCATCGCAGTCTCTCCTTGTTGTGGGTCAGTCAGGCAGGGGTGGGGTCCCCGCAGTAGTGTCGTGCGCAGCTGCGGCCCATGGAAGCCGGGCGCCGTCGAGGCGCGAATATAGAAAGAGGCCTTGCTTGCAACTAGTCCTGATTTGATTGATGCATTGGCAAGTGCAAGTTGCGAATGGGGCGGAGCGGTTGAGTTTCTGGAGTGTTTGGTACTGACGTTGTATATACTTTGTTGGTATCTTCACAGGAGTGGATCATGCCCAAGGAAGCCGTTTTCACCATGAAACTGGAAGCCGAGCTGCGCGAAGACTTCATGGCCGAAGCCGCAGGCGAGGACCGGCCCGCATCTCAGGTCATGCGGGAGTTGATGCGCGGCTACATTGAGCAGCGCCGCAAGGCCCGCGAATATGACGGCTATCTTCAGCGCAAGGTCGAGGAGGGACGTGCCTCCATGCGCGCTGGACTTGGCCGCTCGAATGAGGAAGTCGAGGCCGAGTTCGCTGCCCGGCGCCGTCAGGTTGCGGCAGACCGTGCGTGAAAGTCATCTGGACGCCGCAGGCGCAGCAGGATCGCGCCGATATCTGGGACTACATCGCAGCTGACAATCCTCGCGCAGCCTTGCGCATGGACCTGCTTTTCAGCGACGCAGCGGCTCGGTTGGCCGCGTATCCCAAGATGGGCAAAACGGGCAGGATTGCCGGCACGCGCGAGCTGATTCCCCATGGAAGCTACCGCCTTGTCTATGAGATCAATGGCACGACGGTCTGGGTGCTGTCCCTGGTGCACACCGCGCGCCAGTGGCCGCCAGCGCGGTGACGATAACTGCATGCCAGGCCGGGATGGCCCTGATCAATGCACAACTCAATGCACAAACCCACCCTTGATGAACCGCACGGGCTCGGCGTCCATGCGTGCAATCAGCGCGCCCAGGCCGTCGGCCACGGCGCCAGCGCCAGCGCCAGCGCCGGAGGTGGTCTTGGCCGCCGTGTCCGTGCGGCAGACCAGGTCGTCCTCCGACCAGCCCTGGGCGCCCGGACGCGATAGCGCGCGCAGCCAGCCGCTGCGGTCGCCCAGCCACTGCATGCCCTGCAGCTGCTCCGAGCCGCTGAGCAGGGCCATGGCCTGCCAGGCGCGCGGGTCGTTGACGGTGCAGTCCAGGGCGCTGGCGGCGCGGTTGCCGCCATCGGGTGAAAGCTGCAGGCTGACCAGGCGCGGGTCTTCCTGCACCGGGCCGCTGCCTGCCACCACCCTCAGCCGCTGCTGGCGGCTTTGCCAGGTGCTCAGGCGGCGTGCGGGCTGGCCTGCGCACTGCACGGCCATGTCGGGAAGTCCCACGGGATAGGGCCAACTGCCGGCGATCTGCAGCATCTGGCCTGCGGCGCGGGCCTTCATGAAGTCGATCAGGGCCCAGGCGTCGTCGCTGGACAGCCGGTCGGCTTGGCCGTGTGCCCGTGCGCCGTCGCCAGACTCCACCGGGCGGCGGTCATGAAGAATGGCCCAGAGCAATTCCCCATCGGCGCGGCGCCACAGCAACGGGCTGGTGAAGTTGGGGGGCCAGACCGGCTGGCTGGCGGCCAGCGGGCCGTGGCCCCGGCCATCGGCACCGTGGCAGGCCGTGCAGTGCTGGGCATAGACGGCGCCGCCGCGCGCAATGCTCTCCACGCTGAAGCCCGTGGGCGAGGCATGGAAGCTGGTGGCATGCGCGGGCACCAGGATCAAGTCGGCACGCGGCCAGGGGGCCAGCAGCAGGGCGAGCGCGGCCAGCGCGGTCAGCACCAGGGCCGGCAGGCGGATGCGGCGCAGCACCAGGGCCAGCGCCAGGGCCAGCACCAGCAAAACGATGGCGGTGGCCACGGCCGCCAGCGACCACAGCAGGCCCCGGGCCTGGCCCAGGTCGATCACCAGGTTTTCGCCGGACAGGCGCAGGGCCCAGGGCCAGGCGGGCTGCCCATCCACCGTGCCGGCCAGGCCCAGGCCGTGCAGCAGCTGCAGCAGGCCGACCTGGGCCTGCTGCATGGCGCCGATCAAGGGGTTGAGCCAGTCGGGGGAGTCGCTGCGTTGCATCGGAGGCGGGCGCTACCAGGTCTGGTCCAGGCCCAGGTGGCGCAGCTCGGACAGGCGGGCGTGGCCGCGCTGGCGCGGGTAGGGCAGGTCCACATCGATCTCGGCCACGATGCGGGCGGGCCGCTGGCTGAAGACCAACACGCGGTGGGCCAGGAAGAGGGCCTCTTCCACATCGTGGGTGACCAGCAGCACGGAAAAGCCTGCGCGCTGCCAGATCTTGAGGATCTCGCTTTGCATGGCCAGCCGTGTCAGCGAGTCGAGCTTGCCCAGCGGCTCGTCCAGGATCAGCAGGCGCGGGTCGTTGACCAGGGCGCGCGCCAGGGCCGCGCGCTGGGCCATGCCGCCCGACAGCTGGTGGGGATGGCTATCCGCGAAATCCTCCAGTCCCACCAGGCGCAGGGCCTCGTCGATGCGGTGTGCCTGGCTGTCCAGCAGTCCGCGTGCCTGCAGGCCCAGGGCCACGTTGCCGCGCACCGTGCGCCAGGGAAACAGCGTGGGGTCCTGGAAGACGACGATGCGCGAGGGATCGGGCTCGGTGATGGCCGTGCCGTCCTGCGCCACGGCGCCGGCCGTGGGCGCGTCCAGCCCGGCCACCAGGCGCAGCAGCGTGGACTTGCCGCAGCCGCTGGGACCCAGCAGGGCGACGAACTCGCCGGGCCGCACCTGCAGGCTGACCTCGTCGAGCACCTGCAGCGCGCCCTGCCCCTGGCCGAACCAGTGGCTGACGGCCTGCACATCGATGGCCGCCCCGGCTAGGGCCGCCCCGGCGATGGCGGGCGTGGCTGCGGCGTTGGCGGCGTGTTCTGCGGCAATCACCATTTGACGGTTCCCTTCTGCCACGACAGCGTGCGGTCGCGCACGGTGAACAGCAGCGTGATCAGGCCTGAGCACAGCACGGCCATGACCAGCAGCGCCGTGTACATGTTGGCGTAGGCTGCCCAGCCCTGGGCCCACTGCAGATACCAGCCCAGGCCGGCCTTCACGCCCATCATCTCGGCCGTGATCAGCACCGAGAACGAGGCGCCCAGCCCCATGAACAGGCCCACGAAGACCTGGGGCAGGGCGGCCGGGATGGCCACGCGCAGCACCAGGAACCAGGGCGATGCGCCCAGCGTGCGCGCCACGTCGTAGTAGCTCTTGCTGACCGATGCCACGCCCGACCAGGTCAGCACGGCCACCGGAAAGAACGTGGCCAGCGCCACCAGGAACACGGCTGCCGAGTAGCTCGACGGCGCGAAGAAAAAGGCCAGCGGCAGCAGGGCCGAGGCCGGCACCGGCCCCAGGAAGCGCAGCAGCGGATGCACCCAGTAGCCTGCGATGCGCGACCAGCCTATCCACACGCCCGTGAGAAAGCCGATCACCGCGCCGAACACGATGCCGTTGAGCAGCAGCCGCAGCGAATACAGCGTGGACAGGCCCAGGCGCTGCCAGTCCTCATGGACCACGTCGATCAGGCTTTGCGGTGGCGCGAAGAACGGCGGCGGCAGCGCGCCGAGCTTGGCCGTCAGCGTCTCCCACAGCGCCAGCAGCAGCGGCGCGGCCACCAGCCAGGCACCGGCCGGGCGCAGCCAGCGGTCGATGCGCCGTGCTGCCCGTACGGGTCGCACAGGCAGCACGGCCGATGCCAGCAGCAAAAGGGCCACGGCCAGGGCGGCAATGCCGAATTCCTGCGTGAATGCCCATTCGCTGAAGCCGATCTCCTTGTTGGGCCACAGCAGGGTCAGCATGCCCAGGCCGGCCCAGGCGGCGGCGGCCAGCAGGCCGGTGCGCCAGGGGCCGGGCTTGCGCGTGCCCTGCGCCTGTTCCCGTTCCAGGCCGGGTGCGGCATCCGTGGCGCCCAGGCGCCAGCGTGGTCTTGCGGTGCTCATGCGAGGACGTCCAGCGTGATGTGGCTGGCAAAGCGGCCAGGGTCGGTCTGCTTCTTGAGCACGCCGGCCGTGCGGAAGTCGGTCGCAAAGGCCTGGACCTCGTCGCGCAGCGGCTTGCCGTGCGGATGGTGCTTGAAGGTCAGCTCAGCCAGCAGGCGTTGCAGGTCCTCGACGGGCACCTTGGGCGAGTACTTGGCAAAGATCTTCGCCGTTTCGTTGGGGTTCTCGGCGATGTAGTCCGAGGCCTGGGTCAGCGCGCGCACCACGCTGGCCGCTGCGGGCTTGTTGGCCCGGGCGAACTTTGCGCCTGCGCCGATCACGCAGCAAATGCTTTCGGCGTACTCGTTCTTGGCGCTGTTGCCCAGTTCGAGGAAGGTGCCGGGGTTGCGTTTCTCGATCAGGTAGAGATTGGGGTCGCCGTCGGCAATGGCCTGGATCTCGCCCTTCTTGGCGGCCACATCCAGCAGGTCGGCCGGGTAGACGCGCCATTCGATGTCCTTGTCCACATCCAGGCCGCGCTTGGCCAGGTGGATGGAATAGAACTGCTTGGCCGGGCTGTTGAGATCGGCCACGCCGATGGTCTTGCCCTTGAGCGTGCTGGGGTCCAGCGTGACGCCGGCCGACTTCAGTCCCACCAGGCGCAGGCAGCCGCCGTGCACGCTGCCGATGAGCTTGACATCCAGCCCCGCCTCCAGCGGCTTGATCCAGCGGTGGATCAGGCCCGCGCCTGCATCGGCCTTGCCCGTGGCCAGCGCCTCCAGCAACTGGTCGGCCGAACCGCCCCAGTTCAGCAGCTCCACGTCCAGGCCGTTGCGCTCGAAGAAGCCGCGCTCCAGCGCCACGGGAATGGGCGAATGGCAGAAGCTGGCCTGGCTCCAGGCAAAGGTGATCTTCTGGCGCGGCTGCGCCCCGGCGCGGCCGCTGAACCAGGCGGCCGAGCCCAGCGCGCCGGCTGCGGCGCCGGCGCGGATCAGGGTGCGGCGCGAGAGCGAGGGCTCGGATGCCTCGGGAGCATCGAGCGCCCCGAATGCACCGCAATCTGCGCCATGGGCGCAGCGGCTGTCCTGGGTCCTGTCGATCTCGGTCTGGGTCTTGCGGGTCATGGAACTCCCTCCAAAGCAGTTTCGGGACTGCCGATGCTGTCCGCTGAGTGCCGTGTTTCCAACGACGCAAAACGCGCATCCATATGTGCGTGGCAACTAGGAAGGGCGCGGCCCGGCGACATGCGCAAACCGAATAAGCGAACGCGTTTTTCTTCGTAGTGCGCAGGGTGCGGGCTTCGAATAATGGGCTGCATCGACCACTCATACGGAGTCCATGCATGACCTCAGCGACCGGCACCGAGTCCGCCCCGCACGACGCAGCCAGCGATGCGCTGTGGCAGCAGGACACCCAGGCCTTGCACGCCGGCTACCGGGGGCGCGAGCAGCAGCGCAGCGCGGCCGTGCCCATCTACCAGAGCACCTCCTTCGTGTTCGACAGCGCCCAGCACGGCGCCAACCTGTTCGGCCTGGTGGAGGAGGGCGATGTGTACTCGCGCACGGCCAACCCCACGCTGGCGGTGCTGGAGCAGCGCATTGCGGCTCTCGAAGGCGGCGTGGCCGCGCTGGCCCTGGCCTCGGGCATGGCCGCCATCGATGTGGCGCTGGCCACGCTGGCCAGTGCGGGCGACCATGTGGTCGTGGCCTCGCAGCTGTATGGCGGCACGCACAACTTCATCGCCCATGTGCTGGCCTCGCGCGGCGTGCAGAGCACGGCCGTGGCCAAGGATGATTTCCAGGCGTTGCGCCGGGCGATAGGGCCGCGCACCAAGGCCGTGTTCGTGGAGTCCGTGGGCAATCCATCGGGCGGCATTGCCGACCTGCGCCAGCTGGCCGACATCAGCCATGCGGCGGGCGTGGCGCTGGTGGTGGACAACACCGTGGCTTCGCCGCTGCTGCTGCGGCCCTTCGACTGGGGCGCCGACATCGTCGTGCATTCGGCCACCAAGGCCATCGGCGGACACGGCAATGTGCTGGGCGGGCTGATCGTGGACAGCGGCCGCTTCGATTGGGTGGCGCACGCGGGGCGCTACCCGCAGTTCAGCGCGCCCGAGCCGGCCTACCAGGGCTTTGTCTTCACCGAGAAATTTCCCGACCGCGCCTTCATCGCGCGGGCCCGTGCCGTGCTGCTGCGCAACTGCGGCGCGGCGCTGGCGCCGCACAGCGCCTTCCTGCTGCTGCAAGGCCTGGAGACGCTGGGCCTGCGCCGGGAGCGCGCCAGCCGCAACACGCTGGCCGTGATCGATTTCCTGCAACGCCATCCGCTGGTGGAGCGCATACACCACGCCAGCCAGAGCGGCCACGCCGACCACGCGCTGGCCCTGCGCCAGCTGCGCGGCGGGCATGTGCCGGCGCTGCTGGGCTTCGAGCTGCGCGGCGGCCGCCCGGCGGCGCGCGCCTTCTATGACGCGCTGCGCCTGTTCCTGCGCCTGGTCAACATCGGCGACAGCAAGTCGCTGGCCGCCATTCCTGCCGAGACCACGCACAGCCTGCTCAGCGACGAGGAGCTGGCGCGCGTGGGCATTGCGCCGGGGCTGGTGCGCCTGTCCATCGGCATAGAGCACCCGCAGGACCTGCTGGCCGACCTGGCGCAGGCGCTGGAGCAGGCGCAGGGCCATGCGGTGTTGGCTGCCGAACGCGGACAAGACCGCGAACAAGACCACGAGCAAGACCGCGATCAGCGTCTGGCGGCCTGAGCGCCCCTTCCTTCCCACTTCCCTGGCAGCACAGCATGAGCACCTTGACAGCATCCACCCTCGAAGCGCCCGCCGCCACAGCGGCAACCCCGGCCCTGCCCGTCATCGATCTGCAGGCCCTGCGCGACCCGGCCACGCAGGCCCAGGCGCTGCGCCAGCTGGCGCGCACGGCGCGCGACACCGGCTTCTTCTACCTGGAAGGGCACGGCATAGGCCGAGAAGCATGGCAGGGCATACAGCGGCGCGCGCGCGAATTCTTTGCGCAGCCGCTGGCCGACAAGCAGGCGCTGGCCATTGCCAACACGCGGCACTTCCGGGGCTATACGGCCGTGGGCATGGAGATCACGCGCCAGCGGCCTGACCAGCGCGAGCAGATCGACCTGGGCGAGGAGTCGCCCGAGATTCCCGCAGGCCCCGGCGTGCCGGACTGGAAGGGGCTGCAAGGCCCCAACCAGTGGCCGCAGGCCCTGCCCGGGTTCCGCGAGGAGGTGCTGGCCTGGCAGGCGGCAGCGCATGGCGTGGCGCTGGAGCTGCTGCGCCACTTCGTGGCCGCGCTGCAGCTGCCCGAGGGCGCGTTGGACGCCCTGGTCAGCGGCCTGCCTGCGCACCGCATCAAGATCATCCACTACCCGGGCAGCGAGCTGGGCGCAGCAGGCCAGGGCGTGGGCGCACACAAGGACGGCGGCCTGCTGACCCTGCTGCTGCAGGACGAGGTGGGCGGGCTGCAGGTGGAGACGCCGGCCGGCTGGGTCAATGTGCCGCCGCGCGACGGGGCCTTCGTCATCAACATCGGCGAGATGCTGGAGCTGGCCACCAACGGCTATCTGCGCGCCAACGTGCATCGCGTGCTGGTGCCGCGCGCGGGCGTGCAGCGCTACTCCATCGCCTACTTCCTGGCGCCGCGCCTGGACCTGGGCCAGGTGCCGCTGCTGACCCTGCCGCCCGAGCTGGCCGTGCTGGCCACGGGGCCGCAGAGCGACCCGGACAACCCGCTGTTCAGCCATGTGGGCGAGAACGCGCTCAAGGGCCGCGTGCGCTCCCACCTGGATGTGGCCCAGCGCTTCTATCCCGAGCATTTCGCCCGCCTGCAGGCCCAGGCCCGCGCGGCCGGCCGTGAGTTGCACCCCGGTGCCTATTGATCGATTCCTATTGATCGGTGCCTGTTGATTCTTGAAAGGACTGTGCGATGGACAAGCGAGTATTTCTGCGGGGACTGGCGGCGGGGGCCTCGGTGGCGGCGATGTCAGGCGCCATCCGGGCCGCGCAGGCCGGCCCGCTGCGCGTGGGCGTGCGCGGCGGCGTGGACGAGGAAATCTGGGAAGTGGTGACCCGCGTGGCACGCGAGCAGGGTCTGCAGGTCAAGCCCGTGGTCATCAGCGGCGCGGCCAGCCCCAACGAGGCGCTGAACAACGGCGACATCGAGGCCAACTCCTTCCAGCATGTGCCGTTCCTGCGCGACCAGAACCAGCAGCGCGGCTACCGGCTGGTGGCGGCGGGCGACACCTACATCTCGCCCATCGCCTTCTATTCGAAAAAGCACAAACGCCTGGCCGACCTGCCCGCTGGCGCGCGCCTGGGCATTCCCAACGATCCCAGCAACCAGACGCGCGCGCTGGTGGTGCTGCAGGACCAGGGCATCCTGAAGCTGCGCGAGGGCTTCGACCCCTTCAAGGGCACGGCGGGCCTGGCCGACATCGCCAGCTACCAGAAGAAGGTGCAGCTGGTGGAGGCCGCTTCGGTGGTGCTGGCGCGCTCGCTGGACGATCTCGATGCCTCGGCCATCGTCAACAGCTTTGCCTACCAGGCCGGGCTCATCGCCACGCGCGACGGCATTGCCGTCGAAAGGCGCGAGCGCAATCCCTACGTGAACATCATTGCCGTGCACGAGCGCGACCGCGCTGCACCCTGGGTCGCGGCCCTGCTGCGCGCTTACCAGTCCGAGCCCGTGCGCCAGTTCATCGTGAGCAGGTACCAGGGCTCGGTGCTGCCGGCCTTCTGAGGCGTGTAAGGCAATGAAGGTGGAACAGGCGGCGGCCGGCGAGCCCCATGCAAGCGATGCGCTGCAGCGGCCGCACATCGTCTTCGAGGGCGTGCGCAAGCACTACCCGGGCACGGGAAGGAGCGCGGGCGAGCCCGTGCACGCACTGCAGGCGCTGAGCTTCGAGGTGGCGCGTGCCGAGGTGTTCGGCATCATCGGCCGCAGCGGTGCCGGCAAATCCACGCTGCTGCGCACCATCAATGCGCTGGAGCGGCCCAGCAGCGGCCGCGTGCTGGTGGATGGCACCGATGTCGCCACGCTGGACGAGGACGCGCTGGTGGCGCTGCGCCGGCGCATCGGCATGATCTTCCAGCACTTCAACCTCCTGTCCTCGCGCACGGTGTACGAGAACGTGGCCCTGCCGCTGCAGGCCGCAGGCTGGCGGCCCGCGCTCGTGCGCGCGCGGGTGGACGAGCTGCTGGCCCTGGTGGGGCTGGCGGACAAGAGCGGCGCCTATCCGGCCCAGCTCTCGGGCGGGCAAAAGCAGCGCGTGGGCATTGCGCGCGCGCTGGTGCACGAGCCCGAAATCCTGCTGTGCGACGAGGCCACCTCTGCCCTGGACCCCGAGACCACGCAGTCCATCCTGGAGCTGCTGCGCGAGATCAACCGCAAGCTGCGGCTGACCATCGTGCTCATCACGCACGACATGGCCGTGATCCGCGAGGTCTGCGACCGCGTGCTGGTGCTGGATCAGGGCCGGCTGCAGGAGATCGGCGAGGTCTGGCAGCTGTTTGCGGCACCGCGCTCGGAGGCAGCGCGTGCGCTGTTGCGGCCGCTGCGGCAGGCCTTGGCGGCCGACCTGGAACTGGTGGCGGCGGCCGATGGCCCGGAGGCCGTCGCCGTGCTGGCCATCGGATGGGCCGACGGCGGCAGCCAGCAGGGCCTGCCGCTGGCGCAGCTCCAGGCGCTGGGCCCGCGTGCCCGCTTGCTGCAGGGCGGGCTGGACTGCATGCGCGGGCGTTCGCAGGGCCGCCTGCTGGTGGGCGTGCCGGTGCAGGATCTGCCGTCGGCACTCTCCCCGCTCTCGCCGGCCGCGCTGTCTTCCCTTCAACAGGCGCTGGGCGCCGATTCACTGCAACTGCTTGGCCATGTCCCTGCCCCCGCTCGATAAATACCTGCAGGCCTTTCTGGAAACCCTGCTGATGGCGGGCGCGTCCTCGCTGATCGCCATCGTTGCCGGGCTGGCGCTGGCCATCGTGCTGCACACCACGGCGCCGGGCGGGCTCTATGCCAGGCCGCGGCTGTACCGGGGCCTGTCGGCGGCGGTGAACATCGGCCGGGCCATTCCCTTCATCATCCTGCTGGTGGCCTTGCTGCCGGTAACGCGCGCCATCGTGGGTACCACGCTGGGCACCTGGGCGGCGGTGGTGCCGCTGTCGGCCAACCTGATTCCGTTCTTTGCGCGCATCGCCCAGGTGAGCCTGGGCGAAGTGGACGGCGGCCTGGTGGAGGCGGCGCGTGCCATGGGCCTGCGCCGCCCGCAGATCGTGCGCCAGGTGCTGCTGCCCGAGGCGCTGCCGGGCCTGATCGGCGGCATGACCGTGAGCGTGATCGCCATGGTCAATGCCTCGGCCATGGCGGGCGCCGTGGGGGCGGGCGGCCTGGGCGACCTGGCCATCCGCTACGGCTACGAGCGCTATGAGACGCGCGTGATGTTCGAGGTCATCGTCATCCTGGTGGCCCTGGTGTCGGTGCTGCAGTTCGGCGGCGAATGGCTGGCGCGCCGTGCCGACCACCGGCGTTCGATCTCTTGAGATGATTTGGAAATAACAGACTGAATTTTTATTATTTTTGGTTTTTTCGACTTGTCTCGACAATGGCCTGCAGCAGCATTCGGGCTGCTGATTCTTTTCCGAGACGCTTCGATGACCCACACCACACGCCCCGCCTGGCCTTCCCCTCTTGCCGGCCGCACTGCCATGAAGCCGGGCGTGGCCATCGTCTGTGGCGTCCACCATGTCCAGCTGTCCTTCCCGGCGCGCGCCCAGGCGGCCATGGAGCGCTTTTATGGCGAAGTGCTGGGCCTGTCTGCCCTGACCGTTGCCGGGCGTCCGGGCCTGAGCTTTCTGGCCGGCGGGCAGCGCATTGATCTGGTGCCCTACAAGGGGCAGTCCGGCGGCACCGAGCGCGCGGCGGGCAATCTGGTGCACCTGGCGCTGACGGTCAGCGACGTGGATGCGCTGCGCCAGCAGTTGCTGGTGCACGGCGGCCTGGCGCTGGAGGTGGCGCCCGTGAGCGAGGGCCGGCGCTGCTATGCGCGCGACCCCGCAGGCAATCTGATCGAGCTGCTGGAGCTGCCCCGCGAGGCAGCGGCCGATGCCCCGGATGAGCCGGCCGTGGCCTGTTCGGCCTGAAAGCCTCTCGCCGTCCCCCTCTCTCTTTCCTTTCTGCTTTTGCCTTCCACAGGCCCGGGCCGCACCGGCCCCGGGCGGAGCCTTGCCCATGAACTTCCAGCAACTGCGCTATGTGCGCGAAACCGTGCGCCGCGGCTACAGCCTGACCGAGGTGGCCCACACGCTGCACACCTCCCAGCCCGGCGTGAGCCGTCAGATCCGCGAGCTGGAGGAAGAGCTGGGCGTGGAGATCTTCATCCGCGCAGGCAAGCGGCTGACCGGGCTGACGCCGCCCGGCGAGGCGCTGCTGCCCATCGTCGAGCGCCTGATGCTGGAGGCCGACAACCTGCGCCGCGTGGGCGCCGACTTCAGCGCCAGCGAGCAGGGCCGGCTGTCGATTGCCGCCACCCACTCCCAGGCCCGCTATGCGCTGCCCCATGTGGTGCGCGACTTCCGCCAGCGCTATCCGCAGGTGCGCCTGCACCTGCACCAGGGCTCGCCCGAACAGGTGGCGCAGATGCTGCGCAGCGGCGAGGCCGACATCGGCGTGGCCACCGAGGCGCTGGCCGGCTATGAAGGCCTGGTCGCGCTGCCCTGCTACCGCTGGACGCACGGCGTGGTCGTGCCGCCCGGCCACCCGCTGCTGCAGTCGCAGCAGGCGCTGACGCTGGAGGCGCTGTCGCGCTTTCCCATCATCACCTACGAGCAGGGCTATACGGGCCGCGCCCACATCGACGAGGCCTTTGCGCGCGAAGGACTGGAGCCCGACGTGGTGCTCACGGCCATGGACGCCGACGTGATCAAGACCTATGTGGAGCTGGACATGGGCGTGGGCATCGTCGCCTCGGTGGCGCTGGATGCCGAGCGCGACCAGGGGCTGCGCACGCTGGACGCCGGCCACCTGTTCGAGGTCAACACCACGCGGCTGGGCCTGCGCAAGGGCGCCTGGCTGCGCGGCTATGCCTATGCCTTCATCGAGACCTTCGTGCCCACGCTGACGCGCGAGGTGGTCGAGCAGGCCGTGCGCCAGGGCGTGGAGCCCGAGTAGGCAGACAAAGGGAGCCGGCCTCAGCCCGGCTCGCGCGCCATCTCCAGCAGGGTGTCGCCGGTCACGCGATAGCGGATCCACTCGGTCTGGGGCAGGGCGCCCAGGCGGTCGTAGAACTCGATGGAGGGCAGGTTCCAGTCGAGCACGCTCCACTCGAAGCGGCCGCAGTCCTTCTCGACGGCGATCTGCGCCAGGCGGCGCAGCAGCGCCGTGCCAGCGCCCAGGCCGCGCGCCTCGGGCGTGACGTAGAGGTCTTCGAGGTACAGGCCGTGGCGGCCCTGCCAGGTCGAGTAGTTGAAGAAGTAGACCGCAAAGCCCACGGGCTGGTCGCCATGCAGGCAGATCAGGCCGAAGACGGCGGGGTTGTCGCTGAACAGGGTGCGCTTCACATGCTCTGGCGTGGCCAGGACTTCATGCTCGGCTTTTTCATAGACGGCGAGTTCGCGCACGAAGCGGACGATGAGCTCGGCGTCATCGGGGGTGGCGGGTCGGATCTGTAGGGTGGTAGTCATTCAAACGCGGGGGAACACGGGAAGCCCGGAAAAACGGTATTGCGGCGCAAGATGGCGCCGCAATCTCCGGTTTTAGCCGATTTTCACGCCCGTGTCCGCCAGGGGCTGTTGCACCGGAAGGGGCAGGAACTGGCGCAGGATCTGGAAATGGTCCTCGAAGAACGCGCTTTCCATGGCGGGCAGGTCGCAGACGGCCACCCAGCGCGCCAGTGCCGCATCGTCGCCGCCCTGCACGGGCGGCAGCGAGGGCAGCACGCCCAGGTCCAGGTAGTGCACATGGGTGATGGTGCGCCCGCGCAGGCTGCGGTCGGGATGGTCGAAGACCTGCACGGACTGCAGGGCCGCCTGCAGGTCGGCCTCGCTGAGCGTGGAGCAGGTCTCCTCGCGCAGCTCGCGCAGGCAGGACTGCCACAGCGTGTCGCGCGGCTCCAGGAAGCCGCCCGGCAGCGCCCACAGGCCCAGGCCCGGGGCATGGCCGCGGCGTATCAGCAGGATGTGGTCCTGTTGCGCGTCTTCGTGCGGCACGCGGCAGCGCAGCAGTGCGTCCACGGTCACGAAGACGGGCGGGTAGGGCGCCGCAGCCCAGGCCTGGCGGTACCGGGCCAGCATGCGCCATTCCTCGCACATCTGCGCATGGACGGGCGTGGTGGCCCATTGGCGCAGGAACTGCAGGGTGGCGGGTGGCACCTGGGCGGCCAGGGCCTCGAAGTCCACGCCGGATTCGCCGAAGTAGATGTCGCGCAGCGGCGTTGCGTCGAACTGGCCCAGGCGCGGCAGGCTGATCAGCTGCCAGCGCGGAAAGCGCGCCAGGTAGCCGCTGGTCGCGTCCTTGAAATGGCCGACCAGGGCCACGCTGGCGCCTTCGGGCACGCAGGACTGCACGGCCTGCTGCACGGCCTGTACCCACAGCGGCTCGTTGTAGTAGTCGCGCACGGGCACGCAGTGCAGGCGGGCCGCGTCGGCCGGCGGCAGCGCCTCGCGCAGCATCTGCGCGCGTTCCTGCCAGCTGAAGGGGTTCTTGGGATTGGGCGCCTGCCAGGCGCTGCCCAGCACGACGACGATCTGCTCGGCACGCTCCAGCGCCGCGCGCAGCAGGGCCATGTGGCCGTTGTGCAGCGGCTGGAAGCGCCCGATCAGCACGGCGGTGTGCACGCGCTCGCTGGTGGCCGGGGTTTCGGGGGGGGCGTCCATGGCGGCAGTCTCTTGCATAAACAGGCTCGGTGGCTTCACTCTGGCTTCATTCGTAGTGGGCGGCAATGGGCATCTGGCGGCCGGTGCCGAAGGCGCGCGGGCGCACGCGCAGTATGGGCGGGGCCTGCCGGCGCTTGTACTCGCTGCGGAAGATCATGCGCTTGACGCGGTCAACCAGCTCGGCACCGCCGGGTTGGCCCAGCAGCTGGGTCACAAAACGCTCGGCCGTGCCGTACTCGGCGGTGGACAGGTGCCGGCCCTCGATGGCGTATTTGAGGATTTCGTCCAGCACCGCATAGGGCGGCAGGCTGTCCTCGTCCTTCTGGTCGGGCGCCAGCTCGGCCGAGGGCGGCTTGTCGATGATGGCCTGGGGAATCAGCTCGCGGCCCGCACTGTGGTTGATGTGGCGAGACAGCTCGAAGACCTCGGTCTTGTAGAGATCGCCCAGCAGGCCCAGGCCGCCGTTGGTGTCGCCATACAGCGTGCAGTAGCCCACCGAGATCTCGGATTTGTTGCCCGTGGTCAGCAGCAGGTGGCCGAAGGCGTTGGAGTACTCCATCAGCGTGGTGCCGCGGATGCGTGCCTGCAGGTTCTCCAGCGGCAGGCCCTGCAGCGGCTGGCCGAAGCTGGACTCGAACTGGCGCGCATAGCCGTCGACCAGCTCGCGTATCGGGTGCTCATGCAGCGTGATGCCCAGGTTGCGGCACAGGATCACCGAGTCATCGACCGAGCCGCTCGACGAAAAGCGCGAGGGCATGGTGACGGCCACCACGTTGTCCGCGCCCAGGGCCTCGGCCGCCAGGGCCAGGGTCAGCGCGCTGTCTATGCCGCCCGAGCTGCCGACGACGGCGCGCGTGAAGCCGCAGCGGCGCGCATAGTCGCGCAGGCCCAGCACGATCTGGCGGCGGTAGAACTCCATGGTGGGCAGGCCTGCGGCCGGCACGCTCATGCAGGGCTGGCCGGCCGCGTCGAGGAAGCGTCCGTCGCCGAACTGCAGCGTGCGCAGGTCCTCCACGAAGCGCTCGGCCTCGAAGACCACGCCGCGCCCGGGCTCCACCGCGAAGGAAGCGCCGTCGAACACGATCTGGTCCTGGCCGCCGATCTGGTTCACGTAGAGGATGGGCAGGCCGTGGCGCATGGCAGCCTGGCCGAAGATCTCGTGGCGCTGTTCGCGCTTGCCCAGGTGGCTGGGGCTGGCGTTGATGCTGACCACCAGGTCGGGCGCGGCGTCGGCCATGCGCGCGAAGGGGTTGGTGGCGTAGTCGGCACCGGCGTCGTTCCAGCCGTCCTCGCACACCAGAAAGCCCACCTGGGCCTGGCCTATGCGCAGCACCTTCGCCGCATCGGGGCCGGGCTCGAAGTGGCGGCGCTCGTCGAAGATGTTGTAGGTGGGCAGCAGCTGCTTGTCGTAGCGCAGGCGCACCGCGCCGTCCTTGAGCACCAGCAGGCTGTTGTGCAGCGGCTTGCCCGGCCCGCTGGCGCGCGTGGGCGCGCCGATGACCCAGTGCAATTGCGGCCACTGGCGCGTGGCCTGCAGCAGCTGATGCAAGCCTTGCTCCAGGCGCTCGCGAAAGGCGGGCTCGTCCAGCAGGTCGCCAGGGTAGTAGCCGCACAGCGACAGCTCGGGAAAGACCAGCAGGTCGGCCTGCGCGTGCGCGGCGCGGGCAGCGGCCTCGGCCATGCGGGCCACGTTGCCGGCGATGTCGCCGACGGTGGGGTTGAGTTGGGCGATGGTGATGCGCAGCATGAATGGAGCCTTGGCGGTGTCAGGCGGTGTCAGGCGGCGACAGGCTGGGCCAGGCCGAAGACCTGGCGCAAATAGGCCAGATAGGTTTCGTCGTTGCACAGCGTCTTGCCCGGCGAGTCCGAGATCTTGGCCACGGGCTGGCCGTTGGCGTGGGTGAGCTTCATCACGATGTTGATGGTCTCCAGCCCCATGTCGTTGGTCAGCCGCGTGCCGATGCCGAAGCCCAGCTGTATGCGGTCGGCAAAGCGCTGGTACAGGGCCAGGGCCGTGTCCAGGTCCAGCCCGTCGGAGAACACCAGGCGCTTGGCCTGCGGGTCTATGCGCAGCTTCTGGTAGTGGGCGATGGCCTTCTCGCCCCAGGCATACGGGTCGCCCGAGTCGTGCCGCAGCCCGTCGAAGAGCTTGGCGAAGTACATGTCGAAATCGGCCAGGAAGGCATCCATGCCCACGGTGTCGGTCAGGGCCACGCCCAGGTCGCCCCGGTACTCCTGCACCCAGTCCTCCAGCGCGGCAATCTGGAAGTCGCGCAGGCGCACGCCCTGGGCCTGGTAGCTCTGCAGGTACTCATGGGCCATGGTGCCTATGGGCACGATGCCGAAGTCGCGAGCCAGCAGCACGTTGGACGTGCCCTTGAACCACTGCGCCGTCTGCGTGGCAAAGGCCTGGACCACCTCGCGCTGCCAGGCGCCCGAGAAGCGCCGGCGCACGCCGAAGTCGAACAGCTCGAACGGGTTGCGCAGCCTGGCCTCGCAGGCCAGGTGGCGCAGGCGCTCGATCTTGCCGGCCAGGCGTCTGCGGCCTTCGGCCAGCGCCGCCTCGGCGTCGAAGCGCCGGAAATACAGCTCGTTGACGATGGCCAGCACATAGATCTCGAAGCCCATCACATGGACCTGGGGGCCTTTGGCCTCGATGTGCAGGGTGTCGCCATCGGCCCAGGCACGGATGAAGGCGCGCTGGAACTGGAAGATGCGCAGAAAGTCGATGAAGTCGCTCTTCATGAAGCGCAGCCCGCCCAGGTAGGCCAGGTCTTCGGGAGTGAAGCGCAGCGCGCACAGGGCGTCCAGCTCGCGCTCCACCTCGGGCAGCAGCTCGGCCAGCGGGAAGGCCGTCTTCGTGCGGCAGACGAATTCGTACTCGGCCTCGGTCTGGGGATTGCGGTGCAGCATGGCCTGCCACATCGTGAATTTGTAGAGATCGGTGTCGAGCAGGCTGGTGATGATGGGAGCCATGGTGCGATGCTGGGGAAACAGGAAAGGAGGCTGCGCGGGAAGGCGGTCCGGCCCCTACAGGTGGAGTTCTTGGCTGGAGGCCAGCCGCAATCCGCGGGCCTGCATGGCTGCAAGGAAATCATGGTGCGCGGACTCGAAGCCCGGCACCGGGCTCATGGCGTCGTGCATCAGCACGATGCGCTCAGGATGGGGAAGGTGCTCGACCAGATGCTCGACCGTGGAGCGCACGCAGTGACTGCTCGCCTCGCCCGCGACCACCAGCATTTCTGCCTGGGCCAGCCGCTCCAGCAAGGCCGTATTCAGCAAGGTCGCCGGATCGGCCGGGTCGGGGACCTCGGCCAGCAGCGCGCTGTAGTGCTCGGTCCAGGGATTGAGCCCCTTGAAAACGTTGTACACGGCGCGCTGGCGCTGCTGCTGCCAGTCGCCGCAGGCCGCCAGCACATCGGCATGGATACCGTGGCCCCAGCTGCCCACCTCGCAGTGCACGGGCCAGACCATCAGCGTGTAGCGGCTGTTGGCTTCGAGTGCATCCAGATAGTCCAGGCTGCGCTGCAGCGCCTCGGCGTTGCGCGGCCGGAACACCCCCGCCCGCACCTGCGCCGCCGTGATCGCGGTGAACGGCGCCACATCGCCGCTGTCGTCGCCATTGCCCTGTTGCCAGAAAGCCGGATGGGCGATGTCGTAGCGCTGGTGCGAGTCCAGCGTCACCGTGACGGCGTCCACCTTCGCCCCCTCGCGCCGTATCCAACCGGCAAGCCGCTGCATGTCGGCATGAGCGCCCGCCACGGGAAGGCTGGGACGTTGCCGGCCAGGACACCAGTCCTCAGGCAGATCGCAGAAGTCGTTCTGGGGGTCTATGACCAGGAGCTGGGTGGTGGAAGATGGCATATATGAGGGTGCACGCAAGCAACAGTGCGTGGTCGGTGCATCAGGTCAATGCTTCAGTGTAGTGCTGCAGGAGCGTCGCCTGTCACCAAGGCTTGATCCTTCCGCTTCTGCAGGGGCTGTGAAATACGGCGCCACATCCCTGTCAAGGCCAGGGCGAAACGAGAGGGGGAAGCGACTTCGGAACATGATGCGGAACCTACAATGGGAGGTTTTACGTATTTCGTTGGCGGCTTGGCCTGTTTCAGACCGCCATTGCGCTGTTTTCAGGCGTGCCCTGCATCAACCGAATGGGTTCATTCGGTAGCTTTTGATTATCAATATGGCATCCCTTCAGGTAACAACGACTTTCATGGGCATAGGGTTGGCCGCGCTGATCCTGTACCTGATCCGGCGCGACCATCTCTACCTCATGCACGGCCTGTTCTGGGTGGTCGTTGCCGTGGCTGCCGTCGTGCTGGGCGTCTGGCCCGGGATGATCAACCGCCTGGCAGCGGTGCTGGGCATCAGCTATCCACCGGCCATGCTGCTGCTGCTGGCCAGCATCGTCCTGCTCATCAAGGCCTTGCATGCCGACATGGTCAACACCCGCATCGAGCGTGATGTACGGCGGCTCAATCAGCGGCTCGCGATGCTCGAGGCGGATGCTGCGGACCTCCTCCGGGCCCCGTCCGAACCCCCGACCCCATGATATCCGCCCTGCTTCCCGTCATCTTGTGCGGCGGCTCCGGTACCCGCCTGTGGCCTCTTTCGCGCGAAGCCTATCCCAAGCAGTTTCTTGCAGTGAAAGGGACGGGCATTTCTCTGTTGCAGGACACCGTCAGGCGGCTCGACGGTCTGGCACCCCACATTCCAAGGGCCTCGCCGATCGTGGTGTGCAATAGCGAGCATCGATTCTTGGCGGCCCAGCAATTGCAGGAGGCTGGGTTCCATGGGGCCAGGGTCGTGCTGGAGCCCGTGGGGCGCAATACGGCGCCCGCACTGACACTCGCCGCCCTGGTAGCCGATGCCGACGATGTTCTGCTTGCCATGCCGGCCGACCATGTCATCCGTGACCTGGAGCGGCTGCACCACGCCCTGAACACTGCCTGGCAACTGGCTCGGCAGGGGTCTATGGTGACTTTCGGTGTCGTGGCGGATCGACCGGAGACAGGGTATGGCTATATCCAGAAGTCCCTGGCAGTGGAAGGTTTCGACGCTTTTGCCATCCGGCGCTTCGAAGAGAAGCCCGGTCTGGATGTGGCCCGGGCATATCTGGAAAGTGGAAATTACCTGTGGAACAGCGGGTTGTTCATGGTCAGGGCAGGACAATGGCTCAAGGCCATGGCCGCGTTGCAGCCGCAGATGCTGCGGGCATGCCAGACTGCCGTCGAGCACAGCAGCCGCGATCTGGACTTCATCCGACCTCAAAGCGAGGCTTTTAGCGATTGCCCTTCCGACTCGATCGACTATGCAGTCATGGAGCATCTGCCGGGCCGCCTGGACTTGGGAATCCCAGCCCATGTGGTGCCCCTGGATGCAGACTGGTCCGACCTCGGCGCCTGGGACGCCTTGTGGGAGGTGCTGCCTCACGATGCCCGAGGCAATGCCCATGCCGGTCAGACCCTGGCGATTGATACCCAAAACAGCTTGTTGTTCTCGGAGACCTGCCTTGTCGCCACGGTGGGCCTGGACAACATCATCGTGGTTGAAACGGCCGATGCCGTCTTGGTGGCGGACAAACGCCGAGCACAGGATGTCAAGAAAGTCGTTGCCGAATTGAAGGCGCAAAACCGCCAGATGGCTTCATCGCATCGCAAGGTGCACCGCCCTTGGGGCTGGTACGACCGCATCGATGGTGGTGAGCGATTCCAGGTGAAGCGCATCGTCGTCAACCCCGGCGCCAGCCTGAGTCTGCAGATGCACCAGCATCGGGCAGAGCACTGGGTCGTGGTCAAGGGCGTGGCCGAGGTCACGCATGGCGAGCGCAGCTTTCAACTGCGTGAAAACGAATCCACCTACATCCCCGTACGGCATCTCCATCGATTGAGAAATCCAGGTCTGGAGCCATTGGAAATCATTGAAGTGCAGTCCGGTGATTATCTGGGCGAGGATGACATCGTGCGTTTCGATGATGTCTATGGCCGGGGCTGACGACCATCGAAATGGATGGCCGGAGATTGATGAAGAATAATACAAAGGATATCGGATGAATCCTCATGCTGCTCGATCGGTGTCGCCGCTGGAGCTACTTAAATCTATTGCCGTCAATCGCAGCTTGATATTCAGCTTGATAGAGAGGGATATATTTGGCCGCTATCGAGGTGCAACGCTGGGCTTGTTGTGGTCTTTCTTCAACCCGCTGCTGATGTTGATCGTCTATACGTTCGTGTTCAGCGTGGTTTTCAAGGCGCGCTGGTCTGGGGGGACTGACTCGAAAACGGAATTTGCAATGATTCTGTTTTCTGGCTTGATGGTTTTCAATATATTTTCCGAATGCATAGGGCGTGCGCCATTGCTGGTCGTCAACAACGTCAATTATGTCAAGAAAATAATTTTTCCGCTTGAAGTGCTGCCTCTCGTTGCACTGGGTACTGCACTTTTTCATTTTATTATCAGTGCATCTGTCTGGATGGCTTTTTATCTCATATTTTTCGGAACTCCTCCGCTGAGCATGCTGTATCTGCCAATCATTCTTCTTCCTTTGATTCTTCTGATTATGGGTTTTTCGTGGATACTGGCATCGTTGAGTGTCTATCTGCGTGATATCGTGCATGTCGTGGGGGTGATCACCACGGTGATAATGTTCCTGTCCCCTGTTTTCTACCCGGTTTCCACGCTGCCTGAAAAATATCAGGCCATCGTCCGTTTGAATCCGCTTGCAGATATTTTGGAGCAGGCTCGGGGTGCAATGATCTGGGGTCGTGGGGTTGATTGGTTGAATTGGTCATTGCAAATGTGTGTCGCAGCCGCGATTGCCTGGGCCGGATTTGCCTGGTTTCAGAAGATGCGGAAAGGTTTTGCCGATGTCATCTGATATTGCGATCAAGGTTGATGGGCTGAGCAAGTGCTATCAAATCTATGACCAGCCTCGTGACAGGTTGAAGCAAATAGTCCTCCCCAGGCTGCAGAAAATTGCAGGAATGCCGCAGAGGAATTACTATCGCGAATTCTGGGCTCTCAGGGACATTGATTTTGAAGTCAGGAAGGGCGAGGCGTTCGGTATTGTTGGGCGCAATGGCGGTGGAAAAAGCACGCTGCTTCAAATTATTACAGGAACGCTTGATCCGACGCAGGGCAATGTTGAAACATTCGGACGGGTTGCAGCACTGCTTGAGCTTGGATCAGGGTTCAACCCAGAGTTCACGGGCCGAGAAAATGTGTATTTGAATGCCCTGATGCTGGGAATGAGCCGTGACGAGGTCAATGTACGGTTCGATAGTATTGCGGCATTTGCGGATATAGGCGGATTTCTTGATCAGCCGGTCAAAACCTACTCCAGCGGGATGCTGGTGCGCCTGGCTTTCGCCGTTCAAGTGCAGCTTGAGCCAGATATTCTGATTGTCGATGAGGCGCTTGCTGTAGGGGACGCACTTTTCCAAAAGCGCTGCTTTCGTCGTATCGAGAAACTGCGCGCAGATGGCGTTACCTTGCTCTTTGTTTCACATGATCAGGAGGCAGTGCGAACGCTGACGGAACGGGCAATCCTGCTAAAAAGAGGTACATGTGTCTCTTCTGGCGCTTCATCCCAGGTGCTGCTGGATTACAGAAGGCTGATGCATGAGGAAGAGTCTGCCTACTTCATCCAGGCCATGAAAGATATTCAGCTGAAGACTTCCAGGGTGGGGGCGGATTCCATTGATTCATCATCTGGTGCGTTTCTTTCGGAAAGTGGAGTTGAGCATGGATCCCCGTCTGGGCCAACAGATGATCTGTCGTTTGGAGATGGTGGCGTCGAGATATTGACAACGACACTGTTTGATAGCGATGGAAATCCGGGGAGCGTGTTCTATCCGGGAGATCTTATTCGTATTCGGATGGAGTGCCTTTCCAGAATTGAAGCAACGAATCTGAATGTTGCCGTAAGGGTTCGCAATCGTGAGGGGATAAAGATATATTCTTGGGGGACCTTGAATCAAGATATGCGGATCATGGCAAGCGGCTCGGATGAGCTGATATTTTGGAGTAGAAGATTCAACGCTGATGAAAAGTTTATCGTATGGCTGGAATTTTATTGCCGATTAGGGACGAATCTTTATGAAATCCAGGCAGCGATATCTCATGAAGAGAGTCCGGACTATGGGGCGCAGCGGATTCTCCATTGGAAGGACGAGGCTGCTTTCTTTCAGGTGTTGATGCGTAAGAATGAGTATTTTTTTGGTGGACTGACAGATTTGTGCATGAAGGCGAGGTGGGATGATGCAGAACAAGAATGAACTTGACTACAAGACTCTCTATGATGGCTATTGGCAGCGTTCTGATCGAGTCGGCGAGCGCAGCAGTGATCTGAAAAAAACAGCTCGATTGATTGCAGAAACCTGTGGATATGGATCTGCCATTGATATCGGTTGTGGAGAGGGATATCTGATTGAAGAGCTTCTTTCGCTGGATATCGATGTGGTAGGCATGGATATTTCATCTGTGGTGGTGGAGCGTGCAAATGCACGATGGAAGAATCGATTCTTCGAAGGTTCGGTCCTGTCGATTCCATTTCCTGATGAACATTTCAATGCTGTTGTTTCGACAGATTGTCTTGAACACCTGGCTCCGGAAGATGTTCCGGCAGCGCTGCGTGAGATGTATCGTGTTTCTTCGCGATATGTTTTCCTGCAGATAGCAACCACACCAGACCGTGATGGCCATTGGCATCTGACAATCGAGGGGCGCGCCTGGTGGGAGGATCGGTGTTTCGAGGCGGGATTCCGCAAGCATCCTCTTTATTATTACGTCAACGATTACGAAGCGCTTAATAAGGATGGGTGGCAGGTATTCGTCATTCTGGAAAAAATACCGGCCAAGGCACTAGTGGAGTTCGATCTTTCCGTGCTTGAAGAAGAAAAAATGCTTCACAATGACATGCTGCGGGTGACTGGAAGAAGATCCGATGCCCACTGCATTCGCTATTACAAGGCATGCGATTTCATCCGCCCTGGAGACCAGGTCCTTGATGTGGCATGTGGTTTGGGTTATGGGAGCCATATTCTCTATAACGTATCCAAAGCCAGATCAGTCATTGGCGTGGACCTCAGTGATTTCGGAATTGCCTATGCGCAAGCCAACTATGGGCAGCAGGGGAGGGTGGAGTTCAGGTGCGGCGATGCCCAGGCGCTGAGCTCCATTCCTGACAATAGCATTGACTTTATTGCTGCTTTCGAGACGATCGAGCATGTTCCAGAACCGATGGCATACCTTCGGGAATTGAAGCGCGTGCTCAAACCTTCAGGAAGGGTCATGGTCTGTGCTCCAAACAACTGGGTTGATGAAACCGGCAAGGACCCCAATCCGCATCATTTTCATGTCTATACCTGGGATCGCCTGGTTGCTGAGGTAGGGCAGCTCTTTCTGCTGGAGCAAGGGTTCCTGCAAACAGCAGGAGGTGCGCTTAAATGTCCAAATGGAAGCCGCAAGTGGGTCAATGTTCCGGCCGATGTAACACCTGAGCAAGAGTCTGAGTGGGTGCTTTTGCTGGGGATGGCTGATCCTCTTGAGGGTAAAGGCATTCCATACGAAGAAACAGCATGGAGATTACCAGAAGATCCAAGTTTCAATGTAGCAGCCTTTGCTCGTGACTATCAGAATCCCTGGCTGTTGAAGGGGATGGTAACGATCGGCATGCGCATGGGCTCCAAGGAGCGACTTGCAGACATGCAAGAACGTGTCCTGGCCTCTTACGATCCTGAGTCGGTGGATTATGGTGCGGCGTTGTGTGGTCGAATCTATTTTCATATCGAGCAGCCAGAGACGCCAGAAACCGCGGTCAAGGCTCTTGAGGAGGACGTGCGCAGATATGCCTCAATTTCGCTGCCGACGGCCCATCATATTCGTTGGCAAGTATCTTTGTTGTTCGCCGCAGGGGAGTTAGCCCGAAAGCAGGGTCGAACTGGCGATGCATCTTTCTTTTATTCGGAATGCGCCAAGATAGATGTATTGCCCTACAGCCCGATACTTGGAAACAAGACATTGGATGCATTGTTCTGTCTGGCAAGATTTGCTCTCCAAAAACGTGATCTGCCTGCTGCAAAACAGTATCTGTTGCGCTCGATCGACGAGTGCCAGCGCCTCTCATCCGGATCATGGGTAAACATCACAGGCGAACAGTTGGGGCCTTTGCCATTCGGTCTGGCAGAGATGTCTCAACTTTTTGACAAGGCAGCCCGAGCTGCATATCTCCTGTCTGCGCTGGACAAGGCAGATCTGTCGCCACACTTGCTCTTCAGGGAATCAACTGGTTTTTTTGAGCGACAGATCATTCATTACAAGAATTGGGGTAATGAATACTATGAATATTCCAATCGACTTTTGAGTGACCGCAAGAAGTTCGAGGTCGAGAGGATGGCCGGTGTATTCAACCTGCGAACGGCGGAAGGGGGCAAGGAAGGAGGGTTGGAGCGGGTCGTTAAAAATACACTATGGCGCTATAGCCAGTTTGCTGAAGTCAGGTCTGAGCTGGGTTTGGGGGGCGCCATTCGGCATACATTTGGGTTTTTGCGGGATAAGCTGTCTATTTCCCTCGCAAGTAGGCTCGAGCCACATGTCAAGCCTCCGGAGGGGAAGGCTCCGTCTGAGGCATCGATTGGATTCGTGAATCTTGATTCGGTCAAGGCGTGTCCAGCCGGCTCGACGCCGCAGGTGATAATGCTTGTCGATGCATTTCATGATGGTGGTGTCGAGCGAGTCGTGATTGACCTGTGTCTGAATTTTCGTCAGGCCGGAATTCAATGCAAGATTCTGGTGGCAAAGGATGGCGGGCGAAGTGCTGCAGAAGCGAGATCGCACGGCATCGACGTCATGGAACTGCACCAGAACACAGAAGCTCTGAGATCAGCCCTTGCCAAGTCCGTCAATGCGGTAGCTATTACCCATCATTGCTACTTTTCTCTGGATTCATTCCGAGAAGCTGGCATTCCCGTGCTTGAAGTGATTCACAATGCATATTATTGGCAAAGAGGCAACAGGTCTATTGCGGATATGCGGAGAAATGATATTTGTCATTTCATTGCAGTATCCGGATTTGTTGCAAAATTCTCCACGGAGGAGTTGGGCATCGATGCTGCAAGGTTATCGCTCATAAACAATGGACTGAATAATCTGGATTTGATTCGGCCGCCTTTGGATTTGCTGCGAAAAAACAGGCTGGAGACAAGAAGTGCTCCTGTGTTGTTGCATATTGCAAATCTTCACCCGCAGAAGAACCATAGGCTGATTGTGAAATCGTTTGCCCGGATAAAGCAAAAATATCCAGATGCACGACTTGTGATGGCGGGATCCATGGATGGTTATCCGGATATTTTCTCAAAATTGAATGAAGACATCGAGCGATTGGGGGTTTCCGGGTCTGTGACGCTTGCTGGCGCATTGTCCAGGCGTGATCTGTCCAAGCTGATGGCATCGACCCATGTTGGCATTCTTCCTTCCGTCTTGGAAGGCTTTAGCATCGCCACGCTTGAATTGTCCTTCTTTGGCCTTCCCGCAATTCTGTCCGCGACAGGTGCCGCGCAGGAGTTGCAGGAGGCTTATGGGCACGTTCATATCGCACAGGCCTGTGCGCTTTCCCAGAAGGAGCTTGATGTCAGGAATGTGGACGTATTCCTGACAGCGATGCCCGACTCTGTGGTCGATTCGCTTACTGAAGCCACATTGAAGGTATTGGATGAATACCCTGAGTATCTGGGGAAGGCCCTGAATGCTGCCGAACAATTTGCCGAATACTCGATCGACAGCACAGTTGGGAAGTACATTAGCCTGCTGCAATCGATGAGAAAATCTCGTGAATATGTTTGAAGATATAGAGATCGCAATAGTCGCTCCATTTCCATCGAGAAAGAGGGTGAAAGAGGGCTGGATGAGCCGGATTGGCGCTGTGGACGAAATTATCAAGCAGCGTGCACGACTCTATATACATATATCGCACAACAATTCCCCGGAAGCCAGTTTTTCCAAGGTGGAAGAGAACGCGTGGGAGATCTGCATTTCACCAGGCAGTCCCGACTACACGGGGGTCTTGGACAGTATTTATGAGTCGGTGAATACTGTATATATACATACCATTCACCTTGCCGAGTTCATTGTGCCATGGTTGGACTCCGGGAAGTGCATTGTTGATTTTCATGGAATCGTTCCGGAAGAGGAGGCGATGCTTGGGCGTCCTGAACTGGTAGAAAAATACGAAGCCATTGAGCAGGATGTTCTCCGAAAGGCAAAAGCCTGCGTGATGGTGACACGGGCAATGCAAAAGCACTATCGGGAGAAGTATCCGCTGATCAATCCAAAGGTGATTGTCTTGCCGATTGTTGAGGAAATGCATTTTCCAGCCAACGTGGGTGATCCCAAGGGCGAAAGTGAACTACCCGTCCGGGTTGTATATGCAGGAGGTATACAGGTTTGGCAGAATGTAGATGCCATGCTGGAGCTTGCTGCTGTGGCTCATGGCTTGGCTGATTTTCAATTTCTTTCACAGGATTGGAAGACTATCGAGAAAGACGCAAAAAAGAAGCCGCTGCCAAAGAACCCGAAATTCAGATTTTGCCCAAAGGAAAATTTGGTGCAGGAGTATATGAATCATGACTTTGGTCTGGTGCTCCGTGATGACTCCGCTGTGAATAGGGTGGCCTGCCCAACCAAACTCTACGAGTATATGGAGGTTGGCTTGATCCCCATCGTTCGCTCTCCCATGCTGGGGGATTTTCTCGAATTGGGGTATGCGTATGTGACAGAGAATGAGTTCGAGTCGGGATTTTTTCCAGATAGAGTCTCCAGGGAAATGATGCAAAAAAAGAACAAGCAAGTGGTGCGGGCAATGAGGGAGATGTTTCTGGCCGGTGCTTCCGATCTTCGCTCCCGATTGGCTGCCTAGATCAGGCTGAATACTTTTATCTGGCAGGAGGAAATGGAATGCACATGCAAGGCACCGGAAGGATGGATGGGGGGTATGGGAGCCTTGAGGAGTTCAGGCGAGAGGTTATTATCCCTTATCTGAATAATCCCATCTCCGTTCTGGAAATAGGGCCATTTATCAGGCCAACGCTCGGAAAAGCAGAGGCTGATTTGAAAACACTGGATTGCTACGATACCGACGAGCTGAGACAGCATGCAATCCGCATTGGGGAAAATCCGGATTCAGTGATACATGTGGACTATGTCTGCAAGGATGAGAATTATTGCAATGTGATCACTGACGAGTTCGACATGATCATCGCAGCCCATGTGGCTGAACATGTAGTTGGTTTTATCGGTTATTTCCAGACATTGCGAAAACTCCTAAAGCACGGTGGTCACTGCATGATTGTTCTGCCGGACAAGCGCTATAGTTTCGACAAATTCCGTAGTGACACAAGTCTGGCTTATCTGATTTTTCAGCACTTGCAGCCGGAATTTCCTGCGAAGGCATTTCATGCCTTGGAATCGGCGATGTTGTACGACAAGGGTTATATCAATGCGGAAAATGTTGTTGAAGAGAGATTGAGTATTGATTCTTTGAGGAAAGCACTTGATGGATGGCATCCAGGTGTTCATTCCCATGTTTTCCAGTTCGAAGATGTGATAGCCAAGGTATTTGCCCCGCTATGTGCGATGGGATTGATTGATTTCGATGTTCTGGAGGCCAGGATGAGCCACCAGTTTGGTGAGTTTGTTGTCGTTCTCCGCGCGGGTCGAGAGTACACCAGTTGGGATTCCGTCAAGGATTTTTATTCATTGTCGCGAGACACTATTACTCCAAAAAGGGGATTGCTGCATGCGCTCGAGTCGAAAAAAAATATGCTGCGTCGTTGGTACTCGTCCAGAGGCAATCAAGATGGCTCCGGTGATCCGCGCACTAAGAAATGAGCCTTGGGCCGAGGTGCGAGTGCTAGCAACCGCCCAGCATCGCCAGATGCTGGATCAGGTTCTTGATTTTTTCGATATCAAGCCAGATATCGATATGAATATCATGAGACCAAATCAGACATTGGCGGAATTGACCGGACGTCTGCTCGTTCAGATGGATGAGGTGCTGGAGTCTGTAGATCCCGATGTCGTACTGGTGCAAGGAGATACTACGACTGTGATGGCAGTTTCACTTGCCTGTTTCTATCGCAGAATATCAATAGGCCACGTCGAGGCAGGGCTGCGGACATGGGATGTACAGAATCCATTTCCGGAAGAGGCAAATCGTGTGATTGCGGGAAAGCTTGCGCGCTGGCATTTTGCGCCTACGCAAGGTTCACGCCAGAATCTCCTGAGGGATGGAATAGCAGACAGCAGCATCACTGTGACAGGCAACACCGTCATCGATGCTTTGCTGATGGCCGCTGCAAAGGATCTGGACATTGGCGTGCCCATGGATCCGGAAAAGCGTCTGGTCTTGGTTACCTCACATCGCAGGGAGAATTTTGGGGAGCCATTGCGTCGCATCTGCCAGGCATTGAAAACCCTTGCACGCCAGAATCCAGAAGTCCAGTTTCTTTACCCGGTGCATCCAAACCCCAATGTTAAGGGTGCAGCCCATGAGTTCCTGAAGGATGAGTCAAATTTCATGCTTTGTGAGCCATTGGATTATGCGCCTTTTGTCGCGGCAATGAAGAGATCCTATCTGATTCTGACCGATTCCGGGGGCGTCCAGGAAGAGGCGCCTGCATTGGGAAAGCCGGTGCTCGTGCTGCGTGAGGAAACAGAGCGTCCTGAGGCAATTTCTGAAGGTGTCGTGAAGTTGGTGGGGGCAGATACTGAATACATCGTGCAACAGACGCAACGACTGCTGCAGGATGGAATGGCCTATAAGGAGATGGCGAGAGGCGTTTCTCCGTATGGTGATGGGAAGGCCGCTGCAAGAATAGTTTCTGTTTTAAGAGAGCAGATTTTGTGAAGATTCTGCTTGTTGCATATGAGTTTCCGCCAATATTGGCTGCCCAGGCTCTGAGATGGTTTTATCTATCCAATGAGCTGGCCAAGTTAGGGGTGAATGTTCATGTCATATGCCCGGACATATCTGCTGAGCATGCATTTCCAATGGATCTTGATGGGCGAATAGCCATTCATCGCGTTTGGCCTGGGCCATTCATTGGGTTGAGTCAAAGGCTTGCGAGTAAAAGGCATGGAAGGCCTGAAGATGTCACTGGGATAAAGTCATCTCATGCTTCATGGGCTTTTCGTGCCTATCGGTTGGTGCGATCGGTTCTGGATGCCGTCTTGTACCCTGATGTCAGATCTGAATGGTATCCGTTCGCCCTTCGAAAAATGAGGAAGTTGCTGAGGACGGAAGATTTTGATGTGGTGATAAGCTCCCATGAACCGGCGGTTGATATATTTGTCGGATGTCATGCCCGTCGCTTTAATATTCCTTGGGTCGTGGACTTGGGTGATCCCCTGCTGACTCCATATTCGCCGCGCTGGAGGCGTGCAGTGGACTCGATAGTCGAGAGAAAAGTGGTCTCTTGCGCCACTTCCATTTGGGTGACAGGCGACAGCGTTTCGAATCTGCTGAAGCAGAGACATGGTGAAGGCATTGGAGAAAAAATATCCGTGCTACCGCAGGGTTTTCCGTCCGAGCAGACGGATTTCATTGATCGCCCAAGTGGTCGCCGGTTCCTTCTTGTGTTCACGGGTAATTTTTACAGAGATTTTAGAAACCCGGTCGAGCTGGCAAAGGCGCTTTCACTAATGAAAGATCTGGATATATCTTTTATTATTGCTGGCAATAATTCTGCATTTGAAGACCTGTTTCATGATGTGGACGGTGTGAAATTCCTGGGACAAAGAAGTCATTTTGAATGCCTTGAATTGCAGCAACAGGCAGATGTTCTTGTGAATATTGGTAATGTGCAAAGTTATCAGATCCCAGGTAAGGTCTATGAGTATCTTGGTTCAAAAAAGCCAATATTGCATATCCAGACGGGAGAATTTTCCGATCCCGGTGCGGAATTGATCGAGAGCACGGGTGCGGGGGTTGTTGTGAAGAACAGCCACCAGGAAATAGAAAGGGTGCTGCGCCATATGTGCCTGCAATGGATGAATGACCCCGGAAAGCTGATGGAGTGTAGAAAGGAGTCTCTCATTCAGGACCATTCCTGGAGTCGTCGGGCTGTTGAATGCAAAAGACTGTTGCAGAAAATTTTGTAGAAAGATGCTGAATGCCATGGAAATGGAGCCCGATGATGCCACTTTTTATCTCCCAGGGGCAGAGGCTTTGCTCAATGGGATATGTGCATGAAGCTCGACGTTATATTTGCGGCTGATGCCCTCCGCCCTCCGTTGACTGGTATCGGCCGGTATACCTACGAGCTGGCAAGGCGGGTGAGACACCATGAGGATATCGAGAGGTTGCGCTATTTTTCCTCTGGGCGTTGGGTCAGTGATCCCTTGGGGGCGATGGAGACATCGGACCATGTGTCCATCGCTCTCAACAGGAAGAAGGCGGCTTTGCGCGACAGGCTTGCAGGAAGCCGGATAGCCGTGCGTATCTATGAGAGATTGGCACCTGCGATTTTTGAATGGCGACTGCGTGGTAACGAGAAATCTGTTTATCACTCTCCCAACTATATCGTTCCTCCCTTCAAGGGAAGGACGGTGAGTACCGTTCATGATCTTTCCCACATCATATGCCCACAGTTCCATCCACGGGCTCGGGTGGAATATATGAATATGGCCCTGGGCGACAGTCTGGGACGGGCCAATCATGTCATCACCGTATCCGAAACAGTCCGGCAGGAAGTCCTGGCACACGGTTTGATGCTGCCGGAGCAAGTCACGGCCATTCATTTGGCCGCAGGGAGTGATTTTCTTCCTCACTCCTCAAAAATGCTGGAGCCGGCCATGACGGCCTTGGGCCTGAGGGCTGGGGAATATAGCCTTTTTGTGGGGACCGTGGAGCCTAGAAAAAATGTGGAGCGCCTCGTTCAGGCTTATGGAATGCTGCCGAAGAGAATGAGAAGCGATTGGCCATTGGTGATTGCCGGGGCCAGGGGATGG
Source organism: Delftia sp. WSY_10 (assembly GCF_043104705.1). Classification (NCBI taxonomy): domain Bacteria; kingdom Pseudomonadati; phylum Pseudomonadota; class Betaproteobacteria; order Burkholderiales; family Comamonadaceae; genus Delftia; species Delftia sp. WSY_10. Next base: position 362,356 of record NZ_JBICKY010000012.1, on the reverse strand, counting down.
AATTCAGATTCTATTCATGCATGCATTGAGAAGGCACAGGCGCAAGGGTGGGCACGCTATATTTCCTACGTTGACCAATCCTGGCTCCCTGCCTTGTATGCTGGGGCACGATTGATGGCCTATCCATCGCTCTATGAGGGCTTTGGCCTGCCCATTGTCGAAGCTTTGGCCAGTGGCACGCCGGTGCTGACATCCAGGGTGTCCTGCATGCCGGAAGTCGCGGGTGGCGCGGCTTGGTTGGTAGATCCTCTCGATCTGGAGGAGATCTCGCATGGCCTGGAGGTATGTCTTGCTGATGAAAGATGGCAGGAGCAGGCCAGGGCGCTGGGGCTGGCGCGATCCACGCAGTTTTCCTGGGAGAAGTGCGCAGAGCGTACGGTAGGCATCTATGCCCAGGTCGCGCAACTGGTGTGACGGCTAGCGCGGCGGGCGAAGCGGTCTTAGCCTAGCTCTGCCATGGGCAATGCTCAACAGGGAAGAGACTGCGGCATAGCGGACGGCATTGCCCCATGATCTGAAGATCTTGGAACGATTCACTCTTGCCGTATGTAGTGGCAGGGCCACTTCTCCTATCCGCAGGCCTTGCCGGCGCATGAGCAGCAAGGTTCCTATGTCCTGGTAGTCCAGCATCGTGGCTTGCGTGGAGGTTGCCGTCTCCAGGGCCTGTCGGTTGTATAGGCGGAAGCCGGAAACGAAGTCCCGCAGGCCAAAGCCGGTCAGCCAGCGAAGCCACTGCCACGCGATGCGTCGTACTAGGCTGTTGCGCTCGGAAAAATAGGCAACGACCATGTCTGCCTGTTCACGTTGCGCCAACAGGGCGGGCAGCTCCTCGACTTCATATCTGCCTTCGGCGTCGATGGTGACGACAGTCTGGAAGCCATGGGTCAGTGCATAGCGCAGTCCGGTCTGCAAACTGCCCCAATTGGTCATGGCCAGCAATGGGCGCAGCACCCGGGCCCCGCATTCTTCTGCTTCATGGCAGGTCGCATCGGTGCTGCGGTTGTCCACGACTAGAACCGAGGCCTTCACCAGCGCATGTACACGGCGTATCAGATGCCCGATCTCGGTCTCGTTGTTGCGTGTGGAGATGACGACCAGCAGATCCTGGCGTGGCTTGGTAGGGCGGGTATCCGGTGCCAGGCTGCGGTAGTGGCGTGCCACGCTTTGCTCGCAGGGGCCGATGCTGAAGAAACGGTGCAAGGCCTTGTGCCCCGACTGGCCCAGCCGCTGTCGCAGAGCGGTATTGTGCTGCAGGCGCGCGATGCTGCTGCGCCACGCATCCTGGTCCTCGAAGGGAACATGCAGGCCGGCGTGTGCGTGCGCAACCACCCAGGGCATGCCCGAGCCTGGGAGGTCGGTCACGATACAGGGCTTGCCATGCAGCATGGCCTCCAGCAAGACGATGCCGAAAGCTTCCGTGCGTTCGCGTGAAGCAAGGCAAAAGATATCGCAGCTGGCGAACAGCGCATGCTTTTCCCCGTCGGAGACGGCACCCGTCAGTCGCACGGATGTGGGTCTGCCTTCAGGCGTGCATTGGCGGATCAGTGCCTCCAGCGATGTGCGCAGCTCGCCTTCTCCCGCGATCAACAACTCCACGCCAGGCATGGTTGACACGGCACGGATCAGTGTTTCAAAACCTTTGTAGTAAGTGAGCCGGCCTACGGAGAGCAGGCGCAGTCTCGTGTCTGAGCGCCAGCCCTGGCTGGGTGACAGCGCCGCAGGAGGAGGAATATTTCGAAGGTCCAGGCCCAGCGGGACGATCTCACATTTGCCGCGCCAGGCGCGCAAGGCGTTGCTGGCCTTGAGATAGGGTGGCGAAGTGGCGAATACCTGTTGGGCCCGCTCCAGCAGGGCCTGCTCGAAAGGGCGGTACAGCATGTAGGCCAGGGCCACCGACCATTTGATGTTGGACACCACCACATCCGAGTGCCAGTGGATCACCCAGGGCACACGCCTGGCTATCGGCAGCGTGAGTGCCCACAACGCTGAATTGTTAGGCAGGTGCAGGTGCAGCACGTCGGGTTGGACGCGTTCGATGGCGCGGCCCAGCGCGCGCCGAAAGCCGATGGCCATCGGCGCATACACCAGATTGAACTGGACGGGGACACGTTCCAGCCAGGAGGGATCATCCGGCAGTGGATCGCCATGGACCAGAGCATGGGCATCTATGCCCTGTCGTCGCTGCTCATGGACCAGGTCGGCGAGAAAGACTTCCATTCCGCCCCTGTAGGGGGGAAAGAATTTGCCAACGTGGAGGATGCGGAGCGCCATCGTGCGGGCTGCCTACTTCGCTGCGGGCGCCGGGGTCAGTTGATTGCGGATCTGTCGGTACTGCGGATTCTGTGGCTCCAGGCGAATGGCCTGATCCAGATCCTTGAGCGCCTCGGGCAGATGGCCGAGACCGCGGTGGGCCATGGCCCGGCCATAGTAGGCCGGCGCGCTGGGGCTGTGGGAGATCAGGGCGTCCAGCAACTGTTTGGCTTGCGCGCTGTCGCCCTGGCCAACAAGGGCCAGCCCCATTCCCACGGTCGGGCGGGGAGCGTTCGGCGATGCCTGCAGCAGACGGCGGAAGTCATCGGCGGCGATGGCGTATTGCTGAAGGCCTATGGCGGCCTCCGCGCGCTTGAGGCGCATGGCCTGCTCCATCTGCTTGGCGTTGTCGCTGTCCTCGGAAGGCTCATTCAGCGCGAGCGAGTAGGCTTCGAATGCGGGGCGCAACTGGCCCATGGCCATCATGGCCTCGGCCTTCTGATAATGCAAAGCCTGTCCCTTGAAGCCCTTGGACTGCGCTGCATCAAAGGCATTCAAGGCTTCCGTGAACTTCCTTTGCTGGGAAAGAATGGCCCCCATGTTGAATAGTGCATTGCCACCCAGGTCCCCCAGGACATTGGCCGTGGCGAAATCCTGTACTGCCTGGTCCAGCAGGCCTTTGTCTGCGCGTGCGGTACCCAGGTTGAGAAAGGCGCGGCCACGGCCCACGGCATTGGCCGGGGCTTTCTTGTCGATCTTTTCGGCGGCATCCGCCCAGGAAGTACCGGCGTCCTGGAGGGACAGCACCCGCTCAAAAGACAGAGCCCCAAACACAATGCCGATGACGATGCCGACGATGTAGATGGTGCGTGGCTTGACCCCCGTCAGCGCAATGGCCGCCAATCCCGGGATGGCCACAGCCCACAGATAGCTGCGATACAGAACGAAGGGGTCCTGCAGCCAGACCGTGGCGAATTCGGTCGCATACCAGAGCAGGGGAAACAGGAGGCAGAGCGCGACCAAGCCAATGACACCGGGACGCCTAAGCACGGCCCAGATTGAGCAGGCCAGCAGGGCCAGGTAACCGAGCGCGCCGGCTAGGTGCCAGATCGAGCCGAAGCCGAGAGGAAATGCCGGTCTCAGGTCGATGGACATCCAGCCCACATAGGGAACGATCCACAGAAAGCCATAGGCAAAAAACAGGGCCGCTTCATTGAGGATGCTCAGGGGATAGATCTGTGAGGTGATCCCGGGCCGAAGGGCTTCCAATTGCCTTGCATAGCCTTGGGATTGCTCGTCGAAAATCTGGCCCACCAGACTGCCGAAGAAATGAAAGACTGCCGCCGAGGCAACGGCCAGCAGCAGCAAGGCCATTCCCACAATGACCATGGCAGCCTTCAGGCCGGGGCGCTGCACAAAGATATAGAGCGGCACCACCATGGCGACCGTCAGAAAGGCATGCTCCTTGGACAGGATGGCGAGCACATAGCAGATCAATGCCGCGATATGCCAGAGGACTCGCCCGCCCTGAAGCCCGCGCACAAAGGCCCAGCATGCCATAACGGCAAAGAGGGTTGCCATGACGATGGATCGCTGCACCAAGTATCCAACGGCGTAGACCGCGACAGGGTTGAGCGCGAAAAGGACCAAGCCCAGTTGCAGGGCTGCATCGCGCGACGCGTGGAAGTGGGGTTGCTCCTCGATGTCGTGCGGAAAGCGCGTCTGTGTCAGCAGTGCCTTGAACAATGCATAGAGAGCCGCCACGGTCGCGAGATGCAAGGCGATATTGAAGACGCGCTGCTTCCACCAGCCGTCTCCGAAAATCTGTTCGATCCAGACGAAGCTGCCATACGACAGCGTGCGCTGCTTGAAGTTCAACAGGCTGCCATAGTTGCCGAAAATCGTTCCATCCGTCAGACGCATATCGTCGAACAGCAGCCCGTTGTTCAGGCCGGGCAGATACACCCCCAATATGGCCAGCAAAAGAAGGGCACTGAACCAGTAAATCGCTTTGGAGGGGGCAGCCATTGCTTCTTGTCTTGTCTCGGATGTGGCGGAACTTGGAATGGTGGGCCGGGAAATGGCCGCTCTTGGGAAGAGCGCAGGCAGTTTACCAGCCGAGCAACCCGCTACCGCAGCCTGCTGCGCCGGTTTGACGTGAGTGTTGTGAGAAGGACCGAGATGAAAAAAGCCCCATGCTGCGTCAGGCGCGGCATGGGGCCGGGAGGCCATCAGATGGGCGTGGACGCCCCTGGCATTTTGCTTACAGGCCAGCCGCAGCACGCAGCGCCGCTGCCTTGTCCGTCCGCTCCCAGGTGAACTCGGGCTCTTCACGGCCGAAGTGGCCATAGGCAGCGGTCTTGCTGTAGATGGGGCGCAGCAGGTCCAGCATCTGGATGATGCCCTTGGGACGCAGGTCGAAGTGGGCGGCCACCAGCTTGGCGATCTCGGCGTCGGGGATGACGCCCGTGCCTTCGGTGTAGACCGTGATGTTCATCGGGCGTGCCACGCCGATGGCGTAGGCCACCTGGATCTGGCACTGGCGCGCCAGGCCGGCGGCCACGATGTTCTTGGCCACGTAGCGCGCGGCGTAGGCGGCGCTGCGGTCCACCTTGGTTGGGTCTTTGCCGCTGAAGGCGCCGCCGCCGTGGGGGCAGGCACCGCCGTAGGTGTCGACGATGATCTTGCGGCCGGTCAGGCCGCAGTCACCCTGGGGGCCGCCCACGACGAAGCGGCCCGTGGGGTTGATCAGGTACTTGGTGTCCTGCAGCCACTCGGAGGGCAGCACGGGCTTGATGATTTCCTCGATGATGGCTTCGGTGAAGCTGGACTTCATCCTGGTGGCCGATTCCGACTGGTCGGGGCTGTGCTGGGTGGACAGCACCACGGTGTCGATGCTGTGGGGCTTGCCGTCCACGTAGCGCATGGTCACCTGGCTCTTGGCGTCAGGACGCAGGAAGGGCAGGCGGCCGTCCTTGCGCAACTGTGCCTGGCGCTCGACGAGGCGGTGCGCGTAGTAGATGGGCGCGGGCATCAGCTCGGGTGTCTCGTCGCAGGCGTAGCCGAACATCAGGCCCTGGTCGCCGGCGCCGGTGTTGAGCTCGTCATCGCTGGCCTTGTCCACGCCCTGGGCGATGTCCTGGCTCTGCTTGTCGTAGGCCACGAGCACGGCGCAGCCCTTGTAGTCGATGCCGTAGTCGGTGTTGTCGTAGCCGATGCGCTTGATGGTGTCGCGTGCGACCTGGATGTAGTCGACGTTGGCGCCCGTGGTGATCTCACCTGCCAAAACCACCAGGCCCGTGTTGGTCAGTGTCTCGGCCGCTACGCGGCTGTACGGGTCTTGGGCGAAAATGGCGTCCAGGATCGCGTCAGAGATCTGGTCGGCCACCTTGTCCGGATGGCCTTCAGAGACGGATTCCGAGGTGAAAAGAAAATCGTTCGCCATGTGAATAAACTCCTTGGTTGCAGCTTTTTTTGATGGGCGTTGCCCAAGCTGCAGGAGCCCTGGCGAACGCTTTAGCAGACTTGTTTTACGTCGCTCTGCAAGTTGCTCAGTTAACTCAGCGACCCGCACATTTTAATGCCTTCCTTGTTCCGACTGTTTGCTGCACTGCCTTTGTGGCTATTGCACCCCCTTGGCGCGCTCATGGGCTGGGTGGCTTTCGTGGCCTCCGGCACGTACCGGCGCCGCTTTCTGGCCAATGCCCGCCAGGCCGGCTACGGCTTCGGCGCCGTGGCGCCGGCCGTGGGGCACGCGGGGCGCATGGTGGCGGAGCTGCCGCGCATGTGGATGGGCAGGCAGCCGAGCTGCCAGATGCACAACGAGGAATGCGTGCGCCGGGCCTACGCTGCCGGGCGCGGCATCATCTTTCTGACGCCCCACCTGGGCTGCTTCGAGCTGTCGGTGCAGCATGCGGCACGGCAATGGTCGGCCGAGCATGGCGCGATCACCATTCTTTACCGGCCCGCGCGCCAGCCCTGGCTGGCCCGCGTCATGGAGACGGCGCGCAACCGCCCCGGCGTGCAGGCCGTGCCGACCACGCTGGCTGGCGTGCGCCAGATGATCAAGGCGTTGCGCAAGGGCATGGCCGTGGGGCTGCTGCCCGACCAGGTTCCGCCCGAGGGGCAGGGCGTCTGGTCGCCGTTCTTCGGCCGTGATGCCTATACGATGACGCTGGCGGCGCGCCTGGCGTTGCAGACGGGGGCCGCGGTGATCGTGGCCCGTTGTGAGCGCTTGTCCTGGGGGCGGGGCTATGCGCTGTATCTTGAGGAGTTGCCCGTGCCCTTGTCCGAGAATCTGGAAGCTGCGGTGCAGCAGATCAACGAGGCGATGGAACACACCATCCGCCAATGCCCGCAGCAGTACCTGTGGGGCTATGCGCGCTACAAGCAGCCGCGCCGTGAAGCAGCTGCCGGCGAGGTGGGTGCATGAGCGGGCGCATCGGCGTGTGGCTGATGCGGTCGCTGGCGTGGATGCCGCTGCCGTGGCTGCGGGGGCTGGGTGCGTTTCTGGGGCGCGTGCTGTTCGTGCTGGCCGCGCCGCGCCGCAGGGTGGCGCTGCGCAATCTGGCGATGTGCTTTCCCGAGCTGACCGAGGCGCAGCGCGTGGATCTGGCGCGCCGCAACTTCATCGTCTTTTGCCAGACCTGGCTGGACCGCAGCTGGCTGTGGGCGGCGCCGCGCGAGGTGGTGGCCGAGCGCGTGAAGCTGCAGGGTGCCGTGCATGAGCTCGATGGCGACACCCCGACCATCCTGTTCGCGCCGCATTTCTACAGCATGGACGCGGGAGGGCTGGCCTTGCCGCTGCACACCACCCGGCCCTTCACCTCGATCTTCTCCACCCATCCGGACCCGGCGGTCGATGAGTGGTTCATGTCGGGGCGCCAGCGCTTTGGCGACGTGCGCATGCTCAACCGCGCCGACGGGGTCAAGCCCATCATCTCCAGCCTGCGCAAGGGCGGTTTGCTGTACCTTTTGCCCGACATGGACTTCGGTCGCAACGACTCGGTCTTCGTGCCTTTCTTCGGCGTGAACGCGGCCACCATTCCCTCGCTGTCGCGCTTCGCGCGCCTGGGCCGGGCCAAGGTGCTGGGCATGTACACGCGCATGACGCCCACGGGCTACGTGGCCGAGATCACGCCGGCCTGGACGGATTTCCCCACCGACGATGTCGAGGCCGATACGGCCCGCATGAACCGTGAGCTGGAGGCGGCCATCCGCACCATGCCCGACCAGTACTACTGGGTGCACAGGCGCTTCAAGACCCGGCCCGAGGGCGAGCCCTCGGTCTACTGAAGGGGGCGGGACAGGAACTGCTCCAGCGCTTGCCGCACCGCATCGGGCTGCTCGTGCACGACCCAGTGCGAGGTGCCGGCCAGGTGCTGCACCGTCAGGCGCGGCACCCACGGCTCCAGGCCTTCGACCAGGGCAGGCTGCAGCGCCGGGTCGCTGTCGCCCCAGAGCACATGCGTGGGCACGCCGATGTCCAGCATCTCGGGCGGCAGCCTCAGGTTGCGCAGTGCGTCGGCTGAGTCCGGATCTTCGGGCCGGGGCGGCACCAGGGGACTGGCGCCGTAGTAGTGGCAGGAGCCTTGCACTCCCAGGTCCCAGTGCTCGCGGTAGCGCTGCTGCAACTGCGGCGTGAGCCATCCGGGCAACTCGCCCTGCGGCGTGCGGAAAAAGCCCAGCATGCGCTGCCAGTCGTTCTCGGCCAGCAGGGCGGGCGCATCAGGTCGGCGCAGAAAATGCATGTACTGGCTTGCGGCCTGCTGCACGGGGTTGTGCAGCAACTCGCGCAGAAAGGCGCCCGGATGCGGGGCGTTGAGGATCATCAGCCGCTGCATCAGCCCGGGATGGCGGTTGGCCAGGCCCCAGGCCAGGGCACCGCCCCAGTCGTGGGCGATCACGCAGGCTGCGGGTGCGCCAGGGCTTTCGATGGCGATCAGCGCCGCCAGATCCTGCAGCAGGTGCTTGGCCTTGTACTGCTCCACACCGGCCGGCTGGCTGGAACGGCCAAAGCCTCGCAGATCGGGTGCGACGCAACGCCATTGCGTGCCGAACTGCTCCAGCATGCCTTCCCAGATGAAGCTGCCTTCAGGAAAGCCGTGCAGGAACAGCAGCAGTGGCTGGCCGGGTTCGCCGCTGACGCGGCAGTGCAGATGGATGCCGTGAGGCAGCTCGCGAATGCAGGTGTTCACCATGTTGCGCTCCTTGCGGGGCGCTGGCTACACGAGCGCCTCCAGGCGCTAATCTTGGGGGCTGTCGGTCGCGGCGGGCGTCGCAGTTGCGACGTTCGCGACGTCGGCGGGCCCGTCCGTGGCCGCCGGCGGATTCAGGCCTTCGGGATGGCTCCAGTGCCACAGCAGCTGGGCCACCTCGTCCACGCCCTGCTTCTTGAGCGCGGAGAACATGCGCACTTCGCCACCACCGGCGTTGAGCCGCGTGATGGACAGCACCTTGGCCTGCTCGGCGCGCGTGAGCTTGTCGGCCTTGGTCAGCAGCACGAGGAATTTCAGGCCTTCCTGCACGCGCGGGCGCATGGCGTCGAGCAGGGCTTCGTCCAGCTCCGTCAGGCCCAGGCGCGGATCGCACAGCAGCACGATGGCCGACAGGCTTTCGCGGCTGACCAGATAGTTCAGCATCACGCGCTGCCAGCGCTGCTTGTCCGTGCGCGAGACGGCGGCATAGCCGTAGCCGGGCAGGTCGGCCAGCACGGCGTCGGTCACGCCCTGCTTGCCCAGGGAAAACAGGTTGATGTGCTGTGTGCGGCCAGGCTTCTTGGAGGCGAAGGCCAGCTGCTTTTGCTGCGTCAGCGTATTGATGCAGGTGGACTTGCCGGCGTTGGAGCGGCCCACGAACGCGATCTCGGGCACATCGACCTTGGGAAGATGGTGCAATTGCGCAGCTGTCGTCAAAAAGCGCGCCGTGTGCATCCAGCCCATGGCCAGCTTGGGATCGATCAGGGAGGAAGTGGGGGCGGCATCGCCAGCCGGCGCAGCAGGGTTCATGGTGTGGTCAGTCTCTCGGGGCCTCATTGTAGGTTCCCCCATGGAACCGGCGCGCCCAGCGGGCTATAGGCAACGGTGCTGACAAAGCGTGGCGCATGAAACTGGCGCACTCCAAAGTCGGAGACAGCGAGCAAGGGCCGCCCCGCCGCGAAGCTGTCATCCCCCTCCCCGCGAAGCGGGCAGAGAGGGGGAAGGCGCGAAGCGCCTCAGGGGGAGCCTAAACCTCTTCGCTCCAGCAAAAGCCATCCCTCGCAATCATGGCGCTGGCTGCGCTGGGCCCCCAGCTGCCCGCCGCATAGCCGCGCGGCCCCGAGGTGTCGCTGCGCCAGTGCTGGAGGATGGGTTCCACCCAGCGCCAGGCCTGCTCCTGCTCGTCGCTGCGCACAAAGAGGTTCAGCCTGCCGGCGATCACGTCCAGCAGCAGGCGCTCGTAGGCGCCCACGCGCTTGGCACCGAAGCGCTGGTCGAAGTCCAGGTTCAGGTGCACGGGGGCCAGCGAAGGCTCGGCCTGCTGCTGGGTGGCGCCCTGTGCCAGCAGGTGCAGCTCCAGCCCGTCCTTGGGCTGCAGATTGATCACCAGGCGATTGGCTTCGGACAGGGGTGAGCGGAAGATCGGGTGGGGCACGGGCCGGAAGTTCACGACGATGCGCGCGTCCCTTCCTGCCAGCCGCTTGCCGGTGCGGATGTAGAAGGGCACGCCGGCCCAGCGCCAGTTGCAGATCTCGGTGCGCAGGGCGACGAAGGTCTCGGTCTGGCTGCCCGCCGCCACGCCTTTTTCCTGCTGGTAGGCCGGCACGGGCTGGCCCTGGCTGGCGCCGGCCAGGTACTGGCCGCGCACCACGTGCTGGCTCAGGGTTTCCGGCGTCCAGGGCCTGAGCGACTGCAGCACCTTGAGCTTTTCGTCGCGGATGGCATGGGCCGATGCGTTGATCGGCGGCTCCATGCCGATGGCGCACAGCAGCTGCAGCGCATGGTTTTGCACCATGTCGCGCAGCGCGCCGGTCTGGTCGTAGAACGCGCCCCGGCTTTCCACGCCCAGTTCCTCGGCGATGGTGATCTGGATGTTGGCAATGGTCTCGCGCCGCCACAGCGGCTCGAACAGCGCATTGCCAAAGCGCAGCGCCAGAAGGTTCTGCACAGAGGGCTTGCCCAGGTAGTGGTCTATGCGGAACACCTGCTCTTCGCGCAGCACCTTGCGCAGCGTGGCATTGATGGCCTGGTTGGAGGCCAGGTCGTGGCCCAGCGGCTTTTCCAGCACCACGCGGGTGCGCGGGCCGTTCAGGCCCACGGCGGCGATCTGCTCGCAGACCGTGGTGAACAGGCTGGGGGCGGTGGCCACGTACATCACCACCGTTTCTGCGTCGCGCGCGGCCAGCGCCTGTGCCAGCTTCCCGTAGTCGGCGGGCTGCGACAGGTCCATGCGCAGGTAGTGCAGCAGGTCTGCGAAGCGGGCGAATTCCTCGGGGCTGGGGCGCTTGGACAGCTCGACGCCGTCAAAGCGCGACTGGATGAGGGCGCGGTACTGGTCGTCGCTCAGGTCATCGCGGGCCACGCACAGGATGCGGCCGCCCTCGGGCAGGGTGCCGTGACGAAACGCCTGGAACAGCGCCGGCATGAGCTTGCGCCATGCCAGATCGCCCGTGCCGCCAAACAAGACCAGATCGAAACCCATGTTGCCTCCCGAGGTGAATATTTTGGTAACTGAGTTACCAATTTTTGAGGAAATCGAATAAATTATAGAGGCACCACGTCATTTGATTGAAACTTCAGATGATGATTGTTGTAATTTGATTACTTCTCTGCAAGCAGCCCTGTTGGTGAACCCCATGCTTATCCGTTGCGATCACGCCCTCGCCTGGCCTCTTTTGCAAAACCACGCCCGGGCCGTGATGCCCGATTTCGACCTGCGCGGTGCCTTCGCCTCTGACCCCGCCCGGTTCGCGCGCTTCAGCCAGGAGGCTCCGCACTGCTTTGCGGACCTGTCCAAGAATCTGTGGGACGCGCAGGCCGAAGACCTGCTGCTGCAGCTGGCCCGCGATTGCGAGGTGGAGCGCCAGCGCGACGCCATGTTCGCGGGCGAGGCCGTCAACTCCACCGAGGGGCGTGCGGCGCTGCACACGCTGCTGCGCCATCCGCCCGGCAATGCGCCGCCGGGCCTGGCCTGGGCGCTGGCCCAGGTGCATGAGACGCTGGATGCCATGCTGGCCTATGCCGAGCGCGTACGTGCGGACGAGGACATCACCGACGTGGTGTGCATGGGCATAGGCGGATCGGGTCTGGGTCCGCAGATGGCGGTCCAGGCGCTGCAAGGCCTGGGCGATGCGCGCCGGCGCATGCACTTCGTCTCGAATGTGGATGGCCACGCGCTGCAGGCCGTGCTCGTGGGCCTGCAGCCGCGCAGCACGCTGTTCATCGTGGCCTCCAAGGTGTTCAACACGCAGGAGACGCTGACCAATGCGCGCAGCGCACTCGACTGGTTCCACGCAAACGGCGGCAGCGAGGTGTCCCGCCATTTCGTCGCGCTGACCACCCATGCCGCTGCGGCGGCGCAGATGGGCATCACCACCACCTTCGGCTTCTGGGACTGGGTGGGCGGGCGCTATTCGCTGTGGTCGTCCATCGGACTGCCGGTGGCCGTTGCCGTAGGCGCTGCCGCGTTTCGCGCCATGCTGGCCGGTGCGCACGCCATGGACATGCATTTCCGCACGTCGCCGCTGCAGGCCAATCTGCCCGTGCGCCTGGGCCTGCTCGACGTCTGGTACCGCAATCTGCTGGGCTTTGGCAGCCGCTGCATCGCGCCCTACCACGCAGGCCTGCGGCGCCTGCCGGCCTATCTGCAGCAACTGGAGATGGAGAGCAACGGCAAGCGCGTGGACCGGCAGGGCCGGCCGCTGGCGCTGGGCTCGGCACCCGTGCTCTGGGGTGAGCCCGGCACGGATGGGCAGCATGCCTTCTTCCAGATGCTGCACCAGGGCAGCGACATCGCGCCGCTGGAGATCATTGCGGTGAAGCAGGCTTCGCACACCTTGCCAGGCCACCAGGAACAGTTGCTGGCCAACGCGCTGGCCCAGGCCCAGGCCCTGATGCAGGGGCGCGCCAGCGACGACGGGCACCGCCATTTCCCCGGCAACCGTCCCAGCAGCTTCCTGCTGCTGGACGCGCTCACACCTGCGGCGCTGGGCGCGCTGGTTGCGCTGCAGGAGCACCGCGTGTTTGTGGCCGGCGCGCTGTGGGGCATCAACAGCTTCGACCAATGGGGGGTGGAGCTGGGCAAGCTGCTGGCGCGTGACCTTCAGCTGCGCCTGGGCAATGGCGACATGGCGGGGCTGGACGCCTCCACCGCCGGCCTGCTGCAGCGGCTGCGGGCCTGATGGCCTGAGGGCCTGGCCCCGCTCTACGCCTCCCGGAAACAGTTGACCGGCAGCCCTGGCACCTCGACGCGGCAATGCATCAGCGCCCCGGCAGGCACGGCGGCCCGGCGTTCTTCCTCGGGGCGGCCGTGCGCGGCGGAGGTGATGTAGAGCGTGCGCAGGTCTTCTCCGCCCAGGCAGACCATGGTGGGGCAGCGCACGGGCGTCTCGATGCGCTGCACGACTTCGCCCTGCGGGTCCAGCCGCAGCACGCAGCCGCCTTCGTACATGGCCACCCAGTAGTGGCCCCGGGTGTCGACGCAGGCACCATCGGGCCGGCCGCCGTACAGGCGCCCTTGCGTGCGGGGCGCGAAGGCCTTCCACAGTGCGCGGGTCCCCAGCGTGCCGGTGTCCAGGTCGAAGGCAAAGCGGTCTATGCGGTGTGCGGGCGTGTCGGCCCAGTACAGCCATGCGTCGTCGGGGCTGAAGGCCAGCCCGTTGGCCGTGGTGCAGTCGCCTGCCATGCGCTGGACCGCGTAGCCGCCGTTGTCCAACGCGCGCAGGCACCACAGTGCCGCCTCGGGCGCGGTCTTGGGCGCGAACAGGGAGCCGGCCCAGAAGCGGCCGGCTCGGTCGCAGCGGCCGTCGTTCAGGCGGAACTGGCGTGGATCGTGGTCCAGGCCGGCCAGCATGGTGATGTGGCCGGTGGCCGGATCCAGCAGGCCGAAGCCGTCTCGCAGGCCGATGACGATGCGGCCCTGGTCCGTGGGCGCGCAGCAGCCGGGCTCGCTGGGCGTGGCCCAGCTTTGCTGCTGGCCGCTGGCCGGGTCCCAGGCATGGATGCGCAGGCCCTGGATATCGCACCAGTAGAGCCGGCGATCAGCGGGGTGCCAGAAGGGCGATTCGCCCAGGGCGCTGGGAGGAACCTGGGCGATCTGCATGGCCATGGTCTGCTCGCTGGAAGTCATGGCCAGCATTCTAGGAGCGGCTCCCGCCAGACCGCTGCTCGCAGATAGTGTGTTGCGCAGATCAGGGATATCTCTAGCCAGGCATGTGCATAGAAGTATCAGCGGCCGGGCTGCCCGTACCAATGCACCCGCAGGCCTGTCCCCACAATCGGTCACCAGCGGCAGGGATGGACCGCGAAGACCACAGCATTCATTGCGAAGGAGACAGACATGCACAGCTTGCTCAGGGCGGGCGCGGCGCTGGCGGTGGCCGCATCGGCCGCCGGCGCACAGGCCGACACCGAACTCGTGATTGCGACCGTGAACAACGGCCACATGATCGAGATGCAGAAACTCTCTGCCCGCTTCGAGCAGGCCCATCCCGGCATCACGCTCAAATGGGTCACGCTGGAAGAGGGCATGCTGCGCCAGCGCGTGACCACCGACATCGCCACCAAGGGCGGCCAGTTCGACGTGATGACGGTGGGCCTGTACGAGGTGCCGATCTGGTCGAGGAATGGCTGGCTGCTGCCGATTGCCACCGATGCCGCCTATGACGCAGACGACTTGCTGCCTTCCATCCGCAAGGGCCTGTCGCACGAGGGCAGGCTCCACGCCCTGCCGTTCTATGGCGAGGCATCGATGCTCATGTACCGCCGTGATCTGGCCGAAAAGGCGGGTTTCACCATGCCCGCGCAGCCGAGCTGGGAGCAGGTGCGGGAATTTGCCGCCAAGGCCCATGATCCCAAGGCTGGCGTCTACGGCATCTGCCTGCGCGGCAAGCCGGGCTGGGGTGACAACATGGCCCTGGTCACCACCATGGTCAACACCCACGGTGGCCAGTGGTTCGACATGCAATGGAAGCCGCAGCTGGACACACCGGCCTGGAAGAAGGCCGTGGGTTTCTATGTGGAGCTGCTGAAGGCCTACGGGCCGCCCGGCGCATCGGCCAACAGCTTCAACGAGAACCTGGCGCTGTTCAACGAGGGCAAGTGCGCGGCCTGGGTCGATGCCAGCATTGCGGCCTCGTTCGTGGGCGATCCACGACAGTCCAAGGTGGCCGGCAAGGTGGCGTATGCGGCCGCTCCCGTGGCCTCCACGCCCAAGGGGGCGACGTGGCTGTGGACCTGGAACCTGGCCATCCCCGCCAGCTCCAGGAAGGTGGATGCGGCCCAGGCCTTCATCAAATGGGCCACTTCCAAGGAGTATGTGCAGCTGGTGGCGCGCGAGCATGGCTGGCGCGCCGTTCCCACGGGCACGCGGCAGTCCACCTATGCGAGCGCCGAGTTCCAGAAGGTCGCGGACTTTGCCGGCGCCGAGAAAAGCGCCATCGACAGCGTGAGCCTGAGCGATGCGACCGAGCCGCGCTCACCCTACATCGGCGTGCAGTACGTGGCCATCCCCGAGTTCCAGGCCATAGGCATTGCCGTGGGGCAGCAAGTCAGTGCGGCGCTGTCGGGCAAAGCCACGGTGGAGCAGGCGCTCAAGACCTCGCAGACCCTGGCGGACCGCGAGATGAGGAAAAGCGGCTACTACAAGTGATGGCTGCCTCGATGCTTCGACCAAGCCCCGCGCCCATGACGCGCCTGCTGCCCCGCGCGCTCATGGCTCCCGCCATGGCCGTGCTGCTGTGCTGGATGCTGGTGCCGCTGCTGATGACGGTGTATTTCTCGTTCGTCGACTACAACCTCATGCAGCCGGGCGGCCACCCCTTCGTGGGCCTGCGCAACTACGAGTTCTTCGTCACCGACCCGGACTTCATGCCCGCCGTGCGCCAGACCCTGGTGTTCCTGGCCAGCGTGGTGTCGATCACCGTGGTGCTGGGCGTGCTGCTGGCGCTGCTGGTCAACGAGCCATTTCCGGGCCGCGGCATGGTGCGCGTGCTGCTGATCTCGCCCTTCTTCGTGATGCCCGCCGTCAACGCGCTGCTGTGGAAGCACATGATGATGAATCCCATCTACGGCGTGCTGGCCAGCCTGTGCAGGGCGCTGGGCCTGGAGCCTGTGGACTGGCTGACCGAGGTGCCGCTGCTGTCCGTGGTCGTCATGGTGTCCTGGCAGTGGCTGCCTTTTGCCTGCCTGATCTTCATCACCTCGCTGCAGTCGCTGGACCGCGAGCAGATGGAGGCGGCGCGCATGGACGGCGCCAATGCCCTGCAACGTTTCCACCACCTCACGCTGCCCCATCTGGCCCGACCGATGGCGGTGGTGGTGATGATCGAGATGATCTTCCTGCTGGGCGTGTTTGCGGAGATCGCCATCACCACGGCGGGCGGCCCGGGCAACGAGAGCACCAACCTCACCTATCTCATCTACAAGCAGTCGCTGATGCATTTCGACGTGGGCGTGGCCTCTGCGGGGGCATTGTTCGCCGTGGTGCTGGCCAACATCGTTGCCGTCTTCCTGATCCGCATCGTCGGCAAGAGCCTGGACTGAGCGCATGACGGCCCCTTCACTTTCCACCGCCTTGCGTGCCGCCGCGGCCTGGGCGCTGGCGCTGCTGCTGTTCTTTCCGCTGGGCTGGCTGTTCCTGACCGCGTTCAAGACCGAGCTGCAGGCCATTGCCGTGCCGCCGCTGTTCGTGTTCGAGCCCACGCTGGCCAACTTCGGCGAGGTGCAGCAGCGCAGCAACTACCTGCTGCACGCACGCAACTCCTTGGTCACCAGCCTGGGGTCCACCCTGGCGGGCCTGGCCATCGCCGTGCCCGCCGCCTACTCGATGGCCTTCTTTCGCACGCGGCGCACACGCGATGTGCTGATGTGGATGCTGTCCACCAAGATGATGCCCGCCGTGGGCGCATTGCTGCCCATCTACGTGCTGGCCCAGGGCGCCGGCCTGCTGGACACGCTCACGGTGCTGACCGTGGTCTTCACGCTGTCCAACCTGCCCATCATGGTGTGGATGCTCTACAGCGCGTTCAAGGACATCCCGCACGAGATCCTCGAAGCCGCGCGCATGGATGGCGCCGGCCTGTGGGCCGAGTTCCGCCATGTGGTGCTGCCGCTGGCGCTGGGCGGCATTGCCTCCACGGGCCTGCTGTGTCTGGTGCTGAGCTGGAACGAGGCCTTCTGGTCGCTCAACCTCAGCAGCGCGCGCGCCGGCACGCTGGCCACGCTGATCGCCTCCTACTCCAGCCCCGAGGGGCTGTTCTGGGCCCGTCTTTCGGCCGCCTCGCTTTTGGCCATCGCGCCCATCGTGGTGTTCGGCTGGTTCAGCCAGAAGCAACTGGTGCAGGGCATGACCTTCGGCGCCGTCAAGTAGCTGCTCTTCAAACCAAGAAAACCATGGCCTATCTGCAACTGCAAGACATGCGCAAGAGCTTTGGCGAGGCGCACATCATCCGTGGCGTGGACCTCGCCATCGAGCGCGGCGAGTTCATCGTCTTCGTCGGCCCCTCGGGCTGCGGAAAATCCACGCTGCTGCGCCTGATCGCGGGGCTGGAGTCCGTCAGCGCGGGCCATCTGCTGCTCGATGGGCGCGACATCACGCACGCGCCCTCGGGCCGGCGCGATCTGGCCATGGTGTTCCAGAGCTATGCGCTGTACCCGCACATGAGCGTGTACGACAACATGTCCTTTGCGCTGCGCCTGGCGGGCGTGCCGCGCAAGGAGATATTGCGCAAGGTCGGCCGGGCGGCAGAAACGCTCAATCTCACGGCCTGCCTGGAGCGCCGCCCGGGCGAGCTGTCGGGCGGGCAGCGCCAGCGCGTGGCCATCGGACGCGCCATCGTGCGCGAGCCCAAGGTCTTCCTGTTCGACGAGCCGCTGTCCAATCTGGATGCGGCGCTGCGCGGCAACACGCGCGTGGAAATCCTCAAGCTGCACCGTGCATTGGGCGCCACCACCATCTATGTGACGCACGACCAGGTGGAGGCCATGACCCTGGCCGACCGCGTGGTGGTGATGCGCGACGGCGCCATCGAGCAGGTGGGCTCTCCTCTGGAGCTCTATGACCGCCCGGCCAACCGCTTTGTCGCGCAGTTCATCGGCATGCCGCCGATGAACCTGCTGGCGGCCCATGCCGTGCCGGGCCTGTCGGCCAGCACGCAGGGGCGCTTGCCGCCGGACGGCACGCTGGGCATACGCCCCGAGGCGCTGCGCCTGTCCCGGGCAGATGCAGGTTCCGGTGATGGGGCTGGCGTCCAGGGGCGCGTGGACCTGATCGAAGCCTTGGGTGCCGACACGCTGGTCCATGTGGACGTGGCCGGCGTGCCGCTGGTGGCGCGCCAGACCGAGCGCATGCCGCTGGCCGTGGGCGATGGGGTGAGGGTGTCCCTCGACCCGGGCTGCATGCTCCATCTGTTCGACCGCGATGGCCGTGCGCTGGCGGCCTGCTGAGCCTGGCGGCCGAGCCCTGCCTTCTTCTTTCCGTCTCTTCCCATCCCTTTGTCCGGGACACCATGAACGCGACTGCCCCCTCCCTTTCCCGCCCCACGGTGCTGCACCTGGGACTGGGCTCTTTCCATCGCGCGCACCAGGCTGCCTACCAGCAGCGATTGATGGATGCGGGCGACACGCAGTGGGCGCTGGTGGGCGCCAACCTGCGCCCTGACATGGCGCAGACGCTGGAGGCCCTGGTGCGACAAGGCGGTGCCTACACGCTGGAGACGATTGCGCCCAACGGCACGGTGCACTACCAGTGGATGGATGCCTTGAGCGAGGTGATTCCGTACGCGCCCGGGCTGGCCGCCGTCGTGCAGCGGGGCGCCTGGCCGGCCACCCGCATCATCTCCTTCACGGTCACCGAGGCCGGTTACTGCCTGGATGGTCAGGGAGCGCTCGACGCCGCGCATACCGATCTGGCGCAGGACCTGGAGCGCGCACGCCGGGGCGAGGCGGGGACCACCCTCTATGGCGTGCTCTGCGCCATCCTGCAGGCGCGCCGCGCCACCGATGCCGGCCCCGTCACGCTGCTGAGCTGCGACAACCTGCGCCACAACGGCGACCGCCTGCGCGCCGGCCTGCTGGCCTTCATGCGCCAGGCACAGTTGCATGGGCTGGCCGACTGGGCACAGCGGCATACCAGCTGCCCCAACGCCATGGTCGATCGCATCACTCCCCGCCCGCCACCGGAGCTGCGCGCGCGCGTGCTGGCCGCCACTGGCCGCGACGACGAGGCCGCGGTGATGGCCGAGCGCTTCACGCAATGGGTGATCGAGGACCGCTTCATTGCCGGGCGCCCCGCCTGGCAGACCGTGGGCGTGGAGCTGGTACCCTCGGTGGCGCCTTACGAAGAGGCCAAGATCCGCATCCTCAACGCCAGCCACAGCTGCATCGCCTGGGCCGGGACGCTGGCGGGCCTGGAGCATATCCACGAAGGCTGTGCCGTGCCCGCGATACGCCAGATGGCCTGGGACTACGTGACCCGGGATGTGATCGCCTGCCTTTGCGCACCGGGCCGGCCCAGCCCGCTGGACCTGCCGGCCTACCGTGACACGGTGCTGGAGCGCTTTGGCAATGCGGCCCTGCGCGACACCAACCAGCGCGTGGCGGCCGATGGGTTTGCCAAGATCCCCGGCTTCATCGCGCCCACGCTGCGCGAGCGGCTGGAGGACAACGCCGCCATCGATGCCGCGGCCATGCTGCCAGCGCTGTTCCTGGCCTTCCTGCAGCGCTGGCACCGGGGCACACTGCCCTATGCGTACCAGGACCAGGCCATGGACCCGGCGGTGGCGCATGCCATCTGCGCGGCGCCCGATCCCGTGGCCTCGCTGTGCGCCGAGCCGCTGCTGTGGGGCGAGGTGGCAGGCCATCCGCAGCTGGTGGAGTCGGTGCGCCGGGCCTCGGAGCGGGTACGGGCATTTGTGGACAGAACCGAAACATGCACAAGGCGGAGCTGACATGCGCATAGCCATCGTGGGCGAGGCCCTGATCGATTTCACCGCCACGGGTGGCCTGGCCTTCCAGGGCCATGAGGGCGGGGCGCCCGCCAATGGCGCCATCGCGGCGGCACGGCTGGGGCAGGCCACGGGCCTTGTCTCGCAGCTCTCGGAGGACCTATTTGGCGAGCGCCTGTTCGCGCACCTGCAGCGCAACGGCGTGGACATGCGCCTGGTGCAGCGCTGCAGCGCGCCCAGCACGCTGGCCTTTGTGGAGCGCGGCGAACACACCAACCGCTATGCCTTCTACATGCAGGGCACGGCCGACACGCTGTGGGCGCCTGCCGAGCTGCCGAAGTTGCCGGACGAATGCCGCATCCTGCAGTTCGGCTCCATCGCGCTGCTGCATGCGCCGGCGGGGCCGCGCATCCTGGATCTGGTGGCCGCGCAGCGCGGTCGGCGCCTCATCGTCTTCGACCCCAATGTGCGTCCCACGCTGATCCGCGATGCGCAGGCCTTCCGGCGCGACTGCCTGGACTGGCTGGCCCTGGCCGACCTGGTCAAGCTCAGCGACGAGGATGCGGCCTTCATCGCGCCCGGTCAGCCGGTGCTGGAGGCTGCCGGGAGCTGGCTGTCGCGTGGGCCCAGGGCCGTGGTGCTCACGCAGGGGGCCGAGGGCGCCACCTTGCTGCGCGCAGACCGCGCTCCGCTGTCGGTGCGCCCGCCTGCAGTGCCGCTGGCGGACACCATCGGCGCGGGCGACACCTTTGGCGCGGCACTGTCCGTGGCGTTGCTCGAGCGCGGCGTGGAGCAGGCGCAGCAGTTGAAGTCCCTGCCAGATGCCGCGTGGCGCGAGGTGCTGCGCTTTGCGGCCACGGCTGCCGCGCTCAATTGCACGCGCGCCGGCGCCCAGCCGCCCTGGCGTGCGGAGCTGGATGCCGCGCTTGCGGGCCTGCATGCTGCGCAGGCGCAGCAGCACCACAGGGCGTAGCGGCCGCCGGTGTTACCGTGCGCCCTGTGCCCGTCTCCATCGTCCCTGATTGACCGACTGCCATGCCCAGCACACGCCGCCGCCCGCCGCGCCAGCGCCATCCCGAACTGGAGCGCGACTTTGTCCGCACGCCCGCCCTGGGCTATGAAGACGTGGAGGGCAGTGGCCTGGTGCGCTGCCTGGCACATGGTTTCCCGAGTCCGCTGGTGCGCTGGCATTTCCATGACGAGTACGAACTGCATCTCATCACCCACACCTCGGGCCGTGCCTTCGTGGGTGACTGGATAGGGCCGTTCGAGCCGGGCCACCTCGTGCTGTGCGGGCCGCGCCTGCCGCACAACTGGATATCGTTCGACGTGCCCGAGGCCGGCGCGCCCGAACGCGATCTCGTCATCCTGTTCAACCACGATCCCATTGCCCTTGCGGCCGAGCAGATCCCCGAGATGCGCGAGGTACTGCAGCTGCTGGACCGCGCGCGCCACGGCATCGAGTTCTTCGGCATGGCCGAGGCAGCGCGCGTGCACTGGGAGGGGGTCCGGGGTGCGCGCGGCATGCGCCGCTTCGCGGCCTTTTGTGATCTGCTGTCCGATCTTTCCGAATGCACGGACTACCGGCTGCTGTCGGCCGTGCAGATGCAGGGCGTGCAGGCCGAGGCCCAGGTGGACCAGATCAACGAGGTGGTCAACCGCATCATGGCGCGCGTGAACGAGCCGCTGAGCCTGGCGGACGTGGCGGCCGAACTGGGCATGAGCGAAAGCCGCTTCAGCCGTTTCTTTCGCCGTGCCACAGGCAACAGCTTCACCGACTTTGTCAGCCGCGTGCGCATCAACAGTGCCTGCCATCTGCTCATGCAGACCGATTGCTTCATCGCCGATATCTGTTTTCAGGTCGGCTTCAGCAATCTGGCCAACTTCAACCGGCGCTTCCTTGAAATCAAGGGGATGACGCCCTCGGAATTCCGCAGGCAGGCCGAAAGCCGCTTCGGCGCGGGCTGAGGCGGGCGAGGGACCTGGAATCCGGGAAAGAAGGGGTGTGGTATTGCGCGCCACATGGGTAGAGCCCTTATTGCCGCGCTGGCACAGATCGATATGCTGGGTTGCGAAAAACACATGTTCCGCATCGGATCCGTGGCCAGTTTGTGACCACGATCAAGGAATGTGTCTTCCTCTGCGCGCAGGGGCGAAAGCAGGGTTCCTGACGATATCAATCACAGGGGGCCCCATTGTAGAATCCGCCGAATTTTGCGCTTTCAACAACAGAACCACGCCCTCGATATGAAGTTGCTTGCCTCTTTGCTGACGGCTGCCATTCTTGCTGCAGCCCCCGCCTTTCCCGCTTTCTCCGCTGGCGAGGCACCTGCTGCCCCGGCTCAGCCGAAGGCGGCCAAGGCCGATCTGGCGAAGGGCGAGGCCAGCTACACCGCCGTCTGCGCGGCATGCCATGCGGCCGACGGCAATTCGACGGTGCCCATCCAGCCCAAGCTGGCCGGCCAGCATCCCGAGTACCTGGTCAAGCAGTTGCTGGAGTTCAAGGACGACAAGCGCAAGGACCCGGTGATGAAGGGCTTTGCCAGCATGCTCAGCGAGCCTGACATGAAGAACATCGCCGCCTGGCTGCATGCGCAAAAGCCCAAGGACGGCTTTGCCAAGGACAAGGACCTGGTGGCCATGGGCGAGCGCATCTACCGTGGTGGCATCCAGGAGCGCAACATCGCCGCCTGCGCAGGCTGCCACAGCCCCAACGGCGCCGGCATCCCGGCCCAGTACCCGCGTCTGGCCGGCCAGCACGCCGACTACACCACCACCCAGCTCACGGCCTTCCGTGACGGCAAGCGCGGCAATAGCATTCAGATGACGCAGGTTGCTGCCAAGCTTAACGATCGCGAAATCAAGGCCGTGGCAGACTACATCGCTGGCCTGCGTTGATGTGCTCCCGGAACCGATGCGGTTCCCAGGGTAATCACCGGGAACCTATTGCCCTATAGACGCCCCAAGCCAGGCGGGTCCATCGCATGAATGCAGATGGTCCCGCTTTTTTCATTCGGGTTTTGGTTTTTCGCTCTTCATGTCAGACAACTCTTCCGGTGCTGCTCTTGCCTCCCCCCGCCCGCAGGCCGCGCGCGCGATGCTGGAGCTGCTGGCATCGATGCGCTTTGCGATCTCGCTGCTGACGGTCATCTGCATTGCCTCGGTGATCGGCACCGTGCTCAAGCAGCATGAGCCGGTGGGCAACTACGTCAACCAGTTCGGACCGTTCTGGGCCCAGCTGTTTCTTGCGCTCAAGCTCAATGCGGTCTACAGCGCCTGGTGGTTCCTGCTGATCCTGGCCTTTCTGGTGATCAGCACCTCGCTGTGCGTGGCACGCCATGCGCCCAAATACCTGGCCGATCTGCGCAATTTCAAGGAAAACGTTCGAGAGCAAAGCCTCAAGGCCTTCAGCCACCGTGCGCAGAATGTGGTGCCCGGCAGCACCGAGGAAGCCGCCAGGCGCCTGGGCCAGCAGCTGGTGTCGGGCGGCTGGAAGGTGCGGCTGCAGCAGCGCGATACGGCGGCCGGTCCCGGCACGGGCTGGATGCTGGCGGCCAAGGCGGGCGCGGCCCACAAGCTGGGCTACATCGCCGCCCATGGCGCCATCGTGCTGATCTGCCTGGGGGGGCTGTTCGACGGTGACCTTATCGTGCGTGCGCAGATGTGGCTGGGAGGCAAAACACCTTATACCGGCGGTGGCCTGATCTCCGAGGTGTCCGAGCAGCACCGGCTGAGCGAACGCAACCCCACCTTCCGCGGCAACCTGCTGGTGACCGAGGGCGGCACGGCGGGCACGGCCATCCTGTCGCAGTCCGATGGCGTGCTGCTGCAGGAGCTGCCCTTTGCGGTGGAGCTCAAGAAGTTCATCGTCGAGTACTACTCCACGGGCATGCCCAAGCTGTTTGCCAGCGAGGTCGTCATCCACGACAAGGCCACGGGCGAGAAGCTGGAAAAGCGCATCGAGGTCAACCACCCGGCCAGCTACCGCGGCATCGAGATCTACCAGTCCAGCTTTGATGACGGCGGCTCGTCGGTGAAGCTGCATGCCGTGCCGCTGGAGGCCGGGACCAAGCCCTTCGATGTCGAAGGCGTGATTGGCGGCTCCAGCCAGTTCACGCGCAAGCTCGCCGACGGCAAGGACGAGGCGCTGACGCTGGAGTTTGCCGAGCTGCGCACCATCAACGTCGAGAACTTCGGCGGTGCGGGCGGCGCCAGTGGCAGCGCCACCGATGTGCGCAAGGTGGACCTGAAGCAGGCCATCGACGAGCGCCTGGGCGCGGCCCACAAGACCGTGACCAAGAAGGAGCTGCGCAACATCGGCCCCAGCATCCGCTACAAGCTGCGCGATGCCGCGGGCCAGGCGCGCGAGTTCCAGAACTACATGCTGCCCGTGGACACGGGCGACGGCCAGCGCGTGTTCCTGCTGGGCGTGCGCGACAACCAGGCCGACGCCATGCGCTATCTGCGCATTCCCGCCGACCCCGAAAGCGAAATGGACACCTTCCTGCGCCTGCGCAGCGCGCTGCAGGATCCCAAACTGCGCGAGCAGGCGGCCCGGGCCTATGTGGCCAAGGCCATCGATTCCTCGCGCTCCGAACTGAGCGGTGCGCTGGCGCAGTCGGCCACCAAGGCGCTGGAGCTGTTCGCGGGACAGACCGACAAGAAGGGTCCCGATGGCAAGCCGCTGGGCGGGCTGCAGGCCATCTCCGATTTCATGGAAAGCAATGTGCCCGCGGCCGAGCGTGAACGCGCGGGCGAGGTGCTGGTGCGCATTCTCAATGGCGTGCTGTTCGAGATGGCCCAGATCGTGCGGGCCCAGGCCGGCCAGGCACCGCTGGAGCCCAGCGAGCAGACGCAGTCCTTCATGACACAGGCCGTGTTCTCGCTCAGCGACGCGCAGTTCTACCCCGTGCCCATGGTCTTCATGCTGCAGGACTTCAAGCAGGTGCAGGCCAGCGTGTTCCAGGTGGCGCGTGCGCCGGGCAAGAACGTGGTGTATCTGGGCTGCCTGTTTCTCATCATCGGCGTGTTCTGCATGCTGTACGTGCGCGACCGCCGCATCTGGATCTGGCTCACGCCTCGCGATGGCCAAAGCCATGCCGAAATGGCCTTGTCCACCAATCGAAAAACGCTCGATGGTGATAGAGAATTCGCCATGCTGGCCGGCAAGCTGATAGGCGCCGAGCCCATCCACAAGAAACCCCCCGGAGGTTCCGCATGAACACCGCCACCACGACGACTTTGACGCTCAACGAGGGCTTCTTCGCCCGCCGCAACTGGTTCGACTGGGTGTTTGCGGCCCTCGTGGCGGCGGGGCTGCTCTATGCGCTGCAGCGCTATGGCGAGTACATGGATGTCTACGAGAAGTGCATCCTGGTCGGCACCATTCCCGCGGCCATCTGGCTGGGCTGGTTCTGGCGCTCGCTGCGGGCGCTGATGCTGGTGGTGGCCGGGATGTCGCTGCTGGCCATTGCGCTGTACCAGGGGCCGGAGGGGGCGCAGCTGGCGCGCTCGGACACGGTGTTCGGCCTCAAGTACTTCCTGTCCAGCCAGTCGGCCATCCTCTGGATGAGCATGGTGTTCTTCATCAGCACCGTCTTCTACTGGATCGGCATGTTTGCGCGGGGCGAGGGCACGGCGCTGTCGCTGCTGGGCTCGCGCCTGGCCTGGCTGGCCGTGACGCTGGCGCTGGTGGGCACCATGGTGCGCTGGTACGAGAGCTATCTGATCGGCCCCGATGTGGGCCACATCCCGGTCAGCAATCTCTATGAAGTGTTCGTCATGTTCTGCTGGATGACGGCGCTGTTCTATCTGTACTACGAACAGCACTACGACACGCGCGCCCTGGGTGGCTTCGTGATGCTGGTGGTCAGCGCGGCCGTGGGCTTTTTGCTGTGGTACACGCTGGTGCGCGAGGCGCACGAGATCCAGCCCCTGGTGCCGGCGCTCAAGAGCTGGTGGATGAAGCTGCATGTGCCGGCCAACTTCATCGGCTACGGCACCTTCGCGCTGGCGGCCATGGTCTCCTTCGCCTACCTGATCAAGCAGCAGGCCACGGAGACGCGCTGGTACAAGCTCGCGCCGCTGTGGATGCTGGGCGTGGTGCTGTGCTTCGAGCCCATCGTTTTCCGCAAGGGTGCGACCGACAACGGCGGCAGCTACTGGATGGTGTACTTCGGCGTCTCGGCGCTGATCGTGGCCGGCATCCTGCTGGCGCGCAAGCGCATCGCCGAGCGGCTGCCCAGCTTCGAGCTGCTGGACGATGTGATGTACAAGTCCATCGCCGTGGGCTTTGCCTTCTTCACCATCGCCACCGTGCTGGGCGCGCTGTGGGCGGCCGAGGCCTGGGGCGGCTACTGGAGCTGGGACCCCAAGGAGACCTGGGCGCTGATCGTCTGGCTCAACTACGCGGCCTGGCTGCACATGCGCCTGGTCAAGGGGCTGCGCGGCACCGTGTCCGCCTGGTGGGCGCTGGGCGGGCTGGCCATCACCACCTTCGCCTTCCTGGGCGTGAACATGTTCCTGTCGGGACTGCACAGCTACGGCGAGCTGTGATCCGCTGCTGATTCGGACCGCCGCCGAACAAAGGGCTGCATGCGCCGGCGCGCATGCAGCCCTTTTTGTATCCGGCTCTTTTTCATGGCAGTTGAGGCTGGGGCGTAGCATGGAACTTGCGCGGGCCTGCAAGGCTCCCAATCGTCATGCCGCCCGGCGCCCCTGCCGCAGCAGGCACTTTCGGAGATTCCCATGCTGATCCGCTCCCACGACAACGGCTTCCAACATCCGCAAGGCAGCGAAATCACGCCCCGGGCGAGCTACCTGCAGCGCCGGGCCTGGCTGCAGTACCTGGCCGCAGGTTCGGCCGGTGCCGCCTTGCCGGGCTGGGCGGCAGGCGTGCAGCGCCCCGGCAAGCTGGCGGCGCTGGCTTCCGTGCCTTCGCAGGTGCCGGGCGCGAACTCCATGGAGCGCGTCACCGCCTATGCCGATGCGTCGCAGTACAACAACTTCTACGAATTCGGCCTGGACAAGGACGATCCTGCCAAGAACGCCCACACGCTCAAGACGCGGCCGTGGACAGTGAAGATCGAAGGCCTGGTCCAGCAGCCGCAGACACTGGACCTGGATGCGCTGCTCAAGCTCGCACCGCTGGAAGAGCGCATCTACCGGCTGCGCTGCGTGGAAGGCTGGTCCATGGTGATTCCCTGGGTCGGCTATTCCCTGGCCGAACTGCTGCGCAAGGTGCAGCCGCTGGGCAGCGCGAAATACGTGGAATTTGTCACCCTGGCCGACAAGGCGCAGATGCCGGGCCTGCGCAGCGGCGTGCTCGACTGGCCGTACACGGAAGGGCTTCGCCTGGATGAGGCCATGCACCCGCTGACCCTGCTGGCCTTCGGCATGTATGGCGAAGTGCTGCCCAACCAGAATGGCGCGCCCGTGCGGCTGGTCGTGCCGTGGAAATACGGCTTCAAGAGCGCCAAGAGCATCGTCGCCATCCGCCTGACCGACAAGGAGCCGGGCACGGCCTGGAACAAGGCGGCGCGCAACGAGTACGGCTTTTATTCCAATGTGAACCCGGACGTGCCGCACCCGCGCTGGAGCCAGGCCACGGAGCGGCGCATTGGCGAGGATGGCCTGTTCGCCAAGAAGCGCAAGACGCTGCTGTTCAACGGCTACGAAGCCCAGGTCGGCCAGCTCTACACGGGCATGGATCTGAAGAAGTTCTATTGATGCGGCCCATGCAATGACGGTGTTACAGCGCCTTTTGCTGCACCGGGCGGCCAAGCCGCTGGTGTTTCTTGTGTGCCTGCTGCCGTTTGCGTGGCTGCTGGCCGGAGCCATCCTGAGCACTCTTGGCGCCAATCCGGCCGAGGCCCTGCTGCGCTCCACGGGCGACTGGACGCTGCGCTTTCTTTGCGTGGTGCTGGCCGTGACACCGCTGCGCCAGGCGCTGGGGCTGACGGCGCTGGCGCGCTTTCGGCGCATGCTGGGCCTGTATGTGTTCTTCTACGCCGTGCTGCATCTGCTGTGCTATGCGTGGTTCGACATGGGGCTGGACTGGGGCGAGATCGTGCTCGACATCCCCAAACGCCCGTTCATCCTCGTGGGCTTTGCGGCCCTGCTCTTGCTGACCGCGCTTGCCGCCACATCGCCGCACCGTGTGCTCCGGGCCATGGGCGCAAAGCGCTGGCAATGGCTGCACCGCTGCATTTATGCGGTGGCGCCGCTGGCCCTGCTGCATTTCTTCTGGATGCGCGCGGGCAAGAACAACTTCGCCGAGGTCGGCGTATACGCCGCCATTCTTGCGCTGCTGCTGGGCTGGCGTGTGGCCCATGCACTGCGCCGCCGGCCCGCCAGAAGCTAGCCCGCGACGGCGCGCAGGGCAGGGCGCAGCTGGCGGGTGACGGGGTCGATGTCCGCCATGGGCAACTGGTAGTTGCGCTGGTCGAACAGATCAATGCCGCACTGCAGGCCTTCCAGCCAGTTGAACAGGTCGGCAATCGCCTTGGCGCCCATGATGGGCGCGCCGTGCTGGGGCACGATCATGTCGATGGGCAGCTGGCGCGCCATCTGCACCCACAGCCGCAGGATCTTGTTGGAGACCATGTAGCGGCGGTGAAAGCCTTCCATGCGCGCGATGTGCGGCACCAGATCGGTCACCGGCACCTGTGCCTCGATGCCGTTCATCAGGGACACGCCCAGGTCGCCCGTAAACAGGATGCGGCTGACGGGATCGTAGAAGTGGAAGTTGCCCTCGGCATGCAGGAAGTGGGCGGGCAGCAGGTGCAGCTCATGGCGGCCCAGCGGCAGCCGGCCGCCGGCGTCCGGCACGCCGATCACGCGGTTCTCGGTCTTGCCGACCTTGGTGAAGTGGGGCGCAAAGCGCTCCCAGATGCGCGAGATCACCAGCTGGGCCTTGGTGCTGGTCATCCAGCGATCCAGCGAGGCAATGATGTCGGGATCGGCGTGGGAGGCAATCAGATAGGAAAGCTTGTGCGGCGCGAAATGCCGAGACATGCCCATGAACAGCTCGTTGAACGCGAGATTGCCGCCCGGATCGATGATGGCGCCCGTGTCGTCATCGACGATGAGGAACTGGTTGGCCTGGATGGCCTGTCCATCTTCCTCGATGAGGTCGGTGAACATCAGGCAGGCGTGGTTTTTGTCTCGGTAAAGCTCTACGGGCATGGCGGGTTGTCGAGGGACAAGATGCGGTCACTCTAAGCGCCATGCCATGCAGCGGGGTTGACGTGCATCAAGCCGCAGTGCGGCTGCCGCGTCAGTCGGCCTGTGGCCTGCGGGAGTCCGAGGCGCCCGTGGGCGTGGAGCTTTCCTCGACGGCTGCATTGGAGGGGCCGGTCGGCAAGGTGGTGGGCGCCGGTGCGGGCGTTGCCCGCTCGGCCGGGCTGGAGATGCCCAGGGTCTGCGGCAGCGTGGCGCGGTGGCTGGCGGCTGGCGAGCTGGGCAGGAACAGAGGCCCCTTCTGCCCACAGGCCGCAAGGGACGCCGCACAGGCCCCAAGGGCAATGCACCTGACTAGAATTTGCGAGGCTTTCAACATAAGCGAATTGTAATGACCGACCAAGAATTTCTGGACCTTGCCGAACGACTGCTGCTGGCGGTGGAGCAAGACTGCGATCGCATCAACGATGAAACCGATGCCGACCTCGATGCCCAGCGCGTGGGAGGCATGGTGACCCTGGTCTTTGCCAACCGCAGCCAGATCGTGATCAACCAGCAAAAGCCGCTGCATGAGATCTGGCTGGCCGCCAAGGCCGGCGGCTTCCACTACCGCTACGACGCGTCGCAGGGCGCCTGGCTCGATACCAAGGGCGCGGGCGAGTTCTTCGCCAACCTGAGCCGCTACGCCACCGAGCAATCGGGCCTGGCGCTGCAGTTCTCGGCGCGCTGAGACCCCGGCTTTCGGCTGGCTCCAAAAGAAAAGCCCGGCATGGCCGGGCTTTCTTGCGTGGTCGACCGCCTCAGTTGCGGAACAGGTCGAGGATGCGGTTGCGCTCCTCGGTGGCGGGCGGGGGCGTGGCGCCTGCGGCGCTGCCCGTGGATGCACTGTCCATGCCCAGGCTGCTGACGCCGCCGTTGCGCGCGTTTTCCTCGTAGTACCACTCGCCGCCCATGTTCACGACGCCGGGCGGCACGGGCATCTCGGCCACGGGAACGCCCTTGAGCGCGTGCTGCATGAAGCTGATCCAGATCGGCAGGCTCAGGCCGCCGCCGGTCTCGCGGCTGCCCAGGTTGCGCGGCGTGTCGTAGCCGATCCAGGATACGGCGGCCAGCGTGGGCTGGAAGCCCGCAAACCAGGCATCCACCGAATCGTTGGTCGTGCCGGTCTTGCCATACAGGTCGGGGCGCTTGAGCGTGGACTGCGCGCGCGCTGCCGTGCCCACGCGCGCCACGTCCTGCAGCAGGCTGTCCATGATGAAGGCGTTGCGCGCGTCGATGGCCTGGGGCAGTTCCTGCACCGGGGGCGGTGTGAATTCGGACAGGATGCGGCCCTTGTGATCGGTGACGCGGGAAATCAGCCAGGGATTGACGCGGTGGCCGCCGTTGGCGAACACGGAGTAGCCGGCCGCCAGCTGCAGCGGCGTGACGGCACCTGCGCCCAAAGCCATGGTCAGGTAGGCCGGGTGCTTGGCGGCGTCAAAGCCGAAGCGCGTGACCCACTCCTGGCCCTGCTTGGGGCCCACGGCTTGCAGCAGCCGGATGGAGATCATGTTCTTGGACTTGTTCAGGCCCGTGCGCATGGTCATCGGCCCGTCGTAGCGGCTGTCGTAGTTCTTGGGCTCCCAGGGCTGCCCCCCCGTCACGCCCGCACTGAAGAACAGCGGCGCGTCATTGATCATGGTGGAGGGCGAGAAGCCCTTTTCCAGCGCCGCGGAGTAGATGAAGGGCTTGAAGGCCGAGCCGGGCTGGCGCCAGGCCTGGGTCACATGATTGAACTTGTTCTTCTGGAAGTCGAAGCCGCCGATCAGGGCGCGCAAGGCGCCCGTCTGGGGAACCAGGGCCACGAAGGCGCCTTCCACCTCGGGCAGCTGCGTGATTTCCCAGGTGTTCTTGGGCGTCTTGACCACCCGGATCACGGCGCCGGGACGGATCTTGATGTTGGGCGGTGCCTTGGGGTTCAGTCCCGATTCGGCAGGCTTGAGGCCTTCGCCCGTGATCTCGATCTGCTCGCCGTCGGCACGGGCCGCCAGGATCTTGCGCGGGTTGGCATCCAGCACCACGGCGGCGAGCACGTCTCCGTTGTCGGGGTGGTTGGCCAGGGTGTCGTCAATGGCGTCTTCACGGTCCTCGGCGTCGGCGGGCAGGGCCACGAACTTCTCGGGGCCGCGGTACTTCTGGCGGCGCTCGTAGTCCATGATGCCGCGGCGCAGCGCGGCGTAGGCGGCTTCCTGTTCGCCGGCATTGATGGTGGTGTAGACGTTCAGGCCGCGCGTGTAGGCCTCGTTGCCGTACTGGGCAAAGATCAGCTGGCGCGCCATTTCGGCCACGTACTCGGCATGCACCCGGGTGTTGAAGGAGCCTGTGCGGATCTTCAGCGGCTCGGCCTTGGCTTCAGTGGCCTGGGCCGCCGTGATGAAGCCGTTTTCCTCCATGCGCTCGATGATGTAGAGCTGGCGCGAGCGGGCGCGCTTGGGGTTGCTGATCGGGTTGTAGGCCGAGGGCGCCTTGGGCAGGCCGGCCAGCATGGCCGCTTCGGCGACGGTGATGTCCTTGAGCGGTTTGCCGAAATAGGCTTCACAGGCGGCGGCAAAGCCATAGGCCCGATTTCCCAGATAAATCTGGTTCATGTAGATCTCGAGAATCTGGTTTTTGCTCAGCAGATGCTCTAGCTTGAAAGTCAGTAAGACTTCGTAAATTTTGCGTGTAAAAGTTTTCTCGGAAGACAGATAGACATTGCGTGCCACCTGCATGGTGATGGTCGATGCGCCCTGGCTTTTCACGCGGCCCAGATTGGCCAGCGCGGCGCGGGCCATGCCCTTGTAGTCGACGCCACCGTGCTCGAAAAAGCGGGTGTCTTCAATGGCCAGCACCGCGTCGGTCATCACTTTGGGGATGTCCTGGATGGGCGTCAGCGTGCGCCGCTCCTCGCCGAACTCGCCTAGCAGGGCGCCTTCGCTGGAGTACACGCGCAGCGGCAGCTTGGGCCGGTAGTCGGCCAGCTCGGACACGTCGGGCAGGTTGGGGTAGGCCATGGCCAGGGCCACGGCCACGGTCAGCATCAGGGCCAGCGCGCCGGCGACGGCGATGCCCGCCAGCCATAGCAAGGCCTTGGGAAACCAATGCATGGGCTTGGACGGAGCGGAGCGAGGCTTTCCAGCCTGGGGTTCTCGGGAGTCTGAGGACGGCATGTCGCAGGGAGTGCTGAGGAGTGCTGCATTATAAAAATGCGTTCCCCAGGGGGTCGGTAGGAGGCGGCTGCACACGGTTGCCAGCATGGCCGCAAGCCTCGCATCCTAAGCCAGGCGTACAGGCCGACATGCAAGCAGGGGTGCATTCCTGTCGCATTTGATGGCCCGCAACAATGTCTGTTTTTGGCCACTACCGTCAACCATGCTCCGGCAGGCATGGTGAGTTGCGCGCAGTCTTGCTGATAGCATTCAACCTATATGTGAAGGTTTGTTGCGTTCTTTACATACACAAGAAGAGGGAGGGCAAGTTGATTGCTATGGGATCCTTATTCAGTCGCCAGCCCGCACCTTTGCTAGGCATCGACATCAGTTCTTCGAGCGCCAAGCTCGTTGAGTTGTCTCGTGCCAGGTCGGGCGAACTGTTGCTGGAGCGCTGTGCCATCGAGCCGCTGGAGCGGGGATGGATCACGGATGGCAACATCGAAAAGTTCGACGAAGTGGCAGAGGCTGTACGGCGGCTGGTCAAAAAAAGCGGCACGCGGACCAAGAACGTGGCCATGGCATTGCCGGCTTCGGCCGTGATCACCAAGAAGATTTCGCTGCCCGACGGCATGAGCGAGCAGGAACTGGAGGTCCAGGTCGAATCCGAGGCCAATCAGTACATTCCTTTTTCGCTCGACGAAGTGAGTCTGGACTTCTGTGTCATAGGCCCGTCATTGAATTCGCCTGGCGACGTGGATGTGCTCATTGCCGCCTCCCGCCGCGAGAAGGTGCAGGACCGCCAGGGCCTGGCCGAGGCGGCCGGCCTCAAGCCGATGGTCATCGACATCGAGCCCCATGCCTCCCGCATGGCCGCCGGACGGTTGATCGAGCGCCTGCCCAATCAGGGCAACAACGCTTTGGTGGCGCTGTTCGAGGTAGGCGCCATGACGACCAGCATGCAGATCCTGCGTGACGACGAGGTGCTGTACGACCGTGACCAGGCCTTTGGCGGCGCCCAGCTGACGCAGCTGATCGCGCGCCAATATGGTTTTTCCCTCGAAGAGGCCGAGTCCAAGAAGCGCAACGGCGAACTGCCGGAGGACTACGCTTCCGCCGTGCTCAAGCCCTTCGTGCAGAGCATGACGCAGGAAGTGTCGCGCGCACTGCAGTTCTTTTTCACCAGCACGCCCCACAACCGCATAGACCACATCCTGCTGGCTGGCGGCTCGGCACCGCTTTCCGGCCTGTCCGAGGCCATCACGCAGCAGACCGGATTTGCCTGCAGCCTTGCCAACCCCTTCGATGGCATGGAAGTCGGCAGCGGCGTGCGCCTCAAGCGCATGTCGCGCGAGGCCCCCGCCTACCTGACCGCCTGCGGTCTGGCCATGCGGAGGTTTGTGTCGTGATCCTGATCAATCTGCTTCCTCACAGAGAAGCCACACGCAAGCGACGCAAGGAAGCATTCCAGGCCACGATGGTCCTCTCGGCCCTGATAGGGCTTTTGATCATTGGTGCTGTCTACTGGTGGTATCAGACGATGATCGAAGCCCAGCAGGCGAAGAACAGCATGCTGCGCGCCGAGATCACGGTGCTGGAGTCCCAGATCAAGGAAATCGCCGGGCTGGAGGATGAAATCACGGCCCTGCGCGCCCGGCAAAAGGCCGTGGAAGACCTGCAGTCCGATCGCAATCTGCCGGTGCACATGCTCAACGAGCTGGTGGCCCAACTGCCCGATGGCGTCTACATCACCAGCATCAAGCAGGAAGGTCTGGCCGTGACCATGCAGGGCACGGCGCAGTCCAATGAGCGGGTGTCCGAGATGCTGCGCAATCTATCCGAGGGAACGCCCTGGATCTCCAAGCCGGAACTGGTGGAGATCGTGGCCAAGACGGTCAACGTCACGCCCAAGGACCAGCGCCGTGCTGCAGCGTTCAATCTGCGCTTCCAGCTCACGCGCGCCAGCGTTGCGGAGAAAGGCCTTCCGACGGCGGCCAACTCAGGAAAGTCCCAGTGATGGCCAAGAAGAAAAAGAACGACATCGACTTCTCCGCACTGCAGGAGAACATCCAGCGCCAATTCCGTGGTCTTGATCCCAATGATCCTTCGCGGTGGCCCTTGCTGCCGCGTTTTCTGTTGTGCGTTGCCATTGCGTTGGGCGTCGCCGCCTTGCTCTGGTACGTACTGATCAAGGACTATGAGGACATGCTGGAGCAAGAGCGCAACACCGAAGTCACGCTGCGCCAGGACTTCAGCCAGAAGCTGTCCAAGGCGGTCAGCCTGGATGGCCTGAAGAAGCAGCGTGAACAGGTGCAGCAATATGTGACACAGCTGGAAAAGCAGTTGCCCAGCAAGGCGGAAATGGCTGCGCTGCTCTCGGACATCAACCAGGCCGGACTGGGGCGCAGCCTGCAGTTTGAAACGTTCCGCCCCGGGGCGATGGTGGTCAAGGAGTACTACGCCGAGCTGCCCATTGCTTTGAAGGTCACAGGGCGATTTCATGACATCGGCTCATTCGCTTCCGACGTGGCCTACCTGTCTCGCATCGTGACCTTGAACAACTTGTCGATTGTCCCTGTGGGCAAGGAGGGCAGCGAGGTCTTGAGCATGGAGGCGACGGCGCGAACCTTCCGCTACCTGGATGCCGAGGAAGTGCAGGCGCAACGTGCGGCCGCTGGGAAGGGCAAGAAATGAGGCAAATGCGTTTTCGCGGCTGGCTTGTGCTGGCCGCCTGTCTGTCGCTGGTGGCATGCACTTCATCCGAGCATGAGGAATTGCAGACCTGGATGGCGCAGGAGCGTGCCAATGCAAGGCCTCGCGTCAAACCATTGGAAGAGCCGAAGTTATTCACGCCTCAGGCCTACCTGGGTTCGGAGGGGATGGATCCCTTCAACCCTCTGAAGCTGATGCAGGTGTTGCGCAGAGAGTCCGTGCAGTCCAACGCGAATACCAGCTTGATGGCTGCAGAGCTCAACCGCCGCAAGGAGCCGCTGGAAGCAGAGCCCCTGGATGCAATGACCATGGTGGGCAGCCTGGACAAGAAGGGTGTGCCCACGGCCTTGATCAGAGTCGGAACATTGCTGTATCAGGTCCGTGCAGGAAATTACCTGGGCCAGAACTACGGAAAGATCACCCGGATCACGGAGACTTCCATCCAGTTGCGCGAAATCGTCCAGGATGGCAGCGGCGACTGGATAGAAAGAAATAGCACACTGGAGTTGCAGGAGGGAAGGAAATGATGGGCACACATCGCAGCATGTCTCACAAAGCTCGCTGGGGAATCGCCTTGGGCGGTTGGTTGCTGGGCTCCTTTGCATGGGCGCAGTCCGCGATAGAGTCGGTCTCCGGTTCCATCCAGGGGGGCACTGAGGTGGTGCGCATCGAGCTTTCCGAAGCGCTGGCTGCGGACCCGACCGGATTTGCGATCCAGTCGCCTGCGCGGATCGCACTGGATTTTCCTGGCGCAACCAATGCCACGGGCAAATCGATGGTCGAACTCAACCAGGGCAACCTGCGTTCCATCAATATCGTGGAAGCCTCTGGCCGTTCCCGGCTGGTGCTGAATTTGAAATCGGCGACTTCCTACCGCACTGAACGCCAAGGCAAGGCGTTGCTGATCCTGCTGGATCCTGTGGCTGCATCTGCTGCGGTGAAGCCTTCTGCACAGCAGGGTGTGTTTGAAGCCAAGACAGCCGTCGGTAGCGATGTCCAACCCATTCGGGATGTTGATTTCCGTCGTGGCAGCGATGGCTCGGGCCGCATCGTCGTGGGATTGAGCAATAGCCAGGTTGGCGTGGATCTGCGCCGCGAAGGCAAGGAACTTGTCGTCGATTTTCTGCGTTCTTCCCTGCCTGAAGGCTTGCGCCGCAAGCTGGATGTTGCGGATTTCGGAACCCCGGTGCAGACAATCTCTTCGGTGCAGCAGGGGGAATCCGTGCGCATGCGTATCGCTCCCGTCGGCGACTGGGAGCACAGCGCCTACCAAAGCGACAGCCAGTTTGTGATCGAGGTCCGTCAGAAAAAGGTGGATGTGAGCAAGCTCACACAGGGCCCCGGCTACAGCGGTGAAAAGCTTTCCCTGAATTTCCAGAACATCGAAGTGCGCTCCCTGCTGCAGGTGATTGCCGACTTCACGAACTTCAACATCGTGACCTCGGATACGGTTTCCGGGGCGCTGACCCTGCGTCTGAAGGATGTTCCC
Organism: Delftia sp. WSY_10; assembly: GCF_043104705.1. Lineage (NCBI taxonomy): Bacteria > Pseudomonadati > Pseudomonadota > Betaproteobacteria > Burkholderiales > Comamonadaceae > Delftia > Delftia sp. WSY_10. The sequence continues at coordinate 326,418 of NZ_JBICKY010000012.1, read as the reverse complement.
TGGGACCAGGCGCTGCAGATCATCATGGATGCCAAGGGCCTGGGCATGCGCAAGTCGGGCTCGGTGCTCTGGATTGCGCCCAAGGATGAGATCGATGCGCGCACCAAGCGTGACTATGAAGCCGCGATGGAAATCCAGAAACTGGAGCCGCTGCGCACCCAGGGCTTTCAGCTGAACTATGCGAAGGCGGCCGATATCCTGTTGCAAATTACGACGAACACCAGCTCTGCCGGGGCTGGCGGAACTGCGACGAGATTTCTGTCCGAGCGCGGGTCCGCAATCTCCGAGCCTCGAACCAACCAACTCTTTGTGACGGACACCCCTGCAAAGCTTGAGGCGATGAAGGCATTGCTGGCCACGCTGGATGTGCCAGTGCGGCAAGTGCTCATTGAAGCGCGTATTGTGGAAGCCCGTGACACGTTCGGTCGTGCCCTGGGGGTACGCCTCGGCGGCGGGGACTTGCGTGCCCAGCGTGGTGGTGATGGTGGCTACAGCATCGGCGGTGACAATCGTGTTGTCTTCGGTACGGGGTTCGATAACGCAAATGCTTCCGCCGGTGCTGGAGGCACGGTCAACACTTCGGGCAGCTTCGTGAATCTTCCTGCCTCTGTGGCAGGTGTTGCAGGGTCTGGCACGTTTGCCATGTCCATCTTCAATGCTGCAGCCAATCGCTTCCTTACGCTGGAGCTTTCGGCAATGGAGGCCGATGGACAAGGCAAGATCATTTCAAGCCCTCGTCTCATGACCGCTGACCAGACCAAGGCGCTGATCGAGCAGGGTACTGAATACCCATATTCAGTCACTGCACCCAACGGAGCGACCACCATAGCCTTCAAGAAGGCGGTGTTGAAACTGGAAGTTACGCCGCAAATAACTCCTGAAGGCGATATCATCCTGGATCTGGATATCAACAAGGATTCTCGCGGTGAAACAACGACCCAGGGGGTTGCTATTGATACCAAGCATATCAAGACGCAGATCCTGGTGCAAAACGGTGGCACTGTGGTGATTGGCGGTATTTTTGAGTTGGAAGAAACCAATCAGGAAAACAAGATTCCTTTGTTGGGTGATGTACCTGTTCTGGGTAATCTTTTCAAGAGCCGCTCCAGGGCCTCTTCCAAGAGAGAAATGCTGGTATTCATTACGCCAAAAATGATTTCTGATGGCTCTGCAAAACGCTGAGTGAAAATTTAGGGAGATATTTGATGAAGAAAATATGGTTGGCTACTTTGACGGCCTTTGCTCTGGTTGGGTGCGGGGGGGGAGGAGGGAACCCGGGGACACCTGGAGGCGGTACGGGGGGCGGTACGACACCGGATGTAGCCAGTGTCGAGTTCCTTCTCGACAAGACTGTTGTCGCCAATTCGGGAAGCGACTCCGCTACCTTGACGGTCACAGCATTGTCCGCGAGCAGGAATCCTGTAGCCAATGCGCCTGTCTCCGTTGTACTGGATTCGGGTGTTTTTACACCCAACGCCAATGTGACGGATGCCTCTGGCCGTGTTACTGGAAAGATAGAGATCGGTGGTGATCGTTCCAATCGGGATATCCGCTTCAACCTGAAGGCTGGTAATCAGTCAGGGACAGGTGTTGTGGCTGTCACCGGCAGCCAGATCGCCTTGACTGTGGTTCCCTCTGCTCCTTCTCCGGGACAACCAGTGGAGGTCACGGCAAAAATCTCGGATGCGAATGGCGCAGGAATTTCTGGCATTCCTGTTGTGCTTTCCGGATCGGTTCTCAGTGCTGCGGTGACGGCCCAGACGGACACATCTGGCGTGGCGAAGTTTGCAGCATTCAATGCACCAGGCACTGCCCAGATCTACTCTCTGCAAGCCAAGGCTTCAGGAGTAGTCTCGAACGAGCAGATCACTGTGGCAGGCGGCGCTGCCCAAGTTCCTGACGCGGTGGGCGTGGTCAGTGCGGCGAGCCTGTCCATTGTGCCGAATACCGTCAAGCCAAATCTGGATGGCGGTCGCACCAATATGGCGCAATTGCGAGCCCTGTTCCTGGATAAGGACAATCGCGCGATTCCAAATATGCGAGTCCGCTTTGAGATCGTTCCGCCTGGACTGGGCTCTGGGGAAGCTATCTCGACAGGTAGTCAATCCGTGATATCCAATGCCAGCGGAGTTGCCTTGGCGCAATATATTCCTGGCGCGCGTATCAGCCCGACAGATGGGGTCAGCATCCGCATGTGCTATGGCAGTTCTGACGCAGCTGTGTCCAATGGGAAATGCCCCAATTCGCGTATCAGTACGCTGACTGTTGCCAGCGAACCTGTCTCCATCACTATCGGCGACAACAATGAGTTGGAAAAAGGTGCCAATAACCTTACCTATATCAAGAAGTTTGATGTGGCCGTTGCCAATGCTGCTGGTGAGGCCGTTGCGGATGCGGATGTTTCAGTAAGCGTGGATATTCTGCGATACGGATTTGGTAGCTATGACAACGTCAAGAATTCACACGTCGCTGGATCCGGTTTTTGCTTGAATGAGGACATCAATCGCAATGGAAATCTGGACAGCGGTGAAGACGCCAATGGCGATGGCCGCTTGACGCCGCCCAAGGCAGACATCGTGGTTTCCTATTTCAATGGCCGCAAAACGGGAGCCAATGGCCGCGTGATCGTGCAGACGGAATATCCGCAGAACGTAGCCACCTGGCTGATCTACAAGCTGACGGTGAGCTCCAATGCGGCTGGTTCCGAAGGTCGTGCCGAGCGCCTCTTTGTGACCTCGTTCGTCGAGGGCGACCAGAAGAACGGCTCCTTCCTGACCTCGCCTTACGGAGTGACATCCGTCTGCCTGCCCGAGTGAACAAGTCGGTGAATCCCGATCAAGGTCCTGCCTCGCTCCGTGCGCCGGTGGTGGCCCTGATCGGCCTGCCCGGCTCCGGCAAATCGACCATAGGGCGCCAGTTGGCGCGCCTGTGGTCGATGCGTTTTGTGGATTCGGACCATGTGATCGAGCAGCGCCTGGGCTGCAGCATCCGGGAGTTTTTCGAGCGTGAGGGCGAGCAGGCTTTTCGCGACATGGAGTCGCAGGTCATTGATGAGCTGTCGGCCTCCACATCCAGCCTGCTGTTGTCCACGGGCGGCGGCGTGGTGCTGCGGGAGCAAAACCGCCGCCATCTGCGTGAGCGCACCCAGGTCTTCTACCTGGATTGCACGCCAGAGGATATCGCCGCACGGCTGCGCAACGATGTGACGCGGCCCTTGCTGCAGGTGGAGGATCCGGCGTTGCGCCTGCGCGAGTTGCTGCTGCAGCGCGAGCCCCTGTATCTGGAGACGGCGCACTTCGTGATCCAGACATCCGGCCTGTCTGTGGCGCAGGCCGCCCAGCGCATACGCATGCAGGCGGAACTGGCCTGAACGCTGCCCACTGGAACACCAAAGGCCTCGGCACTTGCCGGGGCCTTTTTCTTTAAGATCGGCAGTTGCCGGGCGCGCTGCCGTGTCGCGGAAACCTTTTCATTCTTTCTCCCCTGGAGCGACATCATCTTGCCCCACGCCTCCTCCTCGCCTGCTGCCCAGGTCGTGACCATTGACCTGGGTGAGCGCTCCTATCCGATTGCCATCGGCACCGGCCTGCTGGTCCAGGCAGCCACCTATGCCGCGCTGCCTTCTGCGGCACAGGCCGTCATCGTCAGCAACGATGTGGTCGCACCGCTCTATGAGCCCGCACTGCGCCGCGTGCTGGAGCAGCGCTACCGCAGCGTGCGGACCGTGGTGCTGCCCGATGGCGAAGCCCACAAGGACTGGCAGACGCTGAATCTGATCTTCGATGACCTGCTGTCCGGTGGTTGCGACCGCAAGACCGTGCTGTTCGCGCTGGGCGGCGGCGTCATTGGCGACATGACGGGCTTTGCTGCCGCCAGCTACATGCGCGGCGTGCCCTTCGTGCAAGTGCCCACCACGCTGTTGTCGCAGGTGGACTCGTCGGTGGGCGGCAAGACCGCCATCAACCATCCGCTGGGCAAGAACATGATCGGCGCCTTCTACCAGCCGCAGCTGGTGGTTTGCGATCTGGCCTCGCTGGACACGCTGCCCGCGCGCGAGCTGAGCGCCGGCCTGGCCGAGGTCATCAAGTACGGGCCCATCGCCGACATGGACTTCCTGGCCTGGCTGGAGGAGAACATGGACGCCTTGCTTGCCCGCGACCGCACTGCACTGGCGCACGCGATCAAGCGCAGCGTGGAGATCAAGGCCTGGGTCGTGGGGCAGGACGAGAAAGAGGCTGGGCTACGCGCCATTCTCAATTTCGGCCACACCTTCGGGCATGCGATCGAGGCCGGCATGGGCTACGGCAACTGGCTGCACGGCGAAGGCGTGGGCGCCGGCATGGTCATGGCGGCCGAGCTGTCGCAGCGCCTTGGCCTGGTGGATGCCGCCTTTGTGCAAAGGCTACGCGTGCTGATCGAACGTGCGGGCCTGCCGGTGCGCGGCGCCGTGCTGGATGAGCGTGACAACGCTGGCCGCTATCTGGAGCTGATGCGCGTGGACAAGAAGTCCGAGGCGGGCGAGATCCGCTTCGTTCTCATTGACGGGCCGGGAAAGGCCGTCATGTGCTCGGCGCCCGATGCCTTGGTGCGCGAAGTCATAGACGCCTGCTGCGCCTGACGCGCGGCGCTGGGGGGCAAGCCGGAACTGCTAGAGTGGCCTCGTCAGCATGATGAGGCGATCGAATGCAGAAACAGGCCCTGGCCCCCTATGCCTGCAACCCGGCGTTCAGCCGGGGGCGGCGTTTCCCGGAGGCGCCTGCGCCCACGCGCAGCGACTTCCAGCGCGACCGGGACCGCATCGTCCATTCCTCGGCCTTCCGGCGGCTGGTCTACAAGACCCAGGTCTTCGTCAACCATGAAGGCGACCTGTTCCGCACACGGCTGACGCACTCGCTGGAGGTTGCCCAACTGGGCCGCTCGGTCGCCCGGTCCCTGCAGCTCGACGAGGATCTGGTCGAAGCCATCTGCCTGGCCCACGACCTGGGCCACACCCCCTTCGGCCATGCGGGCCAGGATGCGCTCAATGCCTGCATGCAGCCGCATGGCGGCTTCGAGCACAACCTGCAAAGCCTGCGCGTGGTGGACCGGCTGGAAGAGCGCTATCCAGCCTTTGACGGCCTGAACCTGAGCTTCGAGACGCGCGAGGGCGTTCTCAAGCATTGCTCGCGCACCAATGCCGAGCACCTGGAGGCGCGCGAGCCCGGCGGGGTGGCGCAGCGTTTTCTGCTGGGCCGGCAGCCTTCGCTGGAGGCCCAGCTGTGCAACCTGGCCGATGCCATTGCCTACAACGCCCATGACGTGGACGATGGCGTGCGCTCCGGCCTGATCACCATGCCCCAGCTGTGCGAGGCTGTTCCCCTGTTCGCGCGCTATCACGACGCAACACTGGCCGAGCATCCTCAACTGGGCATGCCACTGGCCGAGCGGCGCCTGCTGTACGAAAGCATCCGCCGCATGCTCAGCGATCAGGTCTATGACGTGATCGCCGCCACGCAGCAGCGCATTGCGCAGGCGCGGCCCTGTTCGGTGGACGAGGTGCGCGCCCAGCCTGGCCCTCTGGTGGGCTTCAGCGATACCATGAGGCAGCAGTCGCAGCAGCTCAAGCAGTTCCTGTTCCGCAATCTCTACCGCCATGAGCAGGTGGTGAAGACCATGGAAGGCGCGCAGCAGGTGGTGGCCGAGCTGTTTGCGGCCTACATGGTCGAGCCCGACCGCATGAAGCCGCGCTTCGTGCAGCGGGCCATGCTGGCCGAGGACGTATCGGCGCGTGCGCGGGTGGTGGCCGACTTCATCGCCGGGATGACGGACCGCTACGCGGCCCGCGAGCATGAGCTGCTGACAGGCCTGCGCCTGCTGGGCTGAGAAATCCGAGCAACGGCGTCGCCGGGGCGGCGCGGCTAGAATGCGGACCCTGCGTGACAGGGCAGGGAAGGGTTCCTGGACGGTTTCGCAATGTCTGGGGGCGCAGTGCCCCCGTTCGCATTTTTGAAGGGCACAGCCATGACCGATACCAACCACGAGATTCGCGCGGCCGAGTTTCCGCCTGTCACCGTGATCGAGGATACGGTGCACTGGCTCGAAAAGGCCGTGATCGGCCTGAACCTGTGCCCCTTCGCCAAGGGCGTGCACATCAAGGGCCAGATCCACTACACGGTCAGCCAGGCAACCGACGCGGAGGGCGTGGCGGCAGACCTGCACCGCGAGCTGGAAGCCCTGGCCGAGGCCTCCCCGGACAAGCGCGACACCACGCTGCTGATCCTGCCGCACGCATTGCAGGACTTCCTGGACTTCAACGACTTTCTCGAAGTGGCCGACGCCATGGTCGAGGAGCTGGACCTGGGCGGCATACTGCAGGTGGCCTCGTTCCACCCGCAGTTCCAGTTCGAGGGCACCGAAGCCGACGACGTCACCAACTGCACCAACCGCTCGCCCTATCCCACGCTGCACCTGCTGCGCGAGGACAGCATAGACAAGGCGGTCGAGGTGTTCCCCGAAGCCGAATCCATCTACGAGCGCAACATGGAGACGCTGGAGAAGATCGGCATCGAAGGCTGGCTGGACCTGGGTGTGGGCGCGCGCTGCCCTATGGCGCACGCAGCCAAGCCGGGCGCTGCCGAATGAAGGCGCGCCAGGGCAAGCCTGCCGCAAAGCCCGAGCAGGATGTGACCGCGCAGCTGGGCCTCAAGCCCGGCCAGTCCATTGAACTGCTCAAGGCACTGCACATCCTCACGCGCGAAGGCAAGATCAACCAGGATTCGCGCCGCAAGCTCAAGCAGGTCTACCACCTCTACCAGTTCATCGCGCCCATCCTCGAAGAACTGTCGGCCGACGGCCATGCGGTCACCCTGGCCGACCACGGCGCCGGCAAGTCCTACCTGGGATTCATCCTCTACGACCTGTATTTCAAGCCGCTGGGGCGCGGCCATATCTACGGCATAGAAACGCGCGCGCCGCTGGTGGAGGCTTCGCAGAAGCTGGCTGCCGAGCTGGGCTTCGAGCGCATGGGCTTTCTGAACATGTCGGTGGCCGAGTCCACGCATGCCGACTTCATGCCTGCGCAATTCGACGTGGTCACGGCCCTGCACGCCTGCGACACCGCCACCGACGATGCCATCGCCTTCGGCCTGGAGAAGAAGGCCAAGGCCATGGTGCTGGTGCCCTGCTGCCAGGCCGAGGTCGCAGCCTGCCTGCGCCAGACCAAGGCGCTGAGCCTGACGCGCACGCCGCTGGCCGAACTGTGGCGCCATCCCATACACACCCGCGAAATGGGCAGCCAGCTCACCAACGTGCTGCGCTGCCTGTACCTGGAGGCCTGCGGCTACCAGGTCACCGTGACCGAGCTGGTGGGCTGGGAGCACAGCATGAAGAACGAGCTGATCATTGCGCGCTACACGGGGCAGAAAAAGCGCAGTGCGGTCGAGCGGCTCCGTGCCCTGCTGGCGCAGTTCGGGCTGGAGCAGACGCTGGCGCACCGCTATCCGAGGCTGGAAATCGTGTGAGCCTGTCCAACTTATTGGCGGTTGGTCGTCAGAATTTTTAGGGTAGCGAGCTGCTTTCGATTTGTTTGGTTGATTGTTCTTGAGAATAATGGCGGGGGAGGAGGCTGGGCCTATGACCCAGCGTTTCGTTATTCCATTCAATCTCAAGAAAACATGCTGAAGTATTCTGTTTGTCTCGCGCTATTGCTCTCCGCCTGTGGTGGTGGGTCGGGCTCTCCTGCTCCAACTACGCCCACGGACCCGACTCCTGATCCGGGCAGCGGCGAGATTGCATTCTCTTTCGAGCAGCCTGACATTGCTGTGCTTGAAGGGGAGTCGACGCAGGTGGTGGTCAAGGCCAAGTCTTCCAAAATCATTGCAGATCCTCTGAACGTTTTGGTGCAGTCCACCTCGGCCTTCGCTGAGGATGCGGTGGCACAAATCGGCGGCACGGCTGAGTTTCAGCTCCATCTGGAGACGTCACGGGGGTTGCCAGCGGGCAAGCATGAGGGCGTGCTGAAAATCTCGCTGTGCAAGGACGAGCCCCGTTCTTGCAAATCTCCTTATCCGGGGTCTCCGTGGGCGCTGTCCTACCAGATCGAAGTTGTTTCAAATACGCCGAATTTGAAGCCGCTGGCGGACCTCCCAGGGGCTGTTGCTTGGTCCGGTCTGCGTGCGAATGCTCAGCGCACCGCATATTTGGCGACCACCTCTGTGATGGATCCTGCGAAGTTTTCTCTGCGTTGGCGCCAGCAAGGGCAATATCAGGAGCCACTGATTGCCGCTCGCGGCAGGCTGTATAGCAAGCTCAGAGTACTGGACGAGAACGATGGCGCGTTGCTGTGGCAGGGCCCTGCCACAGCAGATACTCCTGTAATCAGCCAAGGCAAAGTGTTTGCCCATGTTCAGGATGGCAACGGAGGCAGCACGTTGAGTGCATTTGATGCGGAGAATGGGGATTTGCTCGCTCGCCTTGGTGAGCCGGGTGCGCGCCCCTTGAGTGACCAACTGCTGAGTGACGATGCGTTCATCTACCAGGGCAGCCGTCGCAAATTCGCGATGGCAACCGGGGTGCAGCAATGGGCTGCGCCTGCTATTGCATCGGTCGAGTTCTTCACCCCGTCCATGGCTGCGGGTCGCATCCATGTTTTGGATGGCGAGAACTTGCATATTGTGAGTACGGTAGACGGCAGCAAGTTGGTGAGCCTTGCCACGCAGGAAAGCAAGGGAGCCAGCCGGCCATTCACCACTGTTGCAGATGGCTCTGAAAGGGTTCTGGCATCGCATTTCAACTATGCAGGTTCATCGCTGAGCAGCTTCTCGGTTACGCAGGGAAAGAAACTCTGGTCGGTTCTCTCCGGCTTTCGCAGCACTCCTGCGCTCGCTGATGCAACGGTCTATGTTGTCAACGCGCCTCGGAATGACTATGGGACGGCAGCCTTGGAAGCCAGGTCTTCTGTGACCGGCGAACTGTTGTGGTCAACACCTCTGCCAGATGCGCCATTTTTTCCAACAGCCGAGCCGGTCTATGAGGTTATCGTCGTCGGTGACTTGGTTTTCGTGTCATCCAATCGCCAGAGTGGTTCGGCAACCTACGCAATCAGCCGTACGAGTCATGCGATCAACTGGCGCTTCCCCGTCAATGGAAATCTCATGGCGTCCGACAAGGGCATCCTGTATATCGGTCGTCCCGCGGACGGCGGCTTGTTTGCTGTCAATCTTCAATGAAATCCTCAAAGAGGGGCGCGTCGTCCCTCTTTGCTAGCTCCACTTCGTCTGGGGTCACTGCGCGGGTTGACCGGCAGTCTTCACTGCCTGATACCAGGCAATTCCCTCCCCGTCGATGCTGCGCTGCACCTGCCCCGCATGCATCAAATGATTCAGGCAGGCCAGGCTTTCGCCCGTGGCCATGCCCAGCAGGGCGGGGCTGGATTCGCTGATCGGGCGTGAGAAGAGGGCGCCGAAGACATCGACAGCGCGACGCGGCTCGGCCAGGGCGGCCAGCAGCCGGTCGCTGGCACGCTCCTGGCCTGTAACCAGCGAATCGATGCGCGCATGCAGGCCGCGAAAGCAATCGCCGTGCGCGGGCAGGACGAGCACATCGTCGGGCACTTCGCGCCTGACCTTTTCCAGAGATTCCATCCAGTCGGCCATGGGGTTGGCGTCGGGTTCCATGGGGTGGACCGAGACGTTGGACGAGATGCGCGGCAGCACCTGGTCGCCCGAGATCAGCAGCTTGAGATCGGGGCAGTACAGGCTGGCGTGCTCGGGCGAGTGGCCGCTGCCGACCACCACGCGCCACAGGTGTTTTCCTATGCGCAGTTCCTCTCCATCGTGCAGGCGGCGGTAGCTGTCGGGCAGGGCATGGATGTGCTTGCCGAAGTTGCCGAAGCGGGCGCGGTAGGACTCCAGTGCGCTGTCGCTCCAGCCTGCGCGGCGGTAGAAGGCGATGGCGTCGGGCGGGGCCTCGCGGCTGCAGTCCGAGACCACGACGCGGCAGTTGAGGTACTCCAGGCGCGTCATGTACAGGGGCACATGGAACTTGCGCGTCAGCCATCCGGCCAGGCCCACATGGTCGGGGTGCATGTGGGTGACGAAGACGCGCGTCAGCGAGCGGCCATCGGTGGATTGGGAGAACAGCGCGCGCCAGGTGGCCACGCCTTCGTCGGTGCGCGCACCCGTATCGACGATGGCCCAGCCCTGGCCGTCATCGATGGCCCAGAGATTGATGTGGTCCAGCGCATAGGGCAGGGGCATGCGCAGCCAGAGCACGCCGGGCGCCACCTCCAGCGTCTGCCCGCGCTGCGGTGGCGCCTCGAACGGGTAGTCGAGCACCGGCCTGGGCGGCGCTTCCGGGGCCTGCGAGGCGATCGGGTCTTGGGCTGTCTGGTTCATGGGGTTCCTTGTTCCGTCGCTGGGTTGGCCGCAATGCTATCCGGCCCTCAGCGCCTTGCCTGCAACGATACGCCTGCCGGCCTGGGCTGACTGTCACTGGCTCGTCACGGGCTGTTCCTACAGTGCACAAATCAATCAACAGGGGGAGGGCGCGGCCTTGCCGCGGGGTCCCCTGCCTACAGAGGGATATCCGCATGAAACTGAAGATGTTGTGCAGCGCGCTGGCCGGTGCGTCGCTGCTGTTGAGCGCCTGTGGCGGCAGCGATGGATCGTCCGCTGCCACCCCGACCAAGAACGTGCTGTTCTTCCTGGGTGACGGCATGGGCATCACCACCATGACCGCCGCGCGCATCTACAGCGTGGGCGAAGACGGTGAGCTGACCATGGACAAGCTGCCCGAGACGGCCTTCGTCCACACCTTCTCGAACGACGCCCAGGTGACGGACAGCGCACCCTCGATGGCCGCCTACATGACCGGCGTGAAGATGAACAACGAAGTCATCTCCATGACGCCCGACACCAAGGCCACGGATGCCAGCGGCAAGGCCTATCACACCAACTACGACAGCACCTGCCCCAGCGGCAACGGCCAGGCCGTTCCCACGCTGCTCGAGCAGATGAAGTCCGCCGGCTACGGCACGGGCGTGGTCTCCACCGCGCGCATCACGCATGCCACGCCGGCAACCACCTATTCGCATGTCTGCCACCGCGATGCGGAGAACACCATTGCCGCGGCCCTGGTGCCCGGCGGCTCCGGCTACAACAGCAAGCTCGGCGACGGCGTGGACGTGATCCTGGGCGGTGGCTCGTACTACTTCACGCCCAAGGCCGACGGCGGCCGCCGCAACGACAGCCGCAACCTGATCGCCGAGTTCAAGACGCAAAAGTACAGCTACGCCGCCAACAAGAGCGAGTTCGACAAGCTGCCCGTGGACGGCAGCAAGATTGCCGGCCTGTTCACCAAGGACCACATGGCCTATGACCTGGACCGCGATGCGACCAAGGAACCGAGCCTGGCCGAGATGACGGGCAAGGCCATCGACGCACTGTCGGCCAAGAAGAAGGGCTTCTTCCTGATGGTGGAAGGCGGCCGCATCGACCATGCACTGCACGCCACCAACGCGCGCCGCGCGCTGCAGGATACCGTGGCCTTCGACAACGCCATCCAGACCGCTTTGGACAAGATGGCCAAGCTCGATCCGGGCCTGAAGAACACGCTGATCGTCGTCACAGCCGACCATGACCACACGCTGCACCTGAACGGCTATGCCGCGCGCACCGGCAAGACCGAGGCCGGCAAGCCCGGCGTGCTGGGCCTGGTCAAGAACTACGTGGACGGCAAGGCCTCCACCGATGTGGATGGCAATCCCTACACCATCCTGGGCTTCGGCAACGGTCCCAAGCGCCTGGCCACGCGCGGCCCCATCGACGCGGCCACGCTGGAGAGCCCCGACTACCTGCAGGAGGCCGTGGTGCCCCTGGCCTCCGAAACCCACGGCGGTGGCGACGTGTTCCTGGGGGCTCAAGGCATGGGTGCCGATACGTTCTCGGGCGTGATCGACAACACGGCCGTGTTCAACCTGATCAAGAAGAGCATCGGCTTGTGATGCCGCACGCTGCATTCAAGGCACTCAAGGAATTCCACATGCATCCGATCCTCCAAAAGACCTCCCTCGCCCTGGCGGCGGCCGGCGCGCTGGCGCTGCTGGCGCCTGCAGCCCATGCGGCTGGCGAGGCCAAGAACGTCATCTTCTTCCTCGGCGACGGCATGGGCCCGGTCACCGTGACCGCCGCGCGCATCTACAAGGGTGAAAAGCAGCTGGCCGAAAAGGCCGGCTCCCTGGCCAGTAGCGAACGCGCCACGCTGACCATGCAGTCCCTGCCCTACGCCAGCCGCATCAAGACCTTCTCGCGCGATGGCCAGACCACGGACAGCGCGCCCTCGATGGCGGCCTACATGACCGGCGTGAAGATGAACAACGAAGTCATCTCCATGTCGGCCGAGACCATGGCCTACGCGGCCAACGGCCAGCAGTACATCAACGGCGAGGACACCACCTGCCCGGCCGGCAACGGCCAACCCGCGCAGACCCTGCTGGAGCTGTCCAAGGCCAAGGGCCGCGCCGTGGGCGCCATCTCCACCACGCGCGTGGGCCATGCGACGCCTGCGGCCACCTATGCCCATATCTGCAACCGCAATGGCTACAACAGCATTGCCGAGCAGTCCGTGCCCGGCCATGCCAACTACAACGCCAGGCTGGGCGACGGCATCGACGTGCTCATGGGTGGCGGCCAGCGCAACTACCTGCCCAAGTCGGTCAACCCCAGCAGCAAGCGCACGGACACGGCCAACCTCGTGGACATGATGAAGGCCAAGGGCTACGCCTATGTTGCCAAGGGCAGCGAGCTGGCGGCCCTGGACGCGACCAAGGCGCCCAAGCTGCTGGGCCTGTTCACGCAAAGCGAAATGGCCTACGAGCTGGACCGCGTCAAGCAAAGGCTGGACGAGCCCAGCCTGTCCGACATGACCGGCAAGGCGCTGGACGTGCTCAGCCGCAATGACAAGGGCTTCTTCCTGATGGTGGAAGGCGGCCGCATCGACCACGCACTGCACGGCACCAATGCCAAGCGTGCGCTGGAAGACACGCTGGCCTTCGACCGCGCCATCGAGACCGCCATGGCCTACATGGAAAAGAAGGATCCGGGCCTGAAGAACACGCTGATCGTCGTCACCGCCGATCACGACCACAACATGGTGTTCAACGGCTACTCCAGGATCGGCAACCCCATCCTGGGCAAGGTGCAGGACTACCAGAGCGGCCAGATGGCCAAGGCCCAGGACGGCAAGCCCTACACCACGCTGGCCTTCGGCAATGGCGGACGTCCCAACGCCACGGCCTCCAGCCAGGTCAATGCCGAAGATGGCAACAAGCCCTGGATCGCGCCCACGCGCGGCGCGGAGCGCCAGGACCTCAGCGGCGTGGACACCACGGACGACAACTACCTGCAGGAGGTGGGCCTGAACCTGGGCACGCCGGGCTCCGAGACCCATGGCGGCGGCGACGTGATGCTGTTCGCCGGCGGCGCGGGCGCCAGGATCTTCAAGGGCACGATGGACAACACCAAGGTGTTCTCCAAGGTCCGCGAAGCCGCTGGCCTGTAATTGTTTCTTCCTTCGTTGGCTGCTTGCCAACCCCTGGCCGGAGCCGTGGCGCATGCGTGTGCCCGGCCCCGGTTTTTTCGCATTGGCTGGATTCCATGACGCTCTCCCTTCCGGCGCCGCGCGCGGCGCGCCACATCTACGCGGCCGCGCTGCTGGCCTGCTCCGTCTCCGCAGCATGGGCCGCCGAGCCGCCCAAGCCGGCACCCGCACCCACGGCCGCAGTCCCTGCGGATTCCGTGGCGCGCACCACGGACGCCGTGCAGGCCACGCCCGAAGCCGACCTGCGCATCACCTATGAAGCCATGAGCGTGGGCAGCGACGGCGTGCAGCGCAGCAGCGTCTATACCAACCGTGTCTACCGCCGCAAGGCCCAGCTGTGGATAGAGCGCGAAATGCCCGCCGCCCTGCGCCAGAGCCAGGAGCACGGCCATGACCACGCCCACGGCCCGCACGCCGGCCACGCCCATGACGAAGCCCGCGCCGCACCCCTGTCCATCCGCCGTGCCGATGACGGCAAGGTGGGCGTGGAAGTCATCCTGGCCAAGCTGCGCCGCGTCATCAGCGTGGACCTGGCCCACCACGGCAACGTGGGCTACGGCGGCTCCTTCGACAACGTCTACTGGATCGTGCCTCCCACCGCGCTGCAGGGCATGGAGCGCGTGGGCAAGCCGCACAACGGCGTGCAGCGCTACCGCGGCAAGGCAGGCGAGCAGACCACTGTCATCGACTGGGACGTGGCCAACCAGTTCGCCCGCCGCGTGGAGCGCAGCGACTCCCACGGCACCGAGCGCATCGTCGTCACCGCCACCAAGCTGCCCGCACCGCTGGCCCAGCCCTGGAAGGCCATCGAAGGCTACGACAAGGGTGACTACTCCGACTTGCTGGATTGAACCCCAGCCCCCAACGCAAAAGAGCTGCCCGAAGGCAGCTCTTTTTTCATTCCAACGCTCAAGCGCACGGCGCAGGAAACCGGCGCAGCCTAAAGCGGGAGACACCGAGGAAGGGCCTGGGCCGGCCGCGCCGCCCCGCACCGAGGGTGTCGTCCCCCTCAGGGGGAAGCCGCGCAGCGGCTCAGGGGGAGGCCAGTTACACCTGCGCTCCAGAGTCTTTTACGACCTTGCTCCACTTCGTCGATTCGGCCTTGATGTAGGCGAGGAATTCGGCCGGCGTATCGATCACGACATCACCTCCCTGGTCGTTGATCTTCTTGACCACGGCCGGATCCTTGAGCACCTTGGCAATGGCCGTGTACAGGCGCTGCTGCACGGCGGCGGGCGTCTTGGCCTGGGTCCACAGGCCGAACCAGGAGGTGGCCTCGTAGCCGGGCACGCCAGCTTCGGCCACGGTGGGCACATCGGGCAGTTCGGGCGAGCGCTTGGCCGTGGTCACGGCGATGGGACGCAGCTTGCCCGAGCGCACATGCTGGATGGCCGAGGGCATGTTGTCGAACATGATGGCGATCTGGTTGCCCAGCAGGTCGGTGATGGCCGGGGCGCTGCCCTTGTAGGGCACGTGCACCATGTCCAGGCCCGTCATGGAGCGGAACAGCTCGCCCGACAGGTGGATGGAGCTGCCGCTGCCCGAGGAGCCGTAGTTCAGCTTGCCGGGGTTGGCACGCGCATAGGCGATCATTTCCTTGACGGTCTTGAACGGCTGGCTGGGGTGGGCCACCAGCAGGTTGGGCACGTTGGCCACGCGCGTCAGGGGCGAGAAGTCCTTGATGGGGTCGAAGCCGGGCTTGGCGTAGAGCGCGGCATTGATGGCATGCGTGCCCACGGTGCCCATGAACAGCGTGTAGCCATCGGCCGGCGCACGTGCGGCGGCCACGGCGCCGATGTTGCCGCCCGCGCCGGGCTTGTTGTCCACGATCACGGTCTGGCCCAGCTCCTGCTGCAGCGCCTGGGCGACGATGCGCGCCAGGATGTCGGTGGTGCCGCCAGCGGCGAAGGGCACGAGGATGGTGATGGGCTTGCTGGGGAAGCCGTCCTGGGCCAGGGCGGCGGGGCCGGACAGGGCGCCGAGCGCGGTCAGGGATGCGGCGGCCAGCGCCTGCAGGCCACGGCGGCGGGTGAAACGGGTGGTTTGATCAAACATCGAGAGGTCTCCTGATTCGGCAATAAGGTGGATGGCCGGGCCCGGCAACGCCGGGCTGGGCCAGGGCAATGCCCTGTGTGGCGCACGCCTGTGCAGGCGGGCGCTTCCAGTGGTTCTTCTTGAAGGGGGTTGTGCCTGGGAAGGCGTTCGGTCAAACGGTTGGTCCGACGTTCTTTCAGACGGGCGCCACGCCCAGCGTGGTGCCGCCGCAGATGTAGAGCACCTGGCCGGTGACGAAGCCGTTGTCGGGCGACAGGAAGAACAGCGCGGCGCGCGCCACGTCTTCCGGTGTACCCATGCGGCCCACGGCAATGCTGTTGAGGATGCGCTGGGTCTGCGGCGCGCCTTCGGGGTTGCTCTTGGTGAACAGCTCGGTGGCGATGGGGCCGGGGCCCAGGGCATTGACCGTGATGCGATCGCGGCCCAGCTCCATCGCCAGGGTGCGCGTCAGGCCGATCAGGCCGGCCTTGGTCGCCGAGTAGACGATGCGGTCGGGCTTGCCCAGCGCGGCGCGCGAGGACATGTTCACGATGCGGCCCTCGCCGCAGGCACGCAGCGTGGGCAGGAAAGCCTGCACCAGCAGCATGGGCGCGCGCAGGTGCAGTCCCACCACATCGTCCAGATGCTGGGTGCTGGCGTTGTCGATGGTGCCGGGACGCGTGGCGCCCGCGTTGTTGACCAGGGCCACCACGTTGTGCGCGGTGGCAATGCGGGCCGCCGCCTCGGCCGTGGCCTGCTCGCTGGTCAGGTCGGCCTGGTAGCTCACCAGCAGCGGATGGCTCCAGTCGGGCAGCACGTAGTCGAGATTGACCACGGTGCGGCCCTGGGCCAGCAGGGCCTCGGCGATGGCGCGGCCGATGCCGTTGCTGGCGCCGCTGACCACGGTGACGGGTGTCTTGTTGTCCACGGTGCTCATCGCTGTCTCAGACCTTTTCCAGGATCACGGCAATGCCCTGGCCCACGCCGATGCACATGGTGCACAGCGCGTAGCGGCCGCCCAGCGTGTGCAGCTGGTTCACGGCGGTGGTGGCCAGGCGGGCACCGGAGGCGCCCAGCGGATGGCCCAGCGCAATGGCGCCGCCCCATTGGTTGACGCGGCGGTCATCGTCGGCAATACCCAGATCGCGCAGCACGGCCAGGCCCTGCGCGGCGAAGGCTTCGTTCAGCTCGATCACGTCCATCTGCTCCAGCGTCAGGCCGGTCAGGGCCAGCACCTTGCGCACGGCAGGCGCGGGGCCGAAGCCCATGATGCGCGGGGCCACGCCGGCCACGGCCATGCCGACCACGCGGGCGCGGGGCACCAGGTTGTATTGCCTGGCGGCTTCCTCGTTGGCCAGCAGCAGGGCGCAGGCGCCGTCGTTCACGCCGCTGGCATTGCCGGCCGTCACCGTGCCATCCGGGCGCACCACGCCCTTGAGCTTGGCCAGCGCCTCGATGGTGGTGGCGCGCGGATGTTCGTCCTGGCTCACCACGATGGCGTCGCCCTTCTTCTGGGCAATGGACACGGACACGATTTCCTTGGCCAGGTAGCCGGCCGCGATGGCGGCGGCCGCCTTTTGCTGGCTGGCCAGGGCCATGCGGTCCTGGGCTTCGCGCTCGATCTTGAAGTCGTCGGCCACGTTCTCGGCCGTCTCGGGCATGGAGTCCACGCCGTACTGCTGCTTCATCAGCTTGTTGACGAAGCGCCAGCCGATGGTGGTGTCGTACACGGCGTTGCTGCGGCTGAAGGCGCTTTCGGCCTTGGGCATGACGAAGGGGGCGCGGCTCATGCTTTCCACGCCGCCCGCGATCATCAGGCGGGCCTCGCCCGCCTTGATGGCGCGCGCGGCCGTGCCCACGGCGTCCAGGCCCGAACCGCACAGGCGGTTGATGGTGGCGCCCGGCACATCGATGGGCAGGCCGGCCAGCAGGGCGGACATGCGCGCCACGTTGCGGTTGTCTTCGCCGGCCTGGTTGGCGCAGCCGTAGAGCACGTCGGCCACGGCCGTCCAGTCCACGCCGGGGTTGCGCTCCATCAGCGCCTTGATCGGCACGGCGCCGAGGTCATCGGCACGCACCGGGGACAGGGCGCCGCCGTAGCGGCCGAAGGGGGTGCGGATGGCGTCGCAGATGAAGGCCTGGTTGGACTGGCTCATGGTGTCTCCTGGGAAAAGAATGAAGAGGTGCCGGGGTGCGCCGCAGCGCACCCACTGGGGGAGCGGAGGGATCAGGCCGTGGCCGTCGCGTCCTTGATGGGCAGGCCCACGATGGACTGCAGCTCGGCGTGCGAGAGGCCGGGCACGGTGTCGATCAGGCGCAGGCCCTCGGGCGTGCATTCCAGCGTGCACAGGTCGGTGTAGATGCGCTTGACGCAGGACAGGCCCGTGAGCGGATAGCTGCAGGCCTCGACGACCTTGCATTCGCCGGTCTTGGTCAGCAGGTCCATCATCACCCAGGTCTGGCGTGCACCCACGGCCAGGTCCATGGCGCCGCCCACGGCGGGAATGGCACCGGCCTCGCCCGTGCTCCAGTTGGCCAGGTCGCCCGTGGCCGAGACCTGGAAGGCGCCCAGCACGCAGATGTCCAGGTGGCCGCCGCGCATCATGGCGAAGCTGTCGGCATGGTGGAAGTAGCAGCCGCCCGGCAGCAGGGTGACGGGCTGCTTGCCGGCATTGGTCAGGTCATAGTCCTCCTGGCCTTCGGCGGGCGCCGGGCCCATGCCCAGGATGCCGTTCTCGCTTTGCAGGATGACCTCGCGGCCGGCCGGGATGTGGTTGGCCACCTGGGTGGGCATGCCGATGCCCAGGTTGACATAGGCGCCGTCGAAGATGTCTTCGGCCACGCGCCGGGCCAGCTCTTGCTTGCTGCGTTTCTGGTAGCTGCTCATGCTCTTGCTTTCGGCGGTTGGGGCGCTCATGCGGTTTTCTTGAAGCCGCCGGCCTGGGTGGCCACGCGGTCGATCTTCACGATCTGGCTCACGTAGATGCCGGGCGTGACCACGGCCTCGGGGTCCAGCGCGCCCAGCTCCACGATCTCGTGCACGGTGGCGATCGTGTGCTTGGCCGCCGTGGCCATCACGGGCCCGAAGTTGCGGGCCGACATGCGGTAGGTCAGGTTGCCCCAGCGGTCGCCCTTCTCGGCCTTGACCAGTGCCACGTCGCCGTGGATGGGATGCTCCAGCACATAGTGCTTGCCGTTGATCTCGCGCGTTTCCTTGCCGTTGGCCAGCTCCGTGCCATAGGCCGTGGGACAGAAGAAGCCGCCGATGCCGGCGCCGGCGGCGCGCAGGCGCTCGGCCAGGTTGCCCTGGGGCACGAGTTCCAGCTCGATCTTGCCGCTGCGGTACAGGTCGTCGAACACCCAGCTGTCCACCTGGCGGGGGAAGCTGCAGATGATCTTGCGCACCTGGCCGCTCTTGAGCAGCGCGGCCAGGCCCTGGTCGCCGTTGCCCGCGTTGTTGTTGACCACGGTCAGCTCGCGTGCGCCCTGGGCGATCAGGCCGTCGATGAGTTCGGTGGGATTGCCCGAGGTGCCGAAGCCCCCGATCAGCACGGTGGAGCCGTCCTGGACGCCCGACAACGCCTCGGCGATGGTGTCGGTGATTTTGTTGATCACTTGCTTGTCTCCGGTATGCAGGCCGCTGGCGCTGCGCTAAAATGTTCGTATGTAGAACAAAAGTTCGCAGAAAGAATTATAGGGCCATGGAAAAAAAAGCCGCTTCCGTAATTTCCACAGGTGGGGTTGAAGAAGAGGGCGGCACGCCGCGCCCCGGCGACAGCTATGTGCAGTCCTTTGCGCGCGGCCTGGGCGTGATCCGCTCGTTCAGCGCCGAGGCGCCTGCGCAGACGCTCAGCGAGGTGGCGGCGCGCACGGGGCTCACGCGCGCCGGGGCCCGGCGCATCCTGCTGACGCTGCAGACGCTGGGCTATGTGAAGAGCGATGGCAAGCTGTTCCAGCTCACGCCGCGCATCATGGAACTGGGCTTTGCCTACCTCAGTTCCACCCCGGTCTGGAACCTGGCCGAGCCCGTGATGGAGAACCTGGTCGACGAGGTCAAGGAGTCCTGCTCGGCCGCCGTGCTCGATGGGGGCGACATCGTCTATGTGCTGCGCGTGCACACCCACAAGATCATGAGCACCAACCTCAGCGTGGGCTCGCGCCTGCCGGCCTGCTGGACTTCGATGGGGCGCGTGCTGCTGGCCGGCGAGAGCGATGAATCCCTGCAGGCCCTGCTGGATGCGCGCGAGCGCCGCCAGTTCACGGCGCTGACCGAGCAGGACGACGAGCGCCTGCGCCAGCGCATTCTGGAGGTGCGCGCCCAGGGCTGGGCCCTGGTGGACCAGGAATTGGCCGAAGGCCTGATCTCCATCGCGGCGCCCGTGAAGAACGCGGCAGGGCGCACCGTGGCCGCGCTCAACATCAGCGGCCAGGCCAACCGCAACAGCGCCGAGATGATGCGCGTGCAACTGCTGCCCCGGCTGCTGGCCGCCACGCAGCTGGTGAGCCAGCTGCTGAGGGCCTCGTCGCGTCTTTCCCTGTAAAGCGGAGTGTGGCGCAGTGCGGCAGTGCGGGGCGGGGCGCTCCATAATTGCCGCTCCACGCCCTGCACCCGCTTGCCTGCATCCAGCACCATGGCCCGCCTGCCCAGACTCACCATTGCGGATCTGCCGCACCACATCATCCAGCTCGGCAACAACGGCGCGGACATCTTCATCGATGCCCAGGACCGGGAGACCATGCTGGGGCTGCTGCGCGAGATGGCGCGCAGCTGCGAGCTGGCCGTGCATGCCTACGTGCTCCTGCCCAGCCAGTTCCACCTGCTGGCCACGCCGCGCACCGACGATGGCCTGCCCAGGTTCATGCAGGCCGTGGGCCGGCGCTATGTGCGCTACTTCAACGACCGCCACGGCCGCAGCGGCACGCTGTGGGAGGGCCGCTATCGCGGCACGGTGCTGCAGCCCAGCTGGCTGCTGCCCACCATGGTCTTCATGGACGACAGCCCCGTGCGCGCCGGCCTGGTCCAGCGGCCGGCCGACTGGCCCTGGTCCAGCTACGCGCACAACGCCGGCCTGCGCAGCGACGCGCTGATCCAGCCGCATGCCGTGTTCTGGGAACTGGGCAACACCCCGTTTGCGCGCGACGCGGCGTATGTGTCGGCCGTGGAAGAGGGCGTCAGCAGCGATGACGGCGAACGCATCAGCCAGTCGGCGCTGCGGGGCTGGGCGCTGGGCGATGAGCAATTCATTGCCGATTTACAACAGCGCACCGAGCGCCGCGTGACCCGCCAGCGCGCCGGCCGTCCGCCAGGACGGACCAATGAGCGCACCACAACAGTGCGTTAGTACCCAATGATGGACTGCAAGTGCTTGATTCCTCATCGCAGGCCTCTGTAAAATAAATATGTCCCTTATTAATTTCCGATTTTTTTGTTCTGGAATTAATTGGGATCTGACCCTTATATAAATTTATTGCATGAGGTGATGCCTTGTCTTAATCTTGCGTTCCCTGCGAAAAATTTGAGGATTCCGCCATGACGACGGCTGCCGAGATCAAGCATCTCCAAGACCACGGTCTGTACTCCAAGAGCAACGAGCACGACGCCTGCGGCCTCGGCTTTGTTGCACATATCAAGGGCGTCAAGCGCCATGACATCGTCACCGGCGCGCTCAAGATCCTCGAAAACATCGACCATCGCGGTGCCGTGGGTGCCGACAAGCTCATGGGCGATGGCGCGGGCATTCTGATCCAGATTCCCGACCAGCTCTACCGCGAAGAGATGGCAAAGCAGGGCGTGGCCCTGCCGCCCGCGGGCGAGTACGGCGTGGGCATGATCTTCCTGCCCAAGGAGCACGCCTCGCGCCTGGCCTGCGAGCAGGAGATGGAACGCGCCATCAAGGCCGAAGGCCAGGTCCTGCTGGGCTGGCGCGATGTGCCCGTGAACCGCGACATGCCCATGTCGCCCACGGTCCAGGAAAAGGAACCCATCCTGCGCCAGGTCTTCATCGGCCGCGGCGCCGACGTGATCGTGCAGGACGCGCTGGAGCGCAAGCTGTACGTGATCCGCAAGACGGCCAGCGCCGCCATCCAGAACCTCAAGCTCAAGCACAGCAAGGAATACTACGTTCCCAGCATGAGCAGCCGCACCGTGGTCTACAAGGGCCTGCTGCTGGCCGACCAGGTGGGCGTGTACTACAACGACCTGTCCGACGAGCGCTGCGTTTCGGCCATCGGCCTGGTGCACCAGCGCTTTTCGACCAACACCTTCCCCGAGTGGCCGCTGGCCCACCCCTACCGCTACGTGGCCCACAACGGTGAAATCAACACCGTGCGCGGCAACTACAACTGGATGCTGGCGCGCGAGGGCGTGATGGCCTCGCCCGTGCTGGCCGAGGACCTCAAGAAGCTCTATCCCATCAGCTTCGCCGGCCAGTCCGACACGGCAACGTTCGACAACTGCCTGGAACTGCTGACCATGGCCGGCTACCCCATCAGCCAGGCCGTGATGATGATGATTCCCGAGCCCTGGGAACAGCACGAGTCCATGGACGAGCGCCGCCGCGCCTTCTATGAATACCACGCCGCCATGATGGAGCCCTGGGACGGCCCGGCCTCCATCGTGTTCACCGACGGCCGCCAGATCGGCGCCACGCTGGACCGCAACGGCCTGCGCCCCTCGCGCTACGTGATCACCGATGACGACCTGGTCATCCTGGCGTCCGAAGCCGGCGTGCTGCCCGTGCCCGACAGCGCCATCGTGCGCAAGTGGCGCCTGCAGCCCGGCAAGATGCTGCTGATCGACCTGGAGCAGGGCCGCCTGATCGAGGACGACGAGCTCAAGGCCAACATCGTCAACACCAAGCCCTACAAGCAGTGGATCGAGAACCTGCGCATCAAGCTGGGCAGCGTGGGCGGTGACACCCATGCCGGCCCCGAGGCCGCCAGCCTGCCGCTGCTCGAGCGCCAGCAGGCCTTCGGCTTCACGCAGGAAGACATCAAGTTCCTGCTGGCCCCCATGGCCAAGAACGGCGAGGAAGGCATCGGCTCCATGGGCAACGACAGCCCGCTGGCCGTGCTGTCGGACAAGAACAAGCCGCTGTACAACTACTTCCGCCAGATGTTCGCGCAGGTGACCAACCCGCCGATCGACCCCATCCGCGAAGCCATCGTGATGTCGCTGGTGTCCTTCATCGGACCCAAGCCCAACCTGCTGGACATCAACCAGGTCAACCCGCCCATGCGCCTGGAAGTGCACCAGCCCGTGCTGGACTTCGCCGACATGGCCAAGCTGCGCGACATCGAACGCCACACGCAGGGCAAGTTCAAGAGCGCAACGATCGACATCACCTACCCGCTGTCCTGGGGCAAGCAGGGCGTGGAAGCCAAGCTGGCATCGCTGTGCGCGCAGGCCGTGGACGCCATCAAGGGCGGCGCCAACATCCTGATCATCAGCGACCGCCATGTGAGCGCCACCCAGGTGGCCATCCCCGCGCTGCTGGCGCTGTCGGCCATCCACCAGCACCTGGTACGCGAGGGCCTGCGTACCACGGCCGGCCTGGTCGTGGAAACGGGCACGGCGCGCGAAGTGCACCACTTCGCCGTGCTGGCAGGCTACGGCGCCGAGGCCGTGCACCCCTACCTGGCCATGGAAACCCTGGCCGACATGCACAAGGAGCTGGGCGGCGACCTGTCGGCCGACAAGGCCATCTACAACTACGTCAAGGCCATCGGCAAGGGCCTGTCCAAGATCATGTCCAAGATGGGCGTGTCCACCTACATGTCCTATTGCGGCGCCCAGCTGTTCGAGGTGATCGGCCTGAACAGCGACACCGTGGACAAGTACTTCACCGGCACGGCCAGCCGCGTCGAGGGCATCGGCGTCTTCGAGATCGCCGAGGAAACCATCCGCAACCACCGCGCGGCCTTCGGTGACGATCCCGTGCTGGAGACCATGCTGGACGCCGGTGGCGAATACGCCTGGCGCGCCCGTGGCGAAGAGCACATGTGGTCGCCCGACGCCATCGCCAAGCTGCAGCATTCCACGCGCTCCAACAACTGGAGCACGTACAAGGAATACGCCCAGCTGATCAACGACCAGAGCAAGCGCCACATGACGCTGCGCGGCCTGTTCGAGTTCAAGTTCGACCCGGCCAAGGCCATCCCGCTGGACCAGGTCGAGCCGGCCAAGGAGATCGTCAAGCGCTTTGCCACGGGCGCCATGTCCCTGGGCTCGATCAGCACCGAGGCCCATGCCACGCTGGCCGTGGCCATGAACCGCATCGGCGGCAAGAGCAACACCGGCGAAGGCGGGGAAGATCCTCAGCGCTACCGCAACGAGCTCAAGGGCATCCCGATCAGGAAGGGCGAGACCCTGGGCTCCATCATCGGCGCCGACAAGGTCGAGGCCGACATCGAGCTGCAGGACGGCGACTCGCTGCGCTCCAGGATCAAGCAGGTGGCATCGGGCCGCTTCGGCGTCACGGCCGAGTACCTGTCGTCCTCGGACCAGGTGCAGATCAAGATGGCCCAGGGCGCCAAGCCCGGCGAGGGCGGCCAGCTGCCCGGCGGCAAGGTGTCCGACTACATCGGCAAGCTGCGCCACGCCGTGCCCGGCGTCGGTCTGATCTCGCCCCCGCCCCACCACGACATCTACTCCATCGAGGATCTGGCCCAGCTGATCCACGACCTGAAGAACGTGGCGCCGCACGCCGACATCTCGGTCAAGCTCGTGTCCGAAGTGGGCGTGGGCACCATCGCGGCCGGCGTGGCCAAGTGCAAGAGCGACCACGTGGTCATCGCAGGCCATGACGGCGGCACGGGCGCATCGCCCTGGTCGTCCATCAAGCATGCGGGCTCGCCCTGGGAAATCGGCCTGGCCGAGACCCAGCAGACCCTGGTGCTCAACCGCCTGCGCGGCCGCATCCGCGTGCAGGCCGACGGCCAGATGAAGACCGGCCGCGACGTCGTCATCGGCGCGCTGCTGGGCGCCGACGAGTTCGGCTTCGCCACGGCGCCCCTGGTCGTCGAGGGCTGCATCATGATGCGCAAGTGCCACCTGAACACCTGCCCCGTGGGCGTGGCCACGCAGGACCCGGTGCTGCGCGCCAAGTTCTCGGGCAAGCCCGAGCATGTGGTGAACTACTTCTTCTTCATCGCCGAGGAAGTGCGCCAGATCATGGCCCAGCTCGGCGTGGCGAAGTTCGACGACCTGATCGGCCGCTCCGACCTGCTGGACACCCGCAAGGGCCTGCAGCACTGGAAGGCTCAGGGCCTGGACTTCTCGCGCCTGTTCGCCCAGCCCGAAGTGCCCGCAGACGTGGCACGCTTCCATGTCGAAAAGCAGGACCACCTGCTGGACAAGGCGCTGGACGTGAAGCTCATCGAGCGCTGCAAGCCCGCCATCGAGAACGGCGAGCGTGTGCGCATCATGGAAGTGGCGCGCAACGTCAACCGCTCCGTGGGCGCCATGCTCTCCGGTGCCGTGACGCGCGTGCATCCCGAAGGACTGCCCGATGACACCATCCGCATCCACTTCGAGGGAACTGGCGGCCAGTCCTTCGGCGCCTTCCTGTGCAACGGCATCACGCTGAACCTGCGCGGCGACGCCAACGACTACACGGGCAAGGGCCTGTCCGGCGGCCGCGTGGTGGTGCACGCCAGCCATGAGTTCCGTGGCGATACCACCAGCAACACCATCGTGGGCAACACCGTGATGTTCGGCGCCACCAGCGGCGAGGCCTTCTTCGGCGGCGTGGCCGGCGAGCGTTTCGCGGTCCGCTTGTCTGGCGCCACCGCCGTGGTCGAAGGCGTGGGCGACCACGGCTGCGAATACATGACCGGCGGCACCGTGGTGGTGTTGGGCAAGACCGGCCGCAACTTCGCGGCCGGCATGAGCGGCGGCGTGGCCTATGTGTATGACGAGGATGGCCGCTTCGCCGAGCGCTGCAACAAGGCGTCCGTCTCGCTGGACCAGGTGCTGCCCCATGACGAGCACCTGGCCCAGGTCTCGCCTGCCGTCTGGCACCGCCGCGAGACCGACGAGCGTCAACTGCGCGCGCTGATCGAGGCGCACAGCCGCTGGACGGGCTCCAAGCGCGCCCGCGATCTGCTGGACAACTGGGCGGCGGCCCGCTCCAAGTTCGTCAAGGTCTTCCCCAGCGAGTACAAGCGTGCCCTGTCCGAGATGTACGAGCGCCAGGTGATGGAAGAGCCCGCCACGCCCGAGGTCGAGGAACACGCCAAGGAGGCGGTGGCCGCCAAATAACAAGGAAGCGAAGGATGCGGGCAGCAGCCCGCACCCATCCCTGCACCCCACACATCAGGACAACGAATCATGGGAAAGACCACCGGCTTCATGGAATATGAGCGCCTCGAGGAGGGCTATGCGCCCGTCGCCGAGCGCGTGAAGCACTACAAGGAATTCGTCATCGGCCTCGATGACAGCCAGGCCAAGATCCAGGGCGCGCGCTGCATGGACTGCGGCACGCCGTTCTGCAACAACGGCTGCCCGGTCAACAACATCATTCCGGACTTCAACGACTTGGTCTTCCACGGCGGCTGGAAGAGCGCCAGCGCCGTGCTGCACAGCACCAACAACTTCCCCGAGTTCACCGGCCGCATCTGCCCCGCACCCTGCGAGGCCGCCTGCACCCTGAACATCAACGACGACGCCGTGGGCATCAAGTCCATCGAGCACGCCATCATCGACCGTGCCTGGGCCGAAGGCTGGGTCAAGCCGCTGCCCAGCAGCCGCAAGACCGGCAAGAAGGTGGCCGTGGTCGGCGCCGGCCCCGCAGGCCTGGCCGCATCGCAGCAACTGGCCCGCGCCGGCCACGATGTCACGCTGTTCGAGAAGAACGACCGCGTCGGCGGCCTGCTGCGCTACGGCATTCCCGACTTCAAGATGGAGAAGTCGCACATCGACCGCCGTGTCGAGCAGCTCGTGGCCGAAGGCGTCAAGATCCGCACCGGCGTGCTGGTGGCGGGCAAGGACGGCCTGGGCGAAGACTCCAAGGTCACCAACTGGGCCAAGGAAACCGTCAGCCCCGAGCAGCTCATGGCCGAGTTCGACGCCGTGCTGCTGACCGGCGGTGCCGAGCAGTCGCGCGACCTGCCCGTGCCCGGCCGTGAACTCAAGGGCATCCATTTCGCCATGGAGTTCCTGCCGCAGCAAAACAAGGTCAACGCCGGCGACAAGCTCAAGGGCCAGCTGCGTGCCGATGGCAAGCATGTCATCGTCATCGGTGGCGGCGACACGGGCTCCGACTGCGTGGGCACCAGCAACCGCCACGGCGCCGTCAGCGTGACCCAGTTCGAGCTGATGCCCATGCCGCCCGAGCAGGAGAACAAGCCCCTGGTCTGGCCCTACTGGCCGATCAAGCTGCGCACCAGCTCCAGCCACGAGGAAGGCTGCGAGCGCGAGTTCGCCATCGCCACCAAGGAGTTCATCGGCGAGAAGGGCCAAGTCACGGCCGTCAAGACCGTACGCATCGAAATGAAGGACGGCAAGATGGTCGAGGTGCCCGGCAGCGAGCAGGTGCTCAAGGCCGACCTGGTGCTGCTGGCCATGGGCTTCGTCAGCCCCGTGCAGGCCGTGCTCGATGCCTTTGGCGTGGACAAGGACGCACGCGGCAACGCCAAGGCCACCACCGACTTCACGGGCGGCTACGCCACCAGCGTGCCCAAGCTCTTCGCCGCCGGCGACGTGCGCCGCGGCCAGTCTCTGGTGGTCTGGGCCATCCGCGAAGGCCGCCAGGCCGCTCGCTCCATTGACGAGTTCCTCATGGGCACGTCCGACCTGCCTCGGTGAGATGCCAACCCCGGAAGGGGCTTGGCCATAGACAAAGAAAAAGCCCTTGGTGATGAACCAAGGGCTTTTTATTACAAATTCCTCGTGTTTCAGCGTAGGCCCTTGAAACTGGCGCGCCCTAAAGCGAGGGACACCGAGGAAGGGCCGCCCCGCACCGAGGGTGTCGTCCCCCTCTGGGGGAAGGCGCGAAGCGACTCAGGGGGAGGGTTTATCCTCTGCGGGCTTGTCCACTGCGGTGCCGGGCTCGGCTTCTTCTTCCGGCGCCTTGGAGACGCGGCTGAACCAGCCGGCGCCCAGGATGCCGATCTCGTAAAGAATGCACATGGGCACGGCCAGGGCCAGCTGGGAGATCACGTCGGGCGGCGTGACCACGGCGGCGATGATGAAGGCCACCACGATGAAATAGCCGCGGAAGGACTTGAGCTTGGCGATGTCCACCAGGCCGAAGCGCACCAGCAGCATGACCACGATGGGCACCTGGAAGGCCAGGCCAAAGGCCAGGTACAGCGACAGGATGGCCTCCACATACGATGCAATGTCCGGCGTGGCCGCCACGCTGTCCGGGGTGAAGCCCTGGATGAAGGCGAACATCTTGTCGAGCACGAAGAACTGCACGAAGGCGATGCCGATATAGGCCAGCAGGCTGCCGAAGATGATCAGCGGCAGCGCAAAGCGCTTTTCATGGCTGTACAGGCCGGGCGCCACGAAGGCCCACATCTGGTACATGATCCAGGGCAGCACGGCCAAGATGCCCACCATCATCAGTACCTTGAGCGGCACGAAGAAGGGGGTGAACACGCCGACTGCGATGAGCTTGGCATCGGGCGGCATGTGGGCCTTGATCGGGTGGGCGATGAAGTCGATGAGCCCGTTGGGGCCGGGCCATATGGCCAGCACGGCGATCGCCAGACCGATGCCGTAGATGCAGTAGAGCAGGCGGTCGCGCAGCTCCATCAGGTGCTGGACGAAAGGCTGCTCGGTGCCTGCCAGCTCGTCGTCTTTAGGTGGAATGTCGGACATGGTGCGAAACCGCGGCGGGCCGCAAGGGCGTCCACGGACCTGGTATGAAAAGCAGAAAGCCCGACGGATCGGGCAGGGTGGGGCGATGGCGAGTGCCCGGGTGGCAGAGGCTGGGCCGGTTGCCTCGTGGCCCGCTGCGCGCCAGCATCTTCAGCGGGACTTCTGGGGACGAAAGCGCGCCACGCGCGCCGCGCCCGACTGCGCCTTGGTGCGCACGCCGGCCCGGGCCTTGTACCACTGGGGCACGGCGGCACGCTTGAGGCGCCAGTTCTTGCCCGGGTGGCGGTAGGCCGGCGCCACGGCGCTGTACGTATCGCTGCCTGAATCGTAGGAAGAGGAGTCGTACGAGGAAGACGTGCCGTTGAGCGATGCCGTGGACTCGTTCCAGTCCTTCTCGAAATTGGCGGCCGAAGTGTGGATGGACTGCTCGACGTCGCGCGCCGCGCCTTCCACCGTGTCCTTCATCTTGCGCAACTCGTCGAGTTCCATCGAACGGTTGACCTCGGCCTTCACATCGGAGACGTAGCGCTGGGCCTTGCCCAGCAGGGTACCGACGGTGCGCGCCACGCGCGGCAGCTTCTCGGGGCCGATGACCACGAGAGCCACGGCGCCGATCAGCGCCATCTTGGACAGACCGATATCAAACATGGAGGCTTGGCGTGCGGAGCATCAGCTCTTTTGCTTGGCTTCGACGTCGATGGTGGCCTTGTCGGTGGCTGTCTGGCCTGCAACCTGGCCAGGGGCAGCTGCGGGGGTGTCGGTGGAGGTCGAGCCGTCCTTCACACCGTCCTTGAAGCCCTTGACTGCACCGCCAAGGTCGGAACCGATGTTCTTCAGCTTCTTGGTTCCGAACACCAGAACCACGATGGCCAGGACGATCAGCCAATGCCAGATGGAAAACGAGCCCATGAGAATCTCTCCTAAGAATTGCAGATCATTTTAGACGCCGGGCCATGGCGGCAGTTCGCAAGGCCCCACAAAAGCCGTTCGGCCGGCGCATGTACGCAGAAGTCGCAAGCAAGAGGCGGGCCATCTTGCGCGCAAGCCTGCGTCCAGCAAAGGCTTCAGCCCTTCAGCCAGGGGCGGGGGCCGCCCATGACATGGATGTGCAGATGGTGGACTTCCTGTCCGCCCTCGGTGCCCGTGTTGACCACCAGACGGAAACCGCCGTCGGGATACGGATTGCAGCCTTGCTCGGCGGCCAGGCGGGGCGCCAGCACCATCATGCGGCCCAGCAGCGCAGCGTCGTCGGCCTGGACCTGGGCCATGGAGGGGATGTGCTTCTTGGGCACCATCAGAAAGTGGATGGGCGCGCCGGGATGGATGTCGTGGAAGGCGAAGACTTCATCGTCCTCATAGACCTTGCGGGAAGGGATCTCGCCTTTGATGATGCGGCAAAACAGGCAGTTCGGGTCGTGGTCGTGCATGGCGCTACGGGAGTCCTGGGAAGCTGGCGGTGGATCGAAAAATCAGGGTGAATTGTCGTTGATGTGCAGTGTCTGGCGCACGCCGATGTCGCTGCGGTGCTGCTGGAGCCAGTGCTGCCCCTGCTCGCGCCCCAGCTCGAACAGCTCGCGCACGAAACGCATGTCCGAGCGCGTCTTGGTCGAGGCGCCGTAGCCCTTGAGCACCGCGCCGCCGTCCACGCGGTGCAGCAGCACCTTTTTGTAGCGTGCCGGGTCCAGCTTGCCCTGCTCCAGCAGGCGCTTGACGAATTCGATGGCGCGCAGCTCGGACAGCAGGCCGGCGTTGAAGGTGACCTCGTTCATGCGGTCCATGATGTCGGCCGCCGTGTTGGGCAGGTCGGTGTGCTCGATGGGATTGATCTGCACCAGCAGGATGTCGCTGGACGCCGTGCCGTAGATCAGGGGATACAGGGCGGGATTGCCCGAGAAACCGCCGTCCCAGTAAGGCTCGCCATCGATTTCCACGGCCTTGAACAGCTGGGGCAGGCAGGCCGAGGCCATGACCGCGTCGGCACTGAGCCTTCTGCCCGAAAAGATGCTTCCCCGGCCCGTGCGCACATTGGTGGCGCAGACAAAGACCTTGGGCACCACGCCCTCCACGGGCGGACGCGTCAGCGCCTCGAAATCCACGACCCGTTCGAGCAGCTTGCGCAGCGGGTTGATGTCCAGCGGGTTGGTCTGGTAGGGCGAGAAGAACTGGTTGAGCACGCCCATGAAGGGGCTGCCCGGCAATGGCGCGCCCCACATCAGGCTGCCCATGGTGCCCACGCCTTCCCACAGTTCGGTCAGCGAGGCGCGGGCCAATTGGGCGCCCAGCGCCTGGGCGGCCACAGGGTCGCTTTCCTGGCGCGCGGCCTGGGCAAAGCCCTGTGCCAGGGCCACGGCATTCATGGCGCCGGCGCTGGTGCCGCTGATGCCGTCGAAGACAAGGCTGCCGTCTTCCAGCAGTGCGTCCAGCACGCCCCAGGTCAGGGCGCCGTGCGAGCCCCCGCCCTGCAGGGCGAGGTTGATCTTGCAGGTCGGGGTGAAGGACATGGCGGGCGGGCCGGCGGCTTCAGCGGTCCACGGCCTGGTTGCGGTTCATGGCGACCATGCCGCGCACGATGCGGTACAGGAACCAGATGGAGATCACCGTCCAGGCGATCCAGCCGGGCACGAAGAACAGCAGCCACAGCGGGGCCGTGACCAGGTACAGGATGCCGGCCCAGATCACGCTGCGGATGCGCCACGAGAAATGGTTGGCCATCCAGCTGCCTTCGGCGTCGCCGCGCTTGACCAGGTCGATGATCAGGGCGATCACCAGCAGCGCGATGCTGGGCTGGGCGCCGGGCACGACGGCGGCCACGGCCACCACCAGGTGCAGCAGGTAGCTGACCCAGCCCCAGGCCTTGAGGCCTTCGATGCGGGACTGGTCCAGGGCACGGACTTCGATGTAATCGTCATTCATGGCAGCGGTCCTTTCTCGTTCACATCACGTTCCTGGGCCTTGCGCAGCGCCTTTTCCTCGATGCCGCTGGTGCCTTCGCGGCGCTCCAGCTCGGCAACGACCTGGGCGGGCGTCAGGCCATAGTGGGCCAGGGCGATCATGCTATGGAACCACAGATCGGCCACTTCGTAGAGGATTTTGCCGGCGTCCCCGCCATGGTCTGCGTCCTTGGCGGCCATGACCACTTCGGTGGCCTCTTCGCCGATCTTCTTCAAAAAGGCATCCGGGCCCTTGTGCAGCAGGCGGGCGACGTAGCTCTTGTCGGGGTCGCCGCCGTTGGCGGGCTTGCGGCTTTCGATGACGGCGGCCAGGCGCGCCAGGGCGTCCTGCGAGGAAGTGCTTGCGGTGTCGTTCATGTTCGTGGAATTCATTTGTAGATCGATTCGGGGTCTTTCAAGACCGGATCGACGGCCTGCCACTGGCCATCGCGCAGCACGCTGTAGAAGCAGCTGTGGCGCCCCGTGTGGCAGGCAATGCCGGGCTCGTGGCCGGTCTGGGTGATCTTGAGCAGGACCACGTCGTTGTCGCAGTCGATGCGCACCTCGTGCACGGTCTGCACGTGGCCCGATTCCTCGCCCTTGAACCACAGCTTGTTGCGCGAGCGGCTGAAATAGACGGCGCGGCCCAGCTCGGCCGTCTTGGCCAGGGCCTCGCGGTTCATCCAGGCGAACATCAGCACGTCGCCCGTGTCCTTTTCCTGCGCGATCACGGGCACCAGGCCCTGCGCATCCCATTTGACTTGATCTAGCCAGTTCATTGCCTGCATTGTGAATATCCTGGGTTGGAATCCCTGTGACAGCATTGTCAGGAATTGCCTGGATTGAAAATACACCCCCTGAGTCGCTTCGCGCCTTCCCCCTCTCTCGCTGCGCGGGAGGGAGACGACAGCCTTGCTGCGGGGCGGCCCTTGCTCGCTGTCCCTGGTCCCTTGGGCCGCGCCGGTTTCATGGGTTGTGGGCGGCGCGAGCGCCATGGAAAACTGAAATGAAGGAGTCCGCCGACGCGCCGTATCAGAGGCGCACGGGCACGCCGCGCTCGGCCATGCGCTGCTTGGCCTGGCCCACGGTGAATTCGCCATAGTGGAAGATGCTGGCGGCCAGCACGGCGTCGGCGCCGCCCAGGGTCACGCCATCGGCCAGGTCGTCCAGCGAGCCCACGCCGCCGGAGGCGATCACGGGCACGGGCACGGCGTCGCTGACGGCGCGCGTGAGCTTCAGGTCGAACCCGGACTTGGTGCCGTCGCGGTCCATGCTGGTCAGCAGGATCTCGCCCGCGCCGCGGCGCGCCATCTCGGCGGCCCACTGCACGGCGTCCAGGCCGGTGTTCTTGCGTCCGCCGTGGCTGTAGACATCCCAGCCGGGGCCGGCGGCGCGGCCGTCGGCGCCGATGCGCTGCTCGTCTTCGGCGGTGCGGCGCTTGGCGTCGATGGCCACGACGATGCACTGCGCGCCGTACTTGTCGGAGGCGGCATTGATCACATCGGGGTTGGCGATGGCGGCCGAGTTGAAGCTGGTCTTGTCGGCGCCCGCGTTGAGCAGGCGGCGCACGTCCTCGACGGTGCGCACGCCACCGCCCACGGTCAGCGGAATGAAGACCTGGCTGGCCACCGATTCGATGATGGGCAGGATCAGGTCTCGGCCATCGCTGGTGGCCGTGATGTCCAGGAAGGTAAGCTCGTCCGCGCCCTGGGCGTTGTAGCGCGCGGCGATCTCCACCGGGTCGCCCGCATCGCGCAGCTCCACGAAGTTCACGCCTTTGACGACGCGCCCTCCCGTGACGTCAAGACAGGGGATGATGCGTTTGGCAAGCATGGGCAGACTCGTGGCTAGGGCGTGAAACAAGGGCGAAAAGATACCACGCCCTCGGCGTCCGCAGGCGCTGCGGGGTTCAGCGCTTGAGACCTGCGGCCTGGCTTTGCCAGCGCCATGCGTCCTCGCACATGCGGTCCAGGTCCAGCATGGCCTTCCAGCCCAGCAGGCGCTCGGCCTCGGCGGGGTCGGCCCAGCACTGGGCCACGTCGCCGGGGCGGCGCGCCACGATCTGGTAGGGCACGGGGCGGCCGCTGGCGCGCTCGAAGGCCTTGACCATCTCCAGCACCGAGACCGGGCGCCCCGTGCCCAGGTTCACCGTCAGCAGGCCTTGCTGTTCACGCAGATGGCGCAGCGCCGCCAGGTGGCCGCGCGCCAGGTCGGTGACGTGGATGTAGTCACGCACGCCTGTGCCGTCCGGCGTGGCGTAGTCATCCCCATAGACACTGAGCTGCTGGCGCTGGCCGATGGCGACCTGCGACACATAGGGCATGAGGTTGTTGGGGATGTCGCGCGGGTCCTCGCCGATCAGGCCGCTTTCATGGGCGCCCACGGGATTGAAGTAGCGCAGCCGTGCCAGGCGCCACTGGCCGGGCTCGGCGCGGTCCAGGTCGGCCAGCATTTCCTCGATCCACAGCTTGCTGCGGCCGTAGGGGTTGGTGGCAGACAGCGGGAAATCCTCGCGGATCGGCAGGCTGGCCGGGTCGCCGTAGACCGTGGCCGAGGAGGAGAACACCAGGCTGTGCACGTCCGCCGCCTGCATGGCCTGCAGCAGGGCGACCGTGCCGCCCACGTTGTGTTCGTAGTAGCGCAGTGGCTGGGCCACGGATTCGCCCACGGCCTTGAGTGCGGCGAAGTGGATCACCTCGCGGATGGAGTGCTCGGCAAACAGCTGGTCCAGCGCGGCGCGGTCGCGCACATCGCCTTCCACGCACAGTGGGCGCCGGCCCGTGATGCGTTCCATGCGGTCGAGCACGTCGGCGCTGCTGTTGCTGAAGTTGTCGTAGATCAGGTAGGGCTCGCCTGCGGCGGCCAGCTCCACGCAGGTGTGGGAGCCGATGAAGCCGGCGCCGCCTGTGACCAGGATCATGAATACCTCTCATTGGTGATTTTTTGGCGTGCCTAGTATCGCAATAACCCAGCTTCTCCCCGGGTTCAAGTGGGCTGAGCACAAAAGTAGGGAGAAAACACATTTGTAGACAAACAACGTTATGCTCGGCCCGCTTTTCGTCGGATTGACGATAGCTTTCATCAAATTGTTAAGAAATTTGATGCATAAAAACTATGAATTGATGGGGCATCACCACGCCCTGAGGAGAAGGCCATGAACGGTTTCCTGCGAAGCTGCCTGGTCTGCTGGGGGTTGCTGTGCGGCTGGGTGGTGCAGGCTGCCGAACCCGCGGTGGCTGTCTATTACGGGAACAAGGCATCGCTCAGTGAATTGAGCCTCTACGACATTGCCGTCGTGGAGCCGGGCCATGGCTATGACCCGGTCCGGTTTCGCAAGCAGGCCCCGGGCAGCGAGCTGTATGCCTACGCTTCCGTGGCCGAGGTGCTGCCCGAGCGCGCCTACTTCGGCAAGATTCCCGAGGCCTGGAAGATGGCGCGCAACGGCGCCTGGCAGTCCATCGTCCTGGACCAGACACCTGCGCAGTGGCCCGCCTTCTTTGCCGACGAGGTGATCGCGCCGCTGTGGAAGCAGGGCTTTCGCGGCTTCTTCCTGGACACGCTGGACTCCTACCGCCTGGCCGCGAATTTCGACGAAAAGGCCCAGCAGGACGGTCTGGTGCGCGTCATCGAGACGCTGCACCAGCGCTATCCCGGCATCCGCCTGATCCTGAACCGGGGCTTCGAGATCGTGCCGCGCGTGAAGGACAAGGTACAGATGGTGGCGGCCGAGTCGCTGTTGCGGGGCTGGGATGCCAGCCTCAAGCGCTATGTGAACGTGCCCGAGAAAGACCGCGAATGGCTGCTGCAGCAACTGCAGACCATCCGCGAGCGCGACCGCCTGCCGGTGCTGTCCATCGACTACGTGGCCCCGCATGACCGCGACGCCACGCGCGAGACCGCCCGCCGCATTGCGCAGCTGGGCATCATCCCCTGGGTTTCCGATGCCGGGCTGCAGACCCTGGGCATAGGCCAGGTGGAGGCGGTGGCGCGCAGGGTGTTGATTCTCTACAACGGTGCCGACTATCCGTCCATCAACGGCGCATCGGCGCACCGCTTCCTGGAAATGCCCCTGAACTACATGGGCTACGTCGCCGACTACGCCGATGTGCGCGAGCCCCTGCCTGAAGGCGTGTCGCGCGACCGCTATGCCGGCGTGGTGAGCTGGTTCGGCGGCGCGGTGCCCGAGATGCGGGCCAAAAGCGTGCGGCAGTGGCTGGCCAACCAGGTGCAGCAGGGCATGCCGCTGCTGGTGCTCAATACGCTGGGCCTGTCCCAGGACCGCACCATGTCGGCCGCCCTGGGCACGCGCAGCACGGAAGCGGCACCCGTGTTCCCGCTGCGGCGCGCCGAAAAGGCGCCGGTCATGGGTTTCGAGATACAGCCGGCCGAGCCAGCGCACGATTACGAGGGCTGGGAGTTCACGCCGCAGATGGCCAGGGGCAGCAGCGAGTTGCTGTCCTTCGACGACAAGCGGGGGCGCCGCTTCGTGTCGGCCGCCATCACGCCCTGGGGCGGCTTTGCACTCATGCCCTATGTGGTGGTCGGCATGCCGGGCACCGACCAGTCGCGCTGGGTGATCGACCCCTTCGCGCTGTTGCGCGAGGCGCTGCGCCTGCAGGACTTTCCGGTGCCCGACGTCACCACCGAGAACGGCCGCCGCCTGCTGCTGGCCCATGTGGACGGGGACGGCTTTCCTTCCAAGGCCGAGCTGCCGGGCACGCCCTTCGCGGGCGAAGTGCTGCGCCGCGAGATCCTGGAGCGCTACAGGATTCCGCACACCATCTCGGTCATCGAGGCCGAAGTCTCGCCGCAGGGCCTGTATCCGCAGTGGGCTGACCAGCTGGAGGGCATTGCCAAGCGCATCTTCGCCATGCCCCATGTCGAGATCGCCAGCCATTCCTATTCCCATCCCTTCTTCTGGGAGCCCGGGGCAGCGCCCGACGGGGATGACAGCAAGGAGGTGAACCTCAACCTCCACATCCCCGGCTACCAGATGGACATGAACCGGGAGATCAATGGCTCGATCGACTACATCCGCAAGCGCCTGGCGCCGCCCGGCAAGCCGGTGGACGTGTTTCTGTGGACCGGCAACACGGCGCCCAGCGCCGAGGCCCTGGCCATCTCCGACGCGGCGGGACTGCTCAACATGAATGGCGGCGACACGGCCATCACGCGCAGCAATCCCTCGCTGACGGAGGTGCGCAGCTGGGGCCTGCGCAAGGGCGGCCATCTGCAGATCTATGCGCCCGTCACCAACGAGAACATCTACACCAACCTCTGGCACGGGCCGTTCTACGGCTTCGAGCGCGTCATCGAAACCTTCGAGATGACCGACGCGCCCCGGCGCATGAAGGCCGTGGACATCTACTACCACTCCTACTCCGCCAGCAAGCAGGCCAGCATCAAGGCCCTGCACAAGGTCTACCAGTGGGCGCTGGCGCAGCGGCTGAACCCGGTCTACAGCTCCGAGTACATCCGCAAGGTGCAGGATTTCTACGAATTCGCCATCGGCCGTGACGCGCAGGGCTGGCGCCTGCGGGGCCCGGGCCAGTTGCGCACGCTGCGCATGCCGCCCGGCATGGCCCTGCCGTCCATGGCTGCCAGCCGCGGCATCGCCGGCTATGCCAAGGGCACGGACGGCAACTACCTTCACCTGGCCGGCGGCGCCGGATACCTGGTGCAGCAGGATGCCGCAGGCGCGGCCGCCTCCGCGGCGCGTCCCTATCTGGTGGATGCCAATGCCCGGCTCACGCAATGGCTGCCCCAGGCCGATGGCGGCGTGCGCTTGACCCTGCAGGGCCATGTGCCGCTGGAGCTGCGCATGCACCTGCCGTCCGGCTGTGCGCTGAGTTCCCTGAATGCCGCCAATCCCCTCATTGCCGTGGCGGGTGCCGATACGGGCAGCTCCAACCTCCGTTCCTTCAGAAGTACCCAAAACAGTGTTGAACTCCAAGCGCAATGCCGGGGGCTCTGAGCGCCCCGTCACGGTTCCCTTCTGGCTGATCGTGCTGCTGGCGGTACTGATCGGTGGTGCCCTGTGGATGCTGTTTCCCAAGCAGGATCTGGAGCGCCGGCTCTCCGTCACCGGAGATGATTCCGAGCTGTCCTACAACTACCTGAGCAACCTGCTCAAGAGCGACCCGGGCAATGAAAACCTGCGCGCCCTGCTCAAGGCCAAGGAGGAGCGCCTGAAAGCCATCAAGCTGGCGCGTGAAGAGGCAGCCAAGCAGGCGCTGCCCAGCGCCGCCGTCCAGGCCTGGGAGCGCTGGCAGGCCGCCTACCAGAACTATCTGGAGGCGCAAAAGCAGGACCATCGCGCCGGAGGGCAGGCCGATGCCCTGGCGCTCCAGGTGATGCAGGCGCTCAAGGAGGTCCCGCTGGCGGGTCTGACCCAGGAGCAGGCGCTGTACCTGGCCTCTTCGGCGCTGGTACTCAAGGACGCACCGCTGGCCCTGGGCATCTACGACGATGTGGCCGCCCGCCAGGGCGATCCCGCGCGCAAGGCGCAGGTCTATGAGTCCGCAGCGCGGCAGGCGCTGGGCATGTCGCTGTACGAGGAATCGGCTCGGCTGCTGCGCCAGGCCAGTGCCACCACCGACGATGTCCCGCAGTCGCGCGCCTATCTCTGGCAGGCCCTGCAGGTGCTGCAGTCCGGCAACCGTGCCAGCGAAGCGCTGGCGCTGGCGCGCCAGCAGGAAGAACTGTTGGGCAGCGACCCGGAAACGCTGCGAAGGCTCATCGGCCTGGCGCGTGCGGCCGGCAACCGGGCCGAGGCCGAGCGCTATGCCAAGCGGCTGCTGCAGCTGTCCCTGCTGCAGCAATGGCAGGTGCAGGTGGCAGGCGCTTCGGGAGCCGGCCCGGCCGTAGCGTCCACAGTGGCCGATGACGGCGCCTGGGCACTGCAGCCCGTGGCCTGGACCGCCCCGGGCTGGCGCATGCTGCGCACGGCCGACCCCGCGCGCAAGCCGCCGCCGGGCCTGCCCTTTGACGACAAGACCTACCAGCTGGGCTACGAGGTGTTCCTCGAAAACCGCAACCTGGAAGATGCCTGGCGCGTGGCCACGGCCGCCGTGCGCCAGGCGCCGCAGGACATGGCCTGGCGCGAGCGCCTGGCCCAGGTGTCCGAATGGATGGGGCAGCAGCAGCAGGCCCTGGACAACTGGCTGGTCATTGCGCAGAACACGGGCCGTGAAGATGCCTGGAAGACGGTGATGCGCCTGGCGCCGGGCCTGTTCGACGACCGCGCCCTGATTGCCGGCCTGCGCCACCAGTTGAGCCGCCGTCCCCAGGATGCCGCGCTGCTGCAGGCGCTGGTCCAGGCCTATGAGCGCCAGGCCGAGCCGGGCGCGGCCATCGACTATCTGCAAAAGCACGGCAGCACGCCGCAGTCGCAGATTCTGCTGGCCCAGCTGGCCGAGCGCGCAGGCCGTTCGCCGCTGGCGCTGCAGGCATGGAAGCGCGTGCTCAGCGATCCCGAGCAGCGCACGCCGGCCCATGTCATGCCCGCCGCCGTGCTCGCGCTGCTGCAGGGCGAGCCGGCGCTGGGCCTGCGCTGGCTGGAAGACGCACAGACGCGCGTTCCGGCCGGCATGCAGGACGAAGGCGAGTACTGGCGCCTGCTGGGCGACCTGGCCCAGGACCAGCGCCAGGAGGCGCTGACGCTCAAGGCCTACCGCCGCCTGCTGCAGACGCCGCACGCCGGCATCAGCGACTACGACGAAGTGATCCGCCTGCTGCAGCGCACCGACCGGCGCGAGGCGGCCCAGATGTCCCTGCATGCCTGGGAGCAGTTCCAGGACGTGCGCCATCTGACACAGGCCTTCTACCTGCTGGAGGACCAGGAGGACTGGACGCAGATCGGCCGCCAGGTCGAGCGCATCATGGCCGACCCGGCCTTGCTCAAGCGCCTGATGGGCCAGCCCACCTTCTTCCAGATCCTGGGCGCCTACTACCAGCGCACTGCGCAGCCGAAAAAGGCCATGGAAGCCTTCGAGAAGGGCCTGGCGCTGGACCCCGGCTCCACGCCGCTGCGCCAGGGCCTGATGTGGCTGCTGATCGACACGCAGAACGCGGCGGCCCTCAAGCTGCTGCTGGCGGCGGCCGAGCCCGTGTGGGCACGTGATGCCGACATGCACGGCGCCCTGGCGGCGGCCTACATGACGCTGTCGCGCCCGGCCGTTGCGCTGGAGCGGTATCTGAAGCCGCACCGCACGGAGCATGCCGACGACTTCCTGTGGATGATGCAGTACGCGGACGCGCTGGAGCAGAACCAGCAGGCGGACCAGGCCTGGAACCTGAGGCAGCAGCTGTGGCAGCGCGAGAAGGCGCGCACGCGTGCGCAGCAGGGCCCTTCGGCCGATGCGGCCCGCCGCTGGCTGACCGCCGAGGGCCTGGACGAGGTCCAGCGCCAGGCACGCAGCCGGCTCATGCTCTTTCATACCCAGGGCGATGCCGAATTCGCCCTGATGCGCGAGCTGCTGCGCATGGACCTGCAAGGCGGGCGCCGCGAGCATTCCGCCGCTGCGGCCGAGCTGGCCATCGCCTGGCTGCAGGAGCGCGGCGAATACCAGGCCGAGCGCGGCTACCTTTGGCAGCAGTACGCGCGCAGCCGCAGCAAGAGTGCCAGCGCACCGCTGTGGGCCGAGATCACGGTGGCCCTGGCGGAAAAGGATGTGGCCCAGGCCGGGCAGCTGCTGCAGCGCCATGACGAGGCACTGCCGCGCTACGACCGCATCAACGCGGCGGCCATGGTGGGCGATGTGCGGCTGGCGCAGACCGCGGGCTTCGAGAGCATGGCCTACCAGCCCGACGACGATCCCCTTCACCTGGGGCTGACCGAGCAGTTGCTGGCCTTCAGCGACTACGGCGGCCTGCAGTTGCGCAATCGCCGCATGGACGCCATCGACGAGCAGGTCTCGCGGCTGCGCTGGCATGTGGGTCTCAACCCCCGCTGGGCGCTGGACCTGGATGCCGAGGACGTGCGCCGCACGGTCAACAAAAGCACCCTGGTGCGCGGACCCTCCCAGGAGCGGGGCATCGGCCTGCGCCTGACGCGCAAGACGCAGTCGGCCTCCAGCGAGTTCATGCTGGGCCGGCGCGAAAGCCTGGAGAGCTACACGCCGATGCAGTTCACGCAGACCTACAACGTGGACAGCCGCTGGAGCCTGCAGGCATCGCTGGGCCGACACCTGGCCACGCAGGAAACGCTGGCCATGCGCATGGGCGGCATGAAGGACCGCGTGTCGCTGGGCAGCAGCTACCAGCTCTCGCGCCTGGACCAGATCACGCTGGAGCTGGCATCGGAGCGCTACCGCGTGCAAAGCGGCGCCCGCGTGGGCTCCGGCAACCATGCGATGCTGCAATACCTGCACACCTATCGCAGCGAGGCACCCACCCTGCAGTTCGGCGCCTTCACCTCCTGGCACCGCTACAGCCGCACCGACCCGGCGCTGCTGCAGGGCAGGGATGCGGCCATCCTGGGCTACCTGCCTGCGTTCAACGATCCCACCATCGACTATCTGTTGCCGCGCAGCTTCCGCTTCTCGGGCCTGCAGATGATGTTCAACACGGGCTACGAGCAGCAATACACGCGCGCGCTGCGGCCCTATGCCAGCCTGGCCCTGACGCACCACAGCATCAACGGCGCGGGCTACGAGCTGGGCATGGGCCTGGCCACCAGCCTGTTCGGCGCGGACCACCTCGCGCTGGGCCTGAACCTGTCCAAGTCGGGCATCAACACTGTGGGCAATACCCGCGAGCTGTTGCTCACCTACCGCCTCCACTACTGATCCGAAGACTTCAAGGAGCCTTTCCATGACACACCGCACTTCTTTTGCCTCCCGCCTTCGCGTGCTCACGGGTATGGCCCTTGTCGGCCTGCTGTCTGCCTGCTCGACCATCGACCGGGGCACGGCGCCCGCGCTGGAGACGAACGCCAGCTGGGCCGTGCTGCCCTTCGAGAACCACACCGAGACACCCATGGCCGGCAACCGCGCCGCCGCCATCGCCACGGCGCTGATCAATGCGCGCGGCGTGGGCCAGGTCAAGCGCTACACGGGCGATGCGCTGCAGGAGACGCTGTTCGACGGCCGCGACGCCAAGCGCCGCGAGGACGCCCTGGCCTGGGCGCGCGGCGAAGGCGTGCGCTATGCGCTGACGGGCGCGGTGGACGAATGGCGCTACAAGGTCGGAGTGGATGGCGAACCGGCCGTGGGCGTGACGCTGGAGATCGTGGACGTGGGCACCGGCGCCACCGTGTGGAGCGGCGCGGGCGCGCAAAGCGGCTGGAGCCGCGAGGCCCTGGCCGCCGTGGGCCAGAAGCTGATCCGCAATCTGCTGGGCACGGGCCTGGCCAACGCCCGATAAGCGCATCGAGGAACGATTTTCCATGCCAGACCAAGCCACCACGCCCAAGGCGGCACCGCATCCCGATGCACCGCGCCGAGCCGGCATTGCCGCGGAATTCAGGGGTTCGCCCCTGGGCCTGCTTGTGCAGACAAGCGCCAAGCCCTGGGTGGTGGTGGGAGAGACGCTGCTTTTGCCGTTGCTGGCCCTGTTGGCCGGCATGTGGGCCAACCCCGCCAATCCCCTGTGGGTGGAGGCGGAGTTTCCCTGGGCCTGGCTGGCGCCCGTGGTCGTGGCCCTGCGCTACGGGCCCGTTGCCGGCCTGTCGGCGTCCGGTGTGCTGCTGCTGGCATGGCTGGGCGTCAACCAGCGGGATCTGTCGCTGTTTCCCGAACAGTATTTCCTGGGCGGCCTGATCCTGGTCATGGTCGTGGGCGAGATCTCCAGCCTGTGGCGCGCGCGCATACGCCGTGCGCGCACGGCGCAGAACTACATGGACCAGCGCACCGAGCAGCTGATCCGCCAGCACTACCTGCTGCGCCTGTCGCATGACCGCCTCGAGCAGGAGCTCATAGGCCGTCCCGTGTCCATGCGCGACGCCATCAACGTGCTCAGCGGCCTCAGCGGCGCCGAGGGCGATGCGCAAAGCCTGCTCAACCTGCTGGCGCGCTTCAGCCAGATCAGCGTGGCCAGCCTGGTGCCCGTGCGCAACGATGTGCTGGACTCCACGCCCATTGCCCAGCTGGGCGGCGAGCGGCCCATCCATGTCCATGACCCGCTGGTGCGCCAGGCGCTGGACAGCCATGTGCTGTGCCATATCTCGCAAAGCATGGCGCAAGGCCAGCAGACGCAGTACATCGTCGTGGCGCCCATGCTGGACCTGGAAGGCGAGATCTACGGCCTGCTGCTGGTCGAGGAAATGCCTTTCTTCGCACTGCAGGAAGAAGCGCTGCAGACCATCAACCTGCTGCTGGGCTACTACACCGACAGCGTGGCTGCCAACAGCCTGGCCGCACCGCTGCTGCAGGCCTATCCCGACTGCCCGCCGCACTTCGCCTTCGAGGTGCAGCGCATGGAGCATGTGAACCGCAGCGCGCGCCTGAGCAGCGTGGTGGTGGCGCTGGAGCTGTCGCCATCGGCCGTCCAGGCGCAGATGGCCCAGCAGATCATGCGGCTGGAGCGCATGCTGGACCGTTCCTGGCTGCAGGAACGCGATGGCCGGCAGCTGCTGGCCATCTTCATGCCGCTGGGCACCAACGCCACGGCCGAGGGCTACCTGAACCGCATCGAGGCCTGGCTGGCCCAGCGCGGCGTGGCCTCGCTGGCCGATGCGGGCATCTTCCCGCGCACCATCTTGCTGGACCGCTGCTCGGCCATCAGCGTGCTGGAGCGGCTGCACCAGATGGGGCAGGGCCATGCTTAACCTCAAGCTGGCCCTGGGCGCGCTGGCCGCGGAGATCGCCTCCTGGAGCAGCCTGTGGCTGCTGCGCAGCCAGTCGGATGCCGCCCTGCTGGGCTATCTCATGGCCCATGGATTGGCCAGTGGCCTGCTGGCGCTGTGCCTGGCGCCGTTCCTGGCCACCTCGGCCAGGTCGGTGCGCCAGCGCCTGGCCCTGGTGGCGCTGATGGGGCTGTTTGCCTATGCCGTGCCGGTGGCCGGCATCCTGGGCGCCGTCGTGGCCACCATTGCGCTGCACACGCAGCGCGGCCCGCGCGGTGGCCAGCGCTTTCCGGTGATGCCCCTGCCCGATTTCGACCCGCACCAGCAGT
Organism: Delftia sp. WSY_10; assembly: GCF_043104705.1. Classification (NCBI taxonomy): domain Bacteria; kingdom Pseudomonadati; phylum Pseudomonadota; class Betaproteobacteria; order Burkholderiales; family Comamonadaceae; genus Delftia; species Delftia sp. WSY_10. Next base: position 282,939 of record NZ_JBICKY010000012.1, on the reverse strand, counting down.
CCGGCACCAGCCGCCGCCAGGCGGGCCTGCAGTCCTTCCTGGCCAATCCCAATGTGCCCGTCGCCTCGCGCATGCGGGCCATGGTGGCGCTGGGCAGCGTGCCGGGGCGCATTGCCTCGCCCATGCTGCGCACGGCGCTGGGCGATTCCAGCGAGGACCTGCGCCTGCTGGCCTACAGCATGCTGGACGCCAAGGAGCGCGAGATCAGCAAGACCATCCATCAGGAGCTTCAGCTGTTCGAGCATGCCCGCCAGTCCGAGGGCGATGCGCCCTGCGGGCCGCGCGGACTGCAGGCGGCTCGGGCGCTCACCGACCTGTATGCGGAGCTGGTCTACCAGGGCGTGGCGCAGGGCGATGTGCGTGACCACGCCATCCAGCAATCCCTGCACTACTGCGACCTGGTGCTGGCCCAGCGGCCCGACAACGCGCTGCTGCTGTTGCGCCGTGGCCGGCTGTTGCATCTGCAGGGCAGGCAGGTGGAGTCGCTGGCCTGCTACGAGCGCTCGCTGGCGCTGGGCATGGAGCCCGCGCGCGTCGTGCCCTACCAGGCCGAGCTGCTGTTCGAGCGGCGCGAGTTCGCCAAGGCGCAGGCGCTGATGCGATCGCTGGACATCGAGCATGCCCTGCCGCGCCTGAAGCCCAGCATCCGCTACTGGAGTGCCTCATGAGCCGTGCGAGCCAGTTCCCCACGGCGGCCAGTGCGGACATCGCGCTGCTGCTGGAGGGCACGTTTCCCTATGTCAGCGGCGGCGTGTCCAGCTGGGTCAACCAGATCCTGCAGGCCTATCCCGAGCACCGCTTCGCCATCGTCTTCCTGGGAAGCCGGCGCGAGGACTATGGCGATTTCCGCTACGCGCTGCCGCCCAACGTGGTGCACTTCGAGCAGCATTTCCTCTTTGACGCCCTGCACTCCAACATCCAGCCTGCGCCCTCGCGCGGCCATCCCGAAGCCCTGGCCAAGGCCCGGGAGTTCCTGCAAGCGCTGGAGGCACATGACGGCAGTGACGAAAGCCGGGCCAAGGTGCTGGCGGCCATGCGCTCGATTGCGCTGGAACTGCAGCCCGGCGGCAGCCTGCCGCTGGAGGATTTCCTGCACAGCGAATTCGCCTGGGACCTGATCCGCGACAGCTACCGGCGCCACTGCACCGATCCATCCTTCGTGGACTTCTTCTGGACCGTGCGCATCATGCTGCAGCCGCTGTGGCTGATGGCGCGCATCGCCCACGGGCTGATTCCGGTGCGCGTGCTGCATACGGTCTCCACGGGCTATGCGGGGTTTCTGGGGGGGCTGCTGCACCATTCGCGCGGCCTGCCGCTGGTGCTGTCCGAGCATGGCATCTATACCAAGGAGCGGCAGATCGACCTGCTGCAGAGCACCTGGATCCGCGACAACCGCAACATCTTCCAGCGCGACCCCATGGAGGTGTCGTTCTTCCGGCAGATGTGGATACGGTTTTTCGACTGGATGGGACGCTTTTGCTATGGCGCGGCCGACCCCATCATTGCGCTGTACGAGAACAACCGCCTGCGCCAGGTGGCCGATGGCGCGGCGGCAGAGCGCACGGTCAGCATTCCCAACGGCATCCGCATAGAGCGCTTTGCGCCGCTGCGCGCCCAGCGGCCGGCCGAGACGCCGCCCGTGCTGTGCCTGATCGGCCGCGTGGTGCCCATCAAGGACATCAAGACCTTCATCCGCGCCATGCGCCGCGTGGTCAACCGGATGCCCCAGGCCCAGGCCTGGGTGGCCGGCCCCACGGCCGAAGACCCGGCCTATGCCGATGAATGCCAGAACCTCGTGGACAGCCTGGGCCTGCAGGCCAACGTACGCTTTCTGGGCATGCAGAAGGTGGAGGAGTTGCTGCCCAAGGTGGGCGTGGTCGTGCTGTCGTCCATCAGCGAGGCGCTGCCCCTGGTGATTCTCGAAGCACAGGCCGCCGGCGTGCCCGTGGTCAGCACCGACGTGGGCTCGTGCCGCCAGCTCATCGACGGGCTGGGACCCGAGGACCAGGCCCTGGGCTCGTGCGGGCGCGTGGTCGGCATTGCCAACCCCGAGGCACTGGCCGATGCCTGCCTGGAGCTGCTGGCATCGCCCGGGCAATGGCAGGCCGCCAGCGCGGCCGGGATTGCGCGCGTGGAGCGCTACTACTCCGACCGGCTGCTGTTCGAGCGCTACAGGCAGGTCTATGACAGGGCGCTGCAACAGTCCGAGGAAAAACACTGATGGCCGGCATTGGATTCGAACTGCGCCACCTGCTGCGAAAGAACACGCTGACCAGCGTGCTCCAGGCCTACGCCTATGCGGGCGTGATCGGCTCGGGGCCGTGGGTGTTCTCCATCATCGGCATCCTGCTGGTGGGGGTGTTCAGCGTCAGCGTAGTGGCGCCGCCGCTGCTGGTCACGCAGTTCCAGACCTCGGTCACCTACCTGGTGGCCAGCAGCCTGATCCTGACCGGGGCGGCGCAGCTGGCCTTCACGCGCTTTGTCTCGGACCAGCTGTTCCTCAAGAAGGACGAGAGCATCCTGCCCAACCTGCATGGCCTGCTGCTGGTGGTCGTGGCCACGGCCAGCGCGCTGGGCACGCTGGCGCTTTTCGTGGTGCTGCCGGGCCAGGGCCTGCTGTACCGCGTGCTGATGCTGGCGGGCTTCACGCTGATGTGCGTGGTCTGGGTCATGACCGTGCTGCTGTCGGGCCTCAAGCACTACCGGGCCATTGCCGGGCTGTTCGGCGCCACCTACCTGCTCATCGTGCTGCTGGCGCTGCCGCTGCGGTACTGGGGGCTGGAAGGGCTGCTGGCCAGCTTCGTGATCGGCCACGTGCTGCTGCTGGCCGGCATGTGGCTGATCGTGCTGCGCAGCTTTCCGCTGCAAAAGCGCTGGATCGCCTTCGACTTCACGCAGCGCTCGCTGATCTTTCCGGCGCTGATCGCCATCGGCGTGCTCTACAACCTGGGCATCTGGATCGACAAGTTCATGTTCTGGTACTACCCGCCGACCTCGCAGCAGATCATCGGTGGGCTCAGGGCCTCGCTGATCTACGACCTGCCGGTGTTCCTGTCCTACCTGTCCATCATTCCGGGCATGGCGGTCTTTCTGGTGCGCATCGAGACCGACTTCGTCGAGTACTACGACAAGTTCTTCGATGCCGTGCGCGGCGGCGGATCGCTCGAGTACATCGAGTCCATGCGCAACGAGATGGTCTACGCCATCCAGGCGGGCCTGGGCGAGATCGCCAAGGTGCAGACGCTGGCCGTTCTCGTCACCCTGGTTGCCGGACCGGCCATCCTGCAGTTGCTGGGCATCTCCCAGCTGTACCTGCCGCTGCTGCATGTGCAGGTGGTCGGCGCCGGGCTGCAGGTGGGCGTGATGGCCGTGCTCAACGTGTTCTTCTATCTGGACGAGCGGCGCATCGTCTTCATGCTGTGCCTGCTTCTGGTGGTGCTGAACATCGCCTTCACGGGCATTTCGCTGGCGCTGGGCGCCGCGTTCTATGGCTACGGCTTTTGCCTGGCCATGCTGGTGACGCTGTGCGTGGGCCTGTTCATGCTCTCGCGCGAACTCAACCGGCTCGAGTACAAGACCTTCATGCTGCAGTGACCGGCAGGCATCTCTCGCCCTTTGCCGATTTGCACGGTCTTGATCCAGCGTGTTGGCGGGGGGCGCCGGTCTGCGCGACAATACGGGATTCGGCGCCGGCACCCAACCGAGACAAAGGTTCCGCCAAGGAACCATTCATTACAACGATTGTGCACCTTGCGTGCAGCGGCCGCCGCCTTTCGCTTTTTCCACTCCAAAGCTTTAAGCCATGAAAAAACGCACCCTCTTGGCCATGGTGGCCCTGTCTGCACTGCTGGCAGCCTGCGGCAAGAACGAGTCCGCATCGACCGCCGCCGCGCCGGTTGCCGCCCCCGTGCCGGCAGCCATGACCAAGTTGGTGATCGGCCTGGACGACAACTTCCCGCCCATGGGCTTTCGTGACGACAAGAACGAGATCGTCGGCTTCGACATCGACATGGCGCGTGAAGCCGCCAAGCGCATGAACGTGGAGGTGGACTTCAAGCCCATCGACTGGAGCGCCAAGGAGGCCGAGCTGGTCGGCAAGCGCGTCGACGCGCTGTGGAACGGCCTGACCATCACCGAAGAGCGCAAGAAGAACATCGCCTTCACCGCGCCCTACATGGAGAACCACCAGATCATCATCGTGCGCGCCGACTCCGACATCAAGGACAAGGCTGGCCTGGCCGGCAAGGTCGTGGGCGCGCAGGATGGCAGCTCGGCCGTGGACGCCATCAAGAAGGACGCCGCCGTGGCCGCCAGCTTCAAGGACCTGAAGACCTTCGGCGACAACATCACCGCGCTGATGGACCTGTCGGCCGGCCGCCTGGACGCCGTCGTGGTCGACGAGGTCGTGGGGCGCTTCCACGTGGCCAAGAAGGCTGGCGAGTACCTGGTGCTCGAGGACAACTTCGGCACCGAGGACTACGGCGTGGGCCTGCGCAAGGAAGACACCGAAGTTCTGGGCAAGCTCGAAGCCGCGCTGGCCGAGATGAAGAAGGACGGCAAGGCCGCCGAAATCGCCTCCAAGTGGTTCGGCAAGGACATCATCAAGTAAATCCGGCACACCATGCGACCGGCAAGGCCAGCCTGGCATTGCCGGTCTTTTGCGTTCTGGGACGCACGCGCCCGTGGCTGCCCGGATCCTGCCGATGCCGGCGGGGCCGCGCACCGCACTGAGGCCATTCGATGGAATATGTAATCTCGCTCATGGGGCCGCTGTCCGCCGGCGCCCTGGTCACCCTCAAGCTCTTCGTCATCACCCTGGCGCTGTCCATTCCCCTGGGACTGTCGCTGGCGCTGATGCGCATCTCCCGCTTTCCCGCCCTGAGCCGGCTGGTCGGCGGCTACATCTGGCTGATGCGCGGCACGCCGCTGATGCTGCAGATGCTGTTCATCTACTTCGCGCTGCCCTTCGTGCCCGTGATCGGCGTGCGCCTGCCCGATTTCCCGGCCGCCGTGGTCGCCTTCGCGCTGAACTACGCCGCCTACTTCGCCGAAATCTTCCGCGCGGGCATCCAGTCCGTGGACCGCGGCCAGTACGAGGGCGCCAAGGTGCTGGGCATGAGCTACGGCCAGACCATGCGCCGCATCATCCTGCCGCAGATGTGGGCGCGCATCATCCCGCCCGTGAGCAACGAGACCATCACCCTGGTCAAGGACACCTCGCTGATCTACGTGCTGGCCCTGAACGATCTGCTGCGCGCGGCGCGCGGCATCGTGCAGCGCGACTTCACCATCACGCCCTTCGTGGTGGCCGCAGGCTTCTATCTGGTCATGACTCTCGTGTTGACCTGGATCTTCCAATACCTAGAAAAACGCCATGCCAAATACGACGCGTGATAACGCGCCCGAGACCATGATCTCGGCGCAGAACATCTGCAAGGGCTTTGGCGGCGTGCCGGTGCTGCGCGGCGTTTCGCTGGAGCTGGCGCGTGGCGAGGTGGTGGCCATCATCGGTCCCTCGGGATCGGGCAAAAGCACCTTTTTGCGCTGCCTCAACCACCTGGAAACCATTGACAGCGGCCGTGTCGCCGTTGAAGGCGAAGTGCTGGTGGACAGCGGCGCGGACGGCCGTGCCCACTACGTGCCCGAGGCGCAGATCCGCCAGATCGGCCGCAAGATGGGCATGGTGTTCCAGTCCTTCAACCTGTTCCCGCACCTCACGGTGCTGGAGAACGTCATCGAGGCGCCGATCGTCGTCAAGGGCCTCAGGCGCGAGCAGATCGTGCCCAAGGCCGAGGCGCTGCTGCACAAGGTGGGCCTGCTGGAAAAGCGCGATGCCTATCCCAACCGTCTGTCGGGCGGGCAAAAGCAGCGCGTGGCCATTGCCCGGGCCCTGGCCATGGAGCCCGACATCCTGCTGTTCGACGAGCCCACCTCCGCACTGGACCCCGAGCTGACCGGCGAGGTGCTGCGCACCATGCGCGAGCTGGCGCAGGAGCACATGACCATGCTGGTCGTGACCCACGAGATGGGCTTTGCCCGTGAAGTGGCCAATCGCGTGATCTTCATGGACAAGGGGGAGATCGTCGAGCAAGGCCCTGCGGAAGCATTCTTTGCGGCGCCGCAGCACACACGGACCCAGGCATTCCTGCAGAACATGTTGTAAAAAAACATCTGTCCAGTCCGGATTTTCCCCAGGTCCAGAGAGCGTGCAACGCTTGTGTAGCAAGCAAAGCATGCTCTTTTTTTTATGGCGGTTTCTGCCATGACTTTTTGAGAAACATACACGGATGTATGTTTATCTCGGTCGGTGGTGAGCAAGCAGCGGCACCTGTCTGCACAATAGCGGGCTTGCCTGCGAACATTTATCGACCGCACCACAGCATGATCCCAACCGCCTCTTTCGTGGAGTTGCGCAACGTCACCTTCGGCTATGGCGAGCGTGTGATCCTGCGCGACCTGTCGCTGCAGGTGCCGCGCGGCAAAGTCACGGCCCTGATGGGCGCATCGGGCGGGGGCAAGACCACCGTGCTGCGCCTGATCGGCGGCCAGCAGCATGCCCAGCAGGGGCAGGTGCTGTTCGATGGCAAGGACGTCACCACCATGGACGCCGCGGGCCTGTACGCTGCGCGCCGGCGCATGGGCATGCTGTTCCAGTTCGGCGCCCTGTTCACCGACATGAGCGTGTTCGACAACGTGGCCTTCCCGCTGCGCGAGCACACCGACCTTCCCGACGAACTGGTGCGCGACATCGTGCTCATGAAGCTGCATGCCGTGGGTCTGCGCGGTGCGCGCGACCTCATGCCCAGCGAGATATCGGGCGGCATGGCCCGCCGCGTGGCGCTGGCGCGGGCCATTGCACTGGACCCCGAACTGGTCATGTACGACGAGCCCTTCGCCGGGCTGGACCCCATTTCCCTGGGCACCGCTGCCCAACTGATCCGAGAACTCAACGACGCCATGGGCCTGACCTCCATCCTGGTGTCCCATGACGTGGAGGAAACCTTCCATGTGGCCGACCATGTGGTCATCCTGGGCAACGGCGGTGTCGCCGCCCAGGGCTCGCCCGAGGAAGTCAAGGCCAATCCCGATCCGCTGGTGCAGCAGTTCATCCACGCACGCGCCACCGGCCCCGTACCCTTCCATTACCCCGGCGTGAGTGCCGAAGAGGATTTCGGCACGCCTGAAAGCCCGGTCAAGGCCAGCGGCCGGAGGCGCGCATGAACCGGCTGCATCCCGCTCGCATAGGCGCGGCCGTGCGCCACCAGTTGACCCAGCTGGGCATGGGCACCCGCCTGTTCGGCCGCCTGCTCGCGCTGATGGGGCCGGCGCTGGGCAGGCCGCGGCTGATTGGCGACCAGATCCATTTCCTGGGCAACTATTCGCTGGCCATCATCGGCGTGTCCGGCCTGTTCGTCGGTTTCGTGCTGGGCCTGCAGGGCTACTACACCCTGCAGCGCTACGGCTCGGCCGAGGCGCTGGGCCTGCTGGTGGCGCTGTCCCTGGTGCGCGAGCTCGGCCCCGTCGTCACGGCGCTGCTGTTTGCCGGCCGTGCCGGCACGGCGCTGACGGCCGAGATCGGCCTCATGAAGGCCGGCGAGCAGTTGTCGGCCATGGAAATGATGGCCGTGGACCCCGTGCGCCGCATCCTGGCGCCGCGCTTCGTGGCCGGCCTGATCGCCATGCCGCTGCTGGCCGCTGTCTTCAGCGCCGTCGGCGTGATCGGCGGCTGGCTGGTGGGCGTGGTCATGATCGGCGTCGATGGCGGTGCCTTCTGGGGCCAGATGCAAAACGGCGTGGACTGGTGGTATGACCTGGGCAACGGCGTTCTCAAGAGCCTGGTGTTCGGCGTGGCGGTGACCTTCATCGCGCTGCTGCAGGGCTATGCAGCCAAGCCCACGCCCGAAGGCGTGTCCCGCGCGACCACGCGCACGGTGGTGATGGCCTCGCTGGCCGTGCTGGGGCTGGACTTCCTGCTCACGGCCACGATGTTCAGCCTTTGACCCGGCGCCGAAGCCACCCCCGCAAAACAAGGAAAAACAAACCATGCAGCAATCCAAGAGTGATGTCTGGGTCGGACTGTTCGTGCTGATCGGCGCTGCGGCGCTGGTGTTCCTGGCGCTGCAGTCGGCCAACCTGCTGAGCCTGAGCTTCCAGAAAACCTACACGCTGACCGCGCGCTTCGACAACATCGGCGGACTCAAGCCCAAGGCGGCCGTGCGCAGCGCGGGCGTCGTCGTGGGCCGCGTGGAATCCATCACCTTCGACGATCAGGTCTTTCAGGCCAGCGTGACCATGGCCATGGAAAACCGCTACGCGTTTCCCAAGGACAGTTCCCTGAAGATCCTGACCAGCGGCCTGCTCGGCGACCAGTACATCGGCATCGAAGCCGGCGCAGATGACCACAACCTCAAGGATGGCGACCGCGTCGTCGCAACCCAGTCGGCCGTTGTGCTGGAAAATCTGATCGGACAGTTCCTCTACGGCAAGGCCGAGCAGGGTGGCAGCTCCGGTGCAGGAGGCAAAGAATGACAACCAACCATGAACAGGCGACCGCGGGTCGCCCTGCAGTCCAGGCAGCATCCTGGCAGCGCACAGCCATGCTGGGCACATTGGCCGCCGCTTCGCTGCTCAGCGGCTGCGCCACCGCGCCGGGCGAGGCCCGCAATCCCCAGGACCCGTTCGAGCCGTTCAACCGCAGCGTCTACTCGTTCAACGACGGCCTGGACCGTGCCGTCCTGAAGCCGGTGGCCACGGTCTACCGCGACGTCACTCCGCGTCTGGCCCGCGATGGCGTGAGCAATTTCTTCTCCAACCTCAGCGATGTCTGGTCCTTCGTGAACAACGCGCTGCAGGGCCAGGCCGAAGGCGCCTACAACTCCGTCGTGCGGTTCTCGGTGAATACGGTCTTCGGCCTGGGCGGCTTGCTCGACATCGCCAGCGAGGCCGGCATCGAGCGCCAAAAGCAGGACTTCGGCCAGACCCTGGGTCGCTGGGGCGTGCCCACCGGGCCGTACCTGGTGCTGCCGCTGCTGGGCCCGTCCACGGTGCGTGACACTGCGGCTCTTCCGGTGGATGCCTGGGGCAACCCCATGTCGGCGATCAACGACATCCCGGTTCGCAACAGCCTGTATGTGCTGCGACTGGTGGATACACGTGCCCGCCTGCTCAATGCCTCCGACACGCTGGACTCCGTCGCGCTCGACCGCTACAGCCTGACGCGCGATGTCTACCTGAACCTGCGGCGTGGCAAGTCGGGTGATGACGGTCGCATCGAGGATTACGACGACGATGCCGGCAAGCTGCCGCCCGAAGACGGCGCGAAGTAAGCAGTTCGTAACATCCCGAGATGAAAAACGGCCGCTGCCTGACATGGCGCGGCCGGAAAAATGTGCAATATCAACCCGGTCCGGGGCATGAGGCCCTGCTGGGAAAGGAAGAGTGATGATCAATCGACGTGCCTGGAGTGCTGCCGCTGCAGCCGTGCTGGCCATGGGAACCCTTGGTGCGGCACTGCCGGCCCGCGCAGCCGGCGAGACCCCCGATGCGCTGATCAAGCGTGTCTCCACCGACGTGCTGGAAACCATCAAGAAGGACCCCTCGCTGCGCGAGGGCGATGTCTCCAAGGTCAATGCGCTGGTCAATGACAAGGTCATGCCGTATGTGAATTTCCGCCGCATGACCTCCGCCTCGGTGGGGCCGGCCTGGCGCCAGGCCACGCCTGCGCAGCGCGAGAAGCTGGAGACCGAGTTCAAGGCCCTGCTGATCCGCACCTATTCGGGCGCGCTGACGCAGGTCAGCAACCAGACCATCAACGTCAAGCCCCTGCGCGCGGCAGCCGGCGACACCGATGTGCTGGTGCGCACCGAGGTGCTGGGCCGCGGCGAGCCCGTGCAGCTGGACTACCGGCTCGAGAAGTCCGGCGACGGCTGGAAGATCTACAACCTGAACGTGCTGGGCGTGTGGCTGGTGGAAACCTACCGCAACCAGTTCAGCCAGGAAATCAATGCCCGCGGCATCGACGGCCTGATCGAGACCCTGGCCACGCGCAGCAAGATGCCGGCCACGCCGCCCTCCAAGGGCTGACAGCCGCGGACGCACGCGCCATGCTGCAGCTCCCCCGTGAACTGACCTACCGCCAGGCGCGCAGCTGTCTCGTGCAGCTGCGGCCCCAGGTGCAGGCCTTCGATGGCGCCCAGGTGCGTGTCGATGCCAGCGGTGTCGAGGTCTTCGACTCGTCCGCACTGGCCGTGCTGCTGGCCTGCCGCCGCACCGCGAAGGCGGCAGACAAGCAATTGGTGGTCGTGGGCCTGCCGCAGGGCCTGCAGTCCATGGCGGCGCTGTATGGCGTCGACGGGCTGCTGGCCGACACGGCCGCATCCTCCCCCTCTTGAGCCGGCGCAGCGCGCCGCTGCAAAGAGCCCTGCAAGGCAGGTTTGGCTGCAAGGGCCTAGAATCGCGCCTCGCATGTCTGCCGTCTCATTCCAATCCATCTCCAAGACCTACCAGACCCCCAAGGGGGCCTTCCAGGCGCTCAATCACGTGAGTCTGGACATTGAGGAGGGCGAGTTCTTCGGCCTGCTCGGTCCCAATGGCGCTGGCAAGACCACGATGATCAGCATCTTGGCCGGCCTGTCGCGCGCCACCAGCGGCCGCGTGCTGGTCCAGGGCAGCGACGTGCATGCCGACTACTCGGCTGCCCGGCGCAAGCTGGGCATCGTGCCGCAGGAGCTGGTCTTCGATCCCTTCTTCAATGTGCGCGAGGCGCTGCGCTTTCAGTCCGGCTATTTCGGCGTCAGGAACAATGACGACTGGATCGACGAGCTGCTGCACAGCCTGGGGCTGACCGACAAGGCCAATTCCAACATGCGCCAGCTGTCCGGCGGCATGAAGCGCCGCGTGCTGGTGGCCCAGGCGCTGGTGCACAAGCCGCCCATCATCGTGCTCGACGAGCCCACGGCTGGCGTGGACGTGGAGCTGCGCCAGACGCTGTGGCACTTCATCGCACGCCTGAACCGCGAAGGCCATACCGTGCTGCTCACCACCCACTACCTGGAAGAGGCCGAGGCGCTGTGCAGCCGCGTGGCCATGCTCAAGCAGGGCAACATCGTCAAGCTCTCGACCATGTCGGATCTGCTCAAGTCCGCCTCCTCCAACGTGCTGCAGTTCAAGACCGATACCGCCTTGCCGCCGGCCCTGGCCGCGCGTGCGCGGGTGACCGGCCGCATCGTGCAGATACCCGCCAACGACGCCAGCGATGTGGAACGCCTGCTCGCCGCGCTGCGCGAGGGCTCCGTCGTGCCCGAGGACGTGGAAATCCGCCGCGCCGATCTGGAGGACGTCTTCATCCATGTGATGAACGAGCAGGGACAGACTTCGCAGGGAGCTTCGGCATGAACGGCTGGCAGACCCTGCTCAAGAAGGAAGTGCTGCGCTTTTGGAAGGTCAGCTTCCAGACCGTGGCCGCACCCGTGCTCACGGCCGTGCTCTATCTGCTGATCTTCGGCCATGTGCTCGAAGGCCGGGTGCTGGTGTATGACCGCATCAGCTACACGGCCTTCCTGATCCCTGGCCTGGTGATGATGAGCGTGCTGCAGAACGCCTTCGCCAACAGCTCCTCCAGCCTGGTGCAGAGCAAGATCATGGGCTCCATGGTCTTCGTGCTGCTCACGCCGCTGTCGCACTGGGCCTGGTTCGGGGCCTATGTGGGAGCGTCGGTGCTGCGCGGGCTGCTGGTGGGCGCGGGCGTGTTCGTCGTCACGCTGTACTTCGCCATTCCCGAGTTCACGGCACCGCTGTGGATTCTGGTCTTCGGCCTGCTGGGCGCGGCGCTGCTGGGCACGCTGGGCGTGATCGCCGGCCTGTGGGCCGACAAGTTCGACCAGATGGCGGCCTTTCAGAACTTCCTGATCATGCCCATGACGTTCCTGTCGGGCGTGTTCTATTCGATCCAGTCCCTGCCGCCTTTTTGGCAAAAAGTCAGCCATCTGAACCCGTTTTTCTACATGATCGACGGTTTCCGCTACGGCTTCTTCGGCCAGAGCGACGTATCGCCCTGGGTCAGCCTGGCCATCGTCGGCTCGGCCTGGCTGGCAGTGAGTGCCCTGGCCGTGCATCTGCTGCGCATCGGCTACAAGATCCGCGGCTGAGGTTTTTTCTCAGGCTGCGGCGGGCGCTGTGCCGGCATTTTCGAACCCACCCATGAACAGGCGGCCGGCGCCCGGCGCCGCCGCCAACCAAGGCCATGCCGCGATGCATGGCAGGAAAGCTTCCCCATGACTGCAGACCAACTCAAGGAACTGATCGCCACCGGCCTGCCTTGCGAACACATTGCGCTGGAAGGCGACGGACGGCACTGGTTTGCCACCATCGTCTCGGCCCAATTCGAGGGCCAGCGCCTGCTGCAGCGCCAGCGCCTGGTCTACGCCACGCTGGGCCAGCGCATGCATACCGACGAGGTCCATGCGCTGTCCATGAAGACCTACACGCCCGCCGAGTGGGCTGCCCAGGCCGGCCAGGCCTGAGCGCACAGCCCGGTCACGACGCCTCAGACTTTCTGCCGCAACTGGTCGATACGGCCCGTGCGGCATCTCCTTTTTCCCGATTTCCAGATTCAAGTCTGTCAGCCATGGACAAACTCCTGATTCGCGGTGGCCGAGCGCTGCATGGCGAGGTGACGGTCTCCGGCGCCAAGAATGCCGCCCTGCCCGAGCTGTGCGCCGCGCTGCTGTCGTCCGAGCCCGTCACCCTGCGCAATGTGCCGCGCCTGCAGGACGTGGCCACCATGCTCAAGCTCATCCGCAACATGGGTGTCGGCGCCGAGCACGATGACAGCGGCACCGTGCGCATCCACGCCGGCTCGCTGTCCAACCCCGAGGCACCCTACGAACTGGTCAAGACCATGCGCGCCTCGGTCCTGGCCCTGGGCCCGCTGCTGGCCCGATTCGGCCAGGCCCGCGTGTCGCTGCCCGGCGGCTGCGCCATCGGCTCGCGCCCCGTGGACCAGCACATCAAGGGCCTGCAGGCCATGGGTGCCGAGATCGTTGTCGAGAACGGCTACATGCACGCGTGCCTGCCCGGGCATCTCAAGCGCCTGCAGGGCGCCAGCATCACCACCGACATGGTGACGGTCACGGGCACCGAGAACTTCCTGATGGCCGCCGTGCTGGCCGAAGGCGAGACGGTGCTGGAAAACGCCGCCATGGAGCCCGAGATCGGCGACCTGGCCGAAATGCTCATCAAGATGGGCGCAAGGATCGAAGGGCACGGCACCAGCCGCATCGTCATCCAGGGTGTGGAGCGGCTGAGCGGCTGCGAGCACCAGGTGGTGGCCGACCGCATCGAGGCCGGCACCTTCCTGTGCGCCGTGGCGGCCACGGGCGGCGAGGCGCTGCTGCGCAATGGCCGTGCCGACCACCTGGGCGCGGTCATCGACAAGCTCAAGGACGCTGGGGCCGAAGTGTCCGCCGAGGAGGGCGGCATCCGCGTGCGCGCCGCCGGCAAGCTCAAGGCCCAGAGTTTCCGCACCACCGAGTACCCGGGCTTTCCCACCGACATGCAGGCGCAGTTCATGGCGCTGAACCTGGTGGCCGAAGGCTGCAGCATGGTCACCGAGACCATCTTCGAGAACCGCTTCATGCACGTCGACGAGATGCTGCGCCTGGGCGCGCAGATCACCACCGACGGACGCGTGGCCACCATCACCGGCAGCCAGTCGCTGTCGGGCGCGGCCGTCATGGCCACCGACCTGCGCGCTTCGGCCAGCCTGGTCATCGCCGGCCTCGTGGCCAAGGGCGAGACCCTGGTCGATCGCATCTATCATCTGGACCGCGGCTACGATCGCATGGAAGACAAGCTGCGCGGCCTGGGTGCCGACATCGAAAGAGTTTCCCAATGACCATCACGATTGCCCTGTCCAAGGGCCGCATCTACGACGAAACCGTGCCGCTGCTGGCCGCTGCCGGCATCTCGGTCACCGAAGACATTGAAAAGTCGCGCAAGCTGATCTTCGAGACCAACCAGAGCCACGTGCGCGTGGTGCTGGTGCGCGCCTCCGACGTGCCGGTCTACGTGCAGTACGGCGGCGCCGACCTCGGCGTGGCCGGCCTGGACTCGCTGATCGAGCATGGTGCCCAGGGCCTGTACCAGCCCCTGGACCTGAAGATCGCGCGCTGCCGCGTCAGCGTCGCCGTGCGCAACGGCTTCGACTACGCGCTGGCCGTCAAGCAGGGCGCCCGTCTGCGCATCGCCACCAAGTATCCCGAGATCGCGCGCAACTTCTTCGCCACCAAGGGCGTGCACGTGGACATGGTCAAGCTCTACGGCTCCATGGAACTGGCCCCGCTGACCGGCATGGCCGACGCCATCGTCGACCTGGTGTCCACCGGCAACACGCTCAGGGCCAATGACCTGGTCGAGGTCGAGCCCATCATGGAGATCAGCTCGCGCCTGGTGGTCAACCAGGCCTCGCTCAAGCTCAAGCAGGCCCCTCTGCGCAAGATCATCGATGCCTTCGCATCGGCCATTCCCCAAGACTGAAGCCCTCTGCACCATGGAATACCAAGCCGCTCCCGCCCGCCTGTCCACGCTTGACGCCAACTTCGAACACGATTTTGCGCAGCGCCTGCATTGGTCGGCAGACACGGACGCGGCCATCGAGCAGCGCGTGGCCGACATCCTGGCCGATGTGCAAAAGCGTGGCGATGCGGCCGTGCTGGAGTACACGGCGCGCTTCGACGGATTGCAGGTGGACGGCATGGCAGCGCTGGAGCTGACGCAGGCCGAGCTCAAGGCCGCCTTCGACAGCCTGGGCGACGAGCAGCGCGATGCGCTGACGGCCGCTGCCCAGCGCGTGCGCACCTACCACGAGGCACAAAAGCGCGCCAGCGGCGAGAGCTGGAGCTACCGTGACGCCGATGGCACCCTGCTGGGCCAGAAGGTCACGCCGCTGGACCGCGTGGGCATCTATGTGCCCGGCGGCAAGGCGGCTTATCCGTCCAGCGTGCTGATGAATGCCATTCCCGCCCACGTGGCTGGCGTGCAGGAAATCATCATGGTCGTGCCCACGCCACGCGGCGAGAAGAATGCCCTGGTGCTGGCCGCCGCCTATGTGGCTGGCGTCACGCGCGGCTTCACCATCGGCGGTGCCCAGGCCGTGGCGGCCCTGGCCTACGGCACGGCCACCATCCCGAAGGTGGACAAGATCACCGGCCCCGGCAATGCCTATGTGGCCAGCGCCAAGAAGCGTGTGTTCGGCACCGTGGGCATCGACATGATTGCCGGCCCCAGTGAAATCCTGGTGCTGGCCGACGGCAGCACACCGCCCGACTGGGTGGCCATGGACCTGTTCAGCCAGGCCGAGCATGACGAGCTGGCGCAGAGCATCCTGCTGTGCCCGGATGCCGACTACATCGCCGCCGTCCAGCGCGAGATCGACCGCCTGCTGCCCGAGATGCCGCGGCGCGCCATCATCGCCAAGAGCCTGAGCGACCGGGGTGCCCTCATCCTCACGCGCGACATGCAGGAGGCCTGCGCCATCAGCAACCGCATCGCGCCCGAGCACCTGGAAGTCTCCAGCAACGATCCCCACCAGTGGGAGCCGCTGCTGCGCCATGCAGGCGCCATCTTCCTGGGGGCCTACACCAGCGAAAGCCTGGGCGACTACTGTGCCGGCCCCAACCATGTGCTGCCCACCAGCGGCACGGCGCGCTTTTCCTCGCCGCTGGGGGTCTATGACTTCCAGAAACGATCCAGCCTCATCGAGGTCAGCGAGCAGGGCGCCCAGACCCTGGGCCGCATCGCCTCGGTGCTGGCGCATGGCGAAGGCCTGCAAGGCCATGCGCGCGCTGCCGAAATGCGCCTGAAGTAGACACTCGCTTCCTATTGGACGAAGGCGCCGTCACCGAAAGGGGCGGCGCTTTTTGCTGCCTGAACGCTAGAACAAGTATGTCAAGAATCGACACGAAATCAGTGGAGCACGAATTTCGTGTAGACTTGCACCCTGTGAAGAACCTCACCATCACCGTCGAAGACAGCGTGCTCGAATGGGCGCGCATCGAGGCCGCGCGCCGCGGCACCAGCGTCTCGCGCATGGTGGGCGACTTCATGGCCGAGATGCAGCGCCGCGAGGACGCCTACGAGCGCGCCTACTTGGCCTGGCGCACCGACGAGCGCGGCTGGGACGGCGGCCAGCCGTCATCCACGCAGCCCGCCCAGCGCAGTGCCGCGCTGCGCCGCGAGGGCCAGGCATGAACACCGTCTTCGTCGATACCTCCGTGCTGGTCGCTGCCGAAGACACGGGGCAGGGCGCCTTGCATGCCGCCGTGCTGCAGTGGCTGGACCTGCTGTGGCGCACGCGCAGCGGGCGCACCGGCAGTCAGTCGCTGTGCGAGTTCTATGAACAGGTCACCACGGCCGCCCAGCCTTTGCCGCAGGGCGATGCGCGCGCCGCCATCCGCCGCTACCAGACCTGGACGCCCTGGAAGACCGATGCCGCCACGCTGGAGACCGCCTGGGCCGTGCAATCGCGCCACCAGCTGGCCTTTGGCGACTGCCTGGCCGTGGCCTGCGCCCAGCACAGCGGCTGCGAGCAGATGCTGACCCTGCACCTGCCGCACGGCGCCCAGTTTGGCGGCGTCGCCATGGTGCACCCGCTGCACCAGGTGCCGCCGCAGCAGCAGGCCTGAGCGGCTTCGCTGATGGATTTCTTCCCCCACTGACTCGTGAAAGTGTGCATGCCATGACAGCTTCCATTCCGCAGGTTCAGGCCCTGGCCCTGGAGCGCATCCGCGCCGATGTCCGCTCCATGCATGCCTACCATGTGCAGCCCTCGCAAGGCCTGCTCAAGATGGACACGATGGAGAACCCCTTCCGACTGCCACCCGAGCTGCAGGCCGCGCTGGGCGAGCGCCTGGGCCGGCTGGAGATCAACCGCTACCCTGGCGAGCGCCAGGAAGTGCTCAAGGACATGCTGGCCCGCTACGCGCAGGCGCCGGCCGGCAGCGCCGTGCTGCTGGGCAATGGCTCGGACGAGATCATCACGCTGCTGGCCCTGGCCTGTGCCCAGCCCCACGCCGAGGGCCGCGCCACCATGCTGGCGCCCATGCCGGGCTTCGTCATGTATCCCATGAGCGCCAGGCTGCAGGGCCTGGACTTTGTGGGGGTCGACCTGACGGCCGACTTCGAGCTGGACGTGCCCGCCATGCGCGCCGCCATTGCCGAGCACCGCCCCGCCATCACCTATATCGCCTATCCCAACAATCCCACGGCCACGCTCTGGGCCGAGGCCGATGTGCAGGCCGTGATCGACGCGGTCGGCGCCATCGGCGGCCTGGTCGTCATGGACGAGGCCTACCAGCCCTTCGCCCGCCGCAGCTGGGCAGAGAACATGCGCGCCGACCCGGCCCGCAACGCCCATGTGCTGCTGATGCGCACGCTCAGCAAGTTCGGCCTGGCCGGCGCGCGCCTGGGCTATCTGATCGGCCCGGCCGCCATCGTCGGCGAGATCGACAAGGTGCGCCCGCCCTACAACATCAGCGTGCTCAACTGCGAGACGGCCATCTTCGCGCTGGAGCACGAGGCGCTGTATGCGCAGCAGGCCGTGGCCATCCGCGCCGAGCGCCAGCCGCTGATCGACGCGCTGACCGCGCTGCCGGGTGTGGAAAAGACTTGGCCATCCGAGGCCAACATGGTCTTGCTGCGCGTGCGCGATGCCGCGCGTGCCCAGGCCGAGATGAAGGCCCGGGGCGTGCTGGTGAAGAACGTCAGTGCCATGCACCCGCTGCTGGCCAATTGCCTGCGCCTGACCGTGGGCACCCACGAAGAAAACGCCCAGATGCTGGCGGCCCTGAAGGAATCCCTATGAGCAATGCAGTCCCCGCACGCACCGCCGAAGTGCAGCGCAACACCGCCGAGACCCGGATCAAGGTCGCCATCAACCTGGACGGCACGGGCAAGGCCAGCCTGCACTCGGGCATCGGCTTTCTGGACCACATGCTCGACCAGATCGCGCGCCATGGCCTGATCGACCTGGACATCGAGTGCGAGGGCGACCTGCACATCGACGGCCACCACACGGTGGAGGACATCGGCATCACCCTGGGCCAAGCCTTTGCCAAGGCCGTGGGCGACAAGAAGGGCATCCGCCGCTACGGCCACGCCTATGTGCCGCTGGACGAGGCCCTGAGCCGCGTGGTCATCGATTTCTCGGGCCGTCCCGGGCTGCACATGGACGTGAAATTCACGGCCGGCAGCATCGGCCAGCTCGACACCCAGCTGGTCTACGAATTCTTCCAGGGCTTCGTCAACCATGCGGGCGTGACCCTGCACATCGACAACCTCAAGGGCTTCAATGCCCACCACCAGTGCGAGACCATCTTCAAGGCCTTCGCACGCGCCCTGCGCTTTGCGCTGGAGCATGACGAGCGCATGGCCGGCGTCATCCCCTCGACCAAGGGCGCTCTGTAAAGAGAAGCGATTGGCATCGGCCAGAACTTGATCTGACCGGGCAATCCCGCCGAAAATCCGACAGAACACGCGCCACACGCTATGAGTTTGACTGACAACACCGTCGCCGTCGTCGATTACGGCATGGGCAATCTGCGCTCGGTTTCACAGGCCGTGCGCACGGCCGCCGCCGATTCCGGCTGGCAGGTCGTGGTGACCTCCGATCCCGAGGTGGTCCTGGCCGCCGACCGCGTCGTGCTGCCGGGCCAGGGCGCCATGCCCGACTGCATGCGCGAGCTGCGCGAATCCGGCCTGCAGGAAGCCGTGCTGCATGCCGCTGCCAACAAGCCCCTGTTCGGCGTCTGCGTGGGCATGCAGATGCTGCTGGACCACAGCGACGAGGGTGACGTGCCCGGCCTGGGCCTCATCCCCGGCAACGTGCGCAAGTTCGATCTGGCGGGCCGCACCCAGGCCGATGGCAGCCGCTTCAAGGTTCCGCAGATGGGCTGGAACCGCGTGCACCAGACGCACAACGCCGGCCATGCCCACCCGCTGTGGCGTGGAATTCCCGAAGACAGTTTCTACTACTTCGTGCACAGTTTCTATGCCGTGGTGCAGCAGCCGCAGCATTGCGCTGCGCAGGCCGACTACGGCGGGCGCTTTGCCTGCGCCATCGCGCGCGATAATATTTTCGCCACGCAGTTTCACCCCGAAAAAAGCGCTGACCAGGGCCTGGCCCTGTTCCGCAACTTTCTGGGCTGGAAGCCCTGAATCCCCTTTTCTTCCCCGCACCGGCCGCTGAATCCCAGGCCTTCATTGCTCGCAAACCATCATGCTGCTCATTCCTGCCATCGACCTCAAGGACGGCCACTGCGTACGCCTCATCCAGGGTGATATGGACCAGTCGACCACGTTCGGCGAAGACCCGGCCATCATCGCCCGCCGCTGGCTCGACGCCGGCGCGCGCCGCCTGCACCTGGTGGACCTCAATGGCGCGTTTGCGGGCCAGCCCAAGAACCTTGCGGCCATCAAGGCCATCCTCAAAGAGGTGGACGGCCGGATTCCGGTGCAGCTCGGCGGAGGCATCCGCGATCTGGACACCATCGAGAAATACATAGATGCCGGCATCAGCTACGTGATCATCGGCACCGCTGCCGTGAAGAACCCCGGCTTTCTGCAGGACGCCTGCAGCGCCTTCGGCGGCCATGTGATCGTCGGGCTCGACGCCAAGGACGGCAAGGTCGCCATCGACGGCTGGAGCAAGCTCACGGGCCAGGACGTGCATTCGGTGGCCAAGCGCTTCGAGGACTGGGGCGTGGAGTCCATCATCTACACCGACATCGGCCGCGACGGCATGCTCACGGGCATCAACATCGATGCCACCGTCAATCTTGCCCAATCGCTGAAGATCCCCGTCATCGCCTCGGGTGGCCTGGCGGGCATGGCCGACATCGAGGCGCTGTGCAAGGTCGAGGACGAAGGCATCGAGGGCGTGATCTGCGGTCGCGCCATCTACTCGGGCGATCTCGACTTCGCCGCAGCGCAGGCTCGCGCCGACGAACTCACGGCCTGAGCGGCCTGCGCCTTCTCGATATTCGCGGGCGCCTGTCCCTGACAGGCGCCCGCGCTGCATTCAGCGCCGGGGTTTCAAGCGGCCTCTACGAGCAGGCGGGAAGGGCTTGCCCGGCATTGGTGGCGCGCACGGTCTGCACAAAGGCATCCCAGTAATTCGGCAGCCCGGCCCAGGGGTTGCCCACGCCGGTGCTGGGCTCGAACTCCAGCTGGGTCACATAGATCCATCCCGCCTGGTAGCGTGCCGAGGCGGCCGACTGCACGGCCGTCTGCATGGCCGCGCAGCCCGACACGTTGTGCACCAGCGAGGCCTGGTGGCTATTGGCCAGCCCGTACAGCCAATCGAAACTGGTCGTGCGCGGATCGTAGGTGGCGTACGTGGAGCCCTTGCCCTCGAACGTGGTCAGCACATCGGCCACATCGGCATAACCGGCCACGGGCACGAGGCCCGGATTGCCGATCACGATCAGGTCGGGATTCTTGGCCTTGATGTACTGGTAGATGCTGCGGTAGAAGTCCAGCCGGTTGGCGGTGGCCGCCATCTCGTCAATGAAGAAGCCCTTGACCAGGCCTGCGCCGTAGTGCGTGAAATAGTTGTCGATATTGGCCTGGATGCTGGCCAGCGATCGCGTGCCCGTGCCATAGCTGGAGCTCACATAGCCCACCAACTGCCCGCCGGCGTTGGCAAAAGCGGTTGCGGCGCGCGTGATGTTCGCATCCGGGCCACTGAAAATGCCGTTGGCCGGGTTCAGGATGGCCGTCATCTGCACGTTCGGATTCGCCTGTGCGCTGGCCGTCAGCGCATTCCAGGCCGTGGCCCCCGCGCCCGTGGGATAGAAATACGCAGGCACCAGCACCCGCAGCGGCGCAGGAGCCGGGCGCAGATAGAAGGTCTGCGAAGCGCTGCCCGTGCGGCTTCCCACGGTGGCGCTGGCCTGCACCTGCTGGCGGCCCGGCGTGGCGCCGGTCAGGGAGGCAGTTGCCACGCCGGAGCTGGTCAGCGCCGAGGTGCTGACGCCTGTGGCTGCGCTGAAGCTCACCACGGTTCCATCGGCGGCATTCACGCCATCTGCGAGAACACCTGCGCGCAGGGTCAGTGCCGAGCCTGCAGTCACCACATCCCTGGCGGCCGGGGCCGTCCATTGCACGGTGACCGAGGTCACTCCGGGCTGGCCGGTGCCGCCGCCATCGCCCCCGGTGCCGCCGCCAGCGCTGCTGTCACCACCACCGCCTCCGCCGCAGGAAGCCAAGGAGGCGGCCAGGGCGAGCATGCCGAGTCGCAGGACAAGAGGAGAGGGAGCGTGGGAGCGTTGCATGACAGAGGAAGGCTGGGCGGGGGAAAGGCTATATTCAAGCATGAAAGTTACATCTTCCTTTCCCGCAGTAACAGCTTTACCTGCGGCCGCGCAAGCTCCCGGCGCCTGCGCTGATGCATGGCAGGGCCTGCCCGCCATCCGCCTGCGCCTGGCCTGCGGCGATGCTGCCCTGGTGGCCTTGCAGGGGGCGCAACTGCTGTCCTGGCAGGCAGGTGGCGAGGAGCAACTGTTCCTGAGCCCTCATGCGGCCCATGACGGCCACACACCCATACGCGGCGGCATTCCGGTCTGCTTTCCCCAGTTCAACCAACGCGGCCCGCTGGTCAAGCACGGCTTTGCGCGCACCCTGCCGTGGCAGGCTGATGCAGCACAGGCCGAGGTTCTTGCCGGCGATGGCTTGTTCCTGCGGCTCAGGCTCGCCGACACGCCGCAGACGCGCGCCGTCTGGCCGCCTTCCTTCGAGACCTGGCTGGAGGTGACGCTGTTGCCCGGCCGGCTTGACGTGGAGCTGGTAGTGCACAACCGGGGCGACACGCCTTTGGCTTTCACTGCCGCCTTGCACAGCTACCTGCGCGTGGCGGACGTGGAGCAATGCCGGCTGCAAGGCCTTGACGGCCTGCCTTACTGGGATGCCGTGGCCGACACCCATCCCACGCAGCACGGTGACGTGCGCTTTGGCGAAGAGCTCGATCGCGTCTACCCCCGGCCCGGGAACGCCATGGAGCTGGCCGCACCTGGCGGCGGCTTGCGGATCTCGCAGGATGCCGCCTGGACCGAGACCGTGGTCTGGAACCCCGGCCCCGCGCTGTGTGAACGTCTGCCCGACATGCCGCCGCAGGGGTGGCGGCAGATGCTGTGCGTGGAGGCCGCCGCCATCGATGCGCCCGTGCATGTGGCGCCCGGCGCGCAATGGCGCGCGGCCCAGCGCCTGCACAAGCTGTAGCTCAGCACCGGCCCTGCAATGGAAAAAGCGCCTGTGAACAGGCGCTTTTTTCGTTGGGGCGGGGGGCCGGGTCAGCGGCGCTGCATGCGCTGTGCCGACTGCGAAGGGCGCAGGCCCGGGGTGATCTGCAGCTCCACGGGGCCTTCGCCCCGGCGCACATCGAATTTCGCGGCCTCGCCGGGCTTGAGCGCGGCCACGGCGGTCAGCAGCTCGGACACATTGCGGATGGGCTTGTCGCCCACCTGCACGATCACATCGCCCGGGCGCATGCCGGCCTGGGCAGCGGGGCCTGCCTGCAGCACGCCGGTGATGATCACGCCGGAGTCGGCCTTCACGCCAAAGGTCTCTGCCAGCTCCGGCGACAGCTCATTGGGCTCCACGCCGATCCAGCCGCGCACCACGCGGCCGTCCTTGACGATGCCGTCCAGCACCAGCTTGGCCGTGGACACGGGAATCGCAAAGCCGATGCCCATGCTGCCGCCCGAGCGCGAATAGATGGCGGTATTGATGCCCAGCAGATTGCCGCTGGCATCCACCAGCGCGCCGCCCGAATTGCCGGGGTTGATGGCCGCATCGGTCTGGATGAAGTTCTCGAAGGTATTGATGCCCAGCTGGCTGCGGCCCAGGGCACTGACGATGCCGCTGGTCACCGTCTGGCCCACGCCGAAGGGGTTGCCGATGGCCAGCACGCGGTCGCCCACGTCGATCTGGTCGGAATTGCCCAGAACGATGACGGGCAGCTTGTCCAGGGCGATCTTGAGCACGGCCAGGTCGGTCTCGGGATCGGTACCGATCACCTGGGCCTTGGCCTGGCGGCTGTCGGTCAGCGTGACCTCGATGTCATCGGCGCCCTCGACCACGTGGTTGTTGGTCAGGATGTAGCCGTCCGGGCTGATGATCACGCCGCTGCCCAGGCCTGCCTGCTCCTGCGTGCCCTGGTCGCCGAAGAAGAACTGGAACCACGGATCGTTGCTGCGCGGATGCCGTACCGCCTTGCTGGTGTTGATGCTCACCACGGCCGGCGCTGCCTTCTTGGCCGCAGGTGCAAAGCTGCCCGGGCTGACTTCTCCGACGGGCGTGGCCGGCGCCTCCAGCAACGCAATGCCCGCGTTGCTGCGCACGGCGCCGCGGCGCAGCCAGTCCGGCTGCAGGGTGGCAACGACGAAGTAGGCAGCCACCAGGATGGTGACCGCCTGCGAAAACAGCAGCCAGGTGCGTTTCATGAAGTGTGGTGTTCTGTGCGGGAGGACAAGGCCCCATTGTGAGGCATGTCGTGAGCGGGGCGGTGGGCCGGCGGGCGAGCACCAAAGCCGCGCTCCCCACACAGCTACAGTACAAACCCTAGAATCCCCGGACGACTGCGCCACGCCGCGTTCGCTGTTGCGCTGGCCCACAAGCCGGCCCCAAGAGAGAGCCAAGTCCTCCGATCCCGAAGTCTTGCAGAACGATCTGCCGCCGCACGCCCATCCGTTGCCGTGGCATCCACCGCGCCGTCCTGCTGTTCGATCCCTGGAAAAAAACCATGACTACGCTTGACCAAGCGCAGCCGGGCATGGCCCCTGCTGTTGCGACCGCACGTCCTCTCAACCGACAGGACTACAAGACCCTGGGCCTGTCGGCCCTGGGTGGCACCCTGGAGTTCTACGACTTCGTCGTTTTCGTTTTCTTCGCCAATGTCATCGGCAAGCTGTTCTTCCCGGCCGAGATGCCGGACTGGCTGCGCCAGCTGCAGACGCTGGGCATTTTTGCGGCGGGCTACCTGGCCCGGCCCATCGGCGGCATTCTGATTGCGCACTTTGGCGACATCCTGGGCCGCAAGAAGATGTTCACGCTGTCCATCTTCCTGATGGCCGTGCCCACGCTGGTGATCGGCCTGCTTCCCACCTATGCCTCCATCGGCATTGCCGCGCCGATTTTGCTGCTGGCCATGCGCGTGCTGCAGGGCGCGGCCATTGGCGGCGAGATGCCGGGCGCCTGGGTCTTCGTGGCCGAGCATGCGCCGGCGCGCCACTACGGCTTTGCCATCGGCTCGCTGACTTCGGGCATCACGGGCGGCATTTTCCTGGGCTCCATCATTGGTGTCTGGCTCAACAGCACCTACAGCGCCGAGGAGATCCATGACTGGGCCTGGCGCATGCCCTTCATCCTGGGCGGCGTGTTCGGCCTGGTGTCGGTCTACCTGCGCAAGTTCCTGCACGAGACACCCATCTTCCAGGAGCTGATGGCGCGCAAGCAGGCCGACCGCGAGCTGCCGCTCAAGACCATCGTGCGCGACCATCGTCAGGCCTGTGTGCTGGTGGCGCTGATGACCTGGGTGCTGTCCACGGCCATCGTGGTGGTGGTGCTGTTCACGCCGGCCTATCTGCAGAAGGTCTTCCACATCGACGCGGCCCTGGCCATGAAGGCCAATGCCGTGGCCACGGTGACGCTGACGCTGGGCTGCGTGTTCTGGGGCTGGCTGTCCGACCGGATGGGCACGCGTGTGGCCATGGTCACGGGCTGGCTGGGCATGACGGTGACGGCCTATGCGTTCTATCTGAACCTGCCGGGCACGGCGTCCTCGCTGGTGTGGAGCTATGCGCTGGTGGGCTTTTTCGTGGGCAGCATTGCGCTGCTGCCGGTGGTGGGCGTGCGCGCTTTCCCGGCCGAGGTGCGTTTCACGGGCCTGTCCTTTGCATACAACATGGCCTATGCGGTGTTCGGCGGCATGACGCCCATGCTGGTGTCCGTGTGGCAGCAGGTTGATGTGATGGCGCCTGCGCACTATGTGGCGGCCATGGGCATCCTGGGCGCGGCCATCGGCTTCTGGCCCCTGGCCTGCCGTGGTTGGCAACCCAGGCGCGGCTGAGCTTGGCAGTGGAATGAGGGCAGCATGGCTGCCCTTTTTCCTGGGCGCCGCATGGATCGCTGACAATCCTTTCATGAGCACCACGCGACAAGAACTCCTGGCCCACTTCGACGGTTTGCTGCAGCCCGAGCGCTTCAAGGACTATGGTCCCAACGGCCTGCAGGTGGAGGGGCGCGGCGAGATCCGCCGCATCGTCAGCGGGGTGACGGCCAGCCGCGCGCTGATCGAGGCGGCCATCGAGGCGCAGGCCGATGCCATCTTCGTGCACCACGGCCTGTTCTGGCGCGGCATGGATGGCCGCATCACGGGCTGGCTCAAGGAACGCATCCGCCTGCTGCTGGCCCACGACATCAATCTCTTTGCCTACCATCTGCCGCTGGATGCCCATCCGCAATGGGGCAACAACGCGCAGTTGGGCGTGCAGCTAGGGCTTGAGGGCCAGGCAACGTTTGGCGAGCAGAACCTGGGCTGGATGGCGGCAGCGGATTTTGCCGATGCGGCTGCGTTGGGCAGGCATGTGGAGCAGGCGCTGGGGCGCACGCCTGTCTGCGTGGGGGGAGAGCGCCTGCGCCCCAATCACCCCATTCGCCGCATTGCCTGGTGCACGGGCGGCGCGCAAGGTTTCTTCGAGGCCGCGATTGCCGCTGGGGCCGATGCCTTCATCACGGGCGAGATTTCCGAGCCGCAGGCGCACCTGGCGCGCGAGACGGGCGTGGCCTTCCTGGCGGCAGGCCACCATGCCACGGAGCGCTACGGCGCGCCGGCCCTGGCGGGCCAGGTGGCATTGGAGCTGGGGCTGGAGCACCGTTTCATCGAGATCGACAATCCGGCCTGATGCTGGCCTGTTAGTGGCCCACTATTGGCCCGCCCAGGGGGCGAGGCCTTTTGCTGCAAGCGCGGCGCGAATGCCCGGCTTGCCTGATCCGGATACTGAAAATGCCTGATTCCACACAGTCCACGGCCTTGATGGCCATCACCCAGGGCGACTCTGCCGGGGTGGGGCCCGAGACCATTGCCAAGGCGTTCATGGACGCGCCCGAGCAGATGCGCGGCTGCTTCGTCGTCGGCGAGTTGCAGACGCTGCGCCGGGCAGCCGCCGTGGCGGCGCGTGCGCGCGATGGCGACAACGCCATTCCCATGCCCGTGGCCGTCATCGAGTCGGCTGGGCAACTGTGGCAGGTGCCGCCCCATTGCATCCCTTTGCTGGAGCTGCCCGGGCTGCCCGGTCCTGCGCCCTGGGGGCAGGTGAGCGCCAGCGCGGGTGACGCGGCCGCGCGCTGCGTGGTCTGGGCCGCGCGGGCTGCCTTGCGCGGCGAAATCGCGGCTCTGGTGACGGCGCCCCTGCACAAAGAGGCGCTGCATGCTGCGGGCGTGGACTTTCCTGGTCATACCGAGCTGCTGCAGTTCGAGGCTGCGCAGCATGCGGGTGTGGGCCTTGACCGCATGCCGGTGCGCATGATGCTGGCCAACGATGAGCTGCGCACGGTGCTGGTCAGCATCCATACCTCGCTGCGCAAGGCGATCGATGCGGTAACGAAGGACAACCTGCTGCAGACCTTGCGCATCACGCATGAGGCCCTGTCTCGCAGCCTGGGCCGCCCGCCGCGGATCGGTGTGGCAGGGCTGAACCCGCATGCGGGCGAGGGCGGCCTGTTCGGCAGCGAGGAGGTGGAGATCATTGCCCCGGCCATCGCCCAGGCGCGCGCCGAGGGCCTGGACGCCCACGGACCTTTTGCGCCCGATACGGTGTTCATGCGCGCCCGCAATGCTCCTGGCCATCCCGGCGAGTTCGACGCGGTGCTGGCCATGTACCACGACCAGGGACTGATTCCCGTGAAGTACCTGGGCGTGGAAAAGGGCGTGAATGTCACATTGGGGCTGCCGCTGGTGCGCACCAGCCCGGACCACGGCACGGCTTTCGATATTGCGGGGCAGGGTGTTGCAGAGGCCGGAAGCCTGATTGAGGCCGTGCGAATGGCGCGCAAATTGGCGGCTTGAATGGCTAGCCCAAGCATCGGGAATTCGCAGTAATGGAAAACGCCCGTGGCAACCATGCCACGGGCGTTTTGATTTGCGTCAAAACACGGATTTCAGCGCTTGAGGCTGTCGCGAATCTCGCGCAGCAGCACGATGTCTTCGGGGGTGACGGGCGCGGGAGCGGGGGCTGCCGGCGCCTCGCGGCGCAGGCGGTTGATCTGCTTGACCATCATGAAAATGATGAAGGCCAGGATGATGAAGTTCACTGCCACCGTGATGAAGTTTCCATAGGCAAATACGGGGACGCCGGCCTTCTTGAGCGCATCGAGCGTCATCGCCGTTCCGGGGGGTACGCTGCCCAGCACGACGAACAGATTGGAGAAGTCCAGCTTGCCGAAAACCAGGCCCACGACCGGCATGATCAGGTCGTTTACCACGGAATCGACGATTTTGCCAAACGCTCCACCAATGATGACGCCAACGGCGAGATCTACCACGTTTCCCTTAACTGCGAACTCACGAAATTCCTGCATCATGCCCATGGCTGGCTCCATCTGGAAAGAGTTTGAGATAGCGCAGTATTGCGCGGCTTTGGAGCCTGTCAACGGCACAAGCAGCATGGAATAACCATACTCGCCCCGCTACAATTTATTGTTGACCCCAACTCAAGCGACGTAGTTCGAGGAACCCCATGAGTGACACTCCAATCGACTCCAGCAAGCGGACGTGGATCATCACGTCGGCGTGCGCTGGTGCGGTGGGCGGCGTGGCGACAGCCGTCCCGTTCGTGAGCACCTTCCAGCCATCCGAGAAGGCCAAAGCCGCCGGGGCTGCAGTGGAGGTCGATATCTCCGCCCTCAAGGACGGCGAGAAGCTCACGGTCGAGTGGCGCGGCAAGCCCGTCTGGATCATCAAGCGCACGCCTGACCAGATCAAGGAGCTGCCCGAACTGGACAGCCAGTTGGCCGATCCCCAATCCAAGCGCCACCCTGAAGAGTTCACGCCGCCCTATGCGATGAACGAGGCCCGCTCGATCAAGCCCGAAGTGCTGGTCGTCGTCGGCATCTGCACGCATCTGGGCTGCTCGCCTTCCGACAAGTTCCAGCCGGGCGCCCAGCCCTCGCTGCCCAGCGACTGGAAGGGCGGCTTCCTGTGCCCCTGCCATGGCTCGACCTTCGACATGGCTGGCCGTGTCTTCAAGAACAAGCCGGCTCCCGATAACCTGCAGGTGCCGCCGCACATGTACCTGTCGGAGACCAAGCTCCTCATTGGTGAAGACAAGGCTTGAGGGAGACAAGAACAATGGCCCACGAATTCAAGGACATCGATCCGAATGCGCCCGCCGGCGCCAAGCTCACGAACTGGTTTGAGAACCGTTTTCCCACGGCTTTCGACGCCTATCGCGTGCACATGTCGGAGTACTACGCTCCGAAGAATTTCAACTTCTGGTACATCTTCGGCTCGCTGGCGCTGCTGGTGCTGGTGATCCAGATCGTCACCGGCATCTTCCTGGTGATGCACTACAAGCCGGACGCCGAGAAGGCGTTCGCCTCGGTGGAGTACATCATGCGCGATGTGCCCTGGGGCTGGTTGATCCGCTACATGCACTCCACGGGTGCGTCGGCCTTCTTCGTCGTCGTCTATCTGCACATGTTCCGCGGTCTTCTGTACGGTTCGTACCGCAAGCCGCGCGAACTGGTCTGGATCTTCGGCTGCGCCATCTTCCTGGTGCTGATGGCCGAGGCCTTCATGGGCTACCTGCTGCCCTGGGGCCAGATGTCGTACTGGGGCGCCCAGGTGATCGTGAACCTGTTCTCGGCGATTCCCTTCATCGGCCCTGACCTGGCGCTGCTGATCCGTGGCGACTACGTGGTGGGCGATGCCACGCTCAACCGCTTCTTCAGCTTCCACGTGATCGCCGTGCCCCTGGTGCTGCTGGGCCTGGTCGTGGCCCACTTGCTGGCGCTGCACGATGTGGGCTCCAACAACCCGGATGGCATCGAGATCAAGGGCCCCAACGCGCCCAAGGACGCCAAGGGCCATCCGCTGGACGGCATTCCCTTCCATCCCTACTACACGGTGCACGACATCTTCGGCGTGACGGTGTTCCTGTTCCTGTTCTCGGCCGTGGTGTTCTTCGCGCCCGAGTTCGGCGGCTACTTCCTGGAGTACAACAACTTCATCCCGGCCGATCCGCTGAAGACGCCTTCGCACATTGCGCCGGTCTGGTACTTCACGCCGTTCTACTCGATGCTGCGTGCCATCACCAGCGAGATGATGTATGTGCTCATCGCCTGCGTGGTGCTGGGCGCGGGCTTTGGCGTGCTCAAGTCGCGCCTGCCGGCCGCCGTCAAGGGCGTGGTCGCCATCGTGGCCCTGGGTGTCATCGCCATGATGCTGTCCATCGATGCCAAGTTCTGGGGTGTGGTGGTGATGGGCGGTGCCGTGATCATCCTGTTCGCGCTGCCCTGGCTCGATTGCAGCCCGGTCAAGTCCATCCGCTACCGCCCGAGCTGGCACAAGTATCTCTACGGCATCTTCGTGATCAACTTCGTGATCCTGGCCTATCTCGGCGTGCAGCCGCCTTCGCCCATCGGCGAGCGCGTGTCCCAGGTCGGAACGCTGTTCTACTTCGGCTTCTTCCTGCTGATGCCCTGGTGGAGCCGTCTGGGCAAGACCAAACCCGTTCCCGATCGTGTGACGTTCAAGCCGCACTGAAGCTGGAGAGAACAACAATGAAGAAACTGATTCTCACGTTGATCGCGGCCCTGGGCATCGTGACCGGTGCACAGGCTGCTGAAGGCGGCATCGCCTGGGACAAGGCCCCGGGCAAGACGAATGACACGGCATCGCTGCAAAACGGCGCCAAGCTGTTCGTCAACTACTGCCTGAGCTGCCACTCGGCCGCATTCATGCGCTTCAACCGGCTGCAGGACATCGGGCTGACCGAGCAGGAAATCAAGGACAACCTGCTTTTCACCACCGACAAGGTCGGCGAGACCATGAAGGCGGCCATCAACCCCAAGGAAGCCAAGGAGTGGTTCGGCGCCAATCCTCCGGACCTGACGGTGATCGCACGTTCGCGTGCCGGCCACAACGGCACGGGCGCCGACTACCTCTACACCTTCCTGCGCACCTTCTACCGCGACGACACCAAGGCCACGGGCTGGAACAATCTGGCCTTCCCCAGCGTGGGCATGCCCCATGCGCTGTGGCAACTGCAGGGCGAGCGCCGCGCCATCTTCGAAGAAGCCGAGGAGCACGGTGTGAAGACCCAGGTTTTCAAGGGGTGGGAGCAGGTCTCTCCTGGCAGCATGAGCGCAGTGCAGTACGATCAGGCAGTTGGCGATCTGGTGAACTACCTGCAATGGATGGGTGAGCCGGCACAGAACAGCCGCACCCGCATTGGCGTGGGTGTGCTGCTTTTCCTGGCGGTCTTCATCTTCATCGCATGGCGCCTCAACGCCGCGTTCTGGAAAGACGTCAAATAAAACCGTGACTGCAGAAGGCCGTGCAAGCAATTGCTGCGGCTGAACTGTGTGCAGAGTGGGCGCCGCGAGCGACCCACTCTTTTTGATTTTTAGGAGCCTCCACCATGATGGTGCTTTATTCGGGAACGACCTGCCCCTTTTCACACCGTTGCCGCTTCGTCCTGTTCGAAAAAGGCATGGACTTCGAGATCCGCGATGTGGACCTGTTCAGCAAGCCTGAAGACATCAGCGTGATGAATCCGTACGGCCAGGTGCCCATCCTGGTCGAGCGCGACCTGATCCTGTACGAATCGAACATCATCAACGAGTACATCGACGAGCGCTTCCCGCACCCCCAGCTGATGCCCGGCGACCCGGTGGACCGCGCCCGCGTGCGCCTGTTCCTGCTGAATTTCGAAAAGGAACTGTTCGTCCACGTGAGCACGCTCGAGGAGCGCAACGTCAAGGGCAACGAAAAGGCCATCGAGAAGGCCCGCGCCCACATCCGCGACCGCCTGACGCAGCTGGCTCCCGTGTTCCTCAAGAACAAGTACATGCTGGGCGAGAACTTCTCCATGCTGGACGTGGCCATCGCCCCGCTGCTGTGGCGCCTGGACTACTACGGCATCGAGGTGTCCAAGAACGCCGCCCCGCTGCTCAAGTACGCCGAGCGCATCTTCTCGCGCCCTGCCTACATCGAAGCGCTGACGCCTTCCGAGAAGGTGATGCGCAAGTAATTCGCATCGGTTGACGACTGATTGCGCGGGCAGGGAAGGCGGTCAACCGGTCGCCATCCTGCCCGTTTTCGTGTTCCGACCACTCAGACCACTCATTTCCTGGGATCGTCATGACTGCCCCCGAAGCAACTTCCACCCGCCCCTACCTGATCCGGGCACTGTACGAGTGGTGCACCGACAACGGCTTCACGCCCCACATCGCCGTGCGTGTGGACCGCAATGTGCAGGTGCCGCGCGAGTTCGTGCGCGACGGCGAGATCGTGCTCAACGTCAGCTACGACGCCACCAGCGGCCTGCAGATGGGCAATGATTTCATCAGCTTCACGGCCCGCTTTGGCGGCAAGCCCCGCGAAATCATGGTGCCCGTGGAGCAGGTGATGGCCATCTACGCACGCGAGACCGGGCAAGGCATGGCTTTCCCGGCGCCGGAGCCCGAGGCCGAAGCCGACAACGATGTTTCGCCCGGGCAGGCGTCCGATGAGCCTGTGCCACAGGACGCCGCCGCTGAGGTGTCGGCCGAGCCTGCATCCGACGAGCGCGTGGTGCAGCTGGTGAGCATCCACAGCGAAGGTGATGACGAAGAGCCCCCGCGTACGCCGCCGCCTTCGGGCACGCGGCCTTCGCTGAAGCTGGTCAAGTAGGTTTTTCGCATCGGCGCACATGCCGTTGCTCCCGCAAGCGTGCTTGGCCCCATCGGGAAAGTCCGAGGCAGCATTTTTCTGCGCTAGAATGCGTGCTTCGCCGGTTTAGCTCAGTTGGTAGAGCACCCGCCTTGTAAGCGGTAGGTCGTCAGTTCGAATCCGACAACCGGCACCAGAAGGTCTCCTCAGGAGGCCTTTTTTCATTTCCGTGCCCCGATTTCAGCAGCCGCTCTTCAGTGGCCGGTCAGGCCTGGACCTTGAGGCGGATCTCGGCCACATCCCAGCCCTTGGTGCGCAAGTGGGCGGCCATGGCCGGCAGCAGCTGGCGTATCTTGGCCGCTGCCGCGTTGTTGCGCACCAGCAGGCACCAGGTGCTGCCCTCGATGGGGCCTGCCTGCAGGCTGTCGCGCAGCAGCGGCGGCACCAGGGGCAGGATGGCCGTCAGGCGATTGCTGGAGTCGCGTGTGAGCTGGGCGAGCCGGGCCAGTGTCGGCGAGTTCTCGACAGCGTGCAGGGCGGTGACGGCGTGATTGCGGCGTGTGAAGTTCATGGGCTTGAAGGCTGGTCAGGCAGCGTAGGCATGCGCCAGCCGGGACCCTCGTTATAGCAGCATCTGCAGGGCGGCGCGGGTCCGGGAATTCGGGTTCAGGGCTCTGCTGCCGCATGCGTCGGCCTGCCTGGAAGAGGGTTGGACAGAGACAGTTAGAATCAATTGTTCGGTTCTCGCTTCAGCCCGGCCGCATGTGTTCTCCAGCAGGGTACTTGCAGGCAGGTGGAGCGGCCCCATCTGAAATCCAACAATCTAGGGATTCCAGGCACACCGCAGTCCGCTTCAGCGGGTGGCGGTGTGTCTTTTTCGCATGGCCACCAACTTCCTCACCAAACTATTCGGCAGCCGAAACGATCGGCTTCTCAAGCAATACCGCAAGACGGTCGTTCGCATCAATGCGATGGAGCCCGACTACGAGAAGCTCAGCGACGAGGATCTGCGCGCAAAGACGCAGGAATTCAAGGAGCGTGTGGCCAAGGGAGAGTCGCTGGACGACCTGCTGCCCGAAGCCTTCGCCGTGGTGCGCGAAGGGTCCAAGCGTGTCATGAAGATGCGCCACTTCGACGTCCAGTTGCTGGGCGGCATGGCACTGCACTACGGCAAGATCGCGGAAATGCGCACCGGCGAAGGCAAGACGCTGACCGCCACGCTGCCGGTCTACCTGAACGCACTGTCGGGCAATGGCGTTCACGTGGTGACGGTGAACGACTATCTGGCCAACCGCGATGCCACCTGGATGGCCAAGCTGTACAACTTCCTCGGCCTGTCGGTGGGCATCAACCTGCCCAACATGCCGCGCGAGGAAAAGCAGGCCGCCTACAACAGCGACATCACCTACGGCACAAACAACGAATACGGCTTCGACTACCTGCGCGACAACATGGTCTACGAGTCGGGCGACCGCGTGCAGCGCGTGCTCAACTACGCCATCGTTGACGAGGTGGACTCCATCCTGATCGATGAGGCCCGCACGCCGCTGATCATCAGCGGTCAGGCAGAGGACCACACGGCCATGTACGTGGCCATGAACAAGATCGTGCCCAACCTGGTGCGCCAGGAAGGCGAGGCCGATCCCCGCACGGGCGAAGGCGTGACCAAGCCCGGCGACTTCACGGTGGACGAAAAGAGCCACCAGGTATTCCTGACCGACCAGGGCTACGAAGCCGCCGAGCGCCTGCTGGGCCATGCCGGCATGATTGCCGAGGGCGCCTCGCTCTACGACCCGGCCAACATCACCCTGGTCCACCATCTGTATGCGGCGCTGCGCGCCAACAATCTCTACCACCGTGACCAGCACTACGTGGTGCAGAACGGCGAGATCGTCATCGTCGACGAGTTCACGGGCCGCCTGATGGCGGGCCGGCGCTGGAGCGATGGCCTGCACCAGGCTGTCGAGGCCAAGGAAGGTGTGACCATCCAGGCCGAGAACCAGACCATGGCCTCGATCACCTTCCAGAACTACTTCCGTCTCTACGGCAAGCTGGCGGGCATGACGGGTACGGCCGATACCGAAGCCTACGAATTCCAGGAAATCTACGGCCTCGAAACCGTGGTGATTCCGCCCAACCGTCCCAGCAAGCGCGACGACCAGCTCGACCGCGTCTACAAAACCACGCGCGAGAAGTACGAGGCGGCGATCCGCGACATCCGCGAATGCCATGAGCGCGGCCAGCCCGTGCTGGTGGGTACGACCTCGATCGAGAACTCGGAAATCATCGACGAGCTGCTCAACAAGGAAAACCTGCCCCACCAGGTGCTCAACGCCAAGCAGCACGAGCGCGAGGCCGACATCGTGGCCCAGGCTGGCCGTCCCGGCATGATCACCATCGCCACCAACATGGCCGGTCGTGGTACCGACATCGTGCTGGGCGGCAACATCGAAAAGCAGGTGGCTGCTGTCGAGGCTGATGAATCCCTGTCCGAAGCCGAACGCCAGCAGCGCATCGAACAAATGCGCGCCGACTGGAAGATCGAGCATGACAAGGTCTCGGCCCTGGGTGGCCTGCGCATCATCGCCACCGAGCGCCATGAATCTCGCCGTATCGACAACCAGCTGCGTGGCCGTTCGGGCCGCCAGGGCGACCCCGGCTCCTCGCGCTTTTACCTGAGCCTGGACGATGCGCTGATGCGCATCTTCGCGGGCGACCGTGTGCGCGCCATCATGGACCGCCTGAAGATGCCCGATGGCGAAGCCATCGAAGCCGGCATCGTGACCCGCTCCATCGAAGGCGCTCAGCGCAAGGTCGAGGCCCGCAACTTCGACATCCGCAAGCAGCTGCTCGAATACGACGACGTGTCCAACGACCAGCGCAAGGTGATCTACCAGCAGCGCAACGAGATCCTCGACGCCTCGGACCTGCACGAGATGATCACGGTGATGCGCGATGACGTGGTGTCCGACCTGGTGCGCCAGTACGTGCCCGCCGAGTCCATGGAAGAGCAATGGGACCTGGCCGGCCTGGAAAAGGCGCTGGAAAGCGAATGGCGCATCCAGCTGCCGCTGCAATCGCAAGTGCAGTCCGCGCATGCCATCACCGACGAGGAGATCCTCGAGAAGGTGCTGCAGGCTGCCCGTGAAGTGTTCGAGGCCAAGGTCGAGCTGATCGGACGCGAGAACTTCACTCAATTCCAGCGCGCCGTGCTGCTGCAAAGCTTTGATACCAACTGGCGTGACCACCTGTCCGCGCTGGACTATCTGCGCCAGGGCATCCACCTGCGTGGCTATGCCCAGAAGCAGCCCAAGCAGGAATACAAGCGCGAGGCTTTCGAGCTGTTCCGCCAGCTCATCGACCAGGTCAAGACCGAAGTCACGCGCGTGCTGATGACCGTGCAGGTGCAGTCGCGCGAACAGGTGGAGCAGGCCACCGAGGCCATGGAGCAGCGCAGCGCCCACAGCCTGGAGCACATGACCTATGGCGCTCCCTCGGATGGCGACATCGGTGGCTCCGTCGAAGACGAGCCGCTGGAGTTGCCCGAAGGCGCTCGCGTGGGCCGCAATGATCCCTGCCCCTGCGGCAGCGGCAAGAAGTACAAGCAGTGCCACGGCAAGCTGTCGTGATGCGGCCGGCGTCGTAAGACGCCGCAAGACACGGAAAACGGCACGGATGCACTCCGTGCCGTTTTCTTTTTTAAGGTCGATGAAATACGTGCCGCCCCGGTTTGTTCCGATAATGGAGCGCGTTTTTCTTTCACTGTAGGAAGCCCCTCAATGCCTGTGAATCTCTCCGCTCCCGTGCACGCCGACCTGTTGGCGATCAACGGCGTTCGCATCGGCGTCACCGAAGCCGGTGTGCGCAAGGCCAACCGCAAGGACCTGTCCGTGTTCCTGCTCGACGAGGGCGCTTCGGTGGCGGGTGTGTTCACGCAGAACCGTTTCTGCGCAGCGCCCGTGCAGGTCAGCCGCGAGCACCTGGCTCAGACGTCCGGCGCCATCCGTGCCATGGTCATCAACACAGGCAATGCCAATGCCGGCACCGGCGCTGACGGACTGGCGCGCGCGCGCCGCACCTGTGCGGATCTGGCTGCGCTGCTGCAGCTCAAGCCCGAGCAGATCCTGCCGTTCTCCACTGGCGTGATCATGGAAGAGCTGCCCGTGGATCGCATCGCCGCCGGCCTGCCAGCTGCCATCGCAGCAGCCAAGGCCGACAACTGGGGCACGGCCGCCGAAGGCATCATGACCACCGACACCCTGCCCAAGGCCTTCAGCCGCGCCGTGGACATTGGCGGCAAGCGTGTGAGCATCACCGGCATCAGCAAGGGTGCAGGCATGATTCGCCCCAACATGGCGACCATGCTGGGCTTTCTGGCCACCGACGCCGCCATCGCACCCGAACTGCTGCAGCCTCTGGTCAAGGAACTGGCCGACGGATCGTTCAACCGCGTGACCATCGACGGCGACACGTCGACCAACGACTCCTTCGTGCTGGTGGCCACGCACAAGGCCGGCAATGCGCAGATCACTTCGCTGACCAGTGCCGAAGGCCTGGCCCTGAAGGCTGCATTGCTGGATGTGTCGCGCCTGCTGGCCCAGGCCATCGTGCGCGACGGCGAAGGCGCCACCAAGTTCATCACCGTCAAGGTGGAGGGCGGCAAGACCGAGGCTGAGTGCCGCCTCGTGGCCTATTCCATCGCGCATTCACCCCTGGTCAAGACGGCCTTCTTTGCCAGCGATCCGAACCTGGGCCGCATCCTTGCGGCGGTGGGCTATGCTAGCATCGACGATCTGGACCAGACCAAGATCGACCTGTACCTGAACGATGTGCATGTCGCAGTCAATGGCGGCCGCAACCCTGCCTATCAGGAGGAAGACGGCCAGCGCGTGATGAAGCAGCAGGAGATCATCGTGCGCGTGCTACTGGGCCGAGGGCAGGCCGAGCAGACCGTGTGGACCTGCGATCTGAGCCACGACTACGTGAGCATCAACGCCGACTACCGCTCCTGACTCTCCACCCACCGTGCCGCCGGCAGCCGCAGGCCTTGTGCCTGGCTGCTGCCAGCTTTCAATGGCGGCCGGCGCGCAAAAGCTCTGGCGTTGGCATGAGATCCATCTCGATTCCCGGGCATATCCAGCGTCGGTGGCCGTGAGATCCGTATTCGAGAGACATCCATGACATTGCCCACAGAAGCCGTCGCCGCCCCCTTGCTGCAACTTGTGCAGCGCGCCGAGCAGCTGATGCAGCGCATCGAGGCCATCCTGCCCCAGCCGCTGCAATCCCCCGCCGACTGGAGTGCCTCCA
This sequence comes from Delftia sp. WSY_10, assembly GCF_043104705.1. Lineage (NCBI taxonomy): Bacteria > Pseudomonadati > Pseudomonadota > Betaproteobacteria > Burkholderiales > Comamonadaceae > Delftia > Delftia sp. WSY_10. The sequence continues at coordinate 245,708 of NZ_JBICKY010000012.1, read as the reverse complement.
TCGCCTGGCGCTACCGCAAGCGCGCCAACGGCTGCGGTTTGCTGGAGCCCGTGCGCCATGTCGGCGCCATGCAGCTGTCCGACCTGCAGAACATCGATGTGCAAAAGGACAAGATCGCGCGCAACACTGAGCAGTTCGTGACCGGCCGCACGGCCAACAACGTGCTGCTCACCGGCGCGCGCGGCACGGGCAAATCCTCGCTGATCCGTGCCTGCCTGCATGCTTTTGCTTCGCAGGGCCTGCGCCTGATCGAGGTGGACAAGGCCGATCTGACCGACCTGCCCGACATCGTCGATGTGGTGGCCGGCCGGCCCGAGAAGTTCGTCATCTATTGCGACGATCTGAGCTTTGAGGAAGGCGAGCCTGGCTACAAGGCCATGAAGTCCATTCTGGATGGATCGGTCAGCGCCGCCAGCCCGAACGTGCTGGTCTATGCGACCAGCAATCGCCGCCACCTGCTGCCGGAGTACCAGTCCGAGAATCTGACCTACCAGCGCGGCGAGGATGGGGAGCTGCATCCCGGAGAGGTGATCGAGGAAAAAATCTCGCTGTCCGAGCGTTTCGGCCTGTGGGTGAGCTTCTACCCGTTCAGCCAGGACGAGTACCTGCGCGTGGTGGCACAGTGGCTGGAGGCCCTGGGCCTGGACCAGGCCACGATCGAGGCGGCACGCCCGGAGGCCCTGGTCTGGGCGCTGGAGCGCGGTTCACGCAGCGGTCGCGTGGCCCACCAGTTTGCGCGCGACTATGCGGGCCGTGCCGAGCGCCCGAGTCAGCGCCAGACCGGCATCGCCGATGTCCAGGGGTTGGCTGAAGAGGCTGAACTCTGAGCACCTGCTGCCTGGCCCTGGGCTGGGCAGACTTTTTTGCGAAAGATCAAGTGACTGAAAAAGAAATCTCCCCCAAGGCCCGCGCTGAGGCGGCCGAGTCGCAGGCGCCAGTGCGGCGCAAGCACACCGAAGTCGCCGTTGGCGTGCTGCTTCGCGAGTCCGATGGCGCGTTGCTGATCACCAGCCGTCCGCCGGGCAAGCCGTATGCAGGCTACTGGGAGTTTCCGGGCGGCAAGATCGAAGCCGGTGAGACCGTGGAGCAGGCCTTGCGCCGCGAGATGCAAGAGGAACTGGGCGTAGAGATCGCGGCCGCTGAAGTCTGGAAGGTGACCGAGCATGACTATCCGCATGCCCTGGTGCGCCTGCACTGGTGCAAGGTCACGCGCTGGAGCGGGGAGTTCGAGATGCGTGAAGGCCAGCAGATGGCCTGGCAGCAACTTCCGCTGCAGGTGCATCCGGTGCTGCCAGGTGCCTATCCGGTGCTGCAGTGGCTGAGCGAGGAACGCGGGCTGCCTTTCGATGCCGGGTTCTACGAGGCAGGCCAGCCGAAAGCCTGATCGGGCCTGATCAAGGCTCGGTGCGAGGATCGCCGAAGGGCGCATCCTCGGGCGGCATCGGTGCAGGCACGCGGAATTCCTCATTGGCCCATGCGCCCAGGTCGATCTGGCGGCAGCGTTCGCTGCAGAAGGGGCGGAAACGGTTGGCTGGTGCGAACAGGCTGGGGCCTGCACAGGTCGGGCAGCGCACCGTGGGGCCGGCAGAAGAGAGGCTGGCGGGCTGGGGGGCGGGGGCGCTCGAGGGCATGTCGGCCGTCTTGTCCATCAGCTGCAAAGCGTGACCTCGAACGAGGCATCTTCGCTGCAGGGTTGAGGCTTGGCGCCGTTCTCAGGGCGGAGCAGGCGCACCGAAACCAGCAGGCGGTTGCCGCTGATCTCCGGAACCAGATTCAACGACGGGTCTATGCGCAGGCGCAGCAGCTGAAAGCTGCGGCCGGGCGGCATGGCCTGCTGGAACACGCCTTTTTCGGCAGCCACCCATTGCGGCACGCCGGTTTCGCGCAGCAGCTTGAGCAGCAATTGCAGCGACTGACCCAGCGGGGTCAGGGTGCTGGCCCAGTCCTCCAGATCGCGCAGGCGTATCTGGGGATCATGGAACTGCCAGGCGTGATAGGCAGGAAGGTCGAAGCCGCAGGTGCCGCCGGGGATGCCGATGCGGCTGCGCACGGCCATCAGCCACTCGTTTTCAGTCAGGGTCTGGCCGGCCTTGCCGTTCTGGGCATTGAGCTGGGCAAAGCACTGCTCCACATGGCGTGAGACCTGGTCAAGCATGTGCTCGGCAATGTCAGGATTGCCGCGCAGGCTGTCGAGCAGGCTTTTGTGGCGCTCAAGGTCCTTGAGCACGTCCGTCTTCAGGTCGGTACGTGCCGCCACGTCCATGATCTCGAAGATGGTGACCAGCGCAAAATGGTGATCGATGGAATGAGCGCGCGACAGCAACTCGCTCAGGCGGCGATATAGCTGTTCCAACCGGAGGTAGGTCCTCAGGCGCTCATTGAAAGGATATTCGTACAGGATCACGCTTGCTGGGCTCCTCGGGGTGCACAGGAATCAGCTGTCTACGTCGTGCACATGCTGAATTACACGCACAGGCCAAGCCATGGCGTGCATCATAGCCCGAACCATGCAGAGATTCGATCGGTGCATGCGCGCAAAGCCTCTATCGTCATGGCCTCGTCGTTGTAGAGCACCCAGTCGGCGGCTGCCAGCCGTGCCGCACGTGTGGCCTGGGCCGAGATGATGGCCTGCACCGCCTCGCGTGGCAATCCGTTGCGCGCGATCACGCGAGCGATCTGCGTTTCGGTGCGGCAGTCAACGACCAGCACCGCATCAAGCATGGCAGGCCAGCGGCCGGACTCCACGAGCAAGGGAATGTCATGCACGATGAGTCGGCACCCAGCCACTGTGGCCTGCTCCACTTGCCGGGACGTCTGCTGCGCCACGAGGGGATGGACGATGGCCTCCAGCTGCTGTCGTGCCGAGGGCTGCTGAAAGACCAGTTCGCGCATGCGCGTGCGGTCCAGGGCGCCGCTGGCGTCAATCAGTTCGGGCCCGAAGACGCGCGCTATCTCGGGCAGAGCAGCACCTTCGGGGGCGGTGAGGCTGCGAGAGATCTGGTCGGCATCGATCACGGCCGCTCCGCGCAAGCCCAGTTGCGCTGCGACGGTGCTCTTGCCGCTGCCAATGCCGCCCGTCAGGCCCAGCCGAAACGGGCGTGCAAGCAAGGGCGGGGCGATGCTGGGGGCCATGCCGCAGTGTTGAATCAAAGGCCCAAGGCCGCCAATAGGGATTGCAGCATCTGCTGCGGTCCGAACACCATGGCTGCAAAGCCGGCGCCCGCCAGAAAGGGGCCGAAGGGAACATAGCCGCCCTCACGCAGGCGGCTGTTGATCTTCAACGCGATGCCCACGATGGCGCCAATCACCGACGAGATCAGGATGATGGGCACGAGTGCCTGCCAGCCGAACCAGGCGCCCAGCGCGGCAAACAGCTTGAAGTCGCCGTAGCCCATGCCTTCCTTGCCGGTGGCCAGCTTGAAGGCCCAGTAAACCAGCCACAGCGAGAGATAGCCCGCTGCAGCGCCCCATACCGCGTCGGCCAGAGGCACGGCGGTCCAGTGCAGCGCCGACGACAGCAGTCCGGCCCACAGCAAGGGCAGGGTGATGTCGTCGGGAAGCAGTGTGGTGTCCCAGTCGATCAATGCCAGGCTCAGCAAGGCCGCACTGAAAAGGCACCAGGCAGCGCCTGTGGGCGTGATGCCCCATTGCGCCGTACAGTAGGCAAACAGCGCGGCGCAGGCCAATTCCACCAGCGGATAGCGGATGCTGATCGACGCCTTGCATTCGGAGCACCGGCCTCGCAGCGCCAGATAACTGAGCACGGGAATATTCTCGTACCAGTGGATGGCATGGCCGCAATGCGGGCAGCGCGAGCGGGGGCGGCTCAGGCTCAGGGGCGCCTCGGCAGGCGGCGGCGCTGTGGCGGGCGATGGCGTGGCGGAGGATGAAGATTGCTCTTGCGCCCATTGGGCGCATTCCGCATTCCATTGCTGTTCCATCATGCGGGGCAGCCTATGCACCACCACGTTGAGAAAGCTGCCAACCAACAGGCCCAGCAGGCCGCCCAATGCAGCCTGCATCCAGAGTTCCAAAACCATCAGACCACCTGGCCCAGCTTGAAGATGGGTAGATACATCGAAACCACGATGCCGCCGATGAGGGTGCCCAGGAAAACAATGATGATGGGCTCCATCAGGCTGGACAGGCCAGCCACCATGTCATCGACCTCTTCTTCATAGAAATCGGCCGCCTTGCCCAGCATATGGTCGATGGAGCCGGATTCCTCGCCGATGGCGCACATCTGCAGCACCATGGACGGAAAGACATTGGCATTGGTCATGGCCACGGTGAGACTGGTGCCGGTGGAGACTTCCTGCTGGATCTTTTCCGTGGCATTGGCATACACGGCATTGCCGGATGCGCCGCCGACAGAATCCAGTGCCTCGACCAATGGGACGCCCGCGGCAAACATGGTCGACAGCGTGCGCGTCCAGCGTGCGACGCAGGATTTCTCGATCAGCACGCCAAAGACCGGCACCTTCAGCAGCGTACGGTCCATGAATTGCTGCATGCGCTCGTTGCGCTTCCAGGCCTGCATGAAGAAGTAGAGACCGCCGCCAATCACGCCGAAGATCAACCACCACCATTGGACAAAGACATCGCTGATGCCCATTACCAAAAGCGTCGGCGCCGGCAGGTCTGCGCCGAACGAACTGAACACTTCCTTGAAGGCCGGGATCACGAAAATCATGATGATGGTCACGACGATGAAGGCCACGACGATGACCGAGATCGGGTACATCAGCGCCGATTTGATCTTGGACTTGATGGCCTCGGTCTTCTCCATGTACGTGGCCAGGCGGTCCAGCAGGGCTTCCAGGATACCGGCCGCTTCGCCCGCCTCCACCAGATTGCAGTAGAGGCTATCGAAGTACATGGGGTGCTTGCGATAGGCCGCGTTCAGCGAGGTGCCGGTCTCCACGTCGGCGCGAATATCGGCCAGAAGGCGCGTCACGCTGGGGTTGGTGTTGCCCCGTCCGACAATGTCGAAGGCCTGAAGCAGCGGGACGCCCGCCTTCATCATCGTTGCCATCTGGCGGGTGAACAGCGCAATGTCCTTGGGCTTGATCCTCTTGCCGCCGCGTGTGCGGCGCTTCTTGATCTTGCTGGGCAGCACGCCCTGGCGGCGCAGCATGGCCTGGACCTGGTTGATGCCCCCGGCCCGGGTCTCGCCTCGGATGATCTTGCCGTTGCGATCCTTGCCTTCCCATTCGAAGACAAATTCCTTGATTCCCTTGGACGCGGCTGTGGCCATCGTGCTCCCTCGTTTGTTGTCTGCGCTGTCCGCGCTATTTACTCATTGGTGACTGCCAGCACTTCTTCGAGTGAGGTCAGTCCCTGTCTGGCCTTGTGCAAACCCGAGCCACGCAGCGACCGCACGCCTTCGCGCTTGGCCTGTGCGGCGATCTCCAGCGCACTGCCGTCCTGCAGGATGATGCGCTGGATTTCCTCGCTGATAGGCATCACCTGATAGATGCCTACGCGGCCCTTGTAGCCGTTGTTGCATGCCGGACAGCCGACGGGCCTGTAGGTGACCCAGCTGCCGTCAATGTCCGCATCGTCGTAGCCTGCATCGATCAGGGCCTCCCGCGGAATGTCAGCCGGCTCCTTGCATTGAGGGCACAGGCGCCTGGCCAGGCGCTGGGCGGTGATCAGGATCACGCTCGATGCGATGTTGAAGGGCGCAATGCCCATGTTGCGCATGCGCGTCAACGTGGTCGGTGCGTCATTGGTGTGCAGGGTGGACAGCACCAAGTGGCCGGTTTGCGCTGCCTTGATCGAGATGTCGGCCGTTTCCAGATCGCGGATTTCACCGACCATGATGATGTCGGGATCCTGGCGTAGAAAAGCCTTGAGCGCAGTGGCAAAGGTGAGGCCGGCCTTTTCGTTCACATTGACCTGGTTGACGCCGGGCAGGTTGATTTCCGAAGGATCTTCCGCCGTGGCGATGTTCACGCCGGCCTTGTTCAGCAGGTTCAGGCAGGTGTACAGCGACACTGTCTTGCCCGAGCCGGTGGGGCCTGTGACCAGAATCATTCCGTAGGGGCGGCTGATGGCTTCAAGCAGGCGTGCCTTCTCCTCGGGTTCATAGCCCAGGGCGTCGATGCCCATCCTGGCCGAGCTCGGGTCCAGGATACGGATCACGATCTTCTCGCCGAAAAGCGTGGGCAGCGTGCTGACGCGAAAGTCGATGACGCGGTCCGGGCCGACCTTGAGCTTCATGCGCCCGTCCTGCGGGACACGCTTTTCCGAGATGTCCATGCGCGAGATCACCTTGATGCGCGAGGCCAGCTTCTCCTTGATGGCAATGGGCGGCGATGCAATTTCACGCAGCTCGCCGTCAATGCGAAAGCGCACGCGGTACTGGTGCTCGTAGGGTTCGAAATGCAAGTCCGACGCGCGCATGTTGAAGGCGTCGAGCAGCATTTTGTGCAGGAACTTGACGATGGGCGCATCTTCGACGTCTGCTGCGGCCGAGTTGTCCTTTTCCTCTGCCACCTCATCAGGCTTGAGGTCGCCGAACTCGAAGTCGCCGCTGCCGCCATAGCTGTCCATGGCCTCGCTGGCGCTTTTGTTCTGCTGCGCGATCAGTCGCTCCAGCTTGTCGGCTTCGACGATGATCCAGTCCACGCCCAACTGGGTGGTGAACTTGATCTGCTCGGCGGCTTCCTGCTGCGTCGGGTCGGCGGTGGCCACCGTGAGGCGGTTGCCGCGCTTGCTCAGAGGCAGGACGCGATAGGTGCTGATGATCTTGGCGTCCAGCAGATCCTGCGGCAGGCGCATGGCGTCGACCGCATCAAGATCGAGCAGCGGCGCGCTGAACATGGTGGAAACCGTCTCCGCCACTTCCAGGGCAGAGAGGGTGCCGGCGACGCTCAGTTCTGCAATGAACGAGGTGCGATTGGTGGCGGCCTTGCCGGCAGCCGCTTCCGCTGCCTGTTGCGATACCTTGCCTGCTGAAATCAGAGCCCGCCCGATGCCGGGAAGCGATGCGACAGCGGATGCATTCTTGAGCGAGGAGTCAGCAACAGCCATGTAGCAAGACGTGTGAGAGGAAAGGACATTTATCCTATCATCACTGAGCACTTGGAATGCCAGACACACTGTTACACGCCTGGGTCTTGAACCTGGCGCAAGGGTGTGATGGAGATGGAATGACCAGGTGGTCGGGGTGAGAGGATTCGAACCTCCGGCCTCTACGTCCCGAACGTAGCGCTCTACCAGGCTAAGCTACACCCCGTTGCTTTTGTAGAAAAAGCGAGCAGCCTGAATCAGGTGCGTCGCTCCAAAAGCTGAGACGCCAATTGTAGCAAACTTGCCGTATGCAAATTGCTTGGGAGCACATTTATTGCGTCGATGGCGCGGCGTGCCTCGGCATGTGCGGCCTCGCGTGCCACGTCCAGCGCACCTGTGCTGCGCACGATATCCACTACGGCGGTCAGTTGCTCGGTGGAGCCCTGTTCGATGGCGGCGCGCACGATGGCGGCCTGCTCAGGCGTGCCGCGTTGCATTGCGGCAATCAGGGGGAGGGTGCATTTGCCTTCGCGCAGGTCATCGCCCAGGTTCTTGCCCATTTCCTGGGCATCGCCTGCGTAGTCGAGTACGTCGTCAATGATCTGGAAGGCCGTGCCCAGCGCCTGGCCATAGCTGGCGCAGGCCTGCTCGATTTCGCGGGGCGCGTCGGCCAGCACGGCGCCCAGCTGGGCGCTGGCCTCGAAGAGCTGGGCGGTCTTGGAGCGGATGACGTGCAGGTAGCCGGCTTCGTCCAGCGAGGCATCGTGCGTGTTGATCAGCTGCTGGACCTCGCCCTCGGCGATCACGTTGGTGGCATCCGAGAGGATCTTGAGCACGCGCATGCTGCCGACTTCCACCATCATCTGGAAGGAGCGCGAGTGCAGGAAGTCGCCGACCAGCACGCTGGCCGGATTGCCGAAGGTCTCGTTGGCCGTCGGGCGGCCGCGACGCAGCGTGGATTCATCCACGACGTCGTCGTGCAGCAGGGTGGCTGTATGAATCAGTTCGACCACGGCAGCCAGGACATGCCTGTCCTTGCCTTCGTATCCCAATGCATTGCAGACCATGAGCAGCAGGGCGGGCCGCAGGCGCTTGCCGCCTGCAGCGATGATGTACTGGGAGATCTGGGCAATCAGCGGGACGGTGGTCGTCAGGCGCTGGGCAATCACATGATCCACCTCGCGCATGTCGTCAGTGATCAGGGCAAGCGGATTGGGGGTGGAGAGAGCTGTGGTCAAGGTACTGCGGGCGCCAAGTGGATCGTCAATTATAGGAAGAGCGACCCTGCCTGCGACCCGCTCTGGCGGTTGTTTGGGCGAAGGAGGGGAGCGCTTCATGCAAGGAATGTGAGTGCGTGCTAGAATCTCCGGCTTCCGTGGAAATTCGTTCGCGGAACTCTCAAATTCAAGAGGTTTAAATGTACGCAGTCATAAAAACCGGCGGCAAGCAGTATCGCGTTGCAGCTGGCGAAAAGATCAAGGTAGAACAGATTGCTGCGGACGTAGGCCAAGAAGTTGTGATCGATCAGGTTCTGGCAGTCGGCAACGGCGCTGAAATCAAGGTCGGCACACCTCTGGTGTCCGGTGCGTCTGTCAAGGCAACCGTGGTTGCTCACGGCAAGCACGACAAAGTGCACATCTTCAAGATGCGCCGTCGTAAGCATTATCAGAAGCGCCAAGGCCATCGCCAGCAGTTCACCGAGCTGCAGATCGTGGCGATCGCTGCTTAATCTAGGAGCTGAGTCATGGCACAGAAAAAAGGCGGCGGCTCTACGCGAAACGGGCGCGATTCCAAGCCCAAAATGCTCGGCGTGAAGGCTTTTGGTGGTGAGTTGATCACCGCCGGCTCGATCATCGTGCGCCAACGTGGCACCAAGTTCCACCCCGGCGACAACGTCGGCGTGGGCAAGGACCACACCCTGTACGCTCTGGTGGACGGCCACGTGTCGTTTGCTGTCAAGGGTGCACTGTCCAAGCACACGGTCAACGTGACGGCTGCCTAAGCTCTGTCACTTCGACGCTCGAAGCCCCGACCTGTCGGGGCTTTGTCGTTTCAGGAGGGCGGTGCATCGTGCGCTCGTCCCCTTTTCCGTCTCTGAGGTGTGGCCTGGGGCTGTCTGGTGCACACTGCTTTTTGTAAACTGGATGCCTCATGAAGTTCGTCGACGAAGCTTATATCGACATTGCTGCCGGTGATGGCGGCAATGGCTGCGTGTCATTCCGGCACGAAAAATACAAGGAATTCGGTGGTCCCGATGGAGGAGATGGCGGCCGTGGAGGCCATGTCTACGCGGTGGCCGACGTCAATCTCAACACCCTGGTGGACTACCGCTTCTCGCGTCGCCACGATGCCACGCGCGGCGAGCACGGCAAGGGCTCGGACATGTTCGGTGCCGCAGGCAACGACATCACGCTGCGCATGCCGGTTGGCACCATCATCAGCGATGCCGAAACCGGGGAGGTGCTCTACGAACTGTTGACGCCCGGCGAGGTGGTGACCATTGCCAAGGGCGGCGATGGCGGCTACGGCAACCTGCGCTTCAAGAGCGCCATCAACCGCGCGCCACGGCAAAAGACGCCTGGCTGGCCCGGTGAGCGCAAGAACCTCAAGCTGGAGCTCAAGGTTCTGGCCGACGTGGGTCTGCTGGGCATGCCCAATGCGGGCAAATCCACCTTCATCGCCGCAGTCTCCAATGCGCGTCCCAAGATTGCCGACTATCCGTTCACCACGCTGCATCCCAATCTGGGCGTGGTTCGTGTTGCCGCCGAGCAAAGCTTTGTGGTGGCCGATATCCCCGGGCTGATCGAAGGCGCGTCGGAAGGTGCCGGCCTGGGCCACCAGTTCCTGCGTCACCTGCAGCGCACCCGATTGCTGCTGCATGTGGTGGACCTGGCGCCGTTCGATGACAGCGTGGATCCCGTGGCCCAGGCCAAGGCCATCGTGGGCGAGTTGCAGAAGTACGATGCCGAGCTGTACAACAAGCCGCGCTGGCTGGTGCTCAACAAGCTGGACATGGTGCCGGCCGAGGAGCGCGCCGCACGCGTCAAGGACTTCGTCAAGCGCTTCAAGTGGAAGGGTCCGGTGTTCGAGATTTCCGCCCTGACGCGCGAAGGCTGCGAAGTGCTGATCCGCACCATCTACAAGCATGTGCATGAACAGCAGCAGATCGAGGCCGGTCCCAAGGAAATCGATCCACGCTTCGTCGAAGTCGAGGGTGATGGCGTGGATCTCACCGACCCGCGTTTTGCTCCCCGCGATTCCGAGTAAGAGCGGCCTGTCCCACCCATTGCCTTGATCACAACAGCGGCGGGGTCTGCCTCGGCCTGCGCTGCAAGAATCACTATCCATCCATGTCTTCCAACTTGTTGCGTGATGCCCATCGCATCGTGGTCAAGGTCGGCTCCAGCCTGGTGACCAATGAAGGTCGCGGTCTTGATGAGGCCGCGATCCAGGAATGGAGCCGCCAGCTGGCGGCCCTGGTGCGCGGGGATGAAAGCCATGGAGGCCGGCGGCGCGAGGTGATCATGGTCTCCAGCGGCGCGGTGGCCGAAGGCATGAAGCGTCTGGGCTGGATTGCACGGCCCAAGGAGATTCATGAACTGCAGGCCGCTGCGGCCGTGGGGCAGATGGGCCTGATACAGATGTACGAGTCCAAGTTGCGCGAACAGGGCATGGGCAGTGCGCAGGTGCTGCTCACGCATGCCGACCTCGCGGACCGCGAGCGCTATCTCAACGCGCGCAACACCTTGCTGACGCTGCTGGAGCTGGGCATCGTGCCGGTGATCAACGAGAACGACACCGTGGTCAACGACGAGATCAAGTTCGGTGACAACGATACCTTGGGCGCTTTGGTTGCCAATCTGATCGAGGCCGATGCCCTGGTCATCCTGACCGATCAGCGAGGCCTTTACAGCGCCGACCCGCGCAGCAATCCCGATGCGCGTTTCATCGATGTGGCCAATGCCGGCGACCCGGCGCTGGAGGAGATGGCCGGAGGCGCGGGCTCGTCCATTGGCAAGGGCGGGATGATCACCAAGATCCTCGCGGCCAAGCGCGCGGCGGGCTCGGGTGCTTCAACCGTCATCGCCTGGGGGCGTGAGCAGGACGTGCTGGTGCGTCTGGCGGCAGGCGAGTCCATCGGCACGCTGCTCCTGGCGCAGACGCACAAGAACCAGGCGCGCAAGCAGTGGATTGCAGACCATCTGCAACTGCGCGGCTCCGTGTCCGTGGATGCCGGCGCCGTGGCCAAGCTGCGCGACGAAGGCAAGAGCCTGCTGCCCATCGGCATGGTGAATGTGGATGGCGAGTTCGCCCGTGGCGATGTGATCGCGGTGCGCGATGCCCTGGGTATCGAGGTGGCGCGTGGGCTGGCCAACTATGCAAGTGCCGAGGCGCGGCTGCTGTGTCGCAAAAGCTCGGTGGAGATCGAGCGCCTGCTGGGCTATTCCGCAGGCCCGGAGATGGTGCACCGCGACAACATGGTGATTGCGGGGCACTGAGGCGCCAGACCCTCAAGGCCAAGAAAAAGCGCACCCTCGGGTGCGCTTTTGCGTATGGCTCTGGCCCGGTTTCAGGCCTTGCCTGGATCGGGTTGCAGGGCTTGCTGCCCCGACTGTGGATCAGGATCGAAACAGGCGCCAGGCGGCAACTCCATGCCGGGGTTGACGCGAAAGCTGCCTGAGCGTGCTGGATGCAAACCCGGCGCAGTGTATGTCTCAGGACCCTGTTCATGGGCTTCCCTGGGGCGCATGCCGCTGCGCAGATAACGGTTGCGTTGCTGTTCGCCGCGCGGCAGGAACCGGGCCAGTTCGGTCAGGGCCATCTCATAGACGCCGCGCTTGAACTCCACCACCACGTCCAATGGCACCCAGTAGTCATTCCAGCGCCAGGCGTCGAATTCGGGGTGGTCGGTGGCACGCAGGTTCAAATCCCAGTCGTGACCCATGAGCTGCAGCAAATACCAGATCTGCTTCTGGCCTTTGTAGTGTCCGCGCGCATCGCGGCGGATGTACCGGTCTGGCACCTCGTAGCGCAACCAGTCCCGGGTGCGGGCGACCACGCGAACGTGGTTGGGCATCAACCCCACTTCCTCATGCAGTTCCCGGAACATGGCCTGTTCGGGTGTCTCCCCCCGGTCAATGCCGCCCTGTGGAAACTGCCAGCTGTGGGTGCGGATGCGTTTGCCCCAGAACACCTGGTTCTTTTGGTTGAGCAGGATGATGCCGACGTTCGGGCGAAATCCGTCCCGGTCAAGCATAATCGAACCCCAATTTTCTGAATTGTGTCCATTATGCACGGTGCCTTGCCAGCGGCAAGCACGCTGCCCCGATTCCCGCGAAGCCCCTGATCCATGAAAGCCTCCCAATTTTTCATCTCCACCCTCAAGGAAGCTCCGGCCGACGCCGAAGTGGTCAGCCACAAGCTCATGACGCGGGCCGGCCTGATCAAGAAGCTGGGTGCAGGCATCTACAACTACATGCCCATGGGGCTGCGCGTGATCCGCAAGGTCGAGGCCATCGTGCGCGAGGAAATGAACCGTGCCGGTGCCGTGGAGGTGACCATGCCCGTGGTCCAGCCTGCAGAGATGTGGGAGGAGACCGGCCGCTTCGAGAAGATGGGCCCCGAGCTGCTGCGCATCAAGGACCGCCATGGCCGCGACTTCGTGATCCAGCCCACCAGCGAAGAGGTGGTGACGGACATTGCGCGCCAGGAGCTCAAGAGCTACAAGCAGCTGCCCAAGAATTTCTACCAGATCCAGACCAAGTTCCGCGACGAGCGCCGCCCGCGCTTTGGCCTGATGCGTGGCCGCGAGTTCATCATGAAGGACGCCTATTCCTTCGACAAGGACCGTGATGCGGCCCAGGTCAGCTACCAGACCATGCGCGCGGCCTACAAGCGCATCTTCGACCGCTTCGGCCTGCAGTACCGTGCCGTGCGTGCAGACAGCGGTGCCATCGGCGGCGATCTGAGCGAGGAATTCCAGGTCATCGCTTCCACGGGCGAGGACGCCATCGTCTACTGCCCAAGCAGCGACTATGCCGCCAATATCGAAAAGGCCGAGGCCCTGGCGCCTGCGGGCCCCCGTCCCGCTGCGGCCCAGGCGATGACCAAGGTGGCGACGCCCGGCAACAGCACCTGCGAATCTGTCGCAGCCCAGCTGGGCCTGCCGCTGTCGCAGACGGTGAAGTCCCTGGTGCTGGCCACCGACAAGCTCGACGACAAGGGCGAGGTCGCAGGCAGCCAGATCTGGCTGCTGCTGCTGCGCGGTGATCATGAAATGAACGAGATCAAGGTGGCCAAGGTGCCGGGCCTGGACGTGGGCTTCCGCTTTGCCACTGTGGCCGAGATCGAGGAGCACTTCGGCTGCCAGCCCGGCTATCTGGGGCCCATCGGCCTGAAGAAGCCCGTGAAGCTGGTCGTGGACCGCGAGGTGGCCGTGATGGCCGACTGGGTCTGCGGCGCGAACGAGGCCGACTTCCACATCACCGGCGTGAACTTCGGCCGCGACCTGCCCGAGCCTGATGTGGTGGCGGATCTGCGCAACGTGGTGGCTGGCGACAAGTCGCCCGATGGTGCGGGCGAGCTGGCCATCGAGCGTGGCATCGAAGTGGGCCATGTGTTCTATCTGGGTACCAAGTACTCCCAGGCCATGAACGCCACCTTCCTGGCCGAGAACGGCAAGCCCTCGCTGTTTGAAATGGGCTGCTACGGCATTGGCGTGACGCGCCTGCCCGCTGCAGCCATCGAGCAGAACCATGACGAGCGCGGCATCATCTGGCCCGACGCGATTGCGCCCTTCACCGTGGTGGTCTGTCCCATCGGCATGGACCGCAGCGAACCCGTGAAGGAAGCTGCCGAGAAGCTGCATGCCGAGCTGCTGGCACTGGGTGTGGACGTGATCCTGGACGATCGTGGCGAACGTCCGGGCGCCATGTTTGCCGACTGGGAGCTGATTGGCGTGCCGCACCGCGTGGTGCTGTCCGACCGGGGCCTCAAGGAAGGACAGCTCGAGTACCAGCATCGCCGCGACACGGAAGCGACCAAGCTGGCCGCCGCCGATGTGCTGGGCCATCTCAAGCAAAGGCTGGGCCTGTGAGCCAGGCGCCCGTGGTGACGCGACGCGATTGCCTGCGCCTGGCGGCTTCGCTGGGCTCGGCACCGCTGCTCGGCGGGCTGGCCGCGCCCGCCTGGGCCGGTGGCCAGCTGGAGGAGCCGCTGGCCGATTCGGTGCGCACTGCGCTGAGTTCCGCCGTCACTGGATCGGCGCCGCCCGAGCTGCGCTTTGCCTCCACCGAGGCCCGGCTGGACTACCTTCGCTGGCTCACGGCCAGCAGCGAGCGCCTGCGTTCGCGCAAGCCGGAGCTGGCGACGAGGCTGGAGTTCCTGCAAACCGTCTGGTACGAGTCCAAGCGTGCCGGCCTGGAAGTCTCTCTGGTGATGGGGCTGGTGCAGGTGGAGAGCGCGTTCCGCAAGTTCGCCATCTCCAGCGTGGGTGCACGCGGCTACATGCAGATCATGCCGTTCTGGATGCGGCTGATCGGCGATGGAGACATCGGCAAGCTGTTTCACATGCAGACCAATCTGCGCTTTGGCTGCGTGATCCTGCGCCACTATCTGGACCGCGAAAAAGGCGATGCCTACATGGCGCTGGGCCGCTACAACGGCAGCCGGGGACAGCCCCAGTACCCGAATGCGGTGTTCGCTGCGCAGCGGCGCTGGGAGATAGAGCCCTCGCGCTCGGCTTGAGGGCCGCGAAGCGCCGCCGAGCGGCTGCGCGGCTGCTGTTCTGCGTTGCCCGTCAGGACGACGTCTCCGACGACATGCTGGATACCTTGGCCACGGCCGCTGCCGTGTCGCCGGCGTTGGGCGGCGCGGCCGGGCTGCTGGCGGACATGCGCGTGACCAGCACCTGGTCGATGCGGTAGCTGTCCACGTCCATGACCTCGAAACGGTAGCCGCCCCATTGCACGGTGTCGGTGCGCCTGGGAATGCGGCGCAGCATCACCATGAGGAAGCCGCCCAGGGTCTCGTAGTCCTCGGCGTGGGGCAGCTCGTCGAGTTCCAGGGCCTGCATCACATCCTCGACCGGCGTGACGCCGTCGATCAGCCAAGAGTTCTCGTCGCGGCGCAGGATCTGCTCCTCGTCGCCCGGGCTGACCAGGCCGCCCATCACCGT
The DNA here is from genome assembly GCF_043104705.1 of Delftia sp. WSY_10. Taxonomy (NCBI): domain Bacteria; kingdom Pseudomonadati; phylum Pseudomonadota; class Betaproteobacteria; order Burkholderiales; family Comamonadaceae; genus Delftia; species Delftia sp. WSY_10. The sequence continues at coordinate 230,515 of NZ_JBICKY010000012.1, read as the reverse complement.
GCTCATCACGTCATTGAGCGTGACCACGCCGACCACCAGGCTGTATTCGTTGACGATGACGGCAAAGTCCTCATGCACCTGGCGAAACTGCTCCAGCACCTCGGCCAGCGTCAGGCGGTCCGGCACGACCAGCACCTTGTGGACCAGGGAGTCGTCCATGAGCGACAGGGGCTGGTTGTTCAGCGCGCGCTGGAAAAGGTCCTTGGCATCGACATAGCCGACGATGTGGTCGATGTCGCCATCGCAGACGGGGTAGGTGGAAAAAGGTTCTTCGGCAATGCGGACCCGGATCAGTTCGTCGGGGTCGTCACGGTGGAAGTAGGCGATGCGGTCGCGCTGCGTCATGGCCGAGCCGATGGTGCGCGAGTCCAGCTCGAACAGGTTGGCGATCACCTGCTGCTCCTTCGCGGCCAGCACGCCGGCGCGCGCGCCAGCTTCGGTCATGGCCAGGATGTCTTCGTGCGTGATGCGGTCGTCGCGCACCGTGGGCAGGCCTAAGAGCTTGGCAACGGCGTCCGCCAGGTGGTTGAAGCACCAGACCAGGGGCTTGAGCACGGCCATGCACCAGAGCATGGGGCGCAGCACGCGGATGGCCAGGGCTTCGGGCTCGGCCATGCTCAGGCGCTTGGGCAGCAGGTCGGCAAAGAGGATGAACAGCGAGGTGACGGTGGCGAACGAGAGCAGAAAGCCCACGGTCTGTGCCCGGCTCTCGGGCAGCCAGAGCATGAGCAATTCGGCCAGATAGGGCGTCAATGCCCCTTCGCCCACCACGCCGCCCAGGATGGCGACGGCATTCAGCCCAATCTGCGTGACCGTGAAGTACTCGCCCGGCTGGGCCTGCATCTTCATGACCTGTTCGGCGCGTGGCTCCCCGTCCTCCGCCATCTGCCGAAGCCGCAGGCGCCGCGAGGCGGCCAGCGAGATCTCGGCCACGGAGAAGAAGGCACTGGTCAGTATCAGTGCGACGATCAACAGCAGACTTTGGGACAGACTCATAGGCAAGGCGGAGAAGCGGGCGCAGGCGCGGTTTTCCGGATGTGAAAGATGTGTCCATTCGACCACACATCACATGCCCCTGGCCTTGTGGCATGCCCGGGCAGTGCGCTGGCAGTCCGGCACGGGCGAAAAAAAGCCACCCGAAGGTGGCTTGATTCTGCGCAGCAGCGGGCGCAGGCGGGTTGCTGCGCGCGAGTCGCAAGCCTACGAACTCAGGCCTTGGGTGCCAGCAGCTGCTGCAACTCGCCGGATTCGTACATCTCCATCATGATGTCCGAGCCGCCGATGAACTCGCCCTGCACGTAGAGCTGGGGGATCGTGGGCCAGTTGCTGTAGTCCTTGATGCCCTGGCGGATTTCCTGGTCCTCGAGCACGTTGACGGTGGAGATGTCCTTGGTCTCCACGCCGCAGGCCTTGAGAATCTGGATGGCGCGGCCCGAGAAACCGCACATGGGAAAGCTGGCGCTGCCCTTCATGAACAGCAGGATGTTGTTGCTTTTGACCAGTTGGTCGATGCGTTGCTGGGTGTCGCTCATCTGTGTGGTGCTCCGGGGTCGTGGTGGGCGCCGCAGGCGCGGCGGCATGGATGGGATTATTTCACTCTCGGCGCGGACTTTGAAAGCATGCGGGAATGCTGCGCCCGGACCCGAGCTCAGGCTTGCGCTGTCCATTGCCCGCCCGTGCAGCGGGCGATGCCGCCCAGGTCGTGGCGGTGTTGCACGCTCTCAAAGCCGGCGCTGCGCAGCAGGGTGGCCACGGCATCGGCCTGGTCCCAGCCATGCTCGAGCAGCAGCCAGCCGCCGCTGGCCAGCAGCGCAGGCGCCTGCGCGACGATGGCGCGGATGTCGGACAGGCCATCGGCGCCGCTGGCCAGAGCCGACAGCGGCTCATGCTCCAACGCCAGCAAGTGCGGATCGTCGTCGCGGATATAGGGCGGATTGCTGACGATGAGGTTGAACGGCGCCTGGCCTGCCAGCGGCTCCAGCCAGCTGCCATGCGCAAACCGCACGCCCAGCTGCAGGCGCGTGGCATTGGCGCTGGCCACGGCCAGCGCGTCGGCACTGGCATCCACGGCCCACACGGTGGCGCCGGGACGCTGGCTCTGCAGGGCCAGGGCAATCGCTCCGCTGCCGGTGCCCAGATCCGCCACACGGCATGCGGGGCCGCTCGGGGCCTGGGCGGGTATCAGCTCCAGCGCCCAGTCCACCAGGGTTTCGGTATCGGGGCGAGGGTCGAGCACGCGTGCGTCCACGGCCAGATCCAGCCCGTAGAACTCCTTGTGGCCCACCAGGTAGGCGACGGGCTCCCCGCTCAGTCGGCGTGTGCACAGCGCGGCATAGACGCCGGCCTGGGGCGCGGTCAGCGCGTCCCCGTCGTGGGTGAGCAGCCAGGCGCGGCCGCCGGCCTGGCGTCCGAGCACATGCAGCAGCAGCATTTGCGCGTCGATGCGCGCAAGCCCCTGGGCCTGGGAGTGCTGCAGAGCCTCTTTGATGGTGGGTAGGTTGGCCATGGCCCGCGCCTCAGCTGTTGACCTGCAGCTCGGCCAGCAGTTCGGCCTCGCGTGCGGCCTGCAGCGCGTCGAGCACGTCGCCCAGGTCGCCTTCCATCACGGCCAGCAGCTTGTAGATGGTGAGGTTGATGCGGTGGTCGGTGAGCCGGCCCTGGGGGAAGTTGTAGGTGCGGATGCGGTCGCTGCGGTCGCCGCTGCCGATCAGGCCCTTGCGCAGCGCGGCCTCCTTGGCCTCGCGCTCGCTGCGCTCTTTTTCCTGCAGGCGCGCCTGCAGCACCTGCAGGGCCTTGGCCTTGTTGCTGTGCTGGCTGCGGCCGTCCTGGCACTCGGCGACGATGCCCGTGGGCAGGTGGACCACGCGCACGGCCGAGTCGGTCTTGTTGATGTGCTGGCCTCCGGCGCCGCTGGCACGGAAGGTGTCGATGCGCAGGTCGGCCGGGTTGAGCGTGATGGCCTGGGTTTCGTCGGGCTCGGGCATGACGGCCACGGTGCAGGCACTGGTGTGGATGCGGCCCTGGGTCTCGGTGGCAGGCACGCGCTGCACGCGGTGGCCGCCGGATTCGAAGCGCAGGCGGCCATAGACGTCGGTGCCTTCCACGCGCAGCACCACTTCCTTGTAGCCGCCCAGCTCGCTTTCGTTGGCGCTCATGATCTCGACCTTCCAGCCCACGGCGTCGCAGTGGCGCGTGTACATGCGTGCCAGATCGCCTGCGAACAGGGCAGATTCATCGCCGCCCGTGCCCGCGCGGATTTCCAGGTAGGCGTTGCGCGCGTCGTCGGGGTCCTTGGGCAGGAGCAGGCGCTGCAGTTCATCTTCCAGCTGCACCAGTTCGATCTCTGCGCCGGAGATTTCCTCGCGCGCCATTTCCTCCATGTCGGGATCATCCAGCATGTCCCTGGCAGAGGCCAGATCGGCCTCGCGCTGGCGGTAGCGTGCATAGCGGCCGGCAATGGCCGTCACATCGGCATGCTCGCGCGAGATGGCACGGTACTGCTTCATGTCGCCCATGATGTCTTCGCGCGAGAGCAGGAAGTCGAGTTCTTCAAGGCGCTGGGCGTAGCGCTCCAGTTGTTGGCGCAGAAAGTCTTGCATGGTGTGAGGCGATGGTGCGAAGGGCTGCGCGGGGCAGCGCTGCGGCGGGGGAACGAGGTGGCCGGAAGTGGGCCGAGGCGCCAGAGACCCGCGGGCGCGCGGCTCTCTGAAGGGGGCGAGCGCCGCTAGAGCGCCTTGTCGGGAGTCGTGCCGCGCGGACCGCCTGGCGCGGAGCGCAGGAACAGGCGCGAGACCGTGTCCATGGTCTGGGTGCGCTGGTCGGCGTCACCCTTGTGCAGCTCGGCCAGGGTGCCGTGCAGCATTTTCTGCGTGAGGCCGCGCGACAGGGCCTCCAGCACGGTGTCTATGTCCTCGCCCTTGGCCAGCAGCTTCTTGGCCCGTGCAATCTCCAGCGCACGCCATTCGTCGGTCTGGGTGTTGAGCTGCCGGATCAGCGGCACCACGCCGGCCTGCGGGCGGCGCTGGTCCAGCCAGTGCATGAAGCTTTGCACGCCGTGGTCGATGATGACTTCGGCCTGCTCGACCGCCGCCTGGCGCTGGGCCTGGCCCGTGCGCACCACGGTGGCCAGATCGTCCACGGTGTAGAGGTAGACGTCGCGCAGGTCCTTGACCTCGGATTCGATATCGCGCGGCACGGCCAGATCGACCATGAACATGGGGCGGTGCTTGCGCTTCTTGAGCGCGCTTTCCACGGCGCCCAGGCCGATGATGGGCAGGCTGGAGGCCGTGCAACTGATCACGGCATCGTATTCATGCAGATGCTCGGGCAAGTCGGCCAGCCGCATGGTGCCGGCGCCAAACTGGGCGGCCAGCTTTTCGCCGCGCTCCAGCGTGCGGTTGGCGATCATGATCTGCTTGGGGTGGCGGGCCGCGAAGTGGGTGGAGACCAGCTCGATCATCTCGCCCGCGCCCACGAACAGCACGCGGATCTGGGAGAGGTCTTCGAACAGCTGGCCTGCCAGCCGCACGGCGGCAGCGGCCATGCTGATGCTGTGGGCACCGATTTCGGTGGAGCTGCGCACTTCCTTGGCCACCGCGAAGCTGCGCTGGAACAACTGGTTCAGCGTGCTGCCCAGGGCGCCTGCGTTCTCTGCGGCGCGCACGGCATTCTTCATCTGCCCCAGGATCTGGGCCTCGCCCAGCACCATGGAATCGAGCCCGCTGGCCACGCGGAAGGCATGGCGCGCCACATGGCCGTCTTCCAGCAGATAGGAGTGCGAGCGCAGCAGTTCGGACGAGATGCCGCCGCTGTTGGCCAGCCAGTGCAGCGTATGGTCCATGGCCGGCATTTCGGCCGCGCAGTAGATCTCGGTACGGTTGCAGGTGGAGAGAATGGCGGTCTCGACGGCGCTGTGCTGGCGGCCCGGGCCGGTCAGCGATTCGCGCAGACCCTGCAGCGTGGGCACGATCTGGTCGAGCGCGAACGCGAAACGTCCCCGCATATCGAGCGGAGCCGTGTGGTGGTTGATGCCGAGTGCCCAGACTGCCATAACCCGGGATTATAAAATTTCGCGCAGTTTCAGGCATCCCTGATCACAACACCCTGGAATCGGAGCCCGCAGATGGGATGGATTGCGAGTACGAATCATTGGCTGAACTTCCTGGCGCCTGCACTTTTCCTGTCGCCGGCCCTGATGTTGTGCGCGCTTTTGATCTATGGGAAATCGCAGCAATCCATGGCCTGGTGGTCACAGGTTGCTATCAATTTCATTGTTGGTGCACTGGTGCTGCTGGCGGGGCTGTGGTGGTTCGGGCGCGATGCAAAGATGGCCACCTATGCTGCGCTGGTCGTGGTGATGGCGCTTTGCCAGTGGGTGTTTTCACGCGGCTGGCGCTGATGGCTGACAGCAAAGATTGATGCAGATCAACGGAAGAGGGCGTTTCTCCTGGCGATCAGGGGCCTGAGACTGCGGCTGGAGGCACGGCGCCCGGCGCGGCCTGCTCCAGCAGCCATTCGCGGAACTGCGCAAAGGCTTCGGAAGGTGCCCGCGTGGCGGGACGGCACAGAAAGTAGCCGCGTTCGATGTGGACGGGCGCAGGCAAGGCAAGGGCCACGCGGCCGGCGGCCAGGTCTTCCTCCACCAGGCAGCGCTGCACCAGGGCCACGCCCATGCCGGCGGCCACGGCCTGTACCAGCAGGGCCACCAGCTCGAAGTCGGCTGCCGGTGCGGGGCAGGGTCCGGGCAGGTTCAGATGGGACATCCAGCGGGCCCAGTTGCCCGGATAGTTGGTGTGGAACAGCAGCGGGCGTGCTAGCACGTCCCGGGGGCTGCGGATGGGCCGCGGGCCCTGCAGTTCTCTCGGATGGCAGATGGGCACCAGATCGCGGCCCACCACATAGTCGGCCACCACATGGGCGGGCCAGGGCTCGCTGCCCACGCGCAGCCAGCCGTCTATCTCGGCGGCCGACAGCGGATCGTCGCGCCGATAGGGCGCGAACGACAGGGCGATGCCCGGATGCAGGGCGTTGAAGTGCGGCAGGCGCGGAATCAGCCAATGGCTGAACAGCGTGGGCACCACCGACAGGCGCAGTTGCGGGCCGAAGTGGCGCCTGCGTGCGGCCGCGGATGCCGATTCGATGGCGTGTACGGCGGGCTCCACGGCCTGCAGGTATTCGCGGCCGGCTTCGGTCAGCACGCTGCGCCGGCCCTGGCGCTCGAACAGCGCAAAGCCCAAGTGCTCTTCCAGCCGGGCGATGGCGCGGCTGATGCCGCCCTGGGTGACATACAGCTCCCGGGCCGCCAGCGAGTAGCTGCCCAGGCGCGCGGCCGCCGCGAAGGCGTGCAGCTCGGAAAGCGAGGGGGAGTGCATGCGCATGACGGGCGCAATTATGACGGTTGGTCATGGTTGCTTGCCGTCTTGTCTCTTTTCGCGCGTGCGGCGGCTGTCCAGAATCAGCGCCTGTTCCGCAGAGCCCGTGCTTTGCCGCCACCCCCAACCAAGATAGGAAACATCCCATGGCAATGCGCCGCACCCTGTTGTCCAGCCTGGCCGCCTGCGCCGCCACCGCTCTTCTGGCTCCCGCCGCCTGGGCCCAGGGCCCGGCGGCCGACTATCCCAGCCGTCCGATCCGCCTGGTCGTGCCGTTCGGAGCCGGTGGCTCCACCGACATGGTGGCGCGCCTGCTGGCCGAGAAGATGAGCGTGATCCTCGGCAAGTCCGTGGTGGTGGACAACCGCGGCGGGGCCGGCGGCTCCATCGGCGCTTCCGAAATCGCGCGTGCCGCGCCGGACGGCTACACCATCGGCATGGCCACCGTGAGCACGCACGGCTCCAACCCGGCGATCTTCCGCAAGCTGCCCTATGACCCGATCAAGGACTTCGCGCCCATCACCAATGTGATGTCGGTGCCCAGCGTATTCGTGGTCAACGCCAGCGTGCCCGCCAAGACCATGAAGGAGTTCATCGCCCTGGCCAAGGCCAATCCGGGCAAGTACAGCTTTGCCTCGCCGGGCACGGGTTCGCTGGGCCACGCCAATATCGAGAACTTCATGAACCTGGCGGGCATCGACCTGCTGCACATCCCCTACAAGGGCGCGGGCCAGGCCATCACCGACGCGCTGGGCGGCCAGGTCAACGCCATGACGGACAACCTGCCCTCCACGCTGCCCCACATCAAGGACGGCAAGCTGCGCCCGCTGGCCGTGCTGGCCTTCAAGCGCGCCGACGTGCTGCCCGACGTGCCCACGTACACCGAGCTGGGCTTTGCGCAGATGGGCGATGGCGGCTGGTTCGGCCTGGTTGCGCCGGCCGGCACGCCGCGCCCCATCATCGACAAGCTCAATGCCGCCGCGCACAAGGCCATGGCCATGCCTGACTACCTGGAAAAGCAAAAATCCATCTCGGGCGAGTCCATGGGCAACACGCCCGAGGAATTCGCCAAGCAGATCAAGGCCGCCATCGAGCGCTACACGGCCGTGGCCAAGCGCGCCAACATCAAGCTCGACTGATGGACCGCATGGCACAGTCGGATTTCCTGCGCCCCCGGCCGGACACCCCGGTCGTGGTGCATCCCGCAATGGGCGAGGCGCTGCCCATCGTCTGCGACTCGCCGCACAGCGGCACCTCCTATCCCGAGGATTTCGGCCATGCCGTGCCCATGTCCCTGCTGCGCCGTGGCGAGGACACGCATGTGGCCGCGCTCTGGGACCGGTGGCCCGCGCATGGCGCGACGCTGATCGAGGCCACCTTTCCGCGGACCTACATCGACCCCAACCGCAGCGAGGCCGACCTGGACCCGGCCCAGATCGACGGCCAGTGGCCCGTGCCCCTGGCGCCCAGCGTCAAGACGCGCCAGGGCCTGGGCCTGATCTGGCAGCGCATCAGCCGCGACGGCGTGGCAACGCCGCTGTATGACCGTCCGCGCACGGTGGCCGAGGTGGAGCACCGCATCGCGCGCTACTGGCGCCCCTACCATGCGGCGCTGGCGCAGGCCATCGGTGGCAGCGTGCAGCGCTTTGGCGGCGTCTGGCACCTGAACCTGCACTCCATGCCCAACGATGTCTACAAGCGCCTGGGCCGTACCGACGCGCCGCCGCTGGCCGACTTCGTGCTGGGCGACCGCGACGGCACGACCTGCGCGCCCGAGTTCATCCAGCTGGTGGGCGAGACGCTGGCGGGCTTTGGCTATAGCGTGGCCTACAACGAGCCCTACAAGGGCGTGGAGCTGATCGGGCGCATAGGCCAGCCGCACCTGGGCCGGCACAGCCTGCAGATCGAGATCCGCCGCCCGGTCTACATGGACGAGGACACGCGCGAGCCCAATGCGGGATTCGAGCCGCTGCGCGGCCATCTGCGTGAGCTGATGGCCGTGGTCGCGGCGCATGTGCGATCGGAAATGGCAAGGCGCGGCTAGGCCGGGCTGGCCGGATCACCGGGCATGGTCGGCGTGCCCGGCGTACCTGTCACCACGGGTGCCGCCACCGAGGTGGTGGCCGGTGGCGACAGGTACAGGCCTGCGCCCTTGAGCGAGGCCAGGATGCTGAACAGCACATCGCTGCGCACGCCACCCGCATTGCGCGGATTGCCGACGTAGCCGATGGCCAGGAAGGTCAGCGTGCCGTTGGCGATGCCTTCGAGCTGCACCAAAGGCTCGGGCGTGTCCAGGATGCCTTCATGCGCGCGAAAGGCTTCCAGGATCAGGGTGCGCATGCGCTCGGCATCGGTGTCCAGCGGTGCGGGAAGGCGCAGCAGCACCCGCCCGGGCGCGCCGGCCAGCGTCATGTTGCGCACGGTCTTGGTGATGAATTCCGAGTTGGGCACGATGACGGTGGAGCGGTCGCCAAGCTGGATCTCGGTCGCGCGCACGTTGACGCGGCGCACGTCGCCCTCGGTATCGCCCAGCACCACCCAGTCGCCCACCTTGACGGGCCGCTCGGCCAGCAGGATCAGGCCCGAGATGAAGTTCTGCACGATGGCCTGCAGGCCAAAGCCAATGCCCACCGACAGCGCGCTGGCCACCCAGGCGATGCGCTCCACGCTGATGCCCAGCCCCGCCAGCGCCACGGCCACCACGAAGATGCCGCCCACATAGCCCAGCAGCGTGGTGATGGAGCTGCGCATGCCAGGCTCCAGCGAGGTGTTGGGGAAGTAGCGGTCCGTCAACCAGCGCTTGATCACGCGGATCACGATCAGGCCCGTGACGATCACGGCGAATGCGGTGAACAGGGCCTGCGGCGCCATGGTGAAGTCGCCCACCTTGAGACTGTGGTTCACCGTGCTGCCGCGGCGGAACACCTCGTCCGGCCCCGTGCCCAGCGGGGCCAGCAGGGCGATCACCATGTAGAACAGCAGGGCCACGCGCAACAGTCCCGAGACCAGGACCGAGGCCTGGTCCAGCAGCCGCCCCTCGATGCCCAGGCCCTGGTTCAGCCGGGTGCCGAAGCTGCCCTTGGACGACAGAAGGGCCTCGCACAGATCGTCGCCCAGCTGGAACAGCAGGTAGGTGGTGGCAAAGACCACGCCGGTCCACACCATCTGGCGTGCCAGCGTGCCGGCCAGCGCCACATAGCCGGTCACGGCCAGTGCAATGGTGGCAATGCTGGCCACCGCCGCGCAGGCCACGAGCAGTCCCACCCACAAGGGCCGGGGCGGCGCGGGCTCCGCCTGGGCGCCGTCTTCCTGCGCCACTGGCGCCGGCGCGCGCAGATGCCGCAGGGCCAGCATGACCACGGCCGAAATCAGCAGGGCCGACAGGGCGTGCACCGTGACCTCGGCGGCCAGGCTGGCGCCGATGATGGCGTTGACCTCGGTCACCAGGCCGTTGATCGCGGCACCTGCCGCAATCCACCAGGGGTAGGGGCTGAGCCGCTCGGCCAGCTCGTCCGACACGCCGGGCAGGCGCCATGAGCTGCGCTTGCGCGACAGCAGGGTCTGGCCCAGCGACACCACGAAGGCGCCGAACAGCGTGACCTGCACGCTGGCCTTGGCCAGCGCGTCCAGCGATTCGCTGAAGCCATCGCCGGCCTTGAGCACGCTCCAGGCCAGCTGCGCCGCCAGGCCGATCAGCAGCGTGTTGATCACCACCGTGGCTGCCGCGCGCAGCGAGCGGCGCAGGCGGCCGCTGGGCAGGCGTGCGGGCGCGGCGCGCACCAGCAGGCGCTCGGCCAGCCAGGGGCCGAGCAGGGCGATCAGCAAGGCAGCGGCCAGGCTGGCGATAAAGCCGCCCCGGCGATCGGAGGCCAAGGTGGAGCTCACCGATTGGCGCAGCTCGCGCCCCAGCCCCTGCAGGCGCGCCGCGTCCAGGGGCGCGGCGGTGCTCAGATTGCGCCAGAAGGGGCGGCCCAGCGGTGAATCGGTGCGGGCCGTCAGCGCGGCCTGGAACTGTTCGCGGCGCTGGCGTATCAGCTCGTTGCCGCGCTGGTCGGCATCGACCGACACCAGCCGCGCGAGTTTGAGTTCGGAATCCACGGCACTGCGTTGCTTGGCCAGGCTGGCGCGCTGCTCGGCCACATCGGGCGCATCGGCGGGGGCGCCTTTTTCGGGCGCCGGTCCCAGGCCGGCCAGGCGCGAATCGATATCGGCCAGTTCCTCGGTGCGGCGGGCCGCCACCTGGTCGGCTGCCGTGCCAATGGCTGCAGCCTCGTCCAGCAGCTTGCGGCCGTCATCGTCCTCGGCCAGCTTGCGGGGAATGGCGTCCAGCTGCTTGCGCAGATCGTCTACGCTGGGCAGGGCGGGCCGGCCGTCTTCTGCGGTCGCGCCCGCGGCTGTGGCGCCGTCCTGGGCCAGGGCCGGGCCGGGTGCAGACAGGAGCAGCATCGCCAGAGCCATCAGCCAGATGGCCATGCATGGGCGAAGGGCCTGTGCCCACGTGGGGCGCTGCGGAAGAGGGCTGCAGGGCGGTGTCATGGACGCACATTGTGCGGCGGGCCGCTGCAGCGGTTGTTTCCAAAGGTCCGGCCCCGCCAGCCGGCAGCCGTCTCAGCGCGATGCGGGACTGAACATATCGACACGGTCGGTGATGACGCCGTCCGTGCCCAGGTCGATCAGGCGCTGTGCGGCCCATTCGTCGTTGACCGTGTAGCTGCTGCAGCGCAGGCCCGCGCCATGCACCTTGGCGACCAGGGCTGCATCCCACAGCGCGTGGTTGAGCACCATGGCTGCGCAGCCCAATTCCAGCGCGGTGCGCAGGTCGGCGTCGCCCGTGGCGTCTGCCAGCCTGTCCACCAGCAGGCCGCGCGGAATGTGGGGCGCCGTGTCGCGTGCGCCCTTGAGGGCATCGGTCTTGAACGAGGTGAACAGCGGCGGGACCCGGTCCTGGGGCCAGATGCGGTTCATCAGCTCGCCCGTGGCGCGGCCCGTGGCCTCTTCCTGGCCCGGCGTCGGCTTGATCTCCACATTCAGGAAAAAGTGGTTGGCCAGGCACCAGCGCGCCAGGGCTTCCAGCGTGGGCAGGGCTTCGCCCGCGTAGGCGCGCGAATGCCAGCTGCCGGCGTCGAGCTGGGCGATCTCGCCCATGGGCAGGTCACCGCCCGTGCCATGGCCGTTGGTGGTGCGCTCCAGCGTGGCGTCGTGCATCAGGAACAGCACGCCGTCGGCAGACAGCTTGGCATCGCACTCGAACATGCGATAGCCGTGCGCGGCGCCCAGGCGGAAAGCGGCCATGGTGTTTTCGGGCGCCAGCTTGCCGGCGCCACGGTGGGCCACCCACAGGGGGTAGGGCCAGGATTTCAGGTTCTCGGTCATGGCGAGTCCGTCAAAAGAAGGGAGCTTGGATGGAAAAAGAGAGCCTCTGGGGCTCTCTTGGAAAAGGTCGGAGAGCCGGCCTTCAGGGGATCAGATCCGCTTGCCGCTTTCTGCGTCGAACCAGTGCAGGCGACGCTCTTCGGAAGGACGCACGCGCATGGTCTCGCCGGACTTGGGGAAGGGCGCGCCTTCGTCGATGCGTACCGTCATCGTCTCGCCATTGAGCGAACCATAGACCAGGCGCTCGGCGCCCAGCATTTCCACGGTGTCCACCTTGATTTCCCAGCCGCCTTCGTTGACGACGACCAGGTGCTCGGGGCGGATGCCCAGGATGCGGCCGGCCGTGCCGCCGGGCGCGTTCTTGAGCAGGTTCATCGGGGGCGAGCCGATGAAGCTGGCCACGAAGGTGGAGGCAGGCGTGTGGTAGACCTCTTCGGGTGTGCCGAACTGCTCCATCACGCCGCCGTTCATGACGATCATGCGCTGGGCCAGGGTCATGGCCTCGACCTGGTCGTGGGTCACGAACAGGCTGGTGATGCCCAGCTCGGCGTGCAGCTTCTGGATTTCGATGCGGGTCTGGCCGCGCAGCTTGGCGTCCAGGTTGGACAGCGGTTCGTCGAACAGGAAGACCTTGGGCTGGCGCACGATGGCGCGGCCCATGGCCACGCGCTGGCGCTGGCCACCCGACAGCTGGCGCGGCTTGCGGTCCAGCAGGTGCGACAGCTCCAGGATCTTGGCGGCCTTGTCCACGCGGCGCTTGATCTCCTCGGGCGGCACCTTGGCGATCTTCAGGCCGTAGGCCATGTTCTCGTAGTTCGACATATGCGGGTACAGCGCATAGTTCTGGAACACCATGGCGATGTCGCGCTTGGCCGGTTCCACGTCGTTGACGACCTTGTCGCCGATCAGCAGCTGGCCGTCGGAGATCTCTTCCAGGCCCGCCACCATGCGCAGCAGGGTGGACTTGCCGCAGCCCGAAGGGCCGACGATGACGACGAACTCGCCGTCCTGGATTTCGGCGTTAACGCCGTGCAGTACCTGGTTGGCCGACGGGCCGTGGCCGTAGCGCTTGATCAGGTTGCGAAAGGAAATGGATGCCATACGAAGATTCTGGTTGAGTCGCAGAGCGAAGGGCGCTGGCGCTTGCTCTGCGGGGTTCTATACGGTGGGTGGGGGCGGTGGACGGCTTACTTTTCGGTGTCCACCAGGCCCTTGACGAACCAGCGCTGCATCAGGATCACCACGGCAGCGGGCGGCAGCATGGCCAGCAGGGCCGTCGCCATCACCACGTTCCAGTCGTTGCCGGTATCGCCGCTGGCCACCATGCGCTTGATGCCGATGACCACGGGGTACATGTCTTCCGAGGTGGTCACGAGCAGCGGCCACAGGTACTGGTTCCAGCCGTAGATGAACTGGATCACGAACAGCGCCGCGATCGAGGTCTTGGACAGAGGCACCAGCACATCCTTGAAGAAGCGCATGGGGCCGGCGCCATCGATGCGGGCGGCCTCCACCAGCTCGTCCGGCACCGTCAGGAAGAACTGGCGGAACAGGAAGGTGGCCGTGGCCGAGGCGATCAGCGGAATCGTCAGGCCGGCGTAGCTGTTGAGCATGCCCAGCGTGGAGACGACTTCGTAGGTGGGGCCGATGCGCACTTCCACGGGCAGCATCAGGGTCACGAAGATCAGCCAGAAGCAGATCTTCTTGAACGGGAAGCGGAAGTACACCAGTGCGAAGGCCGACAGCAGCGAGATCGCGATCTTGCCCACGGTGATCACCATGGCCGAGACGAAGCTGATCCACATCATGCGTGCCACGGGCGCGCTGGAGCCAGGGCCCGAGCCGCCGAACAGCGCGGCCTTGTAGGTTTCCCAGAAGTTGCTGCCGGGCACCAGGGGCATGGGCACCTGGATGATGTCCTGCGGCGTGTGCGTGGAGGCCACGAAGGCCAGGTACAGCGGAAAGCCGACGATCAACACGCCCAGCACCATGATCAGGTGCGAGAAAAAGGTCAGAAGAGGACTGCGTTCAACCATGATCAGTACTGCACTTTCTTCTCAACATAGCGGAACTGGATCACGGTGAGTGCAACCACGATCACCATCAGCACGACGGATTGGGCAGCCGAGCCGCTCATGTCCATGGCCTTGAAGCCATCGTGATAGACCTTGTAGACCAGGATGGAGGTGTCCTGGCCCGGACCGCCCTGGGTCGTGGCGTCCACGATGCCGAAGGTGTCGAAGAAGGCATAGACCACGTTCATCACCAGCAGGAAGAAGGTGGTGGGCGACAGCAGCGGGAACTGGATGTCCCAGAAGCGGCGCATGGGGCCCGCGCCGTCGATGGCGGCGGCCTCGATCAGCGACTTGGGGATGGACTGCAGGCCCGCAAGGAAGAACAGGAAGTTGTAGGAGATCTGCTTCCAGATCGCGGCGATGACGATCAGCGTCATGGCGTTGCCGGAGTTCAGCAGGTGGTTCCAGTCATAGCCGATCATGCGCAGCGCATAGGCCACGACGCCGATGGACGGCGAGAACATGAACACCCACAGCACGCCTGCCACGGCGGGCGCCACCGCATAGGGCAGCAGCAAGGCGGTCTTGTAGGCGAGCGCACCCTTGATCACGCGGTCCGCAAAAATGGCCAGCATCAGCGACAGCGCGATGCCGAACACCGCCACCAGCAGGGAAAAGATGGCCGTGGTCTTGAACGAGGCCAGGTAGGCAGGGTCATCCAGCAGATGCTGGAAGTTGGCGAAGCCCACCCATTCGGTGGAAAAGCCAAACGTATCCTGCGCCTGGAAAGACTGCACGATGGCCTGGCCTGCGGGCCAGAAAAAGAAGACCAGCACGATGACCATCTGTGGTGCTATCAGCAGCCACGGCAGCCAGGCGGATCGAAAAAGAACGCGTTTTTCCATGACGGAACTCGGTAGAACAAAACAGCCCGCAAACCGGATGGCCGTGGGGCCGCCGGTTGCGGGCCTGTGATGCACGGTGCGGGCTGCCTGCGCAGCGGCCACGCCGCAGATCACATGGGAGGATTACTTGTTGGCCCGGGCGAAGCGGCCCAGTTGCTCGTTGCCACGGGTGACAGCGGTGTCCAGTGCCTGCTGGGGAGTCTTCTTGCCGGTCCAGATCTGTTCGGTTTCCTCATCGATGATGGTCCGGATCTGAACGAAGTTGCCCAGGCGGATGCCGCGCGACTTGTCGGTGGTCTTGCGGATCATCTGCGTCACGGCGGTGTCGGTGCCGGGATGCTTTTCGTAGAAGCCCGAAGCCTCGGTCAGCTTGTACGCAGCGGTGGTCACGGGCAGGTAGCCGGTGCGCTGGTGGCTGGCGGCCTGGATCTTGGTGTTGTTCAGGAAGTTGAAGAAGTCAGCCACGCCCTTGTAGCGTTCGGCGCTCTTGCCAGCCATCACCCACAGGGAAGCACCGCCGATGGCCGTGTTCTGGGGAGCGCCCTTCACATCGGCGTAGTAGGGCAGCTGCGACTGGCCGAAGGCGAACTTGCCTTCCTTGACCACGCGGGCGTACAGGCCGGAGGAGCCCGTGATCATCGCGCACTCGCCGGAAGCGAAGGCGGCGTCGGGCACGTTGCCGCGGCCCTTGTAGACGAAGCTGCCGTCCTTGGCGGCCTTGGCCAGGTTCTCGAAGTGCTTGACGTGCAGCGGCGAGTTGAACACCAGCTTGGCATCGGTGCCGTCAAAGCCGTTGTTCTTGGTCGCGTACAGGGTGTTGTGCCACAGCGAGAAGCTCTCCAGCTGGGTCCAGCTCATCCAGCTCGTGGTCAGTGCGCAGCGGTGGCCCGAGGCCTTGAGCTTTTCAGCGGCGGCGAACACTTCGGGCCAGGTCTTGGGCGGCTTGTTCTCGTCCAGGCCCGCCTTCTTGAAGGCGTCCTTGTTGTAGTAGAAGATGGTGGTCGAGCTGTTGAGCGGGTAGCTCATCATCTGGCCGTTGGGGGCGGTGTAGTAGCCGGCCACGGCGGAGATGTACTCGCCCTGGTCGAACTTGAAGCCGCCGTCGTTCATGACCTTGGTGACCGGAACCACGGCACCCTTGGAGGCCATCATGGTGGCCGTGCCCACTTCGAAGACCTGCAGGATGTCAGGTGCATTGCCGGCGCGGAACGCGGCGATGGCAGCTGTCATGGACTCGTCATACTGGCCCTTGTAGGTCGGCACGATCTTGTACTGGGTCTGGCTGGCGTTGTACTCCTTGGCCAGGTCGTTCACCCAGTCGCCCAGGGCCGCGCTCATCGAGTGCCACCACTGGATTTCGGTTTGGGCTTGTGCCGAGATGGTGGTGGCCGCGATCGCGGCCGCCATGGCCAGTTGCTTCAGTTGCATGAGGACTCCTCTAGTTCGGTGACGGTTTCAGACCGCTGCCACGGTAAGGCAGGGGCATGACATGTCTGTGTCATTGTTTTCGGATGCTTCTTACCGCACTACAGGCCAAACCCGGTGAGCCGCTGGTCCCGTATGTCAGTCGTGTGACAAAAAATGACACGCGAAGCGGCGCTATTTTAGGTCAATACCATTTCGTTTCAAAAGCACGGGTTGTTCGTATTGGCTCGTTTGTGCTCTTTCTGTATAAGGCCGGTTCGCCGGGGCGTGTCTGCCCCGTGGTGTTGGCGAGGGCTGGCGTCTCAGGGCAAGACGGCGAGCCGCCCAGAGCCCCGTAGGAAGCGGGCCTTCGAGGGGCTCGCTTAAAATTGCGCTCCCACTTGGCTTAGCGGCGCCCCTAGAGCGCCAGACACGGTCTACCCCCATGAATGTACCGATTGCGTTGGCGGCCCTGCAGGCACAGGCAGCCGAACCTGCACGTCTGCGAGAGATTCCCTACAACTACACCTCGTTTTCCGATCGCGAGATCGTGATCCGCCTGCTGGGTACTTCCATGTGGGATGTGCTCAACCAGCTGCGCCAGGAGCGGCGCACGGGCCGCTCAGCCCGCATGCTCTACGAGGTGCTGGGGGACATCTGGGTCGTCCAGCGCAATCCCTACCTGCAGGACGACCTGCTGCACAGCCCCGATCGCCGCAAGGCGCTGGTGGAAGCACTGGAGCACCGCCTGGGCGAGATCGACAAGCGCCGTGCTCCGCAGCAGGACCCCGTGCGCGATGCGCTGGTGGGCCAGCTGGTGGATGCGGCGCGCCGCGCCGTGCATGAGTTCAACGCCACCTTCGTCGAGGCCGAGCAACTGCGCCGCCGGGTGCAAAAGAGCCTGGGCCGCCACACGGCCAAGGACAACATCAAGTTCGACGGCCTGTCGCGCGTGGCCCATGTGACGGACGCCACCGACTGGCGCGTCGAGTATCCCTTCGTCGTGCTCACCCCCGATACCGAAGCCGAGATGGCCGCCCTGGTGCGTGCCTGCATCGAGCTGCGCCTGACCATCATTCCGCGCGGCGGCGGCACGGGCTACACGGGCGGCGCGATCCCGCTGACCTGGCGCAGCGTGGTGATCAACACCGAAAAGCTCGAGGCCATGACGGAGGTGGAGATGCGCCGCATCCCCGGCGTGGACCACGAGGTGCCCACCATCTTCACCGAGGCCGGAGTGGTCACGCAGCGCGTGGCCGATGCGGCCGAGCGCGCGGGCTTCGTCTTCGCCGTGGACCCCACATCGGCCGAGGCCTCGTGCATCGGCGGCAACGTCGCCATGAATGCGGGCGGCAAGAAGGCCGTGCTCTGGGGCACGGCGCTGGACAACCTGGTGTCCTGGCGCATGGTCACGCCCGATGCGCAGTGGCTGGAAGTCACGCGCGTGGGCCACAACCTCGGCAAGATCCATGACGCCGAGATGGCCAGCTTCGAACTGCAGTACTTCGAGGCCGACGGCAAGACCCCCATCCGCAGCGAGCGGCTGGACATTCCCGGCCAGAAATTCCGCAAGGAAGGCCTGGGCAAGGACGTGACCGACAAGTTCCTGTCGGGCCTGCCCGGCATCCAGAAGGAAGGCTGCGACGGCCTGATCACCAGCGCGCGCTGGGTGGTGCACCGCATGCCCGAGCACACGCGCACGGTCTGCATGGAGTTCTTCGGCAACGCCAAGGACGCCGTGCCCAGCATCGTCGAGATCAAGGACTTCATGTTCGCCGAGCAAAAGCGCTCGGGCGTGCTGCTGGCCGGCCTGGAGCATCTGGACGACCGCTACCTGAAGGCCGTGGGCTACGCCACCAAGAGCAAGAAGGGCAACGGCCATCTGCCCAAGATGGTGCTGCTGGGCGACATTGCCGGCGACAACGCCGACGATGTGGCCCGCGTGGCCGCCGAGGTGGTGCGCATCGCCAACTCGCGCAACGGTGAAGGCTTCACCGCCGTCAGCGCCGAGGCGCGCAAGAAATTCTGGCTGGACCGCAAGCGCACGGCCGCCATCTCGCGCCACACCAACGCCTTCAAGATCAACGAAGACGTGGTGATCCCGCTGCCCCGCATGTGGGAGTACACGGACGGCATCGAGCGCATCAACATCGAACTGTCGCTGCGCAACAAGCTCAAGCTGTGCGACGCGTTGACGGACTTCTTCCAGCACGGCGACCTGCCCCTGGGCAAGCAGGACGATGCGGGCGACATCCCTTCGGCCGAACTGCTGGAGGACCGCGTGCAGCAGGCCCTGGCCCTGGTGGCCGATGTGCGCACGCTGTGGCAGGGCTGGCTGGACAACGTGGACAACCTCTTCCAGCAACTGCAGGATCACACGCTGCGCGCGAGCTGGAAGACCCAGCTGAAGGCGCCCATGGCCCAGATCTTCGCGGGCGCGGCCTTCCAGCCGCTGCTGGCCGAAGTCAATGCCATTCACCAGCGCGTGCTCAAGGGCCGTGTCTGGGTGGCGCTGCACATGCACGCCGGCGACGGCAACGTGCACACCAACATTCCGGTCAACAGCGACGACTACGAGATGCTGCAGACCGCCCATGAGGCCGTGGCGCGCATCATGGTGCTGGCCCGCCATCTGGACGGGGTGATCTCGGGCGAGCACGGCATCGGCATCACCAAGCTGGAATTCCTCAGCGACGACGAACTGGCGCCCTTTGCCGCCTACAAGCAGCGCGTGGACCCCGAAGGCCGCTTCAACAAGGGCAAGCTGATCCGCAACGAGAAGCTGCAGGCCGTGGTGGGCCAGAGCCATGACGGCCGCTCGCCGCGCGAATCGCTGATGTTCGCCGACCTGACCAACGCCTACACGCCCAGCTTCGGCCTGATGGGGCACGAGTCGCTGATCATGCAGCAAAGCGACATCGGCGCCATTGCCGACTCGGTCAAGGACTGCCTGCGCTGCGGCAAGTGCAAGCCCGTGTGCGCCACCCATGTGCCGCGCGCCAACCTGCTGTACAGCCCGCGCAACAAGATCCTGGCGACCTCGCTGCTGGTCGAAGCCTTTCTGTACGAGGAGCAGACGCGCCGCGGCGTGTCGCTGCGCCACTGGCAGGAGTTCGAGGACGTGTCGGACCACTGCACGGTCTGCCACAAGTGCTTCAACCCCTGCCCGGTGAAGATCGACTTCGGCGACGTGACCATGAACATGCGCAATCTGCTGCGCAAGATGGACAAGAAGAGCTTCCGGCCCGGCAACAAGCTGGCCATGGCCATGCTCAACGCCACCAACCCGGACACCATCAAGTTCATGCGCTCGGCCATGGTCGGCGTGGGCTTCAAGGCCCAGCGCCTGGCCTCCGACGTGCTCCACAGCCTGGCCAGGAAGCAGACCCAGCATCCGCCGGCCTCGGTGGGGCGCGCGCCGCTCAAGGAGCAGGTGATCCACTTCGTCAACAAGAAGCTGCCGGGCGGCCTGCCCAACAAGACGGCGCGTGCCCTGCTGGACATCGAGGACAAGGACTACGTGCCCATCATCCGCAGCCCGCAGACCACGAACGCGGACACCGAGGCGGTGTTCTACTTCCCCGGCTGCGGCTCCGAGCGCCTGTTCAGCCAGGTGGGCTTGGCCACGCAGGCCATGCTCTGGCATGCCGGCGTGCAGACCGTGCTGCCACCCGGCTACCTGTGCTGCGGCTATCCCCAGCGCGGCAGCGGCCAGTTCGACAAGGCCGAGAAGATGATCACGGACAACCGCGTGCTCTTCCACCGCGTCGCCACCACGCTCAACTACCTGGACATCAAGACCGTGGTGGTCAGCTGCGGCACCTGCTACGACCAATTGCAGGGCTACGAGTTCGGCAAGATTTTCCCGGGCAGCCGCATCATCGACATCCACGAGTACCTGCTGGAAAAGGGCGTGACGCTGCAGGGCAAGGAGGGCTACCTCTACCACGACCCCTGCCACTCGCCCATGAAGCTGCAGGACCCCATGAAGACCGTCAAGGCCCTGGTCGGCGACGGCGTGATCAAGAGCGAGCGCTGCTGCGGCGAATCGGGCACGCTGGGCGTCACGCGCCCCGACATCTCCACGCAGATCCGCTTCCGCAAGGAAGAGGAACTCAAAAAGGGCGAGGCCGCGCTGCGCGCCAGCGGCGCCCTGGCCGAGAAGGACAACGTGAAGATCCTCACCAGCTGCCCCAGCTGCCTGCAGGGCCTGTCGCGCTACGGCGGCGACATGAACAACGGCCTGCTGGAGGCCGACTACATCGTGGTCGAGATGGCGCGCCAGATCCTGGGCGAGAACTGGATGGCCGAATATGTTCAGCGCGCCAACGCCGGCGGCATCGAACGGGTTCTGGTCTGATGGCTGCTTCCGCTTCCTGCCCCCTGTGCGCCACAGAAGGCGGCCTGCCCGTCTGGCGCGGCCGGCGCCTGCGAGTGATCCGCGCCCAGGAAGAGGGCTTCCCGGCCTTCTACCGCGTGGTCTGGAATGCGCATGTGGCCGAGTTCTCCGACCTGGATGCCGCCGACCGCCAGCACTGCATGGATGCCGTGGTCGTGGTCGAGCGCGTCTTGCGTGAGCGCCTTGCGCCGGCCAAGATCAACCTGGCGGCGCTGGGCAACATGGTGCCGCACCTGCACTGGCATGTGGTTGCGCGCTTCGAATGGGACAGCCATTTTCCGGGCTCGGTCTGGGCTGCTGCCCAGCGCCCGCGCAATGGCGATCGCGAGGCCGAGGTGGCAGCGCGCTTGCCAGCCATAGACACGGCGCTGTCGCAGGCACTCGATGCCTGGCAGCAGCACCCCGCCACTGAATGAGGAGCACCGCATGGCCGGCCTGACCCCTGACACCCCAACTCCCGAAGCCCTGACCGTGCATGGCGCATCGCGCGTGCTGGAAGTGGCCTATTCCGACGGCGCAAGCTTTCGCATTCCCTTCGAGCTGCTGCGCGTGTACTCCCCCTCGGCCGAGGTGCAAGGCCATGGCCCGGGCCAGGAAGTGCTGCAGACCGGCAAGCGCGACGTGGCCATCACGGCCATCGAGCCCGTGGGCAACTACGCCATCAAGCCTTTCTTCAGCGACGGGCATGAAAGCGGCCTGTACACCTGGGAATACCTCTACGAACTGGGCCGCCGCCAGGACGAGTTCTGGACCCAGTACCTGGACCGCCTGCAGGAATCCGGCATGGACCGCGACACCCCCATGCCCGGCAAGGCCGGCGGCGGCGGGCACGGCTGCGGCAGCCACTGACGCACTACGCACGCAGGGGCCGGGGCGCGGCGTCTGCCGCGCCGTTCCCGCAGCGCCACATTCAGGACCTTTGCACAGCACAGGGTTATTGGGGGTGGTGCTATATTAAAAATAGCTTGAAAGTCTTTGTTTGAAGGCGTTTCAGGCTGTTTGTTCTTGATAACCCTTGCCCGGCAAAGCCCGTGGCCACACGGGGTTGTCGCTGTACGCATTACTACTGCTTGCTTAGCATCGTTGTTATGAGCACCACACATTTCGGATTCCAGTCGGTGGACGAGCGCGAGAAGGCCAGCCGCGTGCGCGGCGTGTTCGACTCGGTCGCTTCGCGCTACGACGTCATGAACGACCTGATGTCGGGTGGTCTGCACCGTGCCTGGAAGGCCTATACGGTGATGGTGGCCAACCTCAAGGAAGGCGACAAGGCGCTGGACATCGCGGGCGGCACGGGCGACCTGGCCCTGGCCTTCGCCAAGAAGGTCGGCTCCACCGGCCAGGTGGTGCATACCGACATCAACGAAGCCATGCTGCGTGTGGGCCGGGACCGGCTGATCAACAAGGGCGTGATCCTGCCCACCATGGTCTGCGATGCCGAGGCCCTGCCGTTTCCGGACAACCATTTCGATCTGGTCAGCGTGGCCTTCGGCCTGCGCAACATGACGCACAAGGATGCGGCGCTCAAGGAAATGAACCGCGTCCTGCGCCCCGGCGGCAAGCTGCTGGTGCTGGAATTCTCCAAGGTGGCCAAGCCCCTGGAGAAAGCCTACGACTGGTACTCCTTCAAGATTCTTCCGGCCATGGGCAAGCTCGTGGCGG
This sequence comes from Delftia sp. WSY_10, assembly GCF_043104705.1. Lineage (NCBI taxonomy): Bacteria > Pseudomonadati > Pseudomonadota > Betaproteobacteria > Burkholderiales > Comamonadaceae > Delftia > Delftia sp. WSY_10. Next base: position 208,386 of record NZ_JBICKY010000012.1, on the reverse strand, counting down.
GCGATGACGCCAGCTACCGCTATCTGGCCGAGTCCATCCGCATGCACCCCGGCCAGGAAGATCTCAAGCGCCTGATGCAGGAATGCGGCTTCGGCCATGTGGACTATCACAACATGACGGGCGGCATTGCCGCGCTGCATGTGGGAATCAAGTGCTGAGCGCGTGAGGTGCTCGGTGAGGTGACGGCAACACGATTATTCGAGGAGATGACATGAAAAAGCTATGGTCTATGGTCTTGGTCGCGATGCTGGTGGTGGTCCACGGCACGGCCGACGCCAAGCGCATGGGCGGTGGCGGATCGGTGGGCAAGCAGTCGAGCAACGTGACGCAGCGTGAAGCCGCGCGCGCGCCGACACAGAACACGCCGCCGCAGAACGCCGCCACACAGAACGCTGCAGGCAAGCCGGCCACTGCACCGGCAGCTGCTCCCGCCAAGAAGCCCTGGGGCGCCATGCTTGGCGGCCTGGCCGCTGGCCTGGGCCTGGCCTGGCTGGCGAGCTCGCTGGGCCTGGGCGCCGCCTTCGGCCAGTTCCTGCTGATCGGCCTGCTGGCCCTGGTCATCATGGTGGTGGTGGGCATGGTCATGCGTTCGCGCCGTGCAGCGGCTGGCGCGCAGCAGGCATCGTCCAGCCCCTTTGCCTTCCAGAACGCAGCGCCTGCCGGTGCCGGCAATATCGGTGGCAACGTGGACAGCGCACCGCTGGCACGCCAGTACAACCCCGAGAAGGTCGGCAACGACGCATCGGCCCGTCCCTGGGAGCAGAACCATCAGCCGGCCGCCCTGGCTGCAGGCTCGGGCTCCGGCGTGCAGATCGGCTCGGCCCTGGCAGGCTCGCAGAACTGGGGTGTGCCTGAAGGCTTCGATACCGAGGGCTTCCTCACCGCTGCCAAGCGCAACTTCGTCACGCTGCAATCGGCCTGGGACCGCTCCGACATCGCGTCGCTGCGCGCCATGATGACCGACGAGATGCTGACCGAGATCCGTGGCCAGCTCAGCGAACGCGAGGCCCAGCGTCCCGGCCAGCCCAACCAGACCGACGTGGTCATGATCGACGCCCAACTGCTGGGCATCGAGGACCTGGGCAATGACTACATGGCCAGCGTGGAATTCTCGGGCATGATCCGCGAGGACGCCTCGGCAGGTCCCACACCCTTCCGCGAAGTCTGGAACATGACCAAGCCCAAGAGCGGCAGCAGCGGATGGCTGGTCGCCGGAGTCCAGGCATTGCAGTAATTCCTCTCACTTCGGGAATAATCGGGGACTATGGCAACACAGTCCCCTTTTTCTTTCCTGAACGGCCTCATGGAACGCGTGATGGCCGGCCCGCAACCGCCGCAATGGCTGGTCAGCGAGGTGCATCAGCGCATCGTGCTGTTCCTCAACCATGTGCTGATGCAGGAAAAGGAGGCCACCGAGCGCCTGGTGCGGCAAAAGGGCCGCGTGGCGCGCGTGCAGTGGCGCGGCTACTCCATGGCCCTGCAGATCACGCCGGCCGGCCTGTTCAACGTGGCGCCTGAAGACGCGCAGCCCGATCTGCTGCTCGAAGTGACCGAGACCTCCGCACTGGCCCTGGCCCAGGTGGCCCTGCGCGGCGACAAGCCCTCCATCCGCATCGAAGGCGACGTGCAACTGGCCGCCGACATCAACTGGCTGGTGGACCACGTCGAATGGGATGTGGAGGAAGACCTCGCCCGCATCATCGGCGATGCGCCCGCGCACACCGTGGCCAAGGTGGCCCGCAGCGCTGCCCAGGCGCTGCGCCAGTTCGTGGGCGCCCGCATGGCCGGCAAGCCCGATGCCGATGCCCCCGCCCCTGAAGCCGCACGTTCGGCAGCGCCCGCCAGCGCGCCCGTTGGTTCCCCCGTGGTGTCCCTGCCCGGTTTCGAGAACGACAAGCCATGAGCCGGTTTCTTCGCGGGCTGACCATCCTCTGGGTGGTGTTCCGCTACGGACTCGACGAGCTGGTGCTGTCGAGCTTCGAGCATCCCTGGATGCGCCGCGCACGCGCGGTGCTCACCCTGGGCCGCCGGCTGGACAAGCCGCGCGGCCAGCGCCTGCGCGAGGCGCTGGAGGAGCTGGGCCCCATCTTCGTGAAGTTCGGTCAGGTGCTGTCCACGCGCAGCGACCTGATGCCGCCCGACGTGGCCGAGGAGCTGGCCCGGTTGCAGGACCGCGTGCCGCCCTTCGATTCGCAGATTGCGGTGGACACCATAGAGCGTGCTTTCCGCAAGAAGCTGGACCAGATCTTCGTGAGCTTCGAGCGCGAGCCGGTGGCCAGTGCCTCCATCGCGCAGGTGCACTTTGCCGTGATCAGCGACCGCAACGGCGTGCAGCGCGATGTGGCCGTCAAGGTGCTGCGCCCGGGCATGAAGGCCGTGATCGACAAGGACCTGGCGCTCATGCACATGATGGCGCGCTGGGTCGAGCGGCTGTCGGCCGACGGCAAGCGCCTCAAGCCCCGCCAGGTCGTGGCCGAATTCGACAACTACCTGCACGACGAGCTGGACCTGATCCGCGAAGCCTCCAACGCCGCGCAGCTGCGCCGCAACATGGAAGGCCTGGACCTGGTGCTGATCCCCGAGGTGTACTGGGATTTCTGCCGCAACGACGTGATGGTCATGCAGCGCATGAAGGGCGTGCCCATCAGCCAGGTCGAGCGCCTGCGCGAGGCCGGGGTCGACATCCCCAAGCTCGCACGCGACGGCGTGACCATCTTCTTCACCCAGGTGTTCCGCGACGGTTTCTTTCACGCCGACATGCACCCGGGCAACATCATGGTCAGCCTGGAGCCCGAGACCTTCGGGCGCTATATCTCGCTGGACTTCGGCATCGTCGGCACGCTGACCGAGTACGACAAGGAATACCTGGCGCAGAACTTCACGGCGTTCTTCCGCCGCGACTACAAGCGCGTTGCCGAGCTGCACATCGAAAGCGGCTGGGTGCCGCCGAGCACGCGCGTGGACGAGCTGGAAGCCGCCATCCGCGCGGTGTGCGAGCCGTATTTCGACCGTCCGTTGGCAGAGATCTCGCTGGGCATGGTGCTGATGCGCCTGTTCCAGACCTCGCGCCGCTTCCATGTCGAGATCCAGCCGCAGCTGGTGCTGCTGCAAAAGACGCTGCTCAACATCGAAGGCCTGGGCCGCCAGCTGGACCCCAATCTGGACCTGTGGAGCACCGCCAAGCCCTTCCTCGAAAAATGGATGCTGGACCAGATGGGCCCGCAGCGGCTGTGGCGCGAGCTGCAGGCCGAGGCGCCGCGCTACGCCAAGCTCATTCCCGAGCTGCCGCGCCTGATCCATCGCCGGCTCACGCGCAACTCCGGCGAGCACGACGAACTGCTCAAGGAACTGCTGCAGCAGCAAAAGCTCACCAACCGCCTGCTTCAGGCTATCGTCAGCGCGGGCATAGGCTTTGTGATCGCGCTGATCCTGCTGCAACTGGTGGTGCGCCTGCGCTGGTACTGAGAACACCGACGGGTTTCAAGCCCTCTGACTTTTCCCACTTTGAATCAGGAGTGCCAGCGTGCTGCTCTCAATGGTGATCGCCTACCTGTTCGTGACCATAGCCATCGGCCTGTGGGCGGCCAGGCGGGTCAAGAACACGGCCGACTTTGCAATTGCCGGGCGCCATCTGCCCATGTACATGATCATCACCACCACGTTTGCCACGTGGTTCGGCTCGGAGATCGTGCTGGGCGTGCCCGCCAAGTTCATCGAGGGCGGCCTGCGCGGCGTGGTCGAGGACCCGTTCGGCGCGGGCATGTGCCTGATCCTGGTGGGCCTGTTCTTCGCGGGCAAGCTCTACCGCATGACGCTGCTGACCATCAGCGACTACTACCGCCACCGCTATGGGCGCTCCATCGAGATCGTCTGCTCGCTGATCATCATGCTCAGCTACCTGGGCTGGGTCTCGGCCCAGGTCACGGCGCTGGGCCTGGTTTTCAACCTGCTGTCGGGCGGCATGGTCAGCATTCCCGTGGGCATGGCCATCGGCGTGGTGTCCATCCTGGCCTACACGCTGTTCGGCGGCATGTGGTCGGTGGCCGTGACCGATTTCCTGCAGATGATCATCCTCGTGGTCGGACTCGTGGTGCTGGCCTGGTTTGCGGGCGACATGGCCGGTGGTGCCGACAAGGTCATCGACCTGGCCGTGAGCCGCGACCTGTTCCAGTTCTGGCCCGAACCCAGCTGGCATGACATCCTCTTCTTCTTTGGCGCGGCCATCACCATGATGCTGGGCTCCATCCCCCAGCAGGACGTGTTCCAGCGCGTGATGTCGGCCAACAGCGAAAAGGCCGCCACGCGCGGTACCGTCATCGGCGGCACGGCCTATATCTTCTTTGCCTTCGTGCCCATGTTCCTGGTGACCAGCGCGCTGATCATCATGCCGCAGGAGGCGGCGGAGCTGCTCGGGCAGGACCCGCAGAAGGTGCTGCCCACCCTGGTCATGGACAAGATGCCCTTCGTCATGCAGGTGCTGTTCTTCGGCGCGCTGCTGTCGGCCATCAAGTCCTGTGCCTCGGCCACGTTGCTGGCACCCAGCGTGACCTTCACCGAGAACATCTGGCGCCAGTTCCGCACCCAGGCCAGCGACCGGGAAATGCTGCTGGCCATGCGCATCAGCGTGCTCGTCTTCAGCATCTGCGTGCTGGCCTACTCGATCAAGATGGAAGGAACGCCCATCTATGAGTTGGTCTCCAGCGCCTACCAGGTGCCGCTGGTCGGTGCCTTCGTACCGCTGGTCTTCGGGCTGTACTGGAAGCGCGCCACCACGCAGGGCGCCATTTGCGCCGTGGCACTGGGCATTGGCGTGTGGGTGGTCTTCATGGCCACGCCGGCTTTGCACGAGGCATTTCCGCAGCAATTGGCGGGACTGCTGGCGGCTGTGACGGGGATGTTGGCCGGGTCACTGGCACCCCAGTGGCTGGCCAATCGCAGCGCAGACATTCTTGAGTTCAGGCCCGAAAGGTAAACGCATGCCTGAATGTGACCTGGAAAACAATTGATCACAATTATCGATAGTTATTTTCTATAAAGTTGGCGCTTGGGATCATGGAGGTCCCAAGATGCTGACATGTGCGGTATGAAGCACAGATCCTGACAGTACGGCGGACCTCCGAAATCAAACGCTTGGGAGGAAGCACTGTCATGAGAACACTGGAACTGATTGCGAAGACTTGCCGGCTGAGGCTGCGGACTGCTGCCGGCGTCCGATTGCGATGGGGAGGGCTTGGAGGCGCCTTGCTTGTGCCAGCCCTGTGCGGCCAGGTGGCAATGGCTGCACCGAGGATCCCGGTCGCGCCGGTCATTGTCTGGAGCGAGGATTTCGAAAACTTGCAGACACCCCCCATCGACACGGAGGGGCGGGATCTGCTGGCCTACAAGGGCGCGGCCCCTGCGGGACAGACGTACACCGCCGACCCCCTGTACCGGATGAGCGCCAACCAGTGCAATGGCATAGTGACGTCCTTCAGCCAGGCTCCAGGTTCGACGGTGATGATTGCGGCCTGCTCGGACCATGGCAATTGGAACAACCTGCAGCAGATGGCCGAGGTCGCCGGGCGCTATCAGGGCCAGAGTGCGGCGGCTGCACGCAACAATCACGTCATGGCAATGCTTACAGCGAATGGGACCTTTCCTGCTGGCGCAATTGCCTTTCGCACCGCCACCAATATTGCACAAAGTGCCAGCAGCAGATTCCTCACGGCCCGTACCGATGTGGTGGCGACCTTCTGCTCGTCGGGATTTGTCGCCCCGCTGCTGCGTTTTTCCCTGATCAATGACGCTGGTACGGAGCTGCCCATCTCCACGACCGCGATCAATCCATGCGTGGGTGGACAGTCATTCAATACAACACCTATCGGTATTGCCGGCACCCAGACCGCTGTGGCCCAGACGGTGACTTCTCCGGGAGCACTGCTCTTCAGCGGGACCTCTGTCGGGTTTGTTCTGCACAACGACCAGACCGGCTCCATGGGCAACGATTCGTCGATCGACAACGCGCAGATCATCGACGTGACGCCGCAGCTGGACAAGGCCTTCTCGCCTGCCAGCATCCAACTCGGGCAGGTCTCCCGGTTGACCATGACCATCACCAATACGACCGATCTGCTGCGCAAGCAAGGCTGGTCGTTTACCGACAACCTGCCTGCAGGACTGGTCGTCGAGGGCAATGCCAGCACCACCTGCCCCGGCACGACCGTGCAGGCGGCAGCAGGTGGCAGTACCGTGACCGTGTCCAACGGAGACCTGGCCCAGGGTGCCGCCTTTTGCGAGGTGAGCCTCGACGTGCGTCCGACCGCGACAGGCAGCTTCACCAACGGTCCTTCCAACCTCAGTCTTATTGGCCTGAACCAGCCGGCCACACTGGCTGTGCTGGCGGTTGCGCCAGCGGCCGACATGCAGGCCACCTCCATCACGCTTCCCCTGACCATGACGGTGGGCGCGCCGGTGTCCGGCAGCTTCAGCTGCACCAATGCCGGCCCCAGTGAGGCCACGGCGGCCTCGTGCGTGATCTCCGGCCTGCCCGCCGGGGCGACCACGTCCTGCACACCCAGCGTTCCCACGGCCTCGCCATTGGCATCGGGCGGCAGCATTGCCTGCACGGTGCAGTTCACGCCCACCACAACGGGCACCATCGCGGCCTTGGTGACGGCGAGCAGCAGCACCGTGGATCCGGTGCCGGCCAACAACACCAAGGCACACCCCTTCAATCCCGTGGAGCGGGCCGACATGCAGGCCACCAGCGTCACGCTGCCGGCCACCGCCAACGTGGGTGTTCCCGTGAAGGGCTCTTTCGTCTGCACGAATGCCGGCCCCAATGCGGCGGCCTTTGCCAATTGTTCCATCGCAGGGCTGCCGGCAGATGCCAGCACCTCATGCACGCCTGCGGTGCCGACAGGCACGCCGCTGGCCTCTGGCGCAAGCATTGCCTGCACGGTGAGCTTCACGCCCACCACGCAGGGCAGCCTCACAGCCACCGTGACGGCGGTCAGTGGAACCACGGACCCGGAGCCGGCCAACAATTCGCGTGACCAGGAGTTGGTGGTTGCTGCCGCGTTGGCGCCGGAGCCGGTCCCCGCCACCGGGGTGCCTGCCCTGGTGCTGATGGGCCTGGCCGTCATGCTGGCGGGCCTGGGAACGCAGCGAGGCCGGGTACGGCGCTGAGCACGGATGCGGCAAGCCCCCGGCAGCGGGGGCGGTCGGGCCTGATGGAATGCCAGTCTCCGCGACTGGCATTTCTCATTGGAGGCCACCAGTTGCCGGCCCTGTACGCGCGCCTTGTGGCCTGCCCCGCCTGGGCCATTGGGCTTGAGACAGCCGCAGTATCGGACGGATGCCTATAATCGAAAGTTTTGCATCTTCCCTCGTATTAGCATTAGCGCCATGCCTATTTATGCATACAAGTGTGGCTCCTGCGGTCATGCCAAGGACGTGCTGCGGAAAATCTCGGATGCCCCGCTGACGACCTGTCCGGCCTGCGGGGCCGAGACCTTCTCCAAGCAGCTGACAGCTGCCGGCTTCCAGCTCAAGGGCTCGGGCTGGTATGCGACCGACTTCAAGAACAGCGGTGGCAAGAGCGCCGCCGCACCGGCTCCCGCAGCCGATGCTCCTGCCTCGGATACTTCTGCCGCACCAGCGGCAACTGCGTCCGCGCCCGCTGCGGCCCCTGCATCTGCCTCCGCGCCTGCAACGGCCCATTGATCAAGGCTTGCATTTCATGTCCGCTCTGCGCAAATGGCTGTTCGCCGGCCTGCTGGTGATCGTTCCGCTGGTGATCACGCTGGGCGTGCTCAACTGGATCATCGGCACGCTCGACCAGACGCTGACCATCCTGCCCGAGGCCTGGCATCCGGATCGGTTGCTGGGCTTCCATATCCCCGGCTTCGGTGTCGTGCTGACGCTGCTGATCCTGCTCGTGGTCGGTGCGGCGGCCAGCAACTTCATCGGCCGCAAGCTCGTGTCCTGGGGCGATGCGGTGGTCAGCCGCATTCCTGTGGTGCGCTCCATCTATTCCAGCGTCAAGCAGGTATCCGATACCGTGTTCTCGGACAGCGGCAATGCGTTTCGCACCGCCGTGCTGGTGCAGTGGCCTCGTGAAGGCGTCTGGACCGTGGCCTTCGTCACCGGCTCGCCCAGCGGGGAGGTTGCCGCCTACCTGCGCGACGAATACCTGAGCGTCTTCGTGCCGACCACGCCCAACCCTACGGGCGGCTATTTCGTCATCGTTCGCAAGAGCGATTGCATCGAACTGGAAATGAGCGTGGATGCCGCGCTCAAGTACATTGTTTCCATGGGCGTGGTGACTCCACCGGATCTCGCAGTGCCCGCGGAACCCAAATAACAAACTGTCGCGCCCTTGCCGGGCGCAGGAAGCTTTTCATCATGGCCATGCGCTCCCACTACTGCGGTCTCGTGACCGAAGCCCTGATGGGCGAAACCGTTACCCTGTGCGGCTGGGTGAACCGTCGCCGCGACCATGGCGGTGTGATCTTCATCGACCTGCGCGACCGCGAAGGCTATGTGCAGGTGGTCTGCGATCCCGATCGCGCCGAGATGTTCAAGACCGCCGAAGGCCTGCGCAACGAGTTCTGCGTGCAGGTCAAGGGCCTGGTGCGCGCACGTCCCGAAGGCACGACCAACGACAAGCTCAAGAGCGGCCAGATCGAAGTGCTGTGCCATGAGCTGAACGTGCTCAACGCCTCGGTCACCCCGCCGTTCCAGCTGGACGACGAGAACCTGTCCGAGACCGTGCGCCTGACCAACCGCGTGCTGGACCTGCGCCGCCCCTACATGCAGCGCAACATGATGCTGCGCTACCGCACGGCCATCCAGGTGCGCAACTTCCTGGACAAGGAAGGCTTCATCGATATCGAAACGCCCATGCTGGGCAAGAGCACGCCCGAAGGCGCGCGCGACTACCTGGTGCCCAGCCGCGTGCACGACGGCGAGTTCTTCGCCCTTCCGCAGTCGCCCCAGCTGTACAAGCAGATGCTGATGGTGGCCGGCTACGACCGCTACTACCAGATCACCAAGTGCTTCCGCGACGAAGACCTGCGCGCCGACCGCCAGCCCGAGTTCACGCAGATCGACTGCGAGACCTCGTTCCTGGGCGAAGAGGAAATCCGCGCCATCTTCCAGCGCATGATCACCGAGGTCTTCAAGACCCAGCTGAACGTGGATCTGGGCGAGTTCCCGATGATGACGTACCAGGAAGCGGCCTTCCGCTTCGGCTCGGACAAGCCCGACCTGCGCGTCAAGCTCGAGTTCACCGAACTGACCGAGGTCATGAAGGACGTGGACTTCAAGGTGTTCTCCACGCCCGCCACGACCAAGGGCGGCCGCGTGGTGGCACTGCGCGTGCCCGGCGGCTCGCAGATCTCGCGCGGCGAGATCGACCAGTACACCGAATTCGTCAAGATCTACGGCGCCAAGGGCCTGGCCTGGATCAAGGTCAACGAAGTGGCCAAGGGCCGCGATGGCCTGCAGTCGCCCATCGTCAAGAACCTGCATGACGCAGCCCTTGCCGAAATCCTCAAGCGCACGGGTGCACAGGACGGCGACCTCATCTTCTTCGGCGCCGACAAGGAAAAGATCGTCAACGACTCCATCGGCGCGCTGCGCCTGAAGGTGGGCCACAGCGATTTCGGCAAGGCCAACGGCCTGTTCGAGGACCGCTGGGCGCCGCTGTGGGTGGTGGACTTCCCCATGTTCGAGCACGACGAGGAAAACGACCGCTGGGCGGCCGTGCACCACCCGTTCACCTCGCCCAAGGACGGCCACGAGGAACTCATGGTCACCGATCCGGGCAACTGCCTGGCCAAGGCCTACGACATGGTCCTGAACGGCTGGGAGCTGGGCGGCGGCTCGGTGCGTATCCACCGCGCCGACGTGCAGAGCAAGGTGTTTGACGCGCTCAAGATCTCGCCCGAAGACGCACGCGCCAAGTTCGGCTACCTGCTGGACGCGCTGCAGTACGGCGCCCCCCCGCACGGCGGCCTGGCCTTCGGCCTGGACCGCCTGATCACGCTGATGACGGGCGCCGACTCCATCCGCGACGTGATCGCCTTCCCCAAGACCCAGCGCGCCCAGGACCTGCTGACGCAGGCACCTTCGCCCGTGGACGAAAAGCAGCTGCGCGAGCTGCACATCCGCCTGCGCAATCCGCTGGCGGCCACGCAGGGCTGAGGAGCAGGCTTCACGGCTTGACAGGAACGGCAGGAGCTGGCGCAGCTTCTGCCGTTTTTCTTTTTGCGGAGAGCTTTCATGCGTTTTCAAGGCATTGCATCGGTGGCGCTGGCGTTGGTGGTGTCGGCAGGGCTGGGCCTGTCCGGTTGCGGCGAGAAGAAGACCGAGCTGGGGCAGGGCGGTTCGGAGATCACGGGCTCTGCCGGGCCGCTGGGGGCGAACAACGGGTCGCGCGAACTCGTGCGCTGCGATGCGCCCGTGGCCACGCTGGCCCTGGCCGAGAATCCCAACGGCTACGTCATGGGCTCGGGCTATCAGCTGCCGGCCTCGCCCGTTCCGCTGGTCAAGCTGCTGGCCCAGCAAAGCGGGTGCTTTCGCGTGGTGGACCGGGGAGCGGGCCTGCGCGGCACGGTGCAGGAGCAGGACCTGAAGAATTCCGGCGTGCTGCGCGAGAACTCCACGGTGCGCAAGGGCCGGGGCTACGAGGCCCAGTACACGCTGACGCCCAGCCTGACCTTCAGCGAGCAGGACGCGGGCCGCGGGCTGGCCGGCGTGGTCGCCATGATCCCGGTGCTGCGAGACATTGCAGGGCTGGCCGGCCTGGTCGAGCAGGTCAAGTTCAAGGAGGCGCAGACCGCGCTGCTGCTGTCGGACAACGAAACCACCGAGCAGGTGGCCGCTGCCACGGGTGCAGCCCGCACCACCGATCTGGGCGTGGGCGGCATGGTGCTGGGCCGCCTGGGCGCTGCGGGCGCGGGCTGGAGCAATACCAACGAGGGCAAGGTCATCGCCGCTGCCTTTCTGGATGCGCACAACCAGCTGGTCTTCCAGGTGCGCGCGCTGCAGGCCAAGGAGCTGCCACCGCCGGTGGCCACCAAGGCCGGGCAGGGCAGGAGCTGAGGCCAGCCATGGCCGGCCACAAGATCCCCGAGTCGGTGCTGGTCGTCATCTACCGTGATGACGGCCAGGTGCTGCTGATGCGCCGCACCGCTGCGGCGCCTGAGGGCGGGGAGTTCTGGCAGTCGGTGACGGGCAGCAAGGACCATGAGGGCGAGTCCTGGCGCGAGACCGCGGTGCGCGAGGTGCGGGAAGAAACCGGCATCGATGCCGAGGCGCCCGGCTGCCTGCTGCAGGACTGGGCGCTGGAGAACATCTACACCATCTACCCTGCCTGGCAGCACCGCTATGCGCCCGGTGTATGGCACAACCGCGAGAGGGTTTTCGGGCTGCGGATTCCGTCCTACACCCCTGTGTTCTTGAATCCGAGGGAACATACCGCATCTGCTTGGCATCATTGGCGTGAGGCTGCCCAGCGCTGCTATTCACCGTCCAATGCGGAGGCCATCTTGCTGCTTCCACGTTTTTCCCCAACGAAGCCGGACTGAACCCCTCACCTGCGTTCCCGAACCGCCATGACTGAAAACGCGAATTCCCATCAGGTGGACCCCGGCCCGTCGATACTGCGCGTCGCGACCTACAACATCCACAAGGGCGTGCAGGGCATGGGTCCCGCGCGCCGCCTTGAGATCCACAACCTGGGCCACGCCGTGGAGCAGCTCGATGCCGACATCGTCTGCCTGCAGGAAGTGCGCAAGATGAACCACAAGGAGGCCGCGTACTTCGAGCGCTGGCCCCAGGTATCGCAGGCGGAGTATCTGGCTCCCCTGGGCTATGAAGCCGTCTACCGCACCAACGCCTACACCCGCCACGGCGAGCACGGCAACGCGCTGCTGACCCGCTGGCCCGTGGTGGGCCACCAGCACGAGGACATCTCCGACCACCGCTTCGAGCAGCGTGGCCTGCTGCATGTGGAGGTGGAAGTGCAGAACCGGCGCGTGCACACCATCGTGGTGCACCTGGGGCTGATCCCCGGCAGCCGCGTGCGCCAGGTCTCCCAGCTCAAGCGCTTCATCGAGCGAGAGGTGCCGCCCGGCGCGCCCGTGGTGGTGGCTGGCGACTTCAACGACTGGGGTGGCCAGATCAAGCGCATGCTGGGCGGTTTCGGCCTGTACGAATACGACGAATTGCCCAGCGTGCCCACCTATCCTTCGCGCCTGCCGCTGGCCCAGCTGGACCACGTCTATGTGCGCGGCCTCACGCCGCTGGGCCTGCATGTGCCCAAGGGGCGTATCTGGTGGCGCATGTCGGACCATCTGCCGCTGATTGCGGAATTCCGCCTCTAGCCCTGGCCGCTCTGACACACGCCACTCTTTTGCTATCGAATTGATAGCTTTCGGGGCGGGCAGAACCTGCGTTTGGGTGGAAAATCCCTTGCGTGCCATGCTGCGGGTTTCGCTGTTACCATGCCAGCCATGTTCAGAGAACTCGTCGACATGAAACAAGACAGCCAGGCCGAGGGCACCCCCGTCTCGGTCAAGATCCGCGAACGACTGAAGCAGGCGCAAAAGCGCTTTCATGCGAACGACAACATCTCCGAATTCATCGAGCCCGGTGAACTCGAGCAACTGCTCGACGAAGTCCAGGAAAAGATGCAGGGCGTGCTCGACAGCATGGTCATCGACACCACGCACGACCACAACACGCGCGCCACGGCGCGCCGCGTGGCCAAGATGTATGTCAACGAGGTGTTCCGTGGCCGCTACGTGGCGCAGCCCGCCATCACCGAATTCCCCAACGCCGAGCACCTCAACGAGCTGATGATCGTCGGCCCGATCACGGTGCGCAGCGCCTGCAGCCACCATCTGTGCCCGGTGATCGGCAAGATCTGGATCGGCGTGCTGCCCAACAAGAACACCAATGTCATCGGCCTGTCGAAGTACGCGCGGCTGGTGGACTGGATCATGGGCCGTCCCCAGATCCAGGAAGAGGCCATCATCCAGCTGGCCGACCTGATCCTCGACAAGACCCGCCCCGACGGCCTGGCCGTGGTCATGGAGGCTTCGCACTTTTGCATGTCCTGGCGCGGTGTGCGCGAGATGGACAGCAAGATGCTGAACTCCGTCATGCGCGGCGCCTTCCTCACCAACCCGGAACTGCGCCGCGAGTTCCTCTCGCTGGTGTCCAGCCGCAAGTAAATCCCCGGGGTGGCGTCCCCGGACGCCTCACACAACACCCCAGGCTGCGCAGTGCGCGGCCTTTTTTCTTTCCCGCGCCACGCCCCGCTTTCCCCGGACCTGCCCATGTCGCTGCAAGCCTTTGCCCTGATCATCATTGCCGGCCTCATCCATGCCGGCTGGAACATCGTGGCCAAGAAGGCGGGCGGTGATTCGCGCTTTGCCTTCTTCACCTCGGTCATCATGATGGTGATCTGGGCGCCGCTGGGCTGGTGGGTGGGGCGCGATGTGGTGCCCACATGGGGCCGCAACGAATGGCTGGTGGTGCTGGCCAGCGGCCTGCTGCACGTGGCCTACTACGTGACCTTGCTGCGCGGCTACCGCAGCGCCGATCTCACCGTGGTCTATCCGCTGGCGCGCGGCTCGGGGCCGCTGCTGTCGTCCATGGTGGCCATCCTCTTTCTGGGTGAGCGGATTTCCTCGTTGGGCGTGCTGGGCATTGCCGGCGTGGTGGTCGGCGTCTTCCTGATCGCGGGAGGCCCCGGCCTGCTGCGCGCGCGCCATGATCCCGAAGCCCGCGAACGGCTCAGGATGGGCCTGTGGTACGGCCTGCTGACGGGCGCCTTCATCGCCAGCTACACCGTGGTGGACGGCTACGGCGTGAAGATGCTGCTGATGTCGCCCATCCTCATCGACTACATGGGCAACTTCGTGCGCGTGTTCCTGCTCGCTCCCGTGGTGCTGCGCGACCTGCCCACTGCGCGCAGCCTGTGGCGCACGCAGTGGCGCTTCGCGGCCCTGGTGGCGCTGATCAGCCCCATCGCCTACGTGCTCGTGCTCTACGCCATGCAGGATGCGCCCATGTCGCACGTGGCGCCTGCGCGCGAAGTCTCCATGCTGTTCGCGGCGCTGATCGGCGGGCACATGCTGCGTGAAGGCGATCGCCTGGCACGCATTGCGGGCGCCGTGTGCATTGCCGTCGGTGTGACGGCGCTGGGCCTGGGCTGAGCACCATGGCGGCAATGCGGGTACTGGGCTGCGATTTCAGCAGCCGACCTACGGCGCGCAAGCCCATCACCATGGCCCTGGGCCGCCTGCTGGCTGGGGACACGGTGGTCCTGCAGGATTTGCTGGAGTTCGCCTCGCTGGACGCCTGGGCCGCCTGGCTGGCCCGGCCTGCCGATTCGGCGCAGTCAGCCTGGGTGGGCGGTTTCGACCTGCCTTTTGCCCTGCCGCGCGAACTGGTGGAGCAGCTGTGCTGGCCCACGGAATGGGCGGCCTGCATGGACCACTACGCCGGCCTCACGCGCCAGGCCATACGCGAGCAGTTCAAGGCCTTTTGCGCGGCGCGGCCCGCAGGCGGAAAGTTCGCGCACCGGGCCACGGACGGGCCTGCCGGTGCCAGCCCTTCCATGAAATGGGTGAACCCGCCCGTGGCCTACATGCTGCATGCCGGGCTGCCCTTGCTGCGCGCGGCCGGCGTGCACCTGCCGGGCCTGCAGCCTCCCGGCAAAGGCGATGCGCGCCGCGTGGCGCTGGAAGCCTACCCGGGCATGCTGGCGCGCGCCGTGATCGGCCGCTTCAGCTACAAAAGCGACGAACCCGCACGGCAAACGCCCGAACGCCATCAGGCGCGCGTGCAATTGCTGGCGGCGCTGGAGCGCGGCGACAACCCGCTGGCGTTGCGCCTGCGTATCGACGCCGAAGAAACCCGCAACCAGTTGCTGGCGGACGGCAGCGGAGACCGGCTGGACGCCGCAATCTGCATGCTGCAGGCCGCCTGGGCCGCGGCCCGCCATGCGCAGGGCGATGCGCTCTACGGGTTGCCGCACGACCTGGACCCGCTGGAAGGCTGGATCGTCACGGCCCAGGCCTGATCTGCGCCGCACTGAAATACTCGAATCGGGAAGAGACAAGCGATGCCCACCTTTGAAACCTTGCTGGCCTTTTTCGGCGTGGCCGTGCTGCTGGGCCTGAGCCCGGGGCCTGACAACCTGTTCGTGCTCATGCAATCGGCCCAGCGCGGCTGGCGCGTGGGCCTGTGCGTGGTACTGGGCCTGTGCCTGGGGCTGGTGGTGCATACGGCGGCGGTTGCGCTGGGTTTGGCGGCACTGGTGGCTGCGTCGCCCCTGCTGTTCACCGCCATCAAGCTGTGCGGCGCCGCCTACCTGGCCTGGCTGGCCTGGGGTGCGCTGCGCGCCGTGGCCCGGCCGGGCGAGATGCCGCAGGCCGGCGCAGCCGACCCGCTGACCCCCGCACGGGCGCTGCGCTGGGTGGGGCGTGGCGTGGTGATGAACCTCACCAACCCCAAGGTGCTGATCTTCTTCCTGGCCTTTCTGCCGCAGTTCGCGGACCCCGCGCGCGGCGGCGTGGCCACGCAGGTGATGGTGCTGGGCTGCGTGTTCATGCTGGCGGCGCTGCTGGTGTTCGGTGCCATCGCATGCTGCTCGGGCTGGTTCGGCGTGCTGCTGCAGCGATCCGTGCGTGCGCAGAACTGGCTCAACCGCGTGGCCGGGCTGGTGTTCCTGGGCATGGCGGTGCGGCTGGCGCTGGTGCAGCGCTAGGGCCTGTTCACACTAATGCGGGGCCGTGGCACAGTCCCTCCATGCTTTTTCGCTCACGCCCCTTGGCGCCATGAGCAGCGGCGTCCTCATCAAACCCATGCCACAGACCACGGCCCACACCATTGCCATCGTCCAGGTTTTGCAGATCGTGCAGGGCGTGCAGCGCAATGGCATGGATGTGCCAGCCATCCTGCGCCGCGCCGGCATTGCGCCTGCCCTGCTGGATGCGCCGCTGTCGCGCGTGACCCAGGCGCAGTACGCGGCGCTGATCCGCGTGCTGCGCCGCGTCTGCCGCGACGAGCTGTGGGGCCTGTGCCGCCATCCGCTGCCCGTGGGCAGTTGTGCCCAGGCCTGCCGCACCATGCTGCCCTGCCGCACGCTGGGCGAGGCATTGCAGGCCGGGCTGCGTTTCTACCGCCTGGTGCTGCGCGACTTCGCGCCCCGGCTGCAGGTCGTGGACGGCGTGGCCCGCATTGCCATGGTGTCGCTGCGCGAGCGCGATGCGCCGCTGGCCTATGCCGAGCGGTCCTTCTGCTTTCTGGGCTATGGCGTCATGTCGTGGCTGGTGTCGCGCAGGATAGAGCTGACGGGCGTGTGCGCGCCGGCCGGCGCCAGCATGCCGTATGGCACGGAGGCGCAGCGCCTGTTCCTGGCGCCGCTGCAGCGCGACCGCGACTTCACGGGGCTGGAGTTCGATGCGCGCTGGCTGGAGCTGCCCGTGGTGCAGACCCCTGAGAGCCTGGCCGAATTCCTGGACCAGGCGGCCATGGGCCTGGTCATCCGCTACCGCGACCGCACGCGCCTGGGCGAGCGCATCCGCCGCCTGCTGCGCCGCGATCTGGCGGGCGAGCTGCCTTCGCTGGAGCAGGTCGGCGCCGCGCTGTCCATGACGCCGCAGACGCTGCGCCGCCGCCTGCGCGACGAAGGCCTGGGTTTCCAATCTCTCAAGGACGACCTGCGCCGCGACGCGGCCATCGAGCTGCTGAACCGGCCGGAGCTGACGCTGGCCGATATCGCCGCGCGCGTGGGGTTTGCCGAGGCCAGCACCTTCCACCGCGCCTTCAAGGGCTGGACCGGCCTGCCGCCGGGCGCCTACCGGCAGGCCCAGCATCGCGGCCGCTGATCTTTTTTGCCAATCATTTTGAGACGATCGGCGATTGGTGGCTGAAGGCCTGGTGGCCACACTGTCCATGGACCCTGCCACTGCGGCAGGGCACACCGCCCCGCCAACGAGGGCGGAGCACCGAAGGACAAGGAGACAAGCCATGGAATCGAGCCGACGCGGCTGCCTGCGGGCGGCGCTGGCATGCGCTGCCAGCGCCTCACTGGGTGCCGCCCTGGGAACGGCATCGCCGATCGCCTTTGCACAGCCGGCAGGCGGTGCCTACCCGTCCAAGCCGCTGCGCATGGTGATTCCCTACCCGGCAGGCGGCGGCACCGACATCATCGGGCGCATCATTGCCCAGCAACTGAGCCAGGCCTGGGGCCAGCCCGTGGTGGTGGAGAACCGGCCGGGCTCCAGCGGCATCATCGGCGGCGACGTGGTGGCCAAGTCGCCGCCAGACGGCTACACGCTGCTGCTGGGGATCACGGCCATGATCCAGTCGCCTGCGCTGTACGCCAGGATGCCCTATGACGTGCTCAAGGACTTTGCCCCCGTATCGCAGGTGGCCCTGTCCTCGGACCTGTTCGTGGTGCCGCGCGACGTGCCGGCCACGACGCTGCAGGAGTTCATCGCCCTGGTCAAGGCCCATCCGGGCAAGTACAGCAACGGCAACTACGGCAACGGCACCTCCTCGCACATGCATGGCGAGCTGCTGCGCGCCAGGGCCGGGCTGGACCTGGCGCTGATTCCCTACAAGGGCGCGGCGCCGCTGGTCAACGACGTGCTGGGCGGGCAGCTGTCGTCGGGCTTCATCGATGTGTCCTCGGCCAATGCGCACCTGAAGTCGGACAAGATCCGCATCCTGGCCATCACCGGCATGCAGCGCCACCCGGCGCTGCCCGAGGTGCCCACGTTTGCCGAGCTGGGCCTGGCCGGCTTCGAGGCCAATGGCTGGTTCGCCACCTTCGTGGCGGCGGGAACGCCCCGGCCCATCGTGGACCGGCTCTCGGCGGAGGTGCGGCGCATCGTGGCCACGCCCGAACTCAGCGGCCGCCTGGCCTCCATGGGCCTGCGCCCGGTGGGCGGCACGCCCGAGGAATTGGCCTCCGTCATGGCGCGCGACATGCCGCGCTGGGCGCGCATCGTGAAGGAGGCGGGAATCAGGCTGGAGTAGCCGATGCAGTCTGCGCCCGGTCCTGGCCCGACTGAACGGGCTGTGGCCAGGCGGGCAGGGGTGGGCGCAACTGCTCCAGCACCCGGCTGAGCCGGAGCACGCCCAGGTCGTCGAACCGGCGGCCTGCGATCTGCACGCCTATGGGCAGCTGCCCGTCATGCCCGCAGGGCACGGATGCGGCGGGCTGTTCGGACATGTTGTAGGGCACGGTAAAGGCAATGTGCTCCAGCGGCCGCAGCGGGTCGTTGGTGGGGCTGGGCAGGTGGGCGGGGAAGGCCGTGATCGGCGCCACGGGCGACAGCACATAGTCGTAGGCCGCCGTGGCCCGCACCGTGGCCGTGCGCAGAAGGTGCGACTGCTGGCTGGCCACGAACAGCTGCGTGGCTGTCAGTGGCGCGGCACTGTCGGCCCATTCGCGGATGAAGGGCAGGATCACGCGGCGCTGCGCGTCCGTCAGCGACTGCATTTCCACATGTGATCGCATGCGCCAGAAATGGTCGAGGCCGTCGAGCATGTCGCGGGTGAGCCAGGGCTCGATGCGCTCAATGTGCGCGCCGGCCGATTCCAGCCAGGCCGCAGCCTGCTCCACCACGGCGCGCACGCGGGGCTGCAGGGGCAGGCCGCAGCCGGCATCCAGCAGCAGGCCTATGCGCAGGCCGCGCACCTGGGCAGGGTCCATGTCGAAGCTGTCCCATGCAATCTCCTGGTGCGGCAGGCCCATGCTGTCGCGTGCATCGGGCAGGGACAGCACCTGCATCATCAGCGCGGCGTCGGCCACGCTGCGGGTCATGGGACCTGCGCAGCGGCCGGTGTAGGGCGGGTCGATGGGCACGCGGCCCAGGCTGGGCTTGAGGCCGAAGATGCCGCACCAGCCCGCCGGCAGGCGGATGGAGCCGCCGATGTCCGTGCCCACGTGCAGCGGCCCGTAGCCGGCCGCCGCAGCGGCGCCCGCACCGGCGCTGGAGCCGCCCGGCGTCTTGTCCGGATCCCAGGGGTTGAAGGTGTTGCCGTGCAGCGAGGACAGGCCGGACGACAGCATGCCGTAGTCGGGCATGGTGGTCTTGGCGAAAAGGATGGCGCCTGCCTCGCGCAGGCGTGCAGCGGGTGGGGCATCCAGCGGGGCCGCGACCTGCGGCATGGCGGCCGTGCCCACGGGCGTGGGATCGCCGCGCGTGGCGATGTTGTCCTTGACCGTGGCGGGAACGCCGTCGAGCAGGCCGGCCGGCTCGCCACGCAGCCAGCGGGCCTCGCTCTCGCGGGCCCGGGCCAGGGCGGCCTCGGGGCGCAGCAGGTAGGTGGCGTGCAGGGCCGGCTCCCAGCGCTGCACATGGGCCAGCAGGTCGTGCATGACCTCGACGGGCGAGAGGCTGCGGGCCCGGTAGGCGCGCAGCAGCGCATGGGCGGGCAGGTCGTGCAGGGCCTGTGTCGTTCCAGTCATCGCGGCTTCCTCGAAGATGGCGGTTCTTGCGGCAGATCTGGCGCAGTGTGGCCCGGTGCCACCGGCGCGCCTGTCGCCTGTGGCTCAGCCTGTGCGCGGTTCAGGTGGCCCAGGACAGTGCGGAGAGATCGTTGACGAAGACGGGCATGTCCTTCCACAGTCCGCGCAGGTTCTTGTTGGCCACGGTGACCCATTGCGGCGTGTAGAGGAAGGCATGCACGCAATCCTGGGCCAGCAGGCGCTGCGCATCGCCCAGCAGGCGCGAGCGGTCGGCGGGGCGCGAGGCGTTCTTGATCTTGTCGTACAGCTCGTTGAACTGGGGCGACTGGTAGCCCCAGTAGTAGTCGGGCTTGGCGAAGTTGCCCAGGTCGAAGGGCTCGACATGGGAGATCAGCGTCAGGTCGTAGTTCTTGAGGGTGTAGGTGCCCGACAGCCACTGCGCCCATTCGACGTTCTGCAGCTTGGCGCGGATGCCGATCTTGGCCAGCTGCGCGGCAATCACCTCGCCGCCCTGGCGCGCGTAGGGCGTGGGCGGCAGGGTCATGGTCAGCTCCAGCGGCGTCTTGACGCCGGCCTCGGCCAGCAGCGCCTTGGCCTTTTCCACGTCGAAGGGGTTGATGCCCGTGGTGTCCACGTAGCCGAAGGCCGTGGGCACGTAGTAGCTGCCAATGGGCAGGCCGTAGCCGTCGCCCGCGCCGTCGATGACGGCCTTGCGGTCGATGGCGGCGGCGATGGCGCGGCGCACCCGCGCATCGTTCAAGGGCTTGCGCGCGTTGTTCATGGCCAGGATGGTCTTGGCCCGCGAGCCGCTGACCACGACCTGGAAGCGCCCGTTGGCCTTGAACTGGGCCACGCTGCGCGGCGTGACGCGCGGGAAGGCGTCGACATCGCCGGCCAGCAGTGCGGCCACCTGGGCTGCAGGGTCGGAGATGAAGCGGAAGGTGGCACGGCGAATGCGCAGGCCGGGGGCCGTGCGGTACCGGGGCCAGGCCGTGAGCGTGACCGAGGCGCCCTTGTTCCAGTTGCCCAGCTGGTAGGGGCCCGTGCCCACGGGGCGCGTGGCGTTGGTGGCAGCGCTCTTGGGCTCCACGATGATGGAGGTCGCCTGCCCCAGCACGAAGAGGAAGTCGGGGTCGATGTCCTTGTTGGTGACGACCACCGTGTGGTCATCCACCACGCGCGTGGACAGGGCGGCGAAGGTGCGCTTGTCCTTGTTGGTGCTCTTGTCGTCGCCCGCGCGGTCGAAGGAGTACTTCACGCTGTGGGCGTTGCAGGGCTCGCCGTTCTGGAAACTCACACCCTTGCGCAGGCGGAAGGTGTAGGTCTTGAGGTCGGGCGAGACCTCCCAGCTTTCGGCCAGCAGCGGGGAGACGCTGCCGTCCGGATTGATCTTGGTCAGCGTCTCGAACAGGTTGTAGAGCACGATCTCGCCAATGGACGATGCGGCGCCGGCCGTGGGGTCCAGCCCCGGCGGCTCCAGCGTCATCGCCAGCGTGACACTGTCCTTGCGGCCCTGGGCCAGCGCAGGCCAGGGCATCAGCAGGGGCAGGCCGGCAGCAGCGGAGCTGGCCAGCAGGGAACGGCGATTGAACATGAACAGGTCTCCGGAAATTCTTGCAGATGGGTCATGGGCCGCTGGCTGCGGCCTGCAGCAGTGTTTTTACACCAGGGCGCGCGTGCGCGTGGCCATGAGGACCCGGTCCGCTCCGGTGGTTGTCAGCTTTCGGCTTTCAGGCGCGGTGCTGCAGGGCGATGCGTGGCACGGCCCGTACCAGGGCCTGGGTGTAGGGATGCTGCGGGGCGTGGAACAGTTGCTGCGGAGCCCCGCGCTCGACGATGCGGCCTTCGCTCAGCACGATGGCGTCGTCGCACAGGTGCTGGACCACGGCCAGGTCGTGGCTGATGAACAGGTAGGACAGGCCCAGCTGCTGCTGCAGATCGCGCAGCAGGTTCAGTACCTGGGCCTGCACCGAGACGTCGAGGGCGCTCACGGGCTCATCGGCCACGATGAGGCGGGGTCGCGTGACCAGGGCGCGTGCAATGGCGATGCGCTGGCGCTGGCCGCCCGAGAATTCATGCGGGTACTTGTCCAGGTCCTGCACGCGCAGCCCGACCTGCTCCAGCGTGGCGCGGGCCAGGTCGCGCCGGGCTGCGCGCTCGGGCGGTGCAGGCTGGGCGGTCAGGGGCTCGCAGACGATGTGTTCCACCGTCATGCGCGGGTCCAGCGAACCGTAAGGGTCCTGGAACACCATCTGGAAATCGCGGCGCGCCATGCGCAGGGCCTGGTTGCCGAGCCGGTGCAGATCCTGGCCCAGCAGCTGCACGCTGCCGGCGCTGGGAGTGTCCAGCGCCATGACCAGGCGTGCCAGCGTGGACTTGCCGGAACCCGACTCGCCCACCACGCCCAGGCTGCGCCCCGCCGTCAGCGTGAAATCCACGCCGCGCAGCGCATGCACCTGCTCCGGCGCACGCCACAACGAGCGGCGTGGCAGCCGGTAGCTGCGGGCCAGGTCCGTCACCTGCAGCAGGGGCGGCTCGGCAGCGGCCGGTGCCTGGCGGTCGTGCTCCGTCATGTGCTGCGGCCCTGCGTATGCATGCCCGGCGCAATGGCCTCGGAGCGCAGGCAGCGCACCACATGCGGCTGTGCCCAGGCCTGCAGGGCAGTGGGCATGGGCCGCTGCGGGCGCTCCAGCACCAGGGCGCGCGGGCGCTCGCTGTGGCAGGTGGGCTCGGTATAGCTGCAGCGGCCCGCGAAGGCGCAGCCGGCTGGCAGGTCCACCAGCTCGGGCACGGTGCCGGCAATGGTGGGCAACCGCGCCGGCGGCTGGTGGCCTGGTCCCGAAGGCTCCAGTTGCGGCCTGGCGGCGAACAGGCCGCGCGTGTAGGGATGGGCGCGGCGCGCGAAGATGGCCTCGGTCATGCCGCTTTCGACCACGGTGCCGCCGTACATCACCTGAAGCTGCTCCACGTTTTGCGCGATCACTCCCAGATCGTGCGAGATCAGCAGCAAGGCCATGGAGTGCTCGGCCACCAGTTCCTGCAGCAGATCCAGGATTTGCTGCTGCACGGTCACGTCCAGCGCCGTGGTAGGTTCGTCGGCGATCAGCAGGTCGGGCCCGCAGGCCAGGGCCATGGCGATGGTGATGCGCTGGCGCTGGCCGCCCGAGAACTGGTGCGGATAGTCGTCAAAGCGCTGGGCTGCGCGGGCAATGCCCACGCGCTCCAACAGGGCCACTGCGCGCTCGCGCGCGGCCTGGCGGCCCAGGCGCTGGTGGTGGCGCAGCGGCTCGGCCACCTGGCGGCCGATGCCGTGCACGGGGTTGAGGGCCGTCATGGGCTCCTGAAACACCATGGCCATGCGGTTGCCGCGCAGGCGGCACAGCGCGCGCTCGTCCATGTCCAGCAGCTCCTGGCCGTTGAGCCGGATGCTGCCGTCCACCTGCGCATGCTCCGGCAGCAGGCCCATCAGCGCCAGGGCGGTCAGCGACTTGCCGCAGCCCGACTCGCCGATCAGGCCCAGCGTGGCGCCGCGCTCCAGGATGAATTCCAGGTTCTGCACGGCACGCGCGCGGCCGCGCGGGGTCTGCAAGGTGATGGTGAGGCCGGAGACTTCGAGCAGGGGCATGGCGCGTGTCTTCCTCAGCGCTGGCGCGACAGGCGCGGGTCGAGCAGATCGCGCAGCCCGTCGCCCAGCAGGTTGAGCCCGAGCACGGACAGTGCAATGGCCAGGCCCGGCCACACGGCCAGCAGCGGGGCCTGGAACATGAGGGTCTGGGCCTCGCTGAGCATGCGGCCCCAGGAGGCCTGCGGCGGCTGCGTGCCCAGGCCCAGATAGGACAGGGCGGCTTCCGCCAGAATGGCCAGCGCGAACTGTATGGTGGCCTGCACCACCAGCACGGGCAGGATGTTGGGCAGCACATGGCGCCAGGTGATGCTGGCGCGGCCATGGCCGCAGGCGCGTGCAGCCAGCACGTATTCACGTGCCCAGACCGCCTTGGCCGATGCCCGCGTGATGCGCGCAAAGGTGGGAATGTTGAAGATGCCGATGGCAATGATGGCGTTGACGATGCCCGCGCCGAACACGGCCGTGAGCATGATGGCCGATAGCAGCGCAGGAAAGGCGAAACTGAAATCGGCCAGCCGCATGATGGCCTCTTCCACCCAGCCCCGGCAGGCCGCGGCGACCAGTCCCAGCACCACGCCCATCGACAGCCCGATGCCCACGGCGATCACGCCGACCAGGATGGAACTGCGCGCGCCCAGGAACAGCAGGGAGGCCACATCGCGCCCGTAGGCATCGGTGCCCAGCCAGTGCAGGCTGCCGGGTGCGGCCAGCTTGGCATCCAGGTCCATGTCGTAGGCCGAGCCCGGCGTCCACCACAAGGACAGCAGCGCGGTGAGCAGCAGCAGCGCGGTCAGCATGGCACCCAGCATGAAGCTGCGGTGGCCCAGCATGCGCCGGCCCAGGCTGGCCGGCCTGCTGAGGGTGACCGCCCGCGTGGGCCGATGGCCCGGTGGCGCAGCGGTCGGCGAAACAGGGTTGCCTGGCTGGCTCATATGTCGCTGGCCTCGATGCGTGGATCAATGGCTGCGTACAGCACATCCACGATGAAGTTGATGACCACCACCATGGCCGCCAGCAGCAGCACGCAGTTGCGCACGACGATGAGGTCGCGGTTGGCGATGGACTGGAAGATCAGCCGGCCCAGGCCCGGCAGGTAGAACACGTTCTCCACCACGATGGTGCCGGCCAGCAACTGGGCAAACTGCAGCCCCATGACCGTGAGCACGGGAATCATGGCATTGCGCAGCACGTGGCCCCAGAGCACGGCGCGGCGCGGCAGGCCCTTGGCGCGGGCCGTGCGAACGAAGTCCTCGCGCAGCACTTCCAGCACGGCCGAGCGCGTGATGCGCGCCAGGATGGCCGCCTGCACCACGGCCAGCGAGATCGCCGGCAGCAGCAGGGCCTGCAGTGCGGGCAGGACGCCGCCGCCATCGGCCTCGCTCCAGCCTGGAAAGCCGCCTGCGGAAAACCATTGCAGCTTCACCGAGAACACCAGGATCAGCAGGATGGCGAACCAGAAATTGGGGATGGCAATGCCGATCTGCGCCAGGCCCATGACGCCCAGGTCGCCCCATCGGTTGTGGCGCGAGGCGGCATAGATGCCCGCTGCCAGGGCCAGCACGGTGGTGATGAGCATGGCCATCACGGCCAGCGGGGCGGTCACTGCCAGGCGCTCCAGCACCAGATCGCTGACCGGTGTGCTGTAGGCGTAGCTCAGTCCCATGTCGCCATGCAGCAGCCCCTGCAGCCACTGCAGGTAGCGCTGCCAGGCTGGCTGGTCCAGTCCCAGCTGCTCGGCCAGCGCCTGCACGGCCTCGGGGGCGGCATCGGGCCCCATCAGCGTCTGGGCCGCATTGCCGGGCAGCACTTCCAGCACGCCGAACACCACGGCCGAGGCGCCCAGCAGCGTGGCTGCCAGCATCAGCAGGCGCTTGAGCAGGAAGACGCTCATGGGCAGTCGGCCTTGGCACGGTGTTGGGCTGTCACGTCGGCGGAATGTGTGTGGGTGGTTCTTGGCGGGCCCGAATGGTAATGCGCACGGCCCATGCGCGCAGCATAGCGGCCTTTGAAGGTGCATCGCTCCGTGCCGATCCGGCGCGTATGCTTGCCCGTGCAGCCTTCATGCGTATGAAGGGGGCAGGATAATGGCGCAATGACTGATGCCACCTTGCTGCAAGGCCCGTTCGGGGTGCAAGGGCCTGCCCGGCCCGGAGCGTGGCGTGCGCTTGCGAGGGACCTGCCATGGCTTTGATGATCACCGACGAATGCATCAACTGCGATGTCTGCGAACCCGAGTGCCCCAACGATGCAATCTCCATGGGCGAGGAGTACTACGAGATCGAGCACAGCAAGTGCACGGAATGCGTGGGGCATTTCGATGAACCCCAGTGCGTGCAGATCTGCCCCGTGGCCTGCATTCCCGTGAATCCCGCCCACGTGGAAGACCGCGAGACGCTGATGCAGAAATACCTGCGTCTGCAATCCCAGGCTCCCGCCGCTTCCTGATCGCTCAGCCCTTGTCGCTCTCGGCTGTGGCCGGGCGCACGGGCTTGGGGCGTGGAGGCTTGGTGGTGTGGATCAGCAAGGTCGCCTTGTCCATGTCGCCCGCCTGCAGCTCGGGCCAGGCCTTGAGCGAATGGGCAATGCTGTCCTCGATCAGCTGGCGCTGGTCGGGCGCGGGCTTCTTGAGCACCCAGTTGGCGACTTCGGCCTTGTGCCCCGGGTGGCCTATGCCGATGCGCAGCCGCCAGTAGTCGGCCGAGCCCAGCTGGGCATGGATATCGCGCAGGCCGTTGTGGCCGCCGTGGCTGCCGCCGCGCTTGAGCTTGACCTGGCCTGGGGCGAAGTCCAGTTCGTCATGGACCACGAGGACCTCCTCGGGCTGGATCTTGAAAAAGCGCGCCAGCGCGCCCACCGATTTGCCGGACAGGTTCATGAAGGTCTGCGGCTCGAGCAGCCAGACACTCTCGCCACGCACGCTGGCGCGGGCCATGAGGCCGAAGTAGCTGCGCTCGGGCACCAGGTGGACCTTGAGTTCGCGCGCCAGCGCATCTATCCACCAAAAACCCGCGTTGTGGCGGGTGTCCTCATACTCCGGCCCGGGATTGCCCAGGCCGACAAACAATTTGATCATCGGGCGATTATCTCCATGGCGGCCTCAGCAGGCAGGCGATGGTGTTCACCATGCAAAAGGCCCACGCGAGGTGGGCCTTTTGCAGGTTGCGGCAGCCGCAGCCGCCGCAAGGGAAAGCCAAGAATTACTTCTTGCCCTTCTTTGCCGGAGCGGCCGGGGCCGCTGCGGGAGCTGCGGATGCATCAGGAGCCACTTCGGGCAGCTTGATGGAGATCAGGGCCGGGTTCTTGTTGGAGCCGCGCACCACAGCCTTCACGCCGTTGGGCAGCTTGACGTTCTGCAGGCCCAGGGTCGACTTGGAGGTCAGGCCGCTCAGGTCCACCTTGATGAACTCGGGCAGTTGAGCGGGCATGCACACCACGTCCAGTTCATGGATCAGGGGAGTGATGGTGCAGTTCTCGACCTTGACGGCCTGGGACTGTTCCATGCCCTCGAAGTGCAGCGGCACCTTCAGGTGAACCTTGGTCTTGTCGTCAACGCGCTGGAAGTCCACGTGCAGGATCAGCTGCTTGTAGGGGTGGAATTGCACGTCGCGCAGCACGACCTTGGAGGTCTGGCCGTTGACTTCCATGTCCAGAACGCTGGAATGGAACACTTCCTTCTTCAGGGCGTGCCACAGGGCGTTGTGATCGATCTCGATCAGTTGGGCTTCGGCAGCACCGCCGTAGACGATGCCAGGGGCCTTGCCCGAATTGCGCAGACGGCGGCTCGCACCCGTACCTTGCTTGGCGCGCTCAAAAGCGACGAATTGCATAACTAACTCCTAGATGGATGGACCGCGACCAGCCTCATCCGTTGATAAAAGAACGCCTGCCCCGTGCGGAACAGGCTGCTCTTGCGGTGTCCCGGGATGGTCCTGAAACCATCCCGGAACGCGCAAACCTCCCGAAGGAGGTTTGCTGGTTCAGACCACAGGGGCCGATATTTTATTCGGAGAACAGGCTCAGCACCGAATCGCCGGTGGAAATCCGCTGGATTGTCTGGGCAATCAGGGGGGCCACGGACAGTTGGCGGATCTTGCCGCAAGCCTGGGCTTCGGCGCTCAGAGGAATGGTGTTGGTCACCACGACCTCGTCCAGTGCACTGCCGTTGCCGATGCGCTCGATGGCCGGACCCGAGAAGATCGGGTGCGTGCAATAGGCGTAGACGCTCTTGGCACCACGCTGCTTGAGCACTTCGGCTGCCTTCACCAGGGTGCCGGCGGTGTCGATCATGTCATCCATGATCACGCAGTTGCGGCCGTCGATGTCGCCGATCACGTGCATGACTTCGGAGACGTTGGCCTTGGGGCGGCGCTTGTCGATGATGGCCAGGTCGCAGCCCAGCTGCTTGGCCAGCGCACGGGCACGGACCACGCCACCCACGTCGGGCGAGACAACGATCAGGTCTTCGTAGTTCTTCTGGCGCAGATCGCCCAGCAGCACCGGCGTGGCATAGATGTTGTCCACGGGGATGTCGAAGAAACCCTGGATCTGGTCTGCGTGCAAGTCCATGGTCAGCACGCGCTCGACACCCACGGCCTGCAGCATGTTGGCCACGACCTTGGCCGTGATCGGCACGCGGGTGGAGCGCGGGCGGCGGTCCTGGCGGGCGTAGCCGAAGTAGGGAATCACCGCGCAGATGCGCTCGGCCGATGCACGCTTGAGGGCGTCCACCATGACCAGCAGTTCCATCAGGTTGTCGTTGGTCGGTGCGCAGGTCGATTGCACGACGAAGACGTCGCGCGTACGCACGTTCTGCTTGATCTCGACGGCGACTTCTCCATCGGAGAAGCGACCCACGTCGGCTGCACCCAGCGTGGTGCCGAGGTGCTGAACGATTTCAGCGGCCATGCCAGGATTGGCATTGCCGGTGAAGACCATGATGTCAGGATGATGTGAATGCATTGAGCGCCCCAGTACGATGGGTTTGCCTTGACGCGAAAGACGTTTGGCAGGGGAGGAAGGACTCGAACCCTCGCATGCCGGAATCAAAATCCGGTGCCTTTACCAACTTGGCGACTCCCCTACACAGGCCCTCTGCCGCAGGCAGACAGCCTATAAACTCTCATCTTTGAGCCAATCCTTGAGGGGATGGGCCTGCAGATTCCTGCAAACTCTGACATTCCAGATGCCTGGGGCATTCTCGAAGTCGATTGTTTGCGTCAGTGGTGCAAATACTGCACTTCCCGAGCCCGTCATTCTAGCACGCAGTTTGAAGGACTTGAGCCAATCAATGGCTTTTTTCACTTCAGGCTGCAGCCTTTCGGCGACGGGCTGCAAGTCGTTCTGGCCAAAGCCATAGTGATCTGCAGCAAAGTCAGCGATTGTAGCATGGGCATGATCGCGCTTGAGGTCGGGGGCGCGGAAGATGGACAGGGTTTCCAGTCCCGCCTCGGGCTTGACCACCACGAACCGCTGGGGCGGCAGGGCATGGCTGTGCTCCAGCGGCGTGATGTGCTCGCCTATGCCCTCCACCCAGGCGGAGCTGCCGCACAGAAAGAAGGGCACATCTGCGCCCAGGCCCAGTCCAATGCGCTGCAGTTCGCGCCGGGTCAGGTTCAGTTGCCACAGGCGGTTCAGCGCCATGAGGGTGGATGCCGCATCCGACGATCCTCCGCCCATCCCGGCCTGTGCCGGCAGGCGCTTTTCCACGCCTATGTGCACGCCCTGGCTGCAGCCGGTGGCCTGTTGCAGCGCGCGTGCGGCCCGCATGATGAGGTCGTCGGCAGGAAGGGCCATGCCCGAGAGGTCCTCGCGGCTGACGTTGCCGTCGCCGCGCTTGTCGAAGTGCAGCGTGTCGTGCCAGTCCAGCAGCATGAAGACCGATTGCAGCAGGTGGTAGCCATCGTCTCGGCGGCCGGTGATATGGAGGAACAGGTTGAGCTTGGCCGGAGCCGGCACGTCGTGGAGCGAGCGCATGGGCTGGAGAGGATGAGAGGGATGGAGGCGGGTGCGGCGGGATGGGGGCAGAGGGCGCGCCCGGCGCAAATCAGGGTGTGTCGAGCACGATGCGCAGCGCTGCCGGCGGCTGCGGGTCATGGCGCCGGGCGGACAG
The DNA here is from genome assembly GCF_043104705.1 of Delftia sp. WSY_10. Taxonomy (NCBI): domain Bacteria; kingdom Pseudomonadati; phylum Pseudomonadota; class Betaproteobacteria; order Burkholderiales; family Comamonadaceae; genus Delftia; species Delftia sp. WSY_10. The sequence continues at coordinate 179,169 of NZ_JBICKY010000012.1, read as the reverse complement.
CCGGCCCTGCTCCATGCGGGAGAGATCGACCTGCCAGCCTGCGGCTGCGGTGGCCCGGCCCCGCAGCCAGTCGAACAGGGCAGCGATGGGCAGGTCGCTGCCCGTCAGCTCTTGCACCAGCGTGGGCAGCGAGTCCGAGGTCTTGCGGTCCTCGCCTTGCTGCAGGCTGGCCTGTCCTGGCGCCCAGAGCAGGCGCGCCAGCGTCGATCCCAGGGGGGTGAACAGCAGCAACTCGCCGCGCTGGGGGGTGCCCAGCAGCTCGAAGCCTGCGCTGAAGGATTGGTTCTGCGCATCTTCCACCTGCAGCGCCAGTCGGCCCGACCAGTGCCCGGCGGCGGCCGGTGCTGCTGCATCGGCCTGGAGCTGGCGGGGTGGCAGGGCGCAGCCGGCCAGAGTCAGCAGCGCCGTGGCAGCAGCCGTGGCGCACAGCTGCCGGCGGATGAGCATGGGGCGCAAACGATGGGGCACGGGGTGGGGCACGGCGCGGCGGCTCAAAGCGAGACGCCCAGGCGGCGCAGGGTGTCGCGCAGCGTGGTGTTGTCGGGGCTGGAGGCCAGGCCCTGGCGCCAGATCTTCTGCGCGCGTTCGCGATCGCCCTTGACCCAGAGCACCTCGCCCAGGTGCGCCGCGATCTCCACGTCGGGGCGGGAGGCGTAGGCGCTTTCAAGCAGCTTGAGCGCTTCGTCCAGGTTGCCTTGGCGGAATTTCACCCAGGCCAGGCTGTCGGTGATGAAGGGGTCGCCTGGCGACATCTCCAGCGCCTTGCCCACGAGCTTTTCTGCTTCGTCCAGATGGATGCCGCGCTCGGCGAAGGAGTAGCCCAGCGCGTTGTAGGCATGCTGGAAGTCGGGCCGACGCGCGATGATGCCGCGCAGCAGCCGCTCCATTTCGTCATGCTTGCCGATGCGCTCCGCGAGCAGGGCCGTGTCGTAGGCCAGTTCGGCGTCTTCGGGGTCCTGTTTTTGCAGCTCGGCCTGCAGCGCATAGGCCTGGGCATTCTGATTGGCGTCGCGCAACAGCTGCACTTCGGCCAGACGCTTGAGCCGTTGCTGACTGGGGCCGCTGGCAGGCACGGCTTCGATCAGGGCGCGCGCTTCCTTGAGCTTGCCCTGGCGTGCAAGCAGGCTCGCTCGGCGCGCCTGCACGCTCAGCAGGTTGGGGGCATCGTCGATGCGGCGCAGCAGGGCATCGGCCTCGTCGAACCTGCCTTGCTTTTCAGCGATCTGTGATTGCAGCAGGTAGTACTGGGACTGGCCAGCGCTGCGCGCCACGCCGGCAGGAATCTGCGGCACGAGCTTGCCGAAGCGCTCGGTGGATGCCTGAGCCGCACCCACATCGTTCGTTTGCAGCTGCAGGGCGGCCAGCGTGGCCCAGGCTTCGGCGTAGTCGGGCGAATCCATGGTGATGGAGACCAGTTGCTGCCGGGCCTCGTCCAGGCGCTGCTGACCCAGCAGCACGCGGGCATAGGCCATGCGCATCTGGGCTGACGGGTTCTTGGCCAGGTAGCGCTTGACGATGGGTTCCGCCTCCGGCATGCCGGCTTCCAGCAGCTCCATGGACAGCAGGGCCACGGGGCCTGTGTCGGGCGTCAGCGCCTGGGCCTTTTGCACGGCCTGCATGGCTGCGGCCTTTTGCCCGGCGCCCAGGCGCATGTGGCCGATGGTGGCCCAGGCCAGCGGGCCGCTGGCCGGATTGTCGGTTTCGCCGGCCATAGCCTGCTCGACCACATCGGCAGCAAGGGCCTTGTCGCTGGCGTTGTTGTAGAGCTGGGTGATGCCCAGATAGGTGGCAGGCTTGGACGGAGCGGGCGTGGCCTCGATCTCGCGCTTGAGATAGCTGCCGGTATCGGCGATGCGGTTCAGCGCCACCAGGATCTGGAGCACGAAGCGGTTGGCATCGCGTGACTGGGGAAAGGCGTCCAGCCAGGCGCGGGCATTGGCCAGTGCGCGCTCACCGGAGCGCGACTGCAGCGCCAGTTCCGTGCCACGGCGGTACAGCTGCTCGCTGCCGCTGGTGCGCGCAGCCTCCATCATCATGGCCTGGGCATCGCCCAGCGCGCCTTCGCTGGCAGCGATTTCGCCGACCAGGATCTCGTAGAACAGTTCGGCGTTGAGCGCTGCGCGCTCCTCTTCGGCAGACGCGGCGGCGGACGATGGAGGTTCCGGGGATTCCGTCTCGATGGTGGCTGCGGTCTTGCCAGGCAGTGCCCAGGCAGTGGCGGAACCCATGGCCAGGGCTGCTGCCACGGCGAGTCCCTGAAGGCGAAGGCGATGATCCATCGAATCATAATAATCGAAGCCTCGGCCCGCATTTCGCACAACCTCAGTACAACCCGGATCGCATGCCCGAATTGCCAGAAGTAGAAGTCACGCGGCGTGCGTTCGCCTCGCAGATCGCCGGAGCGCGCATTGAATCCGTGGCGCTGGGCAAGCCATTGCGCTGGCCTCTGGGCATTGCCCCCGAGCTTCTGACCGGGCGCGAGGTGCACAGCGTGCGCCGGCGCGGCAAGTACCTGCTGATGCAACTGAGCGAAGGCCTGCTCATGCTGCATCTGGGCATGTCGGGCAGCCTGCGTTTCGTGGCGCCGCACGAGTTGCCGCTGGGTCCGGCGGGCGCACATGACCATTTCGATCTGCACACCAGCAAGGGCCAGCTGCGCCTGCACGATCCGCGCCGGTTCGGTGCGGTGATGTATGTGCCGGCCGAGAACGATCCCTGGGCGCGCAGGCTGCTGGACCATCTGGGAATGGAGCCGCTGGATGACAGCTTCCTGTTCGAGACCTTCAAGGCCGGTCTGAAGGCCAGCCGTACGCCCATCAAGCAATTGCTGTTGAGCGGCAGCGTGGTGGTGGGCGTGGGCAATATCTATGCGTCCGAAGTGCTGTTCATGGCACGCATTGCGCCCACGCAGCCGGCCTGCGAGGTGGGGCCGCGCAAGGTGCGCCGGCTGTTCGAGGAGATTCGCCGCGTGCTGGAACTGGCGGTGGAGCAAGGGGGAACGACGCTGCGTGATTTCTCGGCGCCCGACGGCATGGCAGGCCACTTCCAGCTGCAGGCCAAGGTGTATGGCCGCGAGGGCCAGCCCTGCACGCATTGCGGCTCGCCCATACAGCTGCTGCGCCAGGGCCAGCGCAGCACCTACTTTTGCGCGCGGTGTCAGAAAGCGTGAGATGGCCTCAAAAAGAGGAGCGAATTCTCAACGTCTCGTAACGCTTGTGGAGGCCAATCTGCGCGAGATTCATATCGGGTCTGTGCGGGAGGCTCACATTTCTGAAAAATTACCCCTCAGCCGCGCTGGATTGATGGTGAAATATTGTTTCATTTGTAAATAAACGATGTTTTGCCCTGAATCCCCCCGTTCCAGGGGCCGGCCTTGGGGCGCAGCTGCGGGCAAAACGGGGCGACGGTGCTATATTTTGATGAGAAAAGGCATCACGCTTGCGGCGCAATGTCGAGGCGATCACTAAGCATCGGCAGGCATTGGCGATGCAATGGCGGGGGAAACACGTGGGACCATCATTCAACGAGCAATTCGACCAGCACGGCGCATGGCGCCGTGGCTTTGCGCAGCAATTGCATGCGCTGCGCGAATGGTTGCAGTCCCAGGAGCTGCTGGATGTCGCTGTGCAGGAGCGGCTGCAGCGGCTGGAAGCCCAGGTGCGTGGCGACAAGGTCATGGTGGCCTTCGTGGCCGAGTTCTCCCGCGGCAAGTCCGAGCTGATCAACGCAGTCTTCTTCGCCCACTACGGCCGCCGCCTCATGCCGGCCAGCGCAGGTCGCACCACCATGTGCCCGGCCGAGCTGGGCTGGGAAGCCGAACTGCAGCCCAGCCTGCGCCTGCTGCCCATCGATACGCGCGAATCGCTGGAAAGCCTGGGCCAGTGGCGCGCCCGGCCCGAGGCCTGGCTGCAGCTGCCGCTGGATGTGAACAATGCCCAGCAGATTGCCGACACGCTGGCCAAGGTGGCCGAGGTGCGCAAGGTGTCGGTGGATCTGGCGCGAACCTGGGGCTTCTGGCATGACGATGACCAGGGCGGCAATCCCTTCGTGGATGAGCAGGGCCTGGTGGAGGTGCCCATGTGGCGCCACGCGCTGATCAACATGCCCCATCCCCTGCTCAAGCAGGGGCTGGTCATTCTGGATACGCCCGGCCTGAATGCCGTGGGTGCCGAGCCCGAGCTGACCGTCAACCTCATCCCCCAGGCCCATGCCGTGGTCTTCGTGCTGGCGGCCGATACCGGCGTGACCAAGTCCGACCTGGCCATCTGGCGCGACCATGTGCTGCCGCCCGATGCGGCGTCGGGCCAGCAGGCACTGGCCGATTCGCGTCTGGTGGTGCTCAACAAGATAGATACGCTGTGGGATAGCCTCAGCTCCGCGACGCAGGTGCAGGCCCAGCTGCAGCGCCAGCGCCAGGAATCGGCCCAGATGCTGGGCCTGCCTGTGGAGCGGGTGTTGCCCGTGTCGGCACAAAAGGGCCTGGTGGCCAAGGTCTCCGGCAACGAGGCGCTGCTGCAGGCCAGCGGGCTGCCCATGTTCGAGAACATGCTGGCCGAGGGCATCATGGGCCAGCGCCAGAAGGTGCTGCAGACGGCTGTCAGGGCCAATGTGCAGCAGTTGCAGGTCGAGGTGGAGCGCGTGCTCAATATCCGCCGCCGCGACCTGGACGACCAGATGGCCGAGCTGCGCAGCCTGCGCGGCAAGAACGCCAGCGTGATTGCCTCCATGCGCAACCGCATCGAGAGCGAGCAGCGCGATTTCGATGCCAGCGCCGCCAGGATCCAGGCCGTGCGCCTGGTGCACATGCGCATGCTGCGCGACATCTTCCGCCAGCTCGGTTCCAGCGCGCTCAAGCAGGAACTGGTCGATCTCAAGGAGGCGCTGGAGCAGCGCGGCCTGAAGCTGGGCGCGCGCAAGGTCTACGCGGAAACCTTCGAACGCCTGCGCACCGTGGCGACGCGGGCCCAGGCGCAGGCCGGCGAGATCCAGTCCATGCTGGGCGCGACCTTCAAGGAACTCAATGCCGAGTTCGGCTTCTCGCTGCAGGCTCCTGCGCAGCTGGAGCTGACCGAGTTCGGTGGCGACCTGCAGCGCATCGAGGCCAGCTACACCCAGTACCTGGGCCTGGGCCACGCGCTCAGGCGCAGCAATCCCGCGTTTGCCCAGCGGCTGATCAAGGCCCTTGCCATGCGTCTGCGCACGGTCTTCGAGTCTGCGGCCAACGACGTGGACATGTGGAGCAAGTCCGCCACGGCCCAGCTGGATGCCCAATTGAAAGAGCGCAAGCGCAGCTTTGCCCGCCGCATCGAAGCGGTGGACCGCATCCAGAATGCGGCTTCGGGCCTGGTCGAGCGCATTGCCGAAATCGAGGCCGCCGACGAACAGCTCACGGCCTTGCAGCTGCAGCTGGGACAGGCCACCATGGAACTGCTGCAACCCCTGTCGCCCACGCCCGCCTTCCCCGGCCTGGCAAAGGCTGCACAGGAAACTTCACTGACTGCTTGATATCTTGACCTTTCCCTCGATTGCCACGCCCGTCGTGCAGTGGCAGGCGTCGCATGGACGCAATCACCTGCCCTGGCAGCAGACGCGCGATCCCTACCGCGTCTGGCTCTCTGAAATCATGCTGCAGCAGACCCAGGTGAGCACCGTGCTGGGCTACTACCAGCGCTTCCTTGATGCCTTTCCCGATGTCGCCAGCCTCGCGGCCGCGCCGCAGGATGCCGTGCTGGCGCTGTGGAGCGGCCTGGGCTACTACAGCCGTGCGCGCAACCTGCACCGCTGCGCCCAGGCCGTGGTCCAGGAGTGGGGTGGTGCCTTTCCATGCAGGGCCGAGGATCTGGCCACGCTGCCCGGCATAGGCCGGTCCACGGCCGGCGCCATCGCGTCCTTTTGCTTTTCCGAGCGCGTGCCCATCCTCGATGCCAATGTGCGGCGCGTGCTCACGCGCGTGCTGGCCTTCGATGCCGATCTGGCCCTGGCCAGGAACGAGCGCGAACTGTGGGACCTGGCCCAGCAGCTGTGCCCCACCGAGGACCTGCAGCAGGCCATGCCCCGCTATACCCAGGGCCTGATGGACCTGGGTGCCACCATCTGCACGCCGCGCAAGCCCAGCTGCCTGGTCTGTCCGCTGCAGCCGCAGTGCCGGGCGGCCCGCTTCGGCAATCCCGAAAACTACCCCGTGCGCACGCGCAAGCTCAAGCGCAGTTCCGAGGCCTGGTGGCTGCTGATCGCCGTGGACGGGCAAGGCCGCGTCTGGCTGGAGCGCCGCCCGCAGCAGGGCATCTGGGCGGGCCTTTATGCGCCTCCCGTGTTCAATGAACGCGAGGCGCTGGAGCAGGCCGCCGCACGGCACTGGCCCGCCGCACGATCCGCCGACTGGACCGAGCTGCCGGCTTTCCTGCATGTGCTCACCCACCGTGATTTGCATCTGCATCCGGTGCGCGTGCCTGTCCATGGCAGCGGCCCGGATGCTGCCATGGCAGACGGCCAGGGCTGCTGGGCCGATGCCAGGGCCTGGGCCGACATGGGCCTGCCGGCCCCGGTGCGCAAGCTGCTGGATGCGCAGTTTGCGGGCTGAAGCCCAAGGCCGCCGCGTCTTCCTAGAACGTGCGGCGCGGCAGGAGCAGGGCGCAGCGCAGCAGCATCCACGCCAGCCATTGTTCACGTGCGCCCGGCTTGCGCCGTGCGCGTGCGGCGGCCTCGGCAATGTGCAGACGCAGGCTGAACAGGGCCTGGCGGTCGCCCCTTTGCACCGCCTGGTGCCAGGCCTGCTCGCAGCGCTGGCGTTCCAGCGCCTGATCGAGCGGGCTGCGCACGCCGGGCACATCGGCCGTGCCAAGGGTGTCGGTGAGGACGTTCATGGCTGCAGCGCTCCCACGGTTGGGCGGGTGCCTGCGTCTGCATCGCCGCGGTCGCCATCCTGCCGGCCAAAGGCATACCAGTCCACATGCCGTGTGCAGACCATGATCAGGGCCAGCACGGCGAACAGCGCGATGGAGCCCACGATGAGCGCGCTTTGCTCCAGCTGCAGCAGCACATACAGCAGGCCGTAGAGCGAGGCGATTCCCGCAGCAAACGGCAGGCCGCGCTGCAGGCTGCCCAGGATGTGGCTGGCGTAGTAGGCCAGCAGCAGCACGCAGGCCGAGGCAGCAATGCCGTATGCGCTGGCAAATCCCATGTGCTCCGACAGGCTGATCAGCAGCAGGAAGAAGCTGCACAGCGCCGATCCCACCAGCAGGTACTGGATGGGGTGCACGCGCAATTGCTTGAGCACCTCGAACAGGCCGACGGCCACAAAGGTCAGCACCACGAAGAGCAGGCCGTACTTGGTGGCCCGGTCGCTCAGCGAGTAGGCGTTGATGGGGTCCACGAAGTCGGTGTCCAGCGACTCCAGGCAGGGGCCGCTGCTGGGCGCGTGCGCCGTGGCGGCGTATTCCTCCATGTCGCGGCGGCCTGGCTGGCACAGCGGCTGCTGGTCGGTGAAGGCCTGGCGCGCCGAAGAGGCCAGTGCCGAGAGATTCCAGCTGGCGTTGAATCCCTTGTCGCTGACTTCACGCCGGTTGGGCAGGAAGCTGCCGCCGAACGAGGGGTGGGGCCAATCGGCCGACAGCTGGACCTGGCTGTGGCTGCCCAGCGGCACGAAGGCCAGCTTTTCGGTGCCCACCAGTTCCAGGGCAATCTTCAGCTCAAGGGGTTCGTCCTTCTTGAGCAGGGCAGGCGCCAGCTCCGCCTGCAGGCCTTGCGAGTAGCGTTCCAGCGAGGTACCGGGTCCCACGTCCAGGCTCTTGCCGCCGGCCTCGATGGTGGCCGAGCGTATACCGCGCGGATCGGTCAGCGACAGCGCCACGCGCAGTGCGCCGCAGCGCACGGCCTGGTTGGCTGTCGCTTCGATGGACGGCTTTTCCAGGTACTGCGCGGCATGGGTGAAGCTGGCGCTGATGCTGTCCTGCATGGCGTAGGTGCTGACCTGGTGCAGGCCGCGCGAGCGCTCTTCCATGCGTGCCGTTGCCTCATGGCGCAGTTGGTCGGGCAGCAGCATGCGCTGGAACTGGCGCGTGGTCCATTCCGTCTTGCTGCCCTTTTCTATGCCGGTAGTCTCGGTGCAGTTTTGCACCAACACCGGTCCCATCAGCGTCTGGCGTCCGGCCAGGCTGGCGACCACGCCCTGCACGGCGTTGTCGCGGTTGCGTATGCGGTCGCGCACCACGTCATGTACCAGGCCCAGGCCCAGCATCAAAAGGCCCAGCATGACCAGCAGGGCCACGCCTTTGGCAAGAAGTCGGTTCTTCATTCCACATCCCGTTCGTTGATCGTGGACGCAGTCTGGGCGGGGGCTGTGTGGCCGGAATGAAGTCTGTGAAGTGAAGGTGAAGTCGGATTCGCGCCTCCAAATCCGAGTGAGCAGGCCCTGGCGGTCAGGGTGCCCGCAGTGGCCAGTTCAGCGTGACACGCAGCCCGGGCTGGGCGTTGGTGGCCTGCATGCTGCCGCCGTGCAGCAGCATGATGCGCAGCACGATGGACAGGCCCAGTCCCGTGCCGCTGCGCTCCCCGTTGGGGCGGGGGGTGGTGAAAAAGCGTTCGCCCAGCCGGCCGAGTAGCGCCTCGGGCACACCGGGGCCGTGGTCGCGCACGCTGACGCGGCCGGGCTCCAGGTCCACGTGGATGCTGCTGCCTTCGGGGGCGAAGTCGATGGCGTTGCTCAGCAGGTTGCTGAGGGCCAGCACCACCAGGTCCTGCTCCCAGGGGCCGCTGCTGTCCTGGCCGTGCAGCACTAGCCGGATGCGGCGCTGGTGCGCTGCGCTGTGCACTTGCGCCATGGCCTGTTCGGCACAGGCCTGCAGGCTGCAGGCCGTGTGCGCGTGCAGGGCGCGGCGCTGCTCCAGCTGGCTCAGGCGCAGCAACTGGTCCACGAGGTTCTGCAGGCGCTGGCACTGGTCCACCACCTGGCGCGCGAACAGCTCGCGGTCGGCGGCGGGCAGGTCTTCCTGCAGCAGCTCGCCTGCGCCACGGATGGCGGCCACGGGGCTCTTGAGTTCGTGCGTGAGGGCGCGCACATAGCCCTCGATGTAGTCGCGCCCCTCCAGGCGGCTGCGCATGTTCTCCATGGCACGGGCCAGTTCGCCCAGCTCGCCGGGCATGCGTGGCGCCTCGGGCATGGGCGGGGCGGTGGTGGGGGAGGCGGCCTCGTTGAGCGTGGGCGCCTGTACCTGCTGGGCATAGCTGCGCAGGCGCCGCACATGGATGACCAGCCACCAGGTCACGGCAAAGCCCACGCCGGCCGACAGCAGCAGGAACAGCAGGCCGCCGCGCAGCATCTTGCTTTCCGCGCTGTCAACGATCTTCTGCACCGAGTGCGCGGGCTTGGAGGCCGTGAGCACGCCCGCAATGCGGCCTTCCACCATGATGGGTGCCGACACATACATGACGCTGCTGGCCTCGTCGTTCTGCACCTCGCGCGTGGTGCGTGCGCCGTATTCGCCGCGCAGCGTGCGGTGCACGTCGCGCCAGCGCGAGTAGTCGGCGCCCTGGTCCAGGCCGGCCGAGTCGAACAGCACCAGGCCTTGCTGGTCGGTGATGGTGACGCGCATGTCCAGGCTGGTCTTGCGCGTGTCCCAGATCCAGACCTTGACGGTCTGGTTGGCATAGGCCTGCATGTGGTGCGCGAAGCGGCTGTCCGCGGGGCTTTGCTGCAGCACGCCGCTGGCCATGTCGTCGCTGGCCAGCGCGGCCAGGGCGTAGGCGGTTTCGACCAGCGTGTCCTCGGTCACCTTGCGCACGCTGGGCTTGACCTCGACCATGAAGACGCGCAGCACGAAGAATGCGGCCAGGCCGTTGATGACGAAAAAGGCGAAGAACAGCCGCAGTCCGAGGCGCATGGCGTGCGGCGGCGTGTCAGCCCGGCAGCGTCAGGCTGTAGCCCATGCCGCGGTGGGTGGTGATGAAGTCCTGCTGCGGCACCTGGGCACGCAGCTTGGCGCGCAGGGTCTTGACGTGGGTGTCCACGGTGCGGTCCGTGCTGTCGCTGTCCTGGCCCCAGATGCTGTCGAGCAGGAACTCGCGGCTCAGGATGCGTCCGGGGCGCTCCAGCAGGCAGCGCAGCAGCTGGTACTCGCGCCGCGTCAGCTCCAGGGGCACGCCCTGCATGCGCACGCGCTGACCTTGCGTATCGATGCTGAACAGGGCATCTGCCGGCGGCGCTGTGCTGGCTGTGGGCGCGGGCTGCAGGCGCTGCGCACGGCGCAGCAGGGCGCGGGTACGGGCCACCAGCTCGCGCGGGCTGAAGGGTTTGGTCAGGTAGTCGTCGGCGCCCAGCTCCAGGCCCAGCACGCGGTCCATTTCCTCGCCGCGTGCGCTGAGCACCAGCAGCGGCACGGCGGCGCCGGCCTGGCGCAGCTCGCGGCACCAGTCCAGGCCGTTGCCATCGGGCAGGCCCACGTCCAGCAGCAGGGCATCGGGCGGCTGCGCCTGCCATTGCGCGCGTGCATCGGCCAGCTGCAGGCAGTGGCGCACGGCGATGCCGTCACGCTCCAGCGCATAGCAGACGGTGCGCGCGATAGCGGGGTCGTCCTCCACCAGCAACACGCGCGGGGCGTTCGTCATCGGCATGCCTTGCATCGCAGTACTCCGGGAGCGGGCCCTGGCGCTTCAGATGTCGTGCGCAAGCAGGTCGGCAGGCTTGGGGGTGGGCCGGCTGTCCAGCGAGCGGTGCCGGCACAGCGTGGGCCAGCGCGGGGCGAAGTGCCGCGCCAGTTCCTCGACCAGGAAGACCGAGCGGTGCTGGCCCCCCGTGCAGCCGATGGCCACGGTGACATAGCTGCGGTGGTTGCTGGCCATCATGTCCAGCCAGGACTCCAGGAACTGCTGGATGTCTCGGCGCATCTGGTCCACGCCGGGCTGCTGGCGCAGGAACTCGGCCACGGGCGCATCCATGCCGGTCAGCGGGCGCAGCTGGGGTTCGTAGTGCGGATTGGGCAGCATGCGCACATCGAATACATAGTCGGAATCCGAGGGCAGGCCGTGCTTGAAGCCGAAGGACTGGAAGACCAGGGTCATCTGGCCCACCGGGGCCGCAATCAGCTCCTTGATATAGCTTTGCAGCTGGGACGAGCGCAGGTGGCTGGTGTCGATGACATGCGATTTCTCGCGCAATTCGCCCAGCAGTTCGCGCTCGGTTTCTATGTCCTGCACCAGGGCGCGGCGGCCCTCGGCGACAGGCCCTTGCGACAGAGGATGGCGGCGCCGCGTTTCGGAGAAGCGCCGCACCAGGGTGCCCGTGGTGGCGTCCAGAAAGACCAGGTGGGGCACGACACCCTGGCGCTGCAGCCGCTCCAGCTGCCCGGGCAGGTGGGGCAATCCCCCGGCGCTGCGCGCATCCATGGCGATGGCCACCTTGTTGCTGTGGCGGCCGTGCTCCAGTTCGACGAAGGCGGACAGTAGCTCGGGAGGCAGGTTGTCCACGCAGTAGTAGCCGGCATCCTCCAGCGCATGCAGGGCGACGGATTTGCCCGATCCGGACATCCCGGTGATCAGCACGATCTCAAGCGACATGGCATCAGCCTCCATTGGTGTTGCGCGCGCCGTTGGCCGCACGGCCCGGCTTGGGCCGGGTACGCTGCGCGTCGGCCTGCGGCCGCTGCCGGCCGGGCCTGCGCGGCGCCGGGCGGGGCGGGGGTGCCTGGCGCGCCATGGCCAGCATTTCGCGGGCATGGGCCATCGTGGTTTCGGACTGGCGCTCGCCGCCCAGCATGCGGGCCAGCTCTGCCTCGCGCGCGGTGCTGTCCAGCGGCTGCACGGTGCTGAGCGTGCCCTGCCTTGCGCGCTGCTTGGCCACCAGATAGTGGTGGTCGGCACAGGCCGCGACCTGCGGCAGATGGGTGACGGACAGCACCTGGCGCGATCGGCCCAGCGCATGCATGAGGCGGCCCACGGTCTCGGCGACGGCGCCGCCCACGCCCGAGTCCACCTCGTCGAAGATCAGCGTGCCGGCCTCGCCCAGCTCGCTGGTGGTCACGGCAATGGCCAGCGAAATGCGCGACAGCTCGCCGCCCGACGCCACCTTGGCAATCGGCTTGGGGCTGGCTCCAGGATGGCCGGCGACCAGGAAGGCCACGCTGTCCACGCCAAAGGCACCAGGGGAGTCGGCCGTGGACAGGGCGGCCTCGAACAGGCCGCCTTCCATGCCCAGGCCCTGCATGGCCTGGGTGATGGCGCGCGACAGGCGCGGCGCAGCCAGGGCGCGTTGCTGCGACAGCACCCGGGCGCTGGCCTGGTAGTGCTGCTGCGCGGATTGCTCTGCAGCGTGCAGGGCCTCGATGTCCACGGCGGCGTCCAGCTGCTGCAGCTCCTGGCGCCAGCCGGCCAGCAGTGCCGGCAGCTCATCGGGCGTGCGGCGGTAGCGGCGCGCCAGCTGCATCCACAGCGACAGGCGCGCATCCAGCTCGGCCAGGCGTTCGGGGTCCAGGTCGGCGCGGCGCAGATAGGCCTGCAGCGAATGGCGCGCATCCTGCACCTGGGCCGTGCACGAGGCCAGCACATCGGCGATGTTCTGGAACTCGGGCTCCAGGTGTTCCTGGTTCTGTATCAGATGGCTGGCACGGCCCAGCGGAGTGATCACGCCGGCCTCGTCGTCCTCCAGCATCTGCAGCGTGGTCTGGGCGGTGTCTATCAGGGTCTGGGCATGCGACAGGCGCGTGTGCTGGGCATTGAGCTCGTCCCACTCGTCGGCCTGCGGGGCCAGCTTGTCGAGTTCGGTGATCTGCCACTGCAGCCGTTCGCGTTCGCGCTGCAGGCTGTCCTGGGCGGATTGCGCATGCTGCAGGGCTTGTCGTGCCTGGCTCCAGCGGCTCCAGCAGGCCTGGACCTCGCGGCTGTCTATGCCTGCATAGGCGTCCAGCAGCGCGCGTGCTGCGTCGGGTCGCGTGAGGCTTTGCCAGGCATGCTGGCCGTGGATGTCGATCAGCTGCTCGCCCAGGGCGCGCAGCTGCGTGGCCGTGGCCGGCGTGCCGTTGATCCAGGCGCGGCTGCGGCCCTGGGTGTCCACCGTGCGCCGCAGCAGCAGGCTGTTGTCCTCGCAGGCCAGGCCTGCCGCCTCCAGCCAGGGGCGCAGCCGCGCGCAGCCGTCGAACTCCACGCAGATATCGGCTTGGGGGCAGCCTTCGCGCACCACGTCGGCGTCGGCGCGGGCGCCCAGGGCCAGCTGCAATGCATCGATCAGGATGGATTTGCCGGCGCCGGTCTCGCCGGTCAGCACGGTGAAGCCCGCATGCCAGTCCAGATCCAGGGCCTGCACGATCACGAAGTCGCGCAGCACGATGCGCTTGAGCGCCATGGTCAGGCGCCTCCCTCGTTCCAGCCCAGTTTCTTGCGCAGCGTGGCGAAGTAGTTCCAGCCCTTGGGGTGCAGAAAGCGCACGCTGTGGTGGGCGCGGCTCACGAGGATGCGGTCGCCGTGCTGCAGCGAGGCCAGCGACTGCATGTCGAAATTGGCGCTGACATCGCGCCCGGCCACGACTTCGATCGTGACCTCGTTGGCATCGGACAGCACGATGGGGCGATTGGACAGGTTGTGCGGCGCAATGGGTGCCATCACCCAGGCGGGGATGGACGGATGCATCATCGGCCCGCCAGCGGACAGGGCATAGGCCGTGGAGCCCGTGGGCGTGGCCACGATCAGGCCGTCGGCGCGCTGGTTGGAGACAAAGCGGCCGCCCACCTCGATGCGCAGCTCCACCATGCCGGAGGTGCCGCCGCGGTTGACCACCACGTCGTTCATGGCCAGGGCCTCGAACACGCATTCGCCCTCGCGGATCACGCGGGCGCACATCAGGGGACGCAGGTCCTCTTCGTACTCGCCCTGCAGCATGGGGGTGAGCGTGGCCTCGAAGTCCTCCAGCGCGATGTCGGTGACAAAGCCCAGGCGGCCCTGGTTCACCCCGATCAGGGGCGTTCCGTATTGCGCCAGGTGCCGGCTCACGCCGAGCATGGTGCCGTCGCCGCCGACGACCAGGCCCAGGTCGCAATGCCTGCCCAGGCCATCGACATCGAGGGTGGGGTAGTCTGTGAGCCCTGCGTGCAGGGCCGATTGGGTATCAAGCACGACTTCGCAGCCCTGGCGCCTGAGGAAGTCCGCAATGCGCTCGAGCGCGTTGCTGGCATTCTCGGACGGGGCGCTTGCGCTGGGAGCGTGGTACTTCCCGATCAAGGCAACGTGGCGAAACGTGGACGTCATTTCTGGAAATTACATCATTAAAATCATCACATGCTCGACGAACGTGCCAAGTTGTTGCTCAAAGCGCTGATCGAGCGTTACATCGCTGACGGCCAGCCTGTGGGCTCGCGGACCCTGTCGCGTGCGTCGGGGCTTGAATTGTCGCCTGCCACGATACGCAATGTGATGGCTGACCTCGAAGACCTGGGGTTGATCATCAGTCCGCACACCTCGGCCGGCCGCATTCCGACCGCCCGGGGCTACCGGCTGTTCGTGGACACCATGCTCACGGCGGACCGTGCAGATATCGTGACGCCCGAGCTCGTGCCCGAGCAGCCGCAGAAAGTCATCGCCAACGCCGCCAATCTGCTGTCCAGCCTTTCCCAGTTCGTGGGCGTGGTGCTGGTGCCTCGCCGCACCTCGGTGTTCAAGCACATCGAATTCGTGCGACTGTCGGAGCGGCGCTTTCTGGTCATCATCGTCTCGCCCGACGGTGACGTGCAAAACCGCGTCATCTTCACCGACGTGGATTACTCGGCCTCTCAGCTGATCGAGGCATCGAACTTTCTCAACAGCCACTACGCAGGCCTGGCCATGGAAGAGGTGCGCGAGCGCCTCAAGGGCGAGGTCGAGCTTTTGCGCGGCGAGGTGGCCACCCTCATGCAGGCAGCCGTCAACGTGGGCACGGAGGCCATGACCAGTGCCCAGGAGGACGTGGTCATCGCGGGCGAGCGCAACCTGCTGTCGGTCAGCGATTTCTCCAGCGACATGGGCAATCTGCGCCGCGCCTTCGACCTGTTCGAGCAAAAGACCCAGATCCTCAGGCTGCTGGATTTCTCCAGCCAGGCCGAAGGTGTGCGCATCTACATCGGGGGCGAAAGCCAGGTCGTGCCCTTCGAGGAGCTGTCCGTGGTCAGCGCGCCCTACGAGCTCGATGGCAAGGTGGTGGGCACGCTGGGCGTGATCGGCCCCACCCGCATGCACTACGACCGCATGATCCAGATCGTGGACATCACCTCCAAGCTGGTCAGCAACGCGCTGAGCCACAAGCGCTGAGCCGCGCAGGTTAGGATCTACAATAGCCGTTTGCCATGGCGTGCATCCGCGCTGCCTTGGTGAATCAGGGGCCTTAGCTCATGCTTGGTTAGAGCAGCGGACTCATAATCCGTTGGTGCCCAGTTCGACTCTGGGAGGCCCTACCATCCATTGGTATGAAAAAGCCTGCCGCCTTTCCGGGCGGCAGGCTTTTTTGCTGGGCGCGACGCTGCCGGCTGGCATGGCTGCGCCTGGCTGCCATTGAATGCGACTTCCAGGTTTTTTGCAGAAATATGGCGCTTTTGCCTGGAAGCTCCAAAACCCGCTGCTACAATGCGAAGCGTTGCGGCTGTAGCTCAGCTGGATAGAGTACTTGGCTACGAACCAAGGGGTCGTGGGTTCGATTCCTGCCAGCCGCACCAAAAAACGCAAAGCCCTGAAGTTGAAAGACTTCAGGGCTTTTTCGTTTTCACGGGCCATCCGCCGGGATGACACCCCCGGTCAGGCTTGCTGCGCCTTCGGCAGCACGATGCTGAAGGTGCTTCCCTGGCCTGGCGCGCTTTCTATCTGCAGCTGCCCGCCATGGCGGGCAGCCACGGTGCGGACAAAGGCCAGCCCAAGGCCTGCGCCGTCCAGGTGCTGATGGTGGTCCAGGCGCTCGAAGGGCTGGCTCAGGCGGGCGACGGCCTGCGCATCCATGCCGGGTCCGTGGTCCCGGATGGCGATGCGGCAATGGCCGGCGTCCTGCAGCAGCAGGCATTGCACCGTGGCGCCGCTTGCCTGTTGCCCGTGCGCTCCGTACTTGATGGCGTTGCCGATCAGGTTGACGGCTGCGCGGTGGAGCATGCCCGGGTCGCCCAGCACGGGGCATTCCTGCTCGGGCAGGCTGAATTCCAGCTGCACATGGGCGGCGCTGGCCTGGGCCCAGCAGCTTTCCACGGCCTGGTCCAGCACCAGGCCCAGGTCCAGCTGCTGCTGGCGCAGCGCCTGCTGCTGGGCACGAGCCAGGTGCACGAAATCGTCGGCCAGCTGCAGGGAGGCCTGGGCATAGCCTTCGATGCGCGGGAGCAGCATGCCCAGGTCGGGCGCTTGTACGGAACCACGCTGCATCTCCAGCAAGGTGATGATGGATGCCACGGGCGCCCGTATGTCGTGCGAGATGAACTGCATGGCCTGGTCGCGCTGGGCCTGGGCGCTGCGCAGATCGCTGATATCGACCAGGGTGATCAGCCAGCCCGTGGTGGGCGGAGCCTCGAAGGCCTGGACCAGCAGCATCAGGCTGCGGCCGCGGCCGTCGCGCCCCTCGCTGCTGAGCGGCAGGCCGCCGGCGGCAAGCGCCCTGGCCGTGAGCAGCGGGCTGCCGGCTTGCGGGCCGGGCGCCGTGTCCAGCGCCTGCAGGCCATCGAGCAGCCTGGGAAGGGAGTCGCCAGCGCGCAGGTCGTGATCCAGGCTGCGCGCATAGGCATGGGCCGCGGCATTGGCCAGCAGCACATGGCCCTGGCGGTCGCAGACAAAGGTGGGCGAGGGCAGCTGGCGCAGGCTTTCGCTGACGAAATGGTGCAGGGCGCGCAGTTGCCGCGAAGCCTGCTCGACGGCGGCAATGCGCTGGTCCAGCAGGTCGCCGCCCAGGCGCAGCGCGGTGGGCAGGCCCTGGCCCTGCAGGTCTCGCAGTTCCAGCGCCAGAAAGCGGGCGGCGGCGCGCAGGCGCAGCCAGCTCCACAGCGGATAGGCCAGGGCCAGGCCCAGCAGGGCTGCGGCAGGGGCCGTCTGCACCTGCAAGATGCGTGGTGCCAGCCCGGCCAGCGACAGGCAGGCCAGGGCCAGCAGCGCGCAGGCCAGCATGCCGCCCGAAGGGCCCAGCCAGGCCAGGGCCAGCAGGGCCAGCAGCACGGCTGCGGTGTTGAGCGCACGGTCCAGCCCCGCCGAAGCGCGGTGTACGTGCGAGCCCTGCAGGCTGCCGTTGAGCACATGGGCCAGCGTTTCCACGCTGGAGATGGGGCGCGCGCTGGCACCCAGCGGTGCGGTGAACTGCGCTCCCAGTCCGGCGGCCGTCGTTCCTATGAGCACGTATTTGCCGCGAAATGCCGCAGCAGGAATGCGGCCGCGCAGCACGTCGATGTACGAATAGGTGGTGAAGGGCGAGCGGTCACGCGCGCCCTGCTCGGGCCTGGCCTGTGCGAAGGCAATGATCTCCCGCTGGCGGCGCTGCCATGCGGGTGTGCCGGGGTCCAGCGGCGGCACGGGTTCGGGGCGGGCGCATGCGCGGCCGTGCTGGCCCACGCAGTGCAGGGCCAGCGCCATGTGCCACCAGGGCTGCTGCGCGCTGCCTTCAATGGCATGGAAGCTGCGCACGGCGCCGTCGGAATCCACGGGCAGCTGGGTGTGGCCCAGCGCTGCCGCAGCCTGTGCAAAGGCCGGCAGCGGATCCGTGCCCGGCGCCACGGGCAAGGCGGTGCGGCCGCTGCGCTGCAGGACGCGCGCCAGCAGCAGGTCATCGCCGGGATAGTCCAGATCTTCTTCGCTGAGCATCACGTCCAGGCCGATGGCGCGCGGCGGGGCCTGGCTGATGCGCTCCAGCAGGCCGGCGTGCAGGGCACGCCTCCAGGGCCAGCGGCCTATGGCGTCGATGCTGGCATCGTCGATGGCCACGATGACGATGTCCTGAGATGCCTTGGGGCGGTGCAGCCAGCTGGCCGTGTCCTGCACCAGTCCGTTGATGCGCTCCAGCTGCCCATCACCGCTGAGCCAGAACACCAGGGACAGCAGTCCCGCCGCCAGCAGCAGCCAGTCCCGCCGCAGCCCCCGGCCACGCGCGGGCGCCGGCTGCACCTGCTGCGCCGGCGTGGCGAGACTGTCAGGCGAAGGCGGCAGGGTGGACAAGCGCGGTCAAGGATTGAACGGGTGCGGTTACTGGCGCTGCAGGCGCTCTCCGCTGCCCGATTGCATCATCTCGCCGCTGGCATCGACGATCCAGCTACCGGTGCGGAACTGGCGTGCGGCCGAGAAATCGCTGCGCAGGCCGTTGGCGTCCTCGATCTGCAGCCGCAGGTAGTAGCTGCCTGCGGGCAGCTCCTCGGTGCTCCATTGCGGCTGGTCGGTCCAGAGGTCCACCAGCGGCGCGGTGAACTCCTGGTCGCGTGCCACCATCACGTGGTAGCGCTGGCCGGGCTCGCCGCTCCAGCGGATCTGGCGGCTGCCTTCGGCCGGGCCGTCGCCCATCTGCAGCGCGCTGGCCGAGGGCTGGGGAGGAACGGCCGCCAGTTGCATGGCCTGGGCTGCGGCAAACGGGCCCTGGTCGGGCTGTCCATCGGCCAGCGTGCGAATGCTGGCGGCACGCCAGAGATAGCGGCCGGCCGGCAGCCGGGCCAGCGCGGCTGCGGGCAATGTGCAGTCGTTCAGGTCGCGCGCGTCGATGGCAGGTTCGGCAAAGCCGGCCTGGGCATCGGCAGAAACGACCTGGATGCGGTAGCGCACGGCGCCCACCACCTTGGTGCACTGCAGGCCGGCGCGGCCCAGGCCCACGGTGGCGTCGGCCTGCGGTGATTCGTACAGCGGCGGCACGGGATGGGCCTTGACGCGCAGGGCGCGCCGGCTGGCTGCACCCGGAATGCCCTGGGCGTCGATGCCGCGCAGGGACAGTACATAGTCGCCATCGTCCACGCCTGCCAGGCGCAGCGGTGAGGCCGTGGCCTGGAAGCTGGCGCTGCGCAGCACCTGGGTCATGTCCGCGTCGCGCGACAGCTGCAGCTGGTAACGCACGGCGCCGGGCAAGGCCGGCAGGGGCAGGCTGATCCAGTTGGCGTCTTCCGCCAAGGCGGGCCAGGCGGTGATGTCGGGCGCACCCAGCATGGGGCGGGGTTGGCCGACGCGGCCGTCTGCCGCCACGTCCACGCCCTGGCCGGGGTGCAGCAGCGCATCGCCGGAAGGTGCGCCAGAGGCGTCCGAGCCCACGGCGACCGTGCCTTCGTCGACGGCGGCCGCTGTCCTGCCTGCCGCATCGGTCTGCACCAGGAAACGCGTGCCGCGCACGCTGGTCGATGCCGCAGGCGTGCGCACCTCGAAGCGGCGCTGGGCATTGCCCTGCTCGGGGGGGACCGAGGCCTCCACGCTGCCTTCTCGCAGGTCGATCACGGACTGCAGGCTGCCGGCCCGGCCCTTGCGGCGCATCTGGCGCAGCAGGACATCGGACTGCGACTGCACGCGCACCAAAGAGCCGTCGGCCAGGCGCACGGCCACAAAGGCGTCCGGCGCAAGCTGCAGTCGATCGCCTTCCTGCAGCGTCTGTCCCTTGCGCAGGACCTGGCCTGCGTCTTCGGCCGAGCCGCCTTGCGTGTCGGCCAGATGGTCGAGCGCGCGTGTGCTGCGCGCATCGCCCTGCACGAATTCCACGGAGGCCACGGCGGCGCGCAGCAGGCGCACGGGAATCTCCAGCACGGAGCCGGGCCGCAGGCGGTACGGGTTGGCCACGCCGTTGTGCTGCTGCAGCTGGGTCCACTGGCGTGCATCGCCCAGGTAGCGGTTGGCCAGCTGTTCCAGGGTGTCGCCTGTGGCCACGCGGTGGGCGAGCATGTCGCCGCCGCTGGCGGCGGGTTTGATCTGGGCCTGTGTGGCGGCAGCGCCCAGCAGGGCCAGGCTTGCCAGCAGGCAGGCCCGCGCGACGGGCCCGCGCAGGCTGGCGGCGAGCAAGAGTCTGTTCATGGTGTTTGAGGTGCCGCCTGCAATGCCTCGTCAGGCACGTCCAGGCGGTAGCCGTAGCCGTACACGGCGCTGATGGCGTAGGGCTGACCGGCGCGCAGGTTCAGCAGCGCGCGCAGGCGCGAGATATGTGTGTCCAGCGAGCGCGACTGCACTTCGGCGTTGTGGCCCCACACGGCTTCGCGCAGGTGTTCGCGCGACAGCAGACGGCCCTGGTTCTGGAACAGCGTCAGGGCCAGCGTGTACTCGCGGTGCGTCACCTCGATGGGCTGGCCATTCATTTCCAGGCTGTTGGTGGTGGTGAGGAACCGGAAGGGGCCGAACTCCAGCACGCTTTGCGTGTTCACCGGATAGGCGCGGCGCAGCAGGGCGGCCATGCGCGCGCGCAGCTCGCCGTGGCGCACGGGCTTGACCATGAAATCGTCTGCGCCGCAGGACAGGCCTTCGACGATGTCGGCCTCTTCGCTGCGGTGGGTGATGATGAGGATGGGCAGCTCGCGGCTCACATGGCCGCGCGTCCACCGCACCAGGTCCGTTCCTTCCATGTCCGGAAGGTGCCAGTCCACGATCAGAAGGTCGAAGCTCTCGCGGCGCAGTTCCAACTGCAGGGCCGAGCCCGTCTGGTAGGTGTGGCAGCTGTGGCCCGTCTCCAGCGCAACCTGACGCAGCATCTCCAGTTGCAGCGGATCATCGTCCAGAGCAGCGATACGCATCCCAATGTCCTTTCACGCAAGCGCCAGAATCCCGGGCGCAGGGCTTGCGGGCAAGACTGCCCGCAAATATGCGGTTTCTCAAGCGAAGCTTACCCTTACTCCG
The DNA here is from genome assembly GCF_043104705.1 of Delftia sp. WSY_10. Lineage (NCBI taxonomy): Bacteria > Pseudomonadati > Pseudomonadota > Betaproteobacteria > Burkholderiales > Comamonadaceae > Delftia > Delftia sp. WSY_10. The sequence continues at coordinate 158,415 of NZ_JBICKY010000012.1, read as the reverse complement.
AAGCATCGCGCAGTTGCTGCAGGGCGGTCAGCACCAACTGCGCGTCGGCGGGCTGCAGCCGGGACTGCAGTGCGGACAGGGCCGCCTCGCCTTCCCTTTGCAGTTGGCCGATGGCCTGGCCGGCTTCCTTGGGGGCGTCGAAGCCCAGGCTTTGCAGCAGCAGCTGGCCGTCGGCAGCCACGAGCTTGAAGTAGAACTTGCCGTCGGCTTCGCGGTATTGCTTGAACTGGGGCAGGGCCTGCTTCGCGGCCTTGGCCTTGGCGGCCACGGGGGCCTGGGCCAGGCTGCGCAGGCCGACGGCCGAGCGCAGTTCGCGGATCAGGGGCAGGGTCTCGCGGCGGGCCTTGGTGGCGCCGGCCTGCAGGATGTCCTCCAGTTCGCCCGGATGGGCCACCAGGTGCTCGTAGCGTTCGCGCATGGGGGCCAGCTCGCGGTCGATGCGCTCGAACAGCTGCTGCTTGGCGTCGCCCCAGGCAATGCCTTCGGCGTACTGGCGGCGCAGCGCCTCGGTTTCTTCCTCGCTGGCAAAGCCCTGGTAGATCTGGAACAGGGCCGAACCCTCGACTTCCTTGGGCTCGCCGGGCGTGCGCGAATCGGTGGTGATGCTGCCGATGAGCTTGCGCAGCTGCTCGCGCGTGGAGAACAGCGGGATGGTGTTGTTGTAGCTCTTGCTCATCTTGCGGCCGTCCAGGCCGGGCAGCGTGGCCACGTTGTCCTCGACCTGTGCCTCGGGCAGCGTGAAGAACTCGTCGCCATAGATGTGGTTGAAGCTCGAGGCCATGTCGCGCGCCATCTCGATGTGCTGGACCTGGTCGCGGCCCACGGGCACCTTGTGGGCGTTGAAGGCCAGGATGTCGGCAGCCATCAGCACGGGGTACATGAACAGGCCGGCAGTCACGCCGTCATCGGTCTCGGCGCCGTCCGCGTGGTTCTTGTCCACGGCCGCCTTGTAGGCGTGGGCGCGATTGAGCAGGCCCTTGCCGGTCACGCAGGTCAGCAGCCAGCACAGCTCGGGGATCTCGGGGATGTCGGACTGGCGGTAGAAGGTCACATGCTCGGGGTCCAGCCCCGCCGCCAGCCAGCTGGCCGCGATCTCGATGGTGGAGCGCTGCACGCGCGCCGGGTCCTGGCACTTGATCAGTGCGTGGTAGTCGGCCAGGAAGTAGAAGTTCTCCACCTCGCGCGAGCGGCTGGCCGCGATGGCCGGGCGCAGCATGCCGGCATAGTTGCCGAGGTGCGGGGTTCCGCTGGGAGTGATGCCGGTGAGGAAACGGATGGTGCTCATGACGGGAGACTGCGACAGGCAATAGAGAGAAAAGAAGGGAATCTGACGGGCAGGCTGGGCGGGTCTGCCGCGCGTTCAGCGCAGCAGCGCGATCAGCGGCGTCAACGCGAGATCGATCACGGCATAGCCGAGATCCATCAGCGGCCGCAGCCACAGGCTGCCGACCACGCCGGCGATGACCAGTCCCATGACGATGAAGAATCCCCAGGGTTCGATCCGCGCCACCCATTGCGCCTGGCGCCAGGGCAGCAGGCCGACGAGGATGCGCCCGCCGTCCAGCGGCGGCAGCGGGAAGAGGTTGAAGGCCCACATCACCAGATTGACCAGGATGCCGGCGCGGCACATTTCAATGAAGAAGCGCTCGCCCACTCCCGATCCGACCAGAACCACGAGCAGCACGCCCCACATCAGCGCCTGCACGAAATTGGAGGCCGGGCCCGCCAGGGCCACCCAGATCATGTCGCGCTTGGGGTTGCGCAACTGGTCGAAGCGCACGGGCACGGGCTTGGCGTAGCCGAACAGGAAGGCGCCCGAGGTGGCGAAATACAGCAGCAGCGGCATCAGGATGGTGCCGATGGGGTCGATGTGCTTGATGGGGTTGAGCGTGATGCGTCCCATCATGGCGGCCGTGTTGTCGCCGAAGTGGCGTGCGGCATAGCCGTGGGCAGCCTCGTGCACCGTGATCGCGAAGAGCACGGGCAGGGCATAGATGAGTACGGTCTGGATGAGGTTGGAGATGTCCACGGCGGGCATTGTCTCAGACGGCGGCCACCCTTGCCGCTGGGCACCGCCAGAGCCCGTGCGCAGCGCTGCGGCCGACCGGATATGGTGGTTTCCCGCGGATTGGCAACAGCCGCCTCTATGTTGCAAAATGAAACAGCAATGCGATGGGCGAATCAACAGGTTTTTCACCAAGGCCCTCGGGCCATATGGACAAGAGGTGGCACGTGGGCGTACTGGGCTTGGGCAGGCTGCCGATAGGCTGGCGGCTGGTGATTGCGTTCGGCGGTATCAATCTGCTGGTGTTCACGATGATGGCGGTCACGGTGCTCTCGCTGGGGCAGGCCGAGCAGGCGCTGGCGGCCGGCGGGGCGACCACGGTGGCCGAGCAGGCGCTGGTGCACACGCGCTGGTGGGTGCTGGGCCTGGGGGCGGCCGTCTGCACACTGGCCCTGGTGGCCTGGTTCAGCCTGCGGCGCGGCATCGTGCAGCCGCTGGGCCAGGCCATCCTGATTGCCGAAACGGTGGCCGCCGGCGACCTGAGCCAGGAGTTTTCGACCGAGCTGCAGGGCGACTTCGGCCGCCTGCTGGGCGCGCTGGGCACCATGGAAGACACGCTGACCGAGCTGGTCGGCCGCATCAAGCAGTCCACGGATTCCATCGGCCTGTCGGCCGGTGAGATCGACGCCGGCAACACCGACCTGTCGCGCCGCACCGAGGCCCAGGTCTCGGCGCTGGCCCAGACGGCGGCCAGCATGGAGCAACTCACGGCCACCGTGCGCCAGAACGCGGAGCGCGCGCATTCGGCCAGCGGCCTGGCCGTCGATGCATCGTCCACGGCCAGGCGCGGGGGGGCCGTGGTGGGCGAGGTGGTGCAGACCATGGAGGCCATCAGCGGCAGCTCGCGCAAGATCGTGGACATCATCCAGGTCATCGAAGGCATTGCCTTCCAGACCAATATCCTTGCGCTGAACGCGGCCGTGGAGGCGGCACGCGCGGGCGATCAGGGCCGGGGCTTCGCCGTGGTGGCCAGCGAGGTGCGCAGCCTGGCCGGCCGTTCGGCCGAGGCTGCCAAGCAGATCAAGGAACTGATCACCACCAGCGTGCGCCAGGTGGAAAGCGGCGCGGGCCTGGTCAACCAGGCGGGCGCCACCATGCAGGAGATTGTCGGCGCCGTGGGCCAGGTCTCGGGCCTGCTCGGCGAAATGTCGCAGGCCCTGCGCGAGCAAAGCGAAGGCATTGCCCAGGTCAACGCCGCCGTGGGCCACATGGACAGCGCCACCCAGGAGAACGCGGCCCTGGTGCATCAGGCCTCGCGTGCGGCCTCAGCGCTGAGCGAGCGCGCCCAGGAGCTGGAGCAGGCCGTGGGTGCCTTCAAGCTCGATGACGAGCCGCAGGATGCTGGCGCTGGCGTGCGGGTGCAGCCGCAGAAGCCGTCGATGGCTCCCGCCGCAGCCTTGTCCGCCGCTGTGACGAGGCCGTTGCAGCGCGCGCCGGCTGCTGCACCCCGGCCCCTGGAGTGGGCACAGCACTGAACGCCTTTCAGGATCAAGCTGCAAAAACAGACGCCGGGCATGCCCGGCGTCTGTTTTTGCGGGGGGGGTGATTCAGGTCATTTCCAGGCCCAGGGCCTCCAGGCTGCCCCGGCCTTGCCGCACCACGGTGGGCGGATTGCCCAGGGCCATGGGCACCAGGTCGATCACCGTGGTCGGCTCCGAGGGGCAGGCACCTGCATCGACGATGGCATCGAGCTCGTGGGGAAAGCGCTCCAGGATGGCATCCGCGTCATGCAGGGCCTCGGTCTCTCCGGGCGGGATCAGCGTGGTGGCGATCAGCGGCTCGCCCAGCTGCTCCAGCAGCAGCTGCGTGCCCTTGCGGTCCGGCACGCGCAGGCCGATGGTCTTGCGCGAGGGGTGGCTCAGGCGCTTGGGCACTTCCTTGGAGGCTTCCAGGATGAAGGTGTACGGCCCCGGTGTGGCCAGCTTCAACAGCCGGTACTGGCGGTTGTCCACGCGCGCATGGCTGGACAGCTCCGACAGGTCGCGGCACAGCAGCGTGAGGTGGTGCTTGTCGTTGATCTGGCGGATGCGGCGCAGCCGCTCCACCGCAGGGCGGTCGTCCAGATGGCAGACCAGTGCATAGCTGGAGTCCGTGGGAATGGCCAGGATGGCGCCCTGGCGCAGCATGTCGGCGGCCTGCTTGATGAGACGGGGCTGGGGATTGTCGGGGTGGGCTTCGAAGCGTAGGACCATGGTGTGCGTTGTTTGCGGGAAGGGCTCAGGCCGGCTGAATGCGCTCGCCCAGCAGTTCCCATACCGGCGTCAGCTGGCCCGGCAGGTAGGGCAGGTCGCCCAGGTCGGTATGCGACTCCTCGGGGCTGTGGAAGTCGCTGCCGCGCGAGGCGGCCAGGCCGAACTCGCGGGCCATGTCGGCATAGACGGCGTACTCGCTGGGGCGGTGGCTGCCGGTGACGACCTCCACGCCCTGGCCCCCATGGGCCTTGAATTCGGAAAACAGCGCGTACTCCTCGTTGGCCGTCAGCGCATAGCGGGCCGGGTGGGCGATCACCGCCACGCCGCCGGCCTGCGTGATCCAGCGCACGGCGTCGGCCAGGCGCGCCCAGGTATGAGGCACGTAGCCGGGATGGCCTTCGGTCAGGTAGTGGCGGAACACCTCGCCGGTGTCGCGGCAGCGGCCGGATTCCACGAGAAAGCGCGCGAAATGCGTGCGCGAGATCAGCGCGGGATTGCCGGCAAAGCGCAGCGCGCCTTCGTAGCTGCCTTCAATGCCGGCCAGCTCCAGCTGGCGGGCCATCTCGCGGGCGCGGGGACCGCGTCCGTCGCGCGTGGCATGCAGGCCTTCGACCAGGGCCGGGTCGTCTGCGTCAAAGCCCAGGCCCACGATGTGCACCGTGGTGCCTGCAAAGCTCACCGAGATCTCTGCGCCCGTCAGGTAGTCCAGGCCGCAGGCGCGCGCTGCGGCGGCTGCGCGGTGCTGGCCGCCGACCTCGTCATGGTCGGTCAGCGCCCAAAGCTGCACGCCGCGGGCCGCGGCACGTTCGGCCAGTTGTTCAGGCGTCAGCGTTCCATCCGAGACCACGGAGTGGCTGTGCAGATCGGCATTCAGATAGGACTTGGGCACCGGCCCATTGTAGGTGTCGGTCCTTTTCCGAGCCTGGCGCTGCGGCTGGGGACTTCCCTGAGTGCGGGTTTACCGCCCTCAATAGTGACAGCGGCATGACGATGATCAGCCAGGCGCCGTCAAGGGTGGACAAGAATGATTGCCCGGAGCGAAGGTCGGCGGGGCGCCATGGCCAAGCTCCGGCATTGTTAGAAAAAAGATCGGTTTTTCCATGAATCTGAATCAAATCACCGTCGCCCAGAAACTCTGGGCCCTGGTGCTGGGACTGCTGGTGAGCATGCTGGCGGTCAACGGCGGCATCCTGTTCTATCTGCACGGAGTCAACGAGAAGATCAACACCGACGTGATGACCGCGCAGCGCGGCGCCACGCTGGCGCGCGAGTGGCGGCATCTGACCCAGATGAGCGTGGAGCGCTCCATCGTCGCGGCCATGTCACCCGACGAGACGCTGGCCGCGCAGCAGCGCGCGCTGATGAGCAAGGGCATAGAACGCATCAACGTGCTGCAAAAGCAGGTGGGCGAGCTGCAGCTCGATGCCAAGGGCAAGCAGGCGCTGGAGGCCGTGGCGGCCGAGCGCCGGGAAACGCTCAAGGCCAACTCGGCGGCCCAGGATGCGCGCAAGGCCAGCGACTTCGCCTCCACCTTCGACATCGTGGAAAAGCAGCTGCGCCCGGCGGCCGAGCGCTACAACACGGCGCAGGAAGCCTTTGTTCAGCAGCAGGAGCGCCAAAGCGAGCTGGCGCGCGAGGAGGGCGTCGCCCACCGCACCCGGGCCTACTGGATCGGCGCCCTGGCCAGCGCGCTCATCGTGGCCCTGGGCCTGTTCATGGGCATGGCCATCATGCGTTCCATCACACGGCCGCTGGACCAGGCCGTGGCGCTGGCCGACGGCATTGCCGCAGGCGATCTCACGGGGTCGGTGCAAAGCAACCGGGGCGATGAACTGGGCCATCTGCTGCAGGCGCTCAACGGCATGGCCCAGCGGCTGCGCGGCGTGGTGGGCGAGGTGCGTTCGGGCGTGGAGTCCGTGTCCACGGCCTCCAACCAGATCGCCAGCGGCAACCAGGACCTGTCCTCGCGTACCGAGCAGACGGCGGCGAATCTGGAGGAGACGGCGGCCAGCATGGAGGAGCTGACGGCCACCGTCACCCAGTCGGCCGATACGGCGCGCCAGGCCAACCAGCTGGCCGCCACGGCCGCGCAGGCGGCCGAGCAGGGCGGCGCCGTGGTGGCCCAGGTGGTCACCAGCATGCAGCAGATCACGGACAGCAGCCGCAAGATCGCCGACATCATCGGCGTGATCGACGGCATTGCCTTCCAGACCAACATCCTGGCGCTCAACGCCGCCGTGGAAGCGGCCCGCGCAGGCGAGCAGGGCCGGGGCTTTGCCGTGGTGGCCGGCGAGGTGCGTTCGCTGGCGCAGCGCAGTGCCGAGGCCGCCAAGGAGATCAAGCTGCTGATCACCACCAGCGTGGACAACGTGCAGTCGGGCTCGCAGCAGGTGGAGCAGGCGGGGCGCTCCATGGAGGAAATCGTCTCCAGCGTGCGCCGCGTCAGCGACCTCATCGGCGAGATCACCGCCTCGTCCACCGAGCAGCGCGACGGCATTGGCCAGGTCAACCAGGCCGTGAGCCAGCTCGACCAGATGACGCAGCAGAATGCGGCCCTGGTCGAGGAATCCAGCGCGGCTGCGCTGGCCATGCAGGACCAGGCGCGGCGCCTGTCCGAGGTGGTGGCGGTGTTCAAGCTGGGGCAGGAAGGCAGTGCGCTGGCACCGGCCCGGGCGCAGGCGCCCGCCAGTTCAGCCGCCGTGGCGCGCCGACCGGCAGCAGCCCCTGCAGCGGCGGCGCGTCCCGCGCCCGCGGCACGCCCGGCTGCCGCCGTGCGCAATGCACCGGCGCCCCAGATCCAGCCGCCTGTGGCTAAGGCGCCCGCCCGGGCACCTGCCAAGGCCGGCGCGGACGACGACTGGGAGACCTTCTAGCGGGAGGAGCGGGGATGCAGGCCGGCGCGTGCATGTGCGCCGGCCTGCGGGCCTTCGTCAGTTGCGCGGTTTGCCGTAGTCGGGCGAGCGCGGGCCCGGCAGCAGTCCGCGCTGCGCCATGGGCGACAGCAGGCGCTGGTTGGCGATGGAGGCGATCTGCACGCTGCGGTCGTTCATGGTGTCCAGGATCTGGTTGAGCAGTGCCGTCACCAGAATGCCGACCAGTCCGCCGCCCGAGCTTTGGCCTTCGGCACTGGAGGCCGTGGCGCTGCCGTCCCACAGCTGTGTGCCGGTACGCAGGTCCACCAGTTTGGCGTCCAGCGTGACCACCGAGGCGCTGCTGATCACCGCATAGCTGGTGCCGTAGTTGCGGATGTTCAGGTACAGGGCCGCATCGGCGCCAAAGATTTCACGGAGCTTGGCCACGGGCAGTTCCTGCGCATCGTCGGCGCTGACGATGCCGTTCTGGCGGAACATTTCCTCGGTGACCGCCACGGGCAGGACGTAGTAGCCAGCCTCGGCCAGCGGCAGCGTGATCTGCGACAGCACGCCGGCCGGCGCATTCACTTCCGGCGACTGGTTCAGCGCGGGCATGACCAGGATGGATGCAGGCTTGGATGCCCGCAGTGCCGAATAGTCATAGGGCGCAGTGGTGGCGCACCCGGTCAGTGCGACGGTCATGGCCAGGGCCAGGGTCTTGATGTGTGTGCTCAGGCGCATCTCAATCCTTGCGGGCCGTGAAGGTTTGCAGCAGCGTGTCCATGAACTTGGCGGATTCGGGGAAATGCTGCTTTTCCTCTGCCAATTGCTGCACCGTCTTTTCGTTGTTGCCGGTCCGGGAATACAGCATGGCCATATGGGCGCGATAGCCGGGGGGCAAAGCCTTTCCCTCGGCCTGCACCTTCAGGCGGGTTTCTTCCAGCTTGAGCAATTGGTCCTCGGCGCCTGTGCTTCCGTCATCCTTGAGGTATTGATAGACCTGGGGCTGGTAATCGTTCCAGGCATACAGCGGCTGGCGCGGTGCGGCGCAGCCGGCCAACGAGGCGCAAACGGCCAGTGCAGCCAGGGTTGCGGCCGAATGGGGAATCTGCTTCATTGGGCGGGCTTCCATGCACCGCTGTCCATGCCGGCCGCCAGCTTGTCCACGGCTTCGCGGATGGCCAGATCCAGCACCTTGCCATTGAGTGTGGAGTCATAGCCGGCCGTGCTGCCGAATCCCACGATTTCGCGGTTCGACAGGCTGTATTCGCCCGCACCCTGTACCGAATAGACGACTTCGGAGGTCTGCACCCGGACGATGTTCAGGCTGACCTTGGCATAGGCCACCTGCTCCTTGCCACGGCCGAGCACGCCGAAGAACTGGCGGTCCCCGACCACCTTGCGGCCGAACTCGCTCACGTCGCCGGTCACGACGTAGGTGGCGCCCTTGATCGCCTGCTCCTGCCGGTTGAAGCCCGCTTCCTGGCGGGTCTCGGACATGTTGTCGCGGTCCAGCACGCTGAATCGGCCGCTTTGCTGCAGGTGGGTTACCAAGATGGTTCTGGCCTGGCCACCGAGGCGGTCGACTCCGTCCGAGAAAATGCCGCGCTGGAAGCTGGAGCGGTTGTCGAACTTGCCCACGGAAATGGGGCTGCGCGGGCCTTGATAGGCGCTGTATGCAGAAGCGGGTTTGGCCGTTTCAAGCGTGCGCGATTGCTCGGTGGTGGCGCAGCCGGAAAGGCCGGCGGCCAGGGTGATGGCAATGGCCGTGCAAGGCCACAGGCGAGAAGTCATGAGTTTTTCCCCGGTTTTCTTGGAATGAATTTGCAATAAATTGTTGCAAAAAACCGGGGATATTAACCGAGCGGCGCCGTGAAGGGCCGGTGGGATCTCTAGGAAATGTCCGAATGAACGCCCTCGATCAGGAATTGCACCTTGCGCTCTCCGCGCCATTCATTGATGTCCATGCGAAATGCAATGCAGGCCGATGACGGCAGCGGGTCGGTATGGCCGAACCAGATGCCGTCCACGGTTTCGCCCTGATGGCGCAATTGCAGTTTCAGGTGCTTTTCACCGACCAGGCGCTGTGAGAGCACTTCCAGCTGTTCGCTGAAGGTGGGCGGGGCAAAGCCCTGGCCCCAGACCGCGAGATTGAGCTGCTCGACCATTTCGGGCTTGCGGAAATCCGGGTCCAGCGGTCCGTCGGTCTCTATGCGGCGCGTCAGCGTGGCCGCGTCCAGCCATTCCTGTGCCACCTGGGCCAGGGCCTTTTCGAACACCGCGAAACCGGCCTCGGCAATGGTGCAGCCGGCCGCCATGGCGTGGCCGCCAAAGCGCAGCAGCAGGCCGGGGTGGCGCTTGGATACGAGGTCCAGCGCGTCGCGCAGGTGAAAGCCGGGAATGGAGCGGCCCGAGCCCTTGAGTTCATGCTCGTGCCCCGGCGCGCCGCTGGCTGCGAAGACGAAGCTGGGCCGGTGCATGCGGTCCTTGATGCGCGAGGCCACGATGCCGACCACACCTTCGTGGAAATCGGGGTCGAACACGCTGATGGCCGCCGGCGGCGTCATGCCGTCCGTGCACAGGCCCTCGGCCATGAGCAGGGCCTGCTCGCGCATGCCGCCTTCCAGCTCGCGGCGCTCGCGGTTGATGGCGTCCAGCATCTGCGCCAGGTTGGCGGCGCGGCCCGCATCGTCCGTGGTCAGGCACTCGATGCCGATGGTCATGTCGGACAGCCGGCCGGCCGCATTGATGCGCGGACCCAGCGCGAAGCCGAAGTCGAAGGTGGTGGCCGCAAAGGCCTTGCGGCCGGCCGCGTCGAACAAGGCCTGCAGGCCCGGCTGCATCTGGCCCCGGCGTATCTGCTTCAGGCCCAGGGCGACCAGGCGGCGGTTGTTGGCGTCCAGCTTCACCACGTCGGCCACGGTGCCCAGGGCGACCAGGGGCAGCAAGGCCTCCAGACGAGGCTGGCTGGTCTTGTCGAAGCGGCCGCGCGTGCGCAGTTCGGCTCGCAGGGCCAGCAGCACGTAGAACATCACGCCGACACCGGCCATGGACTTGCTCTCGAAGCTGCAGCCGGGCTGGTTGGGGTTGACGATGGCATCGGCCAGCGGCAGGTGGTTGCCGGGCAGGTGGTGGTCGGTGACGACCACCTGCAGGCCCAGGGACTTGGCCTCGGCCACGCCTTCGACGCTGGCAATGCCGTTGTCCACGGTGACCATCACGTCGGCGCCGGTTTCCTTGACACGGCGCGCGATGGGGGGCGTCAGGCCGTAGCCGTCCACCACGCGGTCGGGCACCAGGTAGCCGACCTCGGTCGCGCCCAGCATGCGCAGGCCGCGCCAGCCCACGGCGCAGGCGGTGGCGCCGTCGCAGTCGTAGTCGGCCACGATGCACAGGCGCAGGCCGCGCTCTATGGCATCGGCCAGCAGCCGCACGGCGGCCTCCATGCCCAGCAGGCCGGAGGGGGCCAGCAGGCGTGCAGGCGTGTCGTCCAGTTCGTCGGCGGAGCACACGCCGCGTGCGGCGTAGAGCTGGGCCAGCAGCGGGTGGACGCCGGCCTGGCGCAGTGCCCAGGCCTGCTGTGCAGGAATCTCGCGGGGGATGATTTTCATGGGCAATGTGTCAGAGCATGCGGCCCAGGTCGGGCAGGGCGCGGGGGCCGAAAAGGCCCGTCAGCCTGTCCAGCCAGCGCGGCGGGCGGCTGCTCCATGCGATGGCATGGCGTTCGCCGCACAGCGTCAGCGTGAGCGGGTGGCCTGCGCGCACGCGCTCCAGCAGGCGGGCGATGAGCCCGGCGTCCAGCGCCTTCCAGGCCTCGCGCCACGCAGCGGGGTTGCCCTGCAGGGCTGCGGCGTGAAGGTCGTCCAGGCATTGCACGGCGGCCTTGGCGCCGGTGGCCGTGCCGGGCTGCAGGCGCCCGGCGCCGTGGACCCAGAAGGCGTTGATGGGCACCTGGCCGCGGGCGGCGCGGGCGTCGTTGAAGACATGGGTGTAGAGCAGCATCTGCACCTCGCTTTGCAGGCGGTGCAGGGCGCGCGCCTGCTGCGCATCGGGCAGCCAGGGCCGCACGTCGCGGCCGATGACGCGGTCCATGGAGGCCGTGGCCAGGTCATCGAACAGCGCACCGCGCGCCAGCCAGCGCTGCGGCTGCTGGTACTCCAGCACGATGCCGTCGTCAGCGAACCAGGGCGCCAGCAGGGCCAGCAGCTGGCGGGATTCCTCATCGCTGAGGGGTGTGGTGGCGGGATCGCTCTGGTGGACCTGGTCTGCGCCTATGTGCCAGTGGCAGGGCGTGACATAGGCGCAGGCCTGTGCCGTCTCACCGGCCTGCCAGGCGGCCCAGGCAATCAGGCCCGGCGCATCGGGCAGGCCCAGCGAGCGCGCCAGGGCGCGTTCGTGGGGGGGAGAAAAATCCATCTCCGTGCCGGTCTGTGCGGGCGCGGGCTGCATCAGCGCCAGCAGGGATTGGAGATGGGGCAGCTCCAGTCCGCCCCAGACGGCCGCGACGGCAGCGTCATCCGCCGCATCCGAGGACGGACCGCCGGCATAGGGAATGATCCATTCGGTCGTTTCCTCCAGCGGGGCTTGGGTGGAGGACACCAGGGGCGCGGTCAAAAGCATGGCCGCTATTGTCGGGCATGGGGTGCCGCAGTGCCGACGCCTTCGTTTTTCCCCTTGGAGCGCGGTTCAGCGCTGGGGCATGTCCCGGGCCGAAGAGACCAGGCTGACCGTGGCGTCCTCGGGGATGGGCGGCATGCCCTGGTTCCAGTCTTCCCAGGCGCTGCGCATGGCGGCCAGACGCTCGGGCGCGCGCACTGCCTGGTTGGCGCGCTCGCGCTCGTCGCTGGCCAGGTCGAACAGGTAGTCGATGCCGTCCACGCGCAGGTACTTCCAGTCGCCGTCGCGCAGCGCGCGCTGGCCGCGGTGCTTCATGCGCCAGTGCAGGGTGCGCGGGAATTCGGCATCTTCGGCGCGCAGCACGGGCAGCAGGGAGACGCCGTCCAGCGCATGGCCGGCCGGCGCCTGCACGCCGGCGGCATCCAGCACCGTGGCCGACCAGTCCATGCTCATGCAGTGCTGGGGGCTGCTGCGGCCCGGTGCGATCACGGCCGGCCAGTGCGCGATCCAGGGCACGCGTATGCCGCCCTCGGTCAGGTCCATCTTGCCGCCGACCAGGGGCCAGTTGTCGGAGAAGCGTTCGCCGCCGTTGTCGCTGGTGAAGACGATGAGGGTGTTGTCCAGCTGTCCGTTGGCGCGCAGCGCCTCGACGATCCAGCCTATGCCTTCGTCCATGTGGTGGATCATGCGGCGGTACTGGTGGATGTTGCCGCCGTCCAGGTGGGCAATGCCTGCGCCCAGGGCCTCGGCCGTGCTGCGGTCCTCGCGCGTTTCCCAGGGCCAGTGCGGCGCCGTGTAGTGCAGGCTCAGGAAGAAGGGCGCATCGCCTTGGGCCATGCGGTGGACGAAGTCCACGCTGCGCTGCGACAGCAGGTCGGTCAGGTAGCCCTCGTCGTGGTGCTCCTCCTCGCCCACCCACAGGTCGTGCTGGCCCGAGCTGCTCAGATGGGTGAAGTAGTCCACGCCGCCTGACATGGGGCCGAAGTATTCCTCGTAGCCCGAGCGCAGCGGGCCGAAGTGCGGCGGGTAGCCCAGGTGCCATTTGCCGATCAGCGCCGTGCGGTAGCCCGCATCCCTGAGCATGGAGGCCACGGTGGGCATGTCCGGCGGCAGGCCCAGCTTCTCGCCCAGCGGCGTGCCGCGTGTCCTGCTGTTGATGGGCTCCTCGGCCGCACCGCGCAGGCGGTACTGGTAGCGCGCCGTGGCCAGGGCAAAGCGCGTGGGAGAGCACACGGGCGAGTTGGCATAGCCCTGGGTGAGCCTGAGGCCGCCGGCGGCCAGGCGGTCGAGCACGGGCGATACCGGGCCGAAGTCGGCCGCGCGGCCGCCGTAGCAGCCGAGGTCGGCATAGCCGAGGTCATCGGCCACGATGAAGAGGATGTTGGGACGGGACATGGAAATGCGCTCTGTGCAGGGTCGTGGGCGGGAAGCGGCGGCGCTCATTCCATCTTCATTCCGGTGGACTGGATCACGGTCCGGTAGCGGTCGGCCAGCGCCTGTATGCGTTCGGCGGCGGCCGGGCCGGTCAGGCCTTCATAGAACAGGTCGTTGGCGCGCATGCGCTCGCGCAGGGCCGGATCCTTCATGGCCTTTTCCAGCGCGGCCTGGATCCTGGCGACCAGCGGCTCGGGCGTGGCGGCCGGCACCCACAGGGCGAACAGCACTTCCTGCTCCAGCTCCTTGTGGCCCAGCTCGCCCACGGTGGGTACGCCGGGCACCAGCGGGTTGCGCTGGCGCGTGGTCACGGCCAGCGGCACGACCTTGCCGGCCGCCACCTGGCCCAGCATGGCCGAGGAGCTGATGATGCCGCCGTCCACCTCGCCGGCCAGCACGGCCGTGCTGGCCGGGGCGTTGCCCTTGTAGGGCACGTGGCTGACCTTGGCGCCCGTGGCATGGGTCAGGATGGCCGAGGCCAGGTGGCCCGGCGTGCCGTAGCCGGCCGAGCCCAGCGTCAGGCCGCTTCTCTTGCCCTGGGCGATGAACTGGTCCAGGGTCCTGAGGCCGGTGCGGGGATTCACGGCCACCATCATTCCCTGCGAGGCGATCATCATCACGGGGCGCAGGTCCGTGCCCTTGAAGGGCATGCTCTTGTAGATGAAGGGATTGACGGTGAAGGTCGTGTCGATGCCGACCAGCAGCGTGTAGCCGTCGCCGGGTGCCTTGGCCGCGTTGTCGGTGCCGATGTTGCCGCCCGCGCCGGGCCGGTTGTCCACGACGAAGGGCTGTTTGAGCTCACGCTGCAGTACCTCGCCCAGGCTGCGCGCCAGAATGTCGGCGGCGCCAGCGGGCGCGAAGGCGACGACGATGCGCACGGGTTTGGCGGGCCAGGCGGCAGCATCGGCGGCCGCATCGGCCCGGGCGCCAGCGCCGGAGCCCAGGCCCAGCAGAAGGGCCAGGCCGGCCCGCAGCAGCGGGCTGCGCAAGGCATGGGTGGCATGGGTGGCTTGGAACAGGGAAAACATGGTGGCGAACTTTCTGCGCTGCGGGGGCGCCGGGCTTTGCGAGAATCCCCAGGCCGGCTCCGGACGGTGGCTCCCGTTGTCTCCTTTCCGGACGGGGCCACTGTAGAAGTCCCTGCAGCAATTGATCTAATCAACTGTTCCCCGTGAATACCCGTCCAGCCCCCACGTCCATCCAGCAGATGCTGCTGTTTCGCATCAACCGCTACTTTGGTGCGGCCGGCGGCGTGGCCATGCGCATGTGCGAGGCGCATTTCGGCATCACGCGCCGCGAGTGGGGCGTGATGGCCACGGTGGCTGCCAACGAGGGCCTGCTGTCGTCGGAGCTGGCCGAACGCGCGCAGCTGGACCGCGCACGCACCTCGCGCGCCCTCAGCGGGCTGGAGGAAAAGGGCTGGGTGCAGCGCAGCCCCCTGCCCGGCGACCGCCGCCGCGTGGCCGTGTCGCTGACCGCCGAGGGGCGGCGCATGTACGGCCTGATCCTGCCGCGCATGGCCCAGATCCATCTGGACCTGGTGTCCGTGCTCAGCGACGAGGAACTTGAACAATTCGACACCTTGCTGGCCAGGCTGCAGCGCCATGCGCTGACGCTGGAGGCAGAGGGCCGCTACGACGCCCTGCCGCGCGTGGACCGCGGACGGCACCGGCGCTGACACGCCGACGGCAAAGCCTGCCGCCATGCAGGGCCTGCGGGCGATGACACAATGCATGCCCATGCAATTTCCCTACGAACTGGCCGTCGGCTGGCGCTACACCCGGGCCGGGCGCGCCACGCGCCGCAACGGCTTCATCTCGTTCATCTCCGGCGTCTCCATGCTGGGCATCGCCCTCGGTGTGGCGGCGCTGATCATCGTGCTCAGCGTGATGAACGGCTTCCAGAAGGAAGTGCGCGACCGCATGCTCAGCGTGGTCTCGCACATCGAGATCTTCGCGCCCCAGGGTGCGGCGCTGCCCGATCTGGAGCGCACCATGCGCGAGGCGCGCGCCAACCCCGACGTGCTGGGCGCCGCACCCTTCGTCGCGGCCCAGGCGCTGCTGGCGCGTGGCGAGGACATGAAGGGCACGCTGGTGCGCGGCATCGATCCGGCGCGCGAGGGCGAGGTCACCGACGTGGCCGCCACCAATGCCGAGGTGCTCAAGCGCCTGGTGCCTGGCGAGTTCAACGTGGTGCTGGGCGTGGAGCTGGCGCGCTCGCTGGGCGTACGCCAGGGCGACATGGTCACGCTGATCGCCCCGGGCGGCCAGGTCACGCCGGCCGGCGTGGTGCCGCGCCTCAAGCAGATGCATGTGGCAGGCACCTTCGACTCCGGCCACTACGAATACGACTCGGCCCTGGTGATGATGCATTACGAGGACGCGCAGCGCCTGTTCCGCCTGGAAGGGCCGACTGGCATCCGCCTGAAGCTCAAGGACCTGCACGAGGCGCCGCGCGTGGCCATGGAACTGGCCCACACCATCACCGACCGCCTGCTGATCCGCGACTGGACCCAGCAGAACCGCACCTGGTTCGCGGCCGTGCAGCTGGAAAAACGCATGATGTTCATCATCCTCACGCTCATCGTGGCCGTGGCTGCGTTCAACCTCGTGTCCACGCTGGTGATGACGGTGACCGACAAGCGCGCCGACATCGCCATCCTGCGCACGCTGGGCGCCTCGCCGTCCAGCATCATGGGAATCTTCATGGTGCAGGGCGCCATGGTGGGCGTCATCGGCACCTTCGCGGGCCTGCTGCTGGGCCTGGGCATTGCCTTCAACATCGATGTCATCGTGCCGGCCATCGAGCGCCTGCTGCATGCCAACTTCCTGCCCAAGGACATCTACCTGATCAGCAAGATGCCCAGCGATCCGCAGTACAGCGACATCATGCCCATCGCCGTGATCTCCCTGGTCCTGGCCTTTGTCGCCACCATCTATCCCAGCTGGCGCGCCAGCCGCGTGAACCCCGCCGAGGCGCTGCGCTATGAATGAAGTGAATGTGATGCCCGGTTTCGAAGTGTCCCAGCAGGGCGCCGTGGTCCTCGATGCGCGCGGCCTGACCAAGCGCTTCGCCGAAGGACGGCTCAACGTGCAGGTGCTGGCAGGGGTCGACCTGCAGGTGCGTGCGGGCGAGACGCTGGCCATTGTCGGCGCCTCGGGCTCGGGCAAGAGCACGCTGCTGCACCTGCTGGGCGGGCTGGATGCCCCCACTAGCGGCAGCGTCACCCTCAAGGGCGAGCCCCTGCATGAACTCAGCGCCCAGAAGCAGGGTGCGCTGCGCAACAGGCACCTGGGATTCATCTACCAGTTCCACCATCTGCTGCCCGAATTCAGCGCCCAGGACAACGTGGCCATGCCGCTGCGCATACGCCGCGACGACCGGGCCGAGTGCATGGAGCGCGCCGCACGCATGCTGGCGGCCGTGGGCCTGGGCGAACGCATGCTGCACCGGCCGGCCGAGCTGTCGGGGGGCGAGCGCCAGCGCGTGGCCATTGCCCGCGCCCTGGTCACGCAGCCTGCCTGCGTGCTGGCCGACGAGCCCACCGGCAACCTGGACCGCAGCACGGCCGACACCGTGTTCCGCCTGATGCTGGAGCTGGCGCGCAGCCATGGCACGGCCTTTGTGATGGTCACGCACGACGAGCAGCTCGCGGCGCGCTGCGACCGCATGGTGCGCCTGGTGCAGGGACAGCTGGCCTGACCCTGTACTGGGTCCTGCGTGCGCCGTCCTGCGCGCTCCGGCGTCAGGCCATGCGCAGCAGCTTGCCGCCCATGTGCGGCGTGCGCACAGGCACCACGGAGGGCGCTGGCGCCGCCTTGATCTGCGGGGCCTCGGGAACCATGGCCGCCGGCAGCGACTTGCGCACGGGTTGCGCGCGGGGCGTGTCGCCGATGTTCACGCTCTGGGCCGTCAGGTCGGCCGTGACCTCGCGCAGCCGCGCAGACTGCGCCATGGAGGCCTGCACCACGTCGCCCATGATGGCCGTGACCTGGTGGGAGGAATCCACGATTTCCTGCATGGTCCCGCCGGCCTGTCGCACCTGCTCGGCGCCCAGAGCCACCTGCTCCACCGAGGTGTGGATGAGCTGCTTGATCTCCTTGGCGGCGGCGGCACTGTTCTGCGCCAGTGCCCGCACCTCGCCGGCCACCACGGCAAAGCCCCGGCCCTGCTCGCCGGCGCGGGCCGCCTCCACGGCGGCGTTCAGCGCCAGGATATTGGTCTGGAAGGCGATGCCGTCCATCACGCCGATGATGTCGCTGATCTTGCGCGAGCTGGCGCTGATGGACTCCATGGTGCCCATCACCTCGTGCACCGTGCGCCCGCCCTGCTCGGCCACCAGGCAGGCCTGGCGGGCCAGTTCATTGGCCTGGCCTGCGTGCTCGGCGCTTTCGCTCAGGCCCTGCATGGCCTCGCCCAGGGTCTGCGCGGCCGTGAAGCGGCGCGTGATATCGCGGGCGTACTTGACTACCTTGAAGGGCCGGCCGTCGGCATCGAGGATGGGGTTGTAGCTGGCCTCGATCCAGACCTGGCGGCCGTGCTTGCCGATGCGCAGGTACTGGCCTGCATCGTGCTGGCCGCTGCCCAGCTTGCGCCAGAACTGCGCGTATTCGGCGCTTTGGCGCTCATGGGGCTGGACGAACATGCTGTGGTGCCGCCCGACGACCTCGTCCAGCGTGTAGCCCATGGCCTGCAGGAACAGGCGGTTGGCATGGAGGATGTTGCCGTCCAGGTCGAACTCGATGATGGCCTGCACCTTGGAGATGGCCGCCAGCTGGCCTTCGGCATCGGCGTTGCGGCGCTGCTGCTCGGTGATGTCGGTGGCGTACTTCACCACCTTGAAGGGCCGGCCATGCCGGTCGAAGATGGGGTTGTAGCTGGCCTGCAGCCAGACATCGCGCCCATCCCTGGCGATGCGCCGGTAGCGCCCCGCATCGTGGATGCCGCTGCCCAGGCGCTGCCAGAACTGGGCGTATTCGGGGGATTCGCTGACCTGGCTGTCCACGAACATGCGGTGGTGCTGGCCGATGACCTCGTGCTCCTCGTAGCCCATGGTGTCCAGGAAGTTCTGGTTGGCAGCCAGCACATGGCCTTGCAGGTCGAACTCGATCACCGCCTGGGACTTGTGTATGGCGGCCAATTGCCCGTCAAGCTCCGCCTTGCGGCGTGCGCCACCGAGGTCCAGGATTCGACTCCATGCTGAGCGCTTCATGGGAATTCCTCTCTCCAAAGCATGCCGGCCGGTGATGCGGGAGCCCGATGCGGGGTGTAAGTGTTACTTTATGTATTTTTATGGAGGCGCAAGCCATTCGTGTATTGATTTTGTCAAACGGAGCTGACTCGCAATAAGCCAAGGGTTTGCCCTTGCTCCGGGCCTCGTCTGCCCCTTGGACGGGCGCTGCCCGGGCCGGTGGCATGATGCGGCCATGCCCGCCTGGATAGACACCCACTGCCACCTCGATGCCCCTGAATTCGATGCCGACCGCGATGCCGTGCGCGCGCAGGCGGCCGAGACAGGCGTTGCGCATCTGGTGATTCCGGCCGTGGCGCGCGAGCACTGGGACACGGTGGTGGCGCTGGCGCGGCGCCATGGCGACAGCTATGCGCTGGGCATCCATCCGCTGTACACGCCCAATGCCCGCGAGCAGGACATTGCCGCATTGCGCGAGACGCTGGACCGGCTGCGTGGCGATCCCCAACTGGTGGCCGTGGGCGAGATCGGGCTGGACTTCTTCGTGCCGGGGCTGGACGCACAGCGGCAGGTCTGGTTCTACGAGCAGCAGATCGCGCTGGCGCGCGAGTTCGATCTCCCGGTCATCCTGCATGTGCGCAAGTCCAGCGACCGGCTGCTCAAGACCCTGCGTGCACGGCCCGTGGCGGGCGGCATTGCCCATGCCTTCAACGGCAGCGGGCAGCAGGCCCAGGCCTTCATCGACCTGGGTTTCAAGCTGGGCTTCGGCGGCGCCGTGACCTATGACCGCGCGCTCAGGCTGCGCGAGCTGGCAGCCAGCTTGCCGCTGGACGCGCTGGTGCTGGAAACCGACGCTCCCGACATTCCGCCGCACTGGCTCTACACCACGGCCGGGCAGCGCGCCCAGGGCCAGGCCCAGGGCCGCAACACGCCGGCCGAGCTGGCACGCATTGCGGATGTGATTGCGCAACTGCGCGGCATCACGCCCCAGGCCCTGGCCGAGGCCACGGGCCGCAACGCGCGTGCCGCGCTGCGAGGCCTGCCCGCCATGGCCTGAACCAGGCTTGAGCGGAACCTGAACCTGAGCGGTCTTGCCGCCCGCTGCCAGCAGCCCGGCGACCGCTGGGCGACAATGCCGGCCATGTCCTTGACCGTTCCCGACCTGCCGCCCCCCGGCACCCCGCGCTGGCAGGGCCTGGCGCCGGTGGCCGATGCGCGGACCCGGGCCCTGGTGCTGGGTAGCTTTCCGGGCCTGCGATCGCTGCAATTGCAGCAGTACTATGCCCATCCGCAAAACCAGTTCTGGCCCCTGCTCCAGGCCTTGTGGCCCGAGTATCCGCAGCCCGGCCGCGATGACTATGCGGGCCGCTGCGAATGGCTGCTGGCCCGGGGCCTGGGGCTGTGGGATGTGTACGCCAGCTGCGAGCGCGAAGGCAGCCTGGACAGCGCCATCCGCGCTGCCGAGGTGAACGACTTCGCTGGGCTGCGCACGCACTGCCCGCAGTTGACGCTGGCCTTGCACAACGGTGGAGAAAGCTACAAGCACGCCGGCCGCACGCAGGCCCTGGGCCTGGCTGCCGTGAAGCTGCCATCGACCAGCCCGGCCAACGCGAGCTGGCGTTTCGAACGCAAGGTCCAGGCCTGGCGCGAGGCGCTGGCTCTCCATCAACTGCTCTGAATCTTTCCATTTTTCCCGACGTGATACGCAAGACCCGTGGCGCCGCCAAGGCCGCCCCTTCCTCTCCCGCCAACGCCGCAGATGCCGAGCTGCCCGAAGTCAGCGTCTCCGACGATGGCGATGTGCGCCACCTGCACCTGGGCACGCCCTGGATACAGGGCTCCATGCGCATACGCGAGCCCTTCGAGATCGAGCTGGAGTACGTGCAGCGCATGATGGGCTGGCTGCTGTTCATGGAACCCGCCAGCGTGGCCGGCCGCCATGCCATGCAGCTGGGCCTGGGCGCCGCGGCCATCACCAAGTTCTGCCACAAGAAGCTGCGCATGCGCACCACGGCCATCGAGCTGAACCCGCAGGTGCTGGCCGTGTGCCGCAGCTGGTTCAAGCTGCCGCCCGACAGCGACACGCTGCGCGTGGTGCTGGCCGATGCGGCCCAGGAAATCCGCAAGAGCCAGTGGCTGGGCACGGTCGATGCGCTGGCCGTTGATCTCTATGACCACGATGCGGCCGCGCCCGTGCTGGACAGCGCCGAGTTCTATGCCGATTGCCGCAATCTGCTGACCGAGGACGGCATCATGACCGTCAACCTGTTCGGCCGCACCTCCAGCTACGAGCGCAGCCTGGCACGCATGGCCGAAGCCTTTGGCGAAGAGGCCATGTGGGCCTTCCGCCCCACGCGCGAAGGCAACACCGTGGTGCTGGCCCAGCGCACCCCGCGCGCGCTCGACCCCGCAGCGCTGCAGGCCGCCAGCGCCCAGGTGCAGGCCCGCTGGGACCTGCCCACCACGCGCTGGCCCAAGATCTTCGTGCGGCCCTGGTAGAGCGGGCTGGCCGGGCAGGGAGGCCGGCAGGCTTACCATAGGGCGCAGTTCAGCTTCCGGCCCAACGCCATGTCCGACCCGACCTCCACCGCACAGCCCACAACCGCCGTCGCTCCGCGCAATCCTTCGGGGCCCCTGGACTGGCGCAGGCTGGTGCAGTGGCTGCAGGCCGACGGCGTGATCACGGCCGAAGAGGCCCAGCGCACCGTGGCGCGCTGCTCGCAGGCCGAGAGCACCCAGCACCCGCTGGTCCGGCTGGCCAACGTGGGCGTGGCCCGGGCCGGTGACGGGCGCGCGCTGGACATCGAGGAGCTGACCCAGTACCTGGCGAGCCGCAGCGGCCTGGCCTACCTGCGCATCGACCCGCTGCGCGTGGATGCGGGCCGCGTGGGCGAAATCATGAGCGCCAGCTATGCCGAGCGCCACAAGGTGCTGCCCGTGCAGGTGTCGCCGCAGGAAGTGGTGGTGGCCACGGCCGAGCCGTTCATCGACGACTGGGTAGCCGAGGTCGAGCGCCAGGCGCGCCGCAAGGTGCGCCGCGTGCTGGCCAGTCCGGTGGACCTCAAGCGCTACACGGGCGAGTTCTTCGCCTTGGCCAAGTCGGTGCGCGCTGCCGAGAAGGCCGGCGGTGCGGCCAGCGCGGCCAGCTTCGAGCAACTGGTGGAGCTGGGCAACAGCAGCAAGCAGCTCGATGCCAACGACCAGGGCGTGGTGCGCGTGGTGGACTGGCTGTGGCAATACGCCTTCGACCAGCGCGCCAGCGACATCCACATGGAGCCCCGGCGCGACCAGGGCGTGATCCGCTTTCGCATCGACGGCGTGCTGCATCCGGTCTACCAGGTGCCCATGGGCGTGCTCAACGCCATGGTCTCGCGCGTGAAGCTGCTCGGGCGCATGGACGTGGTGGAAAAGCGCCGCCCCCAGGATGGGCGCATCAAGACCCGCAACCCGCGCGGCGACGAGGTGGAAATGCGCCTGTCCACGCTGCCCACGGCTTTTGGCGAAAAGCTGGTGATGCGGATCTTCGACCCCGACAACACGGTCAAGGACCTGGACGCCCTGGGCTTCACCAGCCATGACGCCCAGCGCTGGAACGAGCTGGTGCGCCGCCCGCACGGCATCATCCTCGTGACCGGTCCCACGGGCTCGGGCAAGACCACCACGCTGTACTCCACGCTCAAGCGCGTGGCCACGGAGGAGGTCAACGTCAGCACCGTGGAGGACCCGATCGAAATGATCGAGCCCAGCTTCAACCAGACCCAGGTGCAGACGCAGCTGGACTTCGGCTTCACCGAGGGACTGCGCTCGCTGATGCGCCAGGACCCGGACATCATCATGGTGGGCGAAATCCGTGACCTGGCCACGGCCGAGATGGCCGTGCAGGCCGCGCTGACCGGCCACCTGGTGTTCTCCACGCTGCACACCAACGATGCGCCCAGCGCCGTGAGCCGGCTGATGGAGCTGGGCGTGCCGCCCTACCTGATCAACGCCACGCTGCTGGGCGTGCTGGCCCAGCGCCTGGTGCGCACGCTGTGCCCGCAATGCAAGCAGCGCGACGAGGAGACTTCGGCCGCCACGCTGGCCGAGGCCGTGCGGCCCTGGAAACTGTCAGGCAGCTACCAGCCCTACAAGCCCGTGGGCTGCGTGGATTGCCGCATGACGGGCTTTCGCGGGCGCATGGGCCTGTACGAGCTGCTGACCG
Source organism: Delftia sp. WSY_10 (assembly GCF_043104705.1). Classification (NCBI taxonomy): domain Bacteria; kingdom Pseudomonadati; phylum Pseudomonadota; class Betaproteobacteria; order Burkholderiales; family Comamonadaceae; genus Delftia; species Delftia sp. WSY_10. The sequence goes on along the minus strand of NZ_JBICKY010000012.1, from coordinate 135,863 downwards.
TGAGCGAGGCGCTCAAGCAGCAGATCCACACCTCGCCGTCCATGGATGCGCTGCGCCGCCAGGCCGTGCAGGACGGCATGCGTCCGCTGCGCCTGGCCGGAGCCCTGCGCGTGGCCGAAGGCGTGACCACGCTGCAAGAGGTCATGGCCAGCACGCCCCTGCTGGGCTGACTGGCGGATAAAAACGTAAGTGCCTGCTCTTGCGCAGGCCGTTGCCAATGATGGATGGGGTGCCTGGCATGGGCACCCTTTTTTCCTCATGCGGGTAGGACATGAGGGTATGCCCTTTGTAGGTGGAATCCACATTCGGACACAGTTTTTCTGAACGCAAAATCGCCGGGTCGTGATTCCGTAAGGAGACATTCTCGTGAAAATCAAGAGTCAGAAAGACTTTTTTTCCGGCGTGATGTTTTTGGTTGTCGGCCTCGCTTTTGCGATCGGCGCAACCAACTACACCGTCGGCACCGGTGCCCGCATGGGCCCGGGCTACTTCCCGCTGATCCTGGGTGTGCTGATGTCCATTCTGGGCACGGCCATCTGCTTCTCCGGCCTGACCAAGGGACCCTCCGGCGGTGACAAGATCGGCAAGTGGGCGTGGAAGCAGGTGTTCTTCATCCTGGCCGCGAACTTTGCCTTCGGCATCCTGCTGGTCGGCGTTCCCAATCTGGGCATTCCCCAGTTCGGTCTGATCGTCGCCATCTATGCGCTGGTGTTCATCGCCAGCCTGGGCGGCCATAGCTTCAACTTCAAGGAAGTGGCAATTCTGGCCACCGTTCTTGCCGTAGGCAGCTATGTGGCCTTCGTGTGGGCACTGAATCTGCAGTTCCCCGTCTGGCCCAGCTTCATCACCGGCTAAGCAGGAGCATCGTCCGTGGAACTTTTTCAGAACCTGGCGACCGGCTTCGGCGTCGCCTTCACTTTCCAGAACCTGATCTACTGCTTCGTCGGCTGTCTGCTCGGTACGCTCATCGGCGTGCTTCCAGGCATCGGCCCCGTGGCAACGATCGCCATGCTGCTGCCAGCGACCTACGCCCTGCCTCCGGTGGCGGCGCTGATCATGCTGGCCGGTATCTACTACGGTGCGCAGTACGGTGGCTCGACCACCGCCATTTTGGTGAACCTGCCGGGTGAATCCTCGTCCGTGGTGACCGTGATCGACGGCTACCAGATGGCCAGAAAGGGGCGAGCGGGACCCGCTCTCGCTGCCGCAGGACTCGGCTCGTTCTTCGCAGGCTGCGTGGGCACCGTGATCCTGGCCGCCTTCGCGCCTCCGCTGACGGAAGTGGCCTTCAAGTTCGGCCCTGCTGAGTACTTCTCGCTGATGACCCTGGGCCTGATCGGCGCCGTGGTGCTGGCTTCGGGCTCGCTGCTCAAGGCCATTGCGATGATCGTGCTGGGCCTGCTGCTGGGCATGGTCGGTACCGACGTGAACTCCGGTGTGGCCCGCTACAGCTTCGACATTCCCGAACTGACCGACGGTATCGACTTCGTCGTGATCGCCATGGGCGTGTTCGGCTACGGCGAAATCATTGCCAACCTGTCCAAGCCCGAGGACGAGCGCGAAGTGTTCGCAGCCAAGGTGACGGGCCTGATGCCCACCGCCGAGGACTTCAAGCGCATGCTGCCTGCCATGCTGCGCGGCACGGCCCTGGGTTCTGCCCTGGGTATCCTGCCCGGTGGCGGTGCCATGCTGTCGGCCTTTGCTGCCTACACCATCGAGAAGAAGACCAAGCTCAAGCCGGGCGAAGTCCCCTTCGGCCAAGGCAACATCCGTGGCGTGTGCGCGCCCGAGTCGGCCAACAACGCAGGTTCGCAGACCTCCTTCATCCCGCTGCTGACGCTGGGCATTCCGCCCAACGCCGTGATGGCACTGATGGTGGGCGCGATGACCATCCACAACATCCAGCCGGGCCCGCAGGTGATGACCAGCAACCCCGAGCTGTTCTGGGGCCTGATCGCCTCGATGTGGATCGGCAACCTGATGTTGATCGTCCTGAACCTGCCGCTGATCGGCGTCTGGATCAAGCTGCTGACCGTGCCCTACCGCTGGCTGTTCCCGTCCATCGTGCTGTTCTGCGCGATCGGCGTGTACGGTACCAACAACAACACCTGGGACGTGTGGATGGTGGGTATCTTCGGCTTCGTGGGCTATGTGTTCCACAAGCTGGGCACCGAACCGGCTCCCTTGCTGCTGGGCTTCATCCTGGGCCCGATGATGGAAGAAAACCTGCGCCGTGCGCTGCTGCTGTCGCGTGGCGACTGGAGCGTGTTCGTGACCCGTCCGATCTCGGCCGGCCTGCTGCTCGCCGCCGTGGTGCTGCTGGTGGTGGTGCTGATGCCCGCAGTGAAGAACAAGCGCGAAGAAGCATTCGTCGAGGATTGATCGCCTCAGCGCTGCAACCATGTTGCTTGACGGCCCTTCGGGGCCGTTTTTTTTGCGTCGACGAGAAATGCACGTGAAAGCTGTTGATCCCGGATGGCAGGAGGACGCAGCGCCCGTGCCTGCACAATAGCGCGCAGTCTTTCGAGGTCACGATGTCCCCACTTCTGTCATCCCAGCACCCGCTGCGCGTGCTGCTGCACAACGAGATCCATGCGCGTCCAGCCGAGGAAATGCAGGCGCCGCTGGCCATCACCCACGTGGTGATGCTCACCGACGCGGCCCAGCGCGAGGCCAGCCGCGCCCATGTGGCCACCCTGCTGCGCAACCACCACCTGCCCCCGCCCGATGCGGCGACCACGCATGTGCTCATCGATCTGGGCGCCTTTCACCTGCGCTGGGAGCTGCACACGGAATTCGTCTGCTGGACCTTCAGCAAGCCCATGTCGCAGGCCGGCATGGACGATGTGCGCGAGCCCGAGGCCGCCATCGACTACGTGCCGCGCGACTGGCTGGCTGCATTGCCTGGCCAGTGCCTGAGCGGCCTGCACCTGTGGGCCTTGCAGGAACAGGCGATCAACGAGCCGCACCTGGTGCGCCACCTGCTGCAGGAAGACACGCTGGTGGGCGCACGCGTGGCCGGCGATGCGGGCAAGGTCTACACGGACTTCGCCATCCATGCCGATGGCTTCTCGCGCATGCTGCTGCTGGCCGGCGAATCGCTGTCGCCGCGCCGCCTGGGGCGGCTGGTGCAGCGCCTGCTGGAGATCGAGACCTACCGCATGGCGGCCTTGCTGGGCCTGCCTGCCGCCCGCCAGGCCGCTGCCGTTCTGGCCACGGCCGAGCGGGACCTGGCGGCCCTGGCCCATTCCATCCGCCTGGCGGACCGCGATGCCGAGCCGGCGCTGCTGGACCGGCTCACGCGCCTGGCCGGGCAGGTGGAGAGCGAGTACGCCACCACGCACTCGCGCTTTTCCGCCAGTGCGGCCTATTTCGAGCTGGTGGACAAGCGCATTCAGGACATCCAGGAATCACGCATCGACGGCATACAGACCATCCGCGAGTTCATGGACCGGCGCCTGACGCCGGCGCGCAGCACCTGCGAATGGGCGGCGCGGCGGCAGAACGCGCTGTCCGAGCGCGTCTCGCGCGTCAGCAGCCTGCTGCGCACGCGCGTGGAGATCGAGCAGCAGCAAAGCAGCCAGCAACTGCTGGGCGCCATGAACCAGCGCCAGGACATGCAGCTCAAGCTGCAGTCCACGGTGGAAGGCCTGTCCGTGGCCGCCATCACCTACTACTTCACGGGCCTGATCAGCTATCTGGCCAAGGGCGCCAAGGCCCTGGGCTGGCCCTGGTCGCCGGAGAGCACGGCCGCCGTCGCCATTCCCGTGGTGGCGCTGGGTGTGTGGTGGTCCTTGCGCAGGCTGCACCACAGGCTGTTCCGTGGCCAGCACGGCGGCGGCGCGCATTGAAGGCAGCGCCAGGGGCTCGCCGGTGCGCCGGCGAGTTCACGTTTTCTCACGTTTGGCGTGAAAGCGTCGAAGCCTCGCGCACAATGTGCGCTGCCGTTCTGCAAGGATCGAGCAAGGTTGTGTTTGTTCAGGAGTGAGACATGGATCTGGGAATCGCGGGCAAGTGGGCCCTGGTATGTGGCGCCAGCAAGGGCCTGGGCTTTGGCTGTGCCAAGGCGCTGGCGCAAGAGGGTGTGAACCTGGTGATCAATGCGCGCAATCCCGAGGCCCTGCAGGAGGCCGCGGCCAGCCTTGCGGCCCTCGCGCCGCAGGTGAAGGTGCTGGCCGTTGCCGCCGACATCACCACCGAGGAAGGCAGTGCCGCCGTGCTGTCGGCCGCCGGCGGCCCGGGCGTGGATTTCGATATCGTCATCACCAATGCGGGCGGCCCGCCTCCCGGCGATTTCCGTGACTGGGACCGCGCGGCCTGGCTCAAGGCCGTGGACGCCAACATGCTCACGCCCATCGAGCTGATCAAGGCCACGGTGGACGGCATGGCGGCACGCGGCTTCGGCCGCATCGTCAACATCACGTCCAGCGCCGTGAAGGCGCCCATCGACATCCTGGGCCTGTCCAACGGCGCGCGCAGCGGCCTCACGGGCTTTGTGGCGGGCCTGGCGCGCAGCGGCATCGCGGCCAAGGGCGTGACCATCAACAACCTGCTGCCCGGCAAGTTCGACACCGACCGCCTGCGCACCACCTTCACGGCCGCCGCCAACAAGAGCGGCAAGAGCCTGGACGATGTGCGCCTGGTGCAGCAATCCCAGGTGCCGGCGCGCCGCTTCGGCACGCCCGATGAATTCGGCGCCATCTGCGCCTTCCTGTGCAGCGCCCACGCAGGCTACATGACGGGCCAGAACATCCTGCCCGACGGTGGCCTGTACGCAGGAACCTTCTGATGCGCCAGGGCACTGCGACCATGACCGCCTCCGGAGCCCGCAAGCCCCGGGCAGTGCCAGGCATGGCCGCGCAGTTGCAAACGGGCGGCGGACAGGGGCGGTCTTGAAAACCCCGGCCCTGCATCGCGGCCAGCGGCCTCGCCGCAGCCTGCCCATGTCGCATGCCATGCAGGGAGCCGGGAGATGAGCGAACTGTCCCACCAGACGGACTGGTCGCAGGCGATTGCAGGCCCCTCCGCGCGCCCGGCGGCTGCGCTCAGTCCCCCAGGCGTGCGCCATACCCTGGGCCTGATGCTCGTGCTGCTGACGGTGGCCCTGGCGGCCGCCGTCGTCTGGCTGCTCAGCGGCATGCGCACCACCGCGCAGGAAGAGGCATCGCTGCGCCTGGTGCGCTTTGTGCTCGGTACCGAGGCGGCCATCAGCCGCAGCCTTGAATCCCTGGACGCACTGGCCATGGGGGTGGATGAATGGCTGGGTTCGCGCGATCCCGCATCGGCCTCGCAGCCGCAACTGCAGGAGATGCTGCACGCCATGGAGCGGCAGAACACGCTGGCGCGCCGCGCCTCCGTGCACGACTCCAAGGGCCGCGAGCTGGCGGCTTCGGGCGATGGCCCGGCCATTGATCTGCCGGCCCAGGCCTGGGAGCGCCTTGCGGCCCAAAGCCGCTCAGAATTGCTGGCCAGCCCGCCCTCCGTGGCGCCGCAGCCGCCGGGCGGCGAGCGCATGCTCTATCTGGTGCGCCCGCTGAGCCGTGCGCAGCAGGGTGGCTATGTGCTGATGCAGGTGCCGGTGGCGGCGCTGGGCGCGGTGCTGGCCCAGGGCGGCGTGCTGGACGGACTGGAAGTCACGCTGGAGCAGGGCAGCGGCGAGCTGCTGCTGTCCATGCCCCCCTACGGCGAGGCCTCGGCTGCGCGGTTGCTGCCGGCGACATCGCAGTTGGCGTCCAGCGGCGTCATGCCCATGGCCGCACGCCTGAGCCGCGTGCCCGCCCTGGTGGCCGCGCATCCGCTGCCCAAGGGCAATCTGTGGGTCACGGCCAGCCTGCCCATGTCCTCCGTGCTGGCGGGCTGGCGTGTGGCGGCCTGGCTGATGGTGCTGGCCGTGATGATCTTCGGCGTGCTGCTGGCCATACTGGGCTGGACGGTCCACCGCTACATGGATCGCCTGCATGCCGCGCGCCGTCAGGCACAGCGCTCCGAGCAATGGCTGGACCAGGCGCTGGACAGCATGGTCAGCGGCTTTTTGCTGCTGGATTCACAGCAGCGCGTGCTGCGCTGGAATCGCTGCTACGAGGAGATGTTTCCATGGCATGCGGATCAGCTGGAGCCCGGCCGGCCCCTGCAATCCCTGCTGGATGCCAGCCCCAGCGCCGTGGGTCTGGTGGCGGCGCCGGAGCAGATCGATGAGGCGAAGGACCTGCACCGGCAACTGGTGCTGCGTCCTGGCGTCCCCATGGAGCAGCAACTGGCCAGCGGCCGTTTCGTGCAGATGACGGCGCGCCCGGCTGCCGAGGGCGGCGTGGTCATCACCTACAACGATGTCACCGATATCCGGCTGGCCACGGCCGAGATCGAAAGCCTGGCCTTCTACGATCCTCTGACCAGCCTGCCCAATCGCCGCCTGCTGCTGGATCGCCTGGCCCAGGCCACGGTGCTGGCTGCGCGCGAAGGCTGGACCGGGGCGCTGCTGTTCCTGGACCTGGACCAGTTCAAGATGCTCAACGACACGCTCGGCCATGAAGTGGGCGACCAGCTGCTGCAGCAGGTGGCGCACCGGCTGCGCAGCGCCGTGCGCTCTTCGGACACGGTGGCGCGCCTGGGGGGCGATGAATTCGTGGTCATGCTCTGCGAGCTGTCGCACGAGCCTGCCGAGGCGGCCACGCTGGCCCAGCGCATTGGCGAGAAGATCCTGGCGCGGCTCAACCAGTCCTATGTGCTGGGTGCCCACCTGCACCGCAGCGCCTGCAGCATTGGCGCCACGCTGTTCGGCCGCCAGCCGCAGTCGGCGGCCGAGCTGCTCAAGCAGGCGGACATCGCCATGTACCAGATCAAGGCGCGCAACGGCAGCGGCCTGTGCTTCTTCGATCCGCAGATGCAGGTGGAGATCCACCAGCGCGTGCGCATGGAGGGCGACCTGCGCCAGGCCCTGGCGCAGTCCCAGTTCGAGCTGCACTACCAGCCCCAGTTCACGCTGGCAGGCGAGGTCATCGGTGCCGAAGCCCTGCTGCGCTGGCGCCACCCCGAGCGCGGCCTGGTGCCGCCCGGCATGTTCATCGCCGTGGCTGAGGAAAGCGAGATCATCGTGCCGCTGGGCATGTGGGTGGTGCGCACGGCCTGCGAGCAGCTGGCTGCCTGGCAAAAGGATGCGCGGCTGCGTCATCTGCAGGTGGCCGTGAATGTCAGTGCCCGCCAGTTCCGCCACCAGGACTTTGCCTCCCAGGTCATCGAGCAGGTGCGCAGCGCAGGCATCGCCCCCCATCTGCTCAAGCTGGAGCTGACCGAGTCGCTGGTGATCGAGAACGTGCAGGAGTCCATCGCCAAGATGAAGCAGCTGCGCAGCCATGGCGTGTGCTTTTCCATGGACGACTTCGGCACCGGCCATTCCTCGCTGACCTACCTCACCCAGCTGCCGCTGAACCAGCTCAAGATCGACCAGTCCTTCGTGCGCCACCTGGGCATGCGCCATACCGACGATGTGATCGTGCAGACCATCATCGGCATGGCTCGCAACCTCAACCTGGATGTGATCGCCGAAGGCGTGGAAACGCTGGAGCAGCGCGCCCTGCTGGCGCACTACGGCTGCGAGTACTTCCAGGGCTATCTGTTCAGCCCGCCCGTTCCCATCCGCGCGTTCGAACAGCTGCTGGCCAAGGTGCCCGTGCGCACCGCGGCACACGGCCTGCCCAAGGCTATCCCCGGCGCGAAGACACCATGATGCCGCCCACGATGAGTACGAACGCCAGGCCGTGGTACAGGCGCGGCGCTTCGCCCAGCAGCGCGATCGACAGCAGGGCGGTGAACAGCGGGATCAGATTGCCGAAAAAGCCCGCCACGGCCGGGCTGCTGCGCTGCACGCCCAGCCCCCAGAAACGGTAGGCCAGGATGGCCGGGCCCAGGGCGATGAACAGCAGTGCCCCGCCCAGCGGCCAGCCCCACTGAATGTGGAACTGGCCCATGGCCATCTCGCCGCCTGTGAACAGGCCGGACCATACCAGGCCGAAGACCATCTGGGCCAGCAAAAAGCCTGCCCAGTCCGAGCGCAGCCGCTGCGGGACTTGCGCCTTGGACAGCAGCCAGGTGTAGAGGGCCCAGACCATGGTGGCCAGCACCATGAACAGATCGCCGGGCACGAGCTGCAGATGCAGCAGCAGCTCGGGATCTCCGCGCGAGAGCACCACGGCCACGCCCAGCATCGACAGCAGTGCGCCCAGCAGTTGGCGCCGGCTGACGGGAATGCCCCATACGATGCGGCCCAGGGCCAGCATCCACACCGGCATGCTGGAGCTGACCAGGGTGACGTTCAGCGGCGTCGAGGTCTTGAGCGCCAGATACAGCAGCGCGTTGTAGCAGCCGATGCCCAGCAGGCCCAGCACGGCGAACTGCCGCCAGTGGCTCCAGGTGCCGCTGCTGCGGCCCAGTGCCCATCCTGCCAGCGGCACAAGCAGGACAAAGGCAATGGCCCAGCGCAGGAAGTTCAGCGCAAACGGCGAGATCAGGTCATGGACCAGGCGGCCCACGATGGCGTTGCCGGCCCACAGCAGGGGCGGCAGCGTCAGGATGGCGGCGGTGGACAGCTTCAGCGGCGGGCTCGTGTGGCTCATAGGCCCGCCACTATAGGTGCTGCGAACGCTCTTTGCCGGCCTTGCGCCAGTCCTGTGCGGGCCCGGTGCAGCGTCTTGCGCGTGGCCTCCCGAAACATGGCACGATGCCGCTCTTGTTGGTTTTTTGCAGGAGTGCATCCCATGGGTATTGCAGTGCAGATCCGCCACAACGGCGGCCCCGAAGTCCTGGAGCTGGTGCAGGTCGCCGTGGGCGAGCCCGGGCCGGGCCAGGTGCGCATACGCCACCATGCGGTGGGCCTGAACTTCATCGATGTCTACCAGCGTTCGGGCCTGTACTCGCTGCCCATGCCCTTGAGCCTGGGCATGGAGGGCGCAGGCGTGGTCGAGGCCGTGGGAGAGGGCGTGCAGCACCTGGGCGTGGGCGACCGCGTGGCCTATGCCAGCAATCCGCCGGGCAGCTACAGCGAAGTGCGTGTCATGCCCGCCATGTGCGTGTGCCGCCTGCCCGACGCCATCGCGTTCGAGACGGCTGCCGCCATGATGCTCAAGGGCCTGACGGCCCAGTACCTGCTCAAGAAATGCATTCCGGTGGAGGGCCTGGCACCGGGTGATGCCGTGCTGTTCCATGCGGCGGCCGGTGGCGTGGGCCTGATTGCCTGCCAATGGGCCAGGGCCATTGGCCTGCAGCTCATCGCCACGGCAGGCTCGGACGAGAAGTGCGCGCTGGCCCTGGCCAACGGCGCGGCCCATGCCATCAACTACCGCAGCGAGAACTTCGCCGAACGCGTGCAGGAAATCACGGGCGGCCAGGGCGTGAAGGTGGTCTACGACAGCGTGGGCAAGGACACCTGGGAAGGCTCGCTGGCCTGCCTGCGGCGCTTTGGGCTGATGGTCAGCTTCGGCAACGCATCCGGTCCCGTGGCGCCTTTCGCACCCGCCGTGCTGGCCGCCAAGTCGTTGTATGTGACGCGCCAGACCCTGTTCTCCCACATCACCAGCCGCGAGGCCACCCAGGCCATGGCCGACGATTTGTTCGCCGTGGTGGAAAGCGGTGCCGTGAAGATCCACATCGACCAGCGCTATCCGCTGGCCGAGGTGCGCCAGGCCCATCTGGACCTGGAGGCACGCAGGACCACGGGCTCCACCATCTTGCTGCCATGAACGGGGAAAAGAGCCCAGCCGACCCAGGCGTGCAGGCATGGCTGAACCGGGTGCGCGCCGCAACCCGCCAGCCTGCGCTGCAGCCGCGCCGGCCGCTTCAGGTGGCGGCAGAGGAAATCGGTTCGCTGGAAGATGGGCTGGCTGCGCAGTTGCCGGACGGGGTGATGCAGGCCCATGGCGTGGCGCTGCGGCAGCAGGCCGGCCACTGGCACCTGCAGGGCGAAGGTGATGCCACGGCCCTGCTCAACGCCCTGGCGCGCGTGCTGCGAGCCTGCGGCCACAGCGGCCCCTGGCGCAATGAGCAACTGGCCGTGTGCAACGGCCAGGGCCAGCGCATTGGCACCGTGGAGCGTGGCGCCGTGCGTCCGCTGGGCATTGCCACCCTGGCCGTGCACCTGGTGGGCGAGACCGCCGACGGCCGCATCTGGGTGCAGCAGCGCGCCGACAGCAAGCCCACCAACCCCGGCATGTGGGACACGCTGATGGGCGGCATGGTGGCCGCGCACGATACCCTGGAACAAGCCGTGCAGCGTGAAACCTGGGAAGAGGCCGGCCTGCGCGTGGGCGAGCTGCAGGGCCTGTGCCATGGCGGCCACGTACTGTTCGAGCGCCCCAGCGACGAGGCCGAGGGCCGTGGCTTCATGCGCGAACGCATCGACTGGTTCAGCGCCACCGTGCCGGCTGCGCTGGAGCCCAGCAACCAGGATGGCGAGGTGCAGGCCTTTGCACTGATAGAGCGCGACCAGCTCGTGCAATGGCTGCTGCAGGACCGCTTCACGCCCGAGGCCGCCCAGGTGCTGGCGGCCTGGCTGGGCTGGTGAACGGGCAAGGCTTGCTGCGCCTCAGCGCGCCGCCTTGTCCAGCGCCGATTCCTTGAGCCGGCTGGGCGCCAGGGCGCCGGCCGATTCCAGGATGGGATAGGCCACAGAGCACAGCAGCGAGTTGATGCGCTTGAGGTCGCTGATGAGGTCGATGTGCAGCGAGCTGGTCTCTATGCTGGAGACGGTGTTGTCGGACAGGCGGGCCAGGTGGGTGGCCGAGTAGGCCAGTTCCAGATCGCGAAAGCGCGCCTTTTCCTCCAGCAGCTTCTGGGCCTCGCGCACATTGCCGTTGAGAAAGACGCTCATGGCCAGGCGCAGATTGTCCAGCAGGTGGTGCAGCAGCTCGCGGATCTCCTGCGTGCCGGCCTCGGAAAACTGGCGGCCCTTCTTGATCTTCTTGTCCTCGATGTCCAGCAGCACGCGCTCGATGATGTCCCCGATCTGCTCCATGTTGATGGTGAAGCTGATGATTTCGGTCCAGCGCTGGCCCTCGCGTTCGTCGAGTTCGGCGCGCGAGATCTTGGTCATGTAGTACTTGATGGCCGAGTACAGGTCGTCCACCGTGCCTTCGAGTTCGCGCAGCTCCTGGGACAGCTTGAGGTCGTCGGTCTCCAGCACGCGCTGCATGCCGATCAGCATGGACTCGACCATGTCGGCCTGGTGCAGGGCCTCGCGCGCGGCGCAGGAAATGGCCAGCGACGGCGTGCTCAGCGCCGAGGGGTCCAGGTGGCGGGGCCGCAGCAGGCTGGTGGAGCTGGCCTCGGGCTTGGGCAGCAGGGCCGTCACCCAGCGCGCCACGGTCTGCGTCAGGCCGATGAAGCACAGGCTGTTGAAGATGTTGAAGGCCAGGTGGAACAGCACGATGTTCTGGCCCTTGCCGTCGATCAGCGGCATCACATAGGTGGCCCACAGCCCCAGGAAGGGCGCCACGATGGCCACGCCCATGATCTTGAACAGCATGTTGCCGATGGTGACCTGGCGCACTTCCACGCTGGACTTGGCCGTGGTCAGCACGGCCACCAGGCCGCTGCCGATGTTGGCACCCAGCGTCAGGCCCAGCGCCACTTCCATGGGAATCGCGCCCGAGCTGGCCATGGCCGCGATCAGCAGCACGATGGCCAGGCTGGAATAGGCCATCACGGCCAGCAGCGCACCCAGCAGCAGCTCCATGAAGATGTCGCTGGTGACAGAGGCCAGCAGGGTGCGCACGGCGGGGGCTTCCAGCAGCGGCTCGGTGGCATCGACCACCAGGCGCAGGGCCAGCAGCATCACGCCCAGCCCGATGAGCACGCGGCCTATGCGCCCGGCCGTGGTGTCCTGGCGCGTGATGAACAGCACCACGCCGACAAAGATGAACAGCGGCGACAGCCAGGACAGGTCGGTGGAGAACAGCACGGCCATCAGCGCCGTGCCCACGTCGGCGCCGCGCATCACGGCCAGCGCGGCCGGCAGCGAGATCAGGCCCTGGCCCACGAAGGCCGAGGTCATCAGCGAGGTCGCCGTGCTCGACTGCACCAGCGCAGTCACGCCCAGGCCGGACAGCGCGGCCGAGAAGCGGTTGCTCATGCTGTGGGCGAGCAGGTTGCGCAGGTTGGCGCCGAACACCCGCAGCACGCCGGTGCGGACCATGTGCGTGCCCCAGACCAGCAGGGCGATGGCGGCCAGTAGATTGAGTAAGTGCTTCATGTGCTGTGAGCGGAGAAGCGGACCAATATAACCCCGGTCCCGGCTTGCGCGCAGGAGAGTCGGCCGCATGAGCGCACAGTTTGGTGCGAAATAAGGAAAATTGTAGAAATAAAACGAATCGAAAAGAATTTCGGTTGACCCAAAACGCACTCAGGAAAACCCGAGGAAAACCCGCCGGCATGCAGCCGGTGGCCCCCTCAATGAAAAAGCCCCTCGCAAGAGGGGCTGGCGGCGGCGGCTCCGGTTGCGGCAGGGATCAGGCGCCCTTGGCCCGCCGTGCGCGCAGCACCTCGTCCAGGATCAGCAGGGCCGCGCCCACGCTGATGGCGATGTCGGCCGCATTGAAGGCCGGAAAGTGCGAACGGCCCCAGTAGAAGTCCAGGAAGTCCACCACGTAGCCGTGCTGCAGGCGGTCCACCACGTTGCCGATGGCACCGCCCAGGATGCTGGCCAGCGAGAAGCAAAACAGCTTCTGCCCCGGATGCTTGCGCAACTGCCAGACGATGAGCAGCGTGGCCGCCGCGCCGATGCCCACGAACAGCCAGCGCTGCCAGCCACCGGCTCCAGCCAGAAACGAGAAGGCCGCCCCCGTGTTGTGGGCCCGCACGATATTGAAAAAGCCCGTGATCGGCGTCCAGTCGCCCAGCTGGTAGGCATCAAGGATCCACTGCTTGGTGAGCTGGTCGATGGCGATGATCGCCAGCGACCAGGCCAGCCAGGGCCAGATGCGGCGGCTGCGGGATTCGGGGACTGCGGCAAAGCTAGGGGTCATGGCAGCGCCTCGGTGGGATTACGCCTTGCGGCGCTCTTCGCCGGCACCGTGCAGGTTGCTGTCGCAACGGCCGCACAGGCTGGGGTGCTCGGGGTTGATACCCACGTCGGCACGGTAGTGCCAGCAGCGGTCGCACTTGGCATGGCTGCTGGGTGTGACGGCGGCCTGCAGCGTCTCGCCCGCCAGGGCCTCGGCGGCCGAGGTGATGAAGACGAACTTCAGGTCGTCGCCCAGGCTTTGCAGCAGGGCCAGGTCTTCGGGCTGCGCCGAGACACGGACTTCGGCCTGCAGCGAGGAGCCGACCCGGCCTTCGGTGCGCACGGCCTCGATGTCCTTGTTCACCACGTCGCGGATCTCGCGCAGGCGGGCCCACTTGGCCAGCAGGGCCTCGTCGCCGGCCGGCAGGTCGGTGTAGGTCTCCAGGAAGATGGACTCGCTGTCGCCGAAGACCTTCCAGGCCTCTTCGGCCGTGAAGGACAGGAAGGGCGCCATCCAGCGCAGCATGGCGTGCGTGATCTGGTGCAGCGCGGTCTGGGCGCTGCGGCGGGCCAGGCTCTTGGGCGCGCTGGTGTACAGGCGGTCCTTGAGCACGTCCAGGTAGAAGCCGCCCAGGTCTTCCGAGCAGAACAGCTGCAGCTTGGCCACCACGGGGTGGAATTCGTAGACCTTGTAGTGGGCCAGCAGCTCGGCCTGGAACTGGGCCGCGCGGGCCAGGGCCCAGCGGTCGATTTCCAGCAGATCTTCGGTGGCAACCGAGTCTTTCGCCGCGTCGAAGTCGCTGACGTTGGCCAGCAGGAAGCGCAGCGTGTTGCGGATGCGGCGGTAGGCGTCCACCACGCGGGCCAGGATCTTGTCGTCGATGCCCAGGTCGCCCGAGTAGTCGGTCGAGGCCACCCACAGGCGGATGATCTCGGCGCCCATCTTGTTGCTCACGTCCTGCGGGGCGACGGTGTTGCCCAGCGACTTGGACATCTTCTTGCCCTGGCCGTCCACGGTGAAGCCGTGGGTCAGCAGGCCGCGGTAGGGCGCGCGCCCGAAGATGGCCGAGGCCAGCAGCAGCGACGAATGGAACCAGCCGCGGTGCTGGTCATGGCCTTCCAGGTAAAGGTCGGCCTCGGGGCCCTGGTCGTGGTGCATGTCGGCGTGCGTGCCGCGCATCACATGCCAGAAGGTGGAGCCGGAGTCGAACCAGACTTCGAGGATGTCGGTGCTCTTGGTGTAGTGCACGGCTTCCTCGGCGCCCAGGATGTCCTCGGCCGTCACGCGGCTCCAGGCCTCGATGCCGCCTTGCTCGACCATGGCGGCGGCCTGGTCGATGATCTCCATGGTGCGCGGATGCAGTTCGCCGCTGTCCTTGTGCAGGAAGAAGGGCAGGGGCACGCCCCAGCTGCGCTGGCGCGAGATGCACCAGTCGGGCCGGCCGGCGATCATGTCGCGCAGGCGGGTCTTGCCGTTCTCCGGGTAGAACTGGGTGTGCTCGATGGCTTCCAGCGCGATCTGGCGCAGCGTCTGCGCGGGCTTGTCACCGGGCTTGGTGAACACTCCCTCGCCCTCATCCATGCGGATGAACCACTGGGCGGCGGCGCGGTAGATCACCGGCGTCTTGTGGCGCCAGCAGTGCGGGTAGCTGTGGGTGATGGTCGTGGTATCCAGCAGGCGGTCGCCCAGCTTGAGCGCATCGATGATGACGGGGACGGCCTTCCAGATGTGCTGGCCGCCGAACAGCGGCAGCTCGGGTGCGTAGACGCCGTTGCCCTGCACGGGGCTCAGGATGTCATCGCGCGTCATGCCGTTGTTCATGCAGCTGTTGAAGTCGTCCACGCCGTAGGCGGGGGCCGAGTGCACGATGCCGGTGCCGTCATCGGCCGTGGCGTAGTCGGCCAGGAACACGGGCGAGACGCGGTCAAAGCCCTTGTCCACGTGGGCCAGCGGGTGCTTGAACTGCAGGTGGTCCAGCTTCCTTCCCACGGCGGTGGCAAGGACCTGGCCTTCGAGCTTCCAGCGTGCCAGGCATTTGTCGACCAGGGCGGAGGCCACGATCAGCAGGCCGCGCTCGGTATCCACCAGGCTGTATTCCAGCTCGGGGTTGACGTTGAGCGCCTGGTTGGCGGGGATGGTCCAGGCCGTCGTCGTCCAGATGACGATGAAGGCGGGCTTGGCCAGCGAGGTCAGGCCGAAGGCGGCCGCCAGCCTGTCGGGCTCGGCCGTGGGGAACATCACGTCCAGCGTCTGGCTTTGCTTGTCGGCGTACTCGATCTCGAACTCGGCCAGCGAGGAGCCGCAGTCAAAGCACCAGTACACCGGCTTGAGGCCGCGGTAGACGAAGCCGCGCTCCATGACACGCTTCAAGGCGCGCAGCTCGGCGGCCTCGTTGGCGTAGTTCATGGTCTTGTAGGGATGGTCCCAGTCGCCGAGCACGCCCAGGCGCTTGAAGTCCACCATCTGCTGGGCGATCTGCTCGGTGGCGAATGCACGGCTCTTGGCCTGCATCTCGTCGCGCGGCAGATTGCGGCCATGCAGCTTTTCGATGGCGTTCTCGATGGGCAGGCCGTGGCAGTCCCAGCCCGGCACGTACATGGCGTCGAAGCCCTCGAGCTGGCGGCTCTTGACGATCATGTCCTTGAGCGCCTTGTTCACCGCATGGCCGATGTGGATCTTGCCGTTGGCGTAGGGCGGGCCGTCGTGCAGGATGAACTTGGGCGCACCGTGGCGCGCATCGCGCAGCTTCTTGTAGATGCCCTTGTCCTCCCATTCCTGGACCCAGCCCGGCTCGCGCTTGGGCAGATCGCCGCGCATGGGGAAGGGCGTGTCGGGCATGTTCAGCGTGGCGCGATAGCCCGCATTGGCGTTGGGAGAGACTTTCGAATCAGACATGGAGAACCTTGAAAGCAGGCCAGAGCCCGGACCGTCTGGTCCAGGCACGGGAAAAAGGGGAGGAAGCCTGGTGCGCACCCGCGCCCGGGCAGGTGACGGAGATCGTCAAATTCGGTCGCGCGTGGTCTGGCGACGGGTCTCGGTGTAGATGGGTGTGTGGATGGTGGCGAAGAACGCGCGCGCGTCATCGCAGTCCTTGGCGATGCCGGCGGTGAGGGCGTCGAGACTGTCGTACTTCAGCTCGTCGTGCAGTTTGTGCAGAAGTTCCACGCGGATGATTTTACCGTAGGCCTCTTCGCCACCCGGCGCGCCGGGCCAATCGAGGCAGTGGGTTTCCAGCAGGACGCGCCCGCCGTTGACATCCGTCGGGTCCAGGGAAGGGCGCACACCGAGGTTGGCCACGCCGCGCAGAGGACGCTCATGCAGTCCGTGGACCAGCACCGCGAAGATGCCGCTGGCCGCGGGCTTCCAATGGTTGAAGCGCAGGTTCAGCGTTCGAAAGCCGTCGCCCGCGCCCTGGCGGCTTTCGGCCAGGCTGCGGCCCAGCTTGCGCCCGTGGACCACATGGCCGGAGATGGTGTAGGGATGACCCAGCAGCCGCGCCGCATCCTGCATGCGCCCCTCGGCCAGGGCGCAGCGCACATGGGTGCTGGACACGCGCAGGCCATGCACTTCGTAGCTGTTCATGCGGGCCACGTCAAAGCCCTGGCGCTGGCCTGCCGCGTCCAGCATGGCGTAGTCGCCCGCGCGCTGGGCGCCGAAGCGGAAATCGTCGCCGACCAGCACGTATTTCGCGCCCAGGCCGGCCACCAGCACCTCATCGATGAAGGCCTGGGGCGCCTGGCTGGCCAGCGCCCGGTTGAAGGGCAGCACCACGGTCTGGTCCACGCCGCAGCGCTGCAGCTCCGACAGCTTGTCGCGCAGCGTGCCTATGCGCGCCGGCGCGATCTCGGGCCGGCCCAGGGCCTGGGCGAAGTAGTCGCGCGGATGGGGCTCGAAGGTCAGCACGCAGGTGGGCACGCCACGCTGGGCAGCTTCAGCCGACAGCAGGGCCAGCATGGCCTGGTGACCCCGGTGAACACCATCGAAATTGCCGATGGTGACGGCGCAGGCCGGTTCTCGCCCTGGATGGTTGAAGCCTCGAAAAATCTTCATGGGACGCTTTGTTTTCAATAGCGGCTGGCACGCGCGCAGCCAGCGCAGGCTGTCAATCCGACACGGAAACAGAGTATATTGCCTCGATAAGGCCTGCCTTGCAGGCCCTGTGCACTGGCTGCATTCCCGTTCACCTTGGTGTCAGAGGAGGCGTGTCGTGAAGGTCTTGAAGCTGTCGGCCCAAGGGCTGCCCCAATCCTGGATTACGCTGGAGCAGGCGGCGCTGCATTACGCGGCGGACGATGTGCGCTGGGAGTCCGGCGGGGAAGTCGCCTGTTTCCGCGGTGGCCACAATGCCGTCACGGGCTGCCAGTCGGTCATCCACATCAACAGCATCATCGGCACGCGCGGTGCGCCCTCCATCAATCCGCACAGCCTGCAGCCGGGCCTGACCAACGGCAAGCTGTTCGCACGCGACCGCTGCATCTGCGCCTACTGCGGCCGGGTCTTCCATGAAAACGACCTCACGCGCGAACACATCGTGCCCATCTCCGCAGGCGGCGGCCATCACTGGATGAATCTGGTGACTGCCTGCCGTTCCTGCAACCACCGCAAGGGCGCCCGCACGCCTGAACAGGCGCGCATGCCCCTGCTCTACACGCCCTATGTACCCAGCCTCTGGGAAGACTTCATCCTGCGCAACCGGCGGATTCTGGCGGACCAGATGGAGTTTCTGCTTCTGCATGTGCCCAGAAGCTCGCGCTGGGCGCGCGATAGCCTCGTCGGGGACGGTGGGGCGCCCACGCACGAGGTGGCGTGGGCTTGATGAGAACTGTCAGGCAGCGGTCTTGGTTGCGGTCACGACGAAGCCCTGAACCGGTTGCCCGCCTTCCTGCCGCAGCACCAGTTCCTCGGTCGATACGCTGAAGCCCGCTTGCTTGCACAGTGCTTCGATATGGCTGCGCTTGTGGGCGTAGCGCTCGCTGGGCTGAAGAATGAGGTCCGGGCCATCTTCCGGAGCTGTTTCGCATGAGAAGATGAACTCGCCGCCGGTCTTGAGAATGCGTGCCGCATTGGGGATGACCGGCTGAGAGTCACCGATGTAGACCAGCACATCCAGGCAGGTGATCACATCGTATTCCTGGTCTGGTGTATTGCTCAACGCATCCAGCAGGTTGACATGGTGAAAACGGTCATAGACGCCATGCTTGGCTGCCTGCTCGATCATCTTGAGAGAGCTGTCCACACCAATCAGGTAACCTTGCATGGGGCCAAGGCAAAGCCCCAGCAAGCCAGTGCCACATCCCAGGTCGAGCACATTGACATCTTTTTCCGGATGACGTGCAGTCAATTGCTGCGCAACAAGTTTGGGCAGTTGGTAGCCCAATCCCTGGACCAGATGCTGGTCAAACTTGTCCGCCATATTGTCGAACAAGGTCCGGTGCATTTCCTCTGGCAGATGCGCCGGAGTCGTTCCCTTTGCCAATGCCGCGTAATATGCCAGGGTGGCATCTTCCGGGAATTGCTCTTCCAGTATCCGGATGTCACCCAGGGCATCCGAGGCCTGACCGTGCGCCACGATGTGCTTGATCCGCCCCATTCTGAATTGCGGCTGCTGAGGATGCTCTTCCACCAATGCATTCCACATCTGCAATGCTTGCGCATGCTCCCCAAGGTTGCCCAGATCGCTGGCCAGATGCTTGCGCAGCGTGGCATCACCCGCATGCATTTCTAGGCCTCGACGCAGGTGCCTGACGGCCATCTGCAGATTCCCGGCACGGTGCGCAATATCGATCACGCCAGCGAGCACCTGGGAATTTTGGGGCTCAATGCGGGACACCTTTTCTGCCAGTTCAATGGCTGAATCGAACTGACCATGCCTTGCGCGAAAGAGTGCTGTCTCCAGCAGGCCCGGCCCCCACATGGGTGCCAGCTCAAGGCATCTTGCGAAGGCTTCTTCGGCCTTGGCGTGGTTCCCGGCCTTTTCAGCCATCAGTCCGCCCAACATGAAGACGCGAGCGTCACCAGGCACTTGGCGGTGAGCCTTGTTCAGAGTCTGGGCGGCTTTTTGCAGGTCGCCTTTCGCGATCTGCTGGCGAGCCATTTCCAGGTGCTTGCGGTTGATATCGGCGGGGATGGAAGTAGCGCTCATGGACAGGTGTGTGTTTATGGCCAGGATGAGGCGGGCCTTGATGGCGGCAAATGCCGACAGGCCACGCCAGTGGCGAACTTTTCATTATCGTGGATTCTTCGCCGCATCATGTTTCAAGCCGCTGTCTGCAAGGTTTTGGACTGCGCAGCGGGAGCGGGATGCGGCGGCAGCGTGAGCGTGAAGCTCGTGCCACCCTCCGGTGAAGGTGCCGCCTGTATGTCGCCGCCATGCAGTCGCGCAATGCGTCGGGCGACCCACAGGCCCAGGCCGAAGCCGCGGGCCTGGTCGGAGCGGTGGCCGCGCTCGAAGCGCTCGAAGATGCGCAGCGCCAGCTCGGGCGCCAGGCCTGGGCCCTGGTCGCTGACGGTGAGTTCCAGCTGACCACGGTCGTCGGTGCGCGCGCGCACGGTGATTTCTCCGGCCTTGGCGTACTTCACGGCGTTGTCCACGAGGTTGGACAGTGCGATGCGGATGAGCGTGGAGTCGCACTCCCAGATGGCGGGCGCCTGCGCGCTGTCCAGGCGCAGACGGTGGCGGCGAGACCAGTGCACGAGCTGCGCGGCATCATCGACCAGCTCCATGACGGGAGCGCGGTGCAACTGCAGCCTGAAGGCGGGAGCGTCCAGGCGGTCGCTGATCAGGCAGTTGTCCACCAGGGCCGTGAGGCGTCTGCAGGCGCGCCGGATCTGGGCGGCGCGTTCGAGCTGGGAGTCGATGTCGGGGGAGGGAAAGGAAAGTTGCTCGGTGGCGGCACTGTCCACCACGGCCAGCGGCGTGCGGAACTCATGGTTGACCATGTTGAAGAACTGCCGCTGCTCCAGTCGCAGCGTGCGTTCGCTGTGCAGCGCCGCCTGCAGCGCGTTCTGCGCCCGCAGCAGCTCGGCCGTGCGCAGCCGCACGCGCTCTTCCAGCGCATGCTCGGATTTGGCCAGGGATTCGAGCAGTTGTGCCTGGCGCGCCATGGAGTCCCGGAATTTCTGGATCAGGCCGGCGCCGACGGCCACGGTGATCACGATGTTGACCAGCAAGGTGTTGAGCTGCCAGAAAACGCTGGTCTCTATGGTGGGCAGGCTGGCAAGGCCCACATAGGCTGCCGTCACATACAGCCCCATGAGCCCGTACATGGTGCTGGGAACGACCATCAGCACATGCACCAGGCTGGCACGATCGCGCAGCAGATTGCTCCATGCGACCACCGCAAACAGCGCGCTGATGGCCCAGGGCGCGCCGACCCCTATCCAGGCCCAGTCCTGGTAGCGGCCGAGCGGGATGCTTGGCAGGCACAGCAACGGGATGATTCCCAGGGCGAGCAGGGCCCGGTCCATGCGCCGCCAGCGTGTGTCGCGGGTCAGCAGCTCGCGCATCTGCCAGGCCAGGGCGGCGGGAAGCATCAGGGTGCCAAGGCTGACGCACAGATGGCCCCAGTGCGCCAGATGGTCGGGCAGCCAGATCTGCAGGTAGCCCCGGTCGCTGGCGCCGTGTATCAGTACGGCGATGGCTGCCACGGCCATGGCGGCCAGTTTGCGCAACCGCAAGGCCAGGGCTGCCCCGATGATCAGCAGGGCCAGCATGAGGTTGATGCCCTGGTGGATGCCCGATGCCCATTCCACGGCCGAGAACTGCGTCATCAGACCGCTGCTGCGCCAGATCGTGGCGTCCAGCTGCATGGGGCTTGAGGTCTGCACGCGCAGGATGAAGGGCTGGTCCGTGTACAGCGGAAACACGAGCTGGCGCACATGGACCCGTGGTTCGCCGGTTGCCGTATCGCCGCTGCTGCGCATGCGCCAGGCGCCGTCCATGTACTGGTACAGCGCGACCTGGTCCAGGTAGCTGGGCAGGATCTCCAGCCACAGAGGGTCCTGCTCGGGGTCGATCTTCCCGGCCGCGATATAGGGAGCCTGCACCTTGAGCCAATACACATCGTGCGTGTAGCCCTTGTTCAGCGGTGTGTCGAGCGCGGTGAAGTCCGTATCGGGCAGGGCTGCCACCTGGTCGATGGTGAGGCTGCCCTGCGCATCGACAAGCGCCAGCATGGGCAGGTCCGTGCCCAGCTGCAGGCGCTTGGCTGGAAGGGACTGCCAGGCCGGACTGAGGATGAAGCAGACCACCAGCACCAGCGAAAACACCAGCCAGCCCGGCAGCGCCAGACGGTTCAGGACACGCAGCAGGTTCAGGATACGCATGGCGAGGCGGGCTGTGTTGCAGCTGTGGCAAGGCCGCTGTCTTCGGGAATGCTGCAGGGCAGCGTCAGCGTGAAGCAGGTGCCTCCGCCCGCAGCTGGCGTGACCTGCACATCGCCGCCATGCATCTGGGCCACGCGCCGGGCCACCCACAGGCCCAGGCCGAAGCCTCGGGTCTGGTCCGAGCGCTCTCCGCGCTCGTGCAGCTCGAAGATGCGCTGCGCCAGCTCGGGCGCCAGGCCAGGGCCCTCGTCGCTGACGGTGAGCTCCAGCCGGCCCTGCCCGTCCAGGCGGGCACACACGGCGATTTCGCCGGCCTGGGCGTATTTCACGGCGTTGTCCACGAGGTTGGACAGGGCGATGCGCACCAGCGTGGGATCGCACTGCCAGGAGGCGGGGATGCCCGCAGTCTCCAGTCTCAGATGATGGCGGCGCGACCAGTGCACGAGCTGTACGGCATCGTCGATCAGGTCCGTCACCGGAACCCGGTCGAGCTGCAGCCGGAACGCAGGCGCGTCCAGGCGGTCGCTGACCAGGCAGTTGTCCACCAGGGCCGTGAGGCGCCTGCAGGCACGCCGGATCTGGGCGGCCCGCTCCAGTTGGGAGTCGATATCGGTGGACGGAAAGGTCAACTGCTCCGTGGCCGCGCTGTCCACCACGGCCAGCGGCGTGCGGAATTCATGGTTGACCATGTTGAAGAACTGGCGCTGCTCCAGCCGCAGGGTGCGTTCGCCGTGCAGCGCGGCCTGCAGCGCGTTCTGTGCATGCAGCAGCTCGGCCGTGCGTGTGCGTACCCGGCCTTCGAGCGCGTGCTCGGAGCGGGCCAATGACTCCACCAGTTGCGCCTGCCTGTCCATGGAGTTCTGGAATTTCTCGACCAGGCTGGCGCCCACGGCAATGATGATGAGGATGTACAGCAGCAGCGATTCCAGTTGCCAGTACATGCCGGCTTCGATGTCGGAGGACACCAGCCCCGTGAACGCTGCAGCCACGTGGATGCCCATGACCGCATGCAGCGTGTAGGGAATCAGCACCAGCAGGTTGACGATGCTGGGGCCCTGGCGGAGCAGGTTCTTCCAGGCCACCAGAGCGCTCAGCATGCTGGCCATCCAGGGGACGCTGACTCCGAGCCAGGCCCATTGCGTGTAGTGCCCCATGGGAATGCTGAGCAAGGCCAGCAGCGGCGCCAAGGTCAGCAGCACCAGCATGCGGTCGATGCGGCGCCAGATCGTGCCGCGCGTCAAGGTCTCGCGTGCCTGCCAGGCAAAGGCGGCAGGCAGCAGGAAGACGCCCACGCTCACCCAGATATCCGCATGCGGCGCCCAGGGCTCGGGCAGCCACAGCTGGGCATAGCCGCGCACATTGGCGTTGTGGGTCAGAACCACGAACGCCAGCAGCGTCATGGCCATCAGGCTGCGCATGCGAAGGGCCAGGGCTGCGCCGGCGATCAGCAAGGTCAGCACCAGGTTCACGCCCTGGTGCACCCCCGAGGCCCACTCCACGCTGGACAGCCAGGCCATCAGCCCCGTGCTGCGCCAGACCGTGGCGTACAGCTGCATGGCGCTGCTGGTCTCGATGCGCAGCACAAAGGGCTGGCCGGCGCGCAGTGGAAACACCAGCTGGCGCACATGGATGCGCTGGGCCATGGGCACCGTGTCGCCGCTTTCGCGTGCCTGCCACAGGCCATTCGCCTGCTGGTAGAGCGTGACCCTGTCCAGATAGGTGGGCGTGATCTCCAGCCACAGCGGATCATTGCCGGCCAGCGCACTGGCGGGTGCGAGGGCAGGCATGGCAACCCTCACCCAGTAAGCCTGGCGGGTATAGCCCTCGTTCAGAGGCGTGCGCCGGGTTTCGAAGGCATCATCGGGCAGGGCCGCGACCTGTTCAATGGTCATGCTGCGGCCCGCATCGGCAAGCACCTGCATCGGCAGGTCCTTGCCCAGACGCAGTCCCTTGTCAGGGGGAGACATGGTTGCCGGGCTCAGCACGAAAAATGCGAGCAGCCCGAGCGATACCGTGATCCATGCAATAAAAGTAAATTTTTGTGTGTTTCTCTGAACTGTGAGCATTCGAGAGTGTTCGTGCATGGCGGCGGACGTTCACCCCAATGAAAATCCGCGCACCAATAGGCAAACATCATGCAGCAGACACTAGAGCCATCGATCGAGTTCACCGTCGCCGTCGTAGAGGACGACGAGGATATTCGTATCAATGTGTGTCGATTTTTAACAAAGTCTGGCCTGCATGCCTGGGGCACGGATTCTGCAGAAGACTTCTACATAAAGCTACTGCGCGAGAAGGCAGATCTGGTCGTCGTCGACCTGGGTCTGCCCGGCGAGGACGGGTTGAGCCTGGTCAAGCGCCTGGCCGAGCAGGAGATCCCCGTGGTGGTGCTCACGGCACGCGGCGATCTGGACAGCCGCATTGCCGGCCTCAATGCCGGCGCGCTGCAGTACTTCGTCAAGCCCACCGACATGAACGAGCTGGTGGCCGGCATCCGCTCCCAGCTTCGCCGCAACACCGGTCAGCCGGGCAGGGCGTCCGCCCCATTCCTGACCTGGCGCCTTGACCCCCTGTCGGCCTGCATGGTCGCACCCAACCACCAGATCATTGCCCTGACCAGCCGCGAGCTGGAATTGCTCGGCTGCCTGATGGCAACCCCTGGGACCATGGTGTCCAAGCAGACCCTGATCGAGGCCATGGGCTATGCCGATGTGGATGACGGTTTTCATCGCATTGAATCGCAGTTGACGCGGCTTCGCCGCAAGACCCTGGATATCTCCGGGCTGGCCCTGCCGGTGAGGGCCGTGTTCGGTCGAGGGCTGGTGTTCGTGCCTTAGGCGCCTTTTTCTTCTCCATTTCAGCTTTTTGAACCGCTGCCGTCCGGGCATGCGGAAGGGATTCGTTCGCCCATTTTTTTGCTGCAAAAGCGCGTGCGCGTGATTGGGCGGCTTGGTGCTGGCGGTGTGCGCAAGCCGGCGGCGTGGGCCGTCGGGGTTTTCATCCGTGATCAAACACACATGAAGAGAGGAATGGTATGGCGAGACAGAGTTTGCATATCCGGCCCACAGGGCCGCGCATGAACGCTTGGAGGCAGGCGAGACGCCTGATCGCGGCTGGCACCCTGGCGGTGATCGGTGCGGGGGCACAGGCGGCGTTTCTGAATGGTGATTTCGAGACGGGAGACTTGACTGGCTGGACGGCTCAGGCCTGGACCAACAATGGGACCCAGACCAATCCGAAGAGCCTGAGCGAGTTGCTTTTGCAGCCGCCCGGCAGCAAGGTTCATCTGGTCGAAATCGACAGCGGCTCGGAAGGCGCTGCAGACGAAGTCCTGTTCCGGGGTGACGCCGGCCAGTCCGCCCTCAAACTGACTTTGGCAGGCTCCCACTCTGCCCGCATCAACCTCAAGGCGAACAGCACCACCCCAGCCAGCAACGTGATACCGCGGTCCAACAATGTCACGGGGGGACTCGCCGGCTGGACCCAGCAGGTCAATACGGCAAGTTCCATCACCCAGGAAGTGACGCTGACTGCGGATGACATCGACCAGGACGGCAAGATCCACATCCGATTTGTCGCGGCGCCCGTGCTTGAGTACGCCAGCAATCACGGAGGCGAGGATCGCCCCTACTTTGCCATCTCGCTGGTCAAGACCTATGACGCCCAGACCGCCACGGATCTGACGGGCTCACCCCAGGAGTTGTTCTTCAAGTACCACTACGGCGGCGAGCCGGGAGCACCCTGGAAGACCTTTACCGACAAGGGCGGTGCCATCCAGAACTACACCGACCCCCAGGCCTACGATGTCGCTCCTGGCAATGCCTACCTGCGGGTAGGCGACAAGGTCAGGCTGCAGGCCGTGGCCTCGGCCTGCAGTGCCGGTGGCCACGCAGGCCATCTGTACGTTGACAACTTCGGCACGACCCTGCCCAAGACCTTGTGGATCAGCGCGTCCGGGCCTGTCAGCGCGCCCAAGGCGGACGGCACGGAGATCACCTACACCTATACCTATACGAACAACGGCAGCACCCCGGTGAACAACGTGAAGGTCACGCCCGCCATGCCCGTGGGCACGGATGCGGGCGTCAGTCCGACCACGTTCGTGTCGCTGGCCGGCGACGGCGGCGCTTGCACGGCCCCGGCCGTGGGCAGTTCAGACCCTGCCCAGTGCAACTTTGGGACCCTGGCACCCGGGCAGTCGGGCACGTTCACGATGACCGTGAAGGTTCCTGCGGGCACGCCGTCAGACCAGATCAACAACGGCAACTACACCATCGGAGGCGACCTGACCTCGACCCTGCTCGGTGCCATGGTGCAGACCCAATTGCTGGCTCCCGCGGCGAGCAGCGACATGGTGCCTGATGTCTCCGGACTCCCGCCCACCGCCGTGGTCGGCGTCCCCTACACCGGCAGCTTCTCCTGCAAGAACGATGGTGCAGCCAGCGCAGGCCAGGCTATCTGCGATGCCTCCGGTCTGCCCCCTGGTGTGACGGCAGGCCAATGCACGATAGACGGCGCGGCCTGGATGCAGCCCGCCGTGGTGCCTGTGGGCAAGACGGTGGTCTGCCTGGTCTCCGGCACACCGACGGGTCCAGGCGGCAGCTCGACGGTCACGGTGACCACGGGCGGCGACAACGACCTGACCCCGGGCAACAACACGGCCACATCGAACATCACGGTCACCACAGCGCCGGACATGCAGGTCAATCTGAGCGGACTGCCCTCCACCTCGCCGCTGAACATTCCCTATAGCGGCAGCTTCACCTGCAGCAACCAGGGCCTGGCCAACGCCGTGAGCGGCACCTCCTGCGCCGTCACCGGCCTGCCGGCTGGCGTGACGCAAGGCGCATGCTCCATCAGCCCCGGCAATGCCGCGTGGGTGGCGGGCAATGCGGTGCCGGTGGGAGCCACGGTCACCTGCCAGGTGAGCGGTACGCCCACGGCTGCAGGTTCGTCCACGGTCACGGGCACCACGGGCGCAACGGATGATTCGAATGCGGCAAACAACACCGCGACCATGAATGTGTCCACCGTTGCAGTGCCCGACATGGGCGTCGATCTGAGCGGCCTGCCGACCGCGTTCACTGCCGGCACGCCCTACAGCGGCCGTTTTGTCTGCAAGAACCAGGGCTCGGCCGATGCATCGGCAGGCACCTCGTGCGCAGTCACGGGACTGCCGCCTGGCGTCAGCCAGGGCGCTTGCCGCATCAGCCCCTCCAATGCAGCCTGGTCCGCAGGGGATGCCGTGCCTGCGGGCGCCAGCGTGACCTGCACGGTCAGCGGAACGCCCAGCTCCGTGGGGGCGGTGGCACTGACGGGCAGCACCGGTGCGACCGGAGATGCCAACCCGGCCAACAACACGGCTTCACGCGCGGTGGCCGTGGCCGTATCGCCCGCCTCCATCCCCACCCTCTCCGAATGGGGCCTGATCCTGATGTCCGGCTTGATGGGCATCATGGGCTGGGGCATGGTGCGCCGCCGCTGCTTCAACGCGCTGTGACCGGCAACCGGTCGTGACGCAGGGCGCCCTTCGGGGCGCCTTTTTTTTGGTTCGGAGCATGGCCGCAGCCCATTGACATGCTCAATATGTGATCGAATAAGGGTTTATACCTAGCATTCGCCCCATGATCGTCCGTGATCGCCCCGCCGGCCTCAGGCTGTTTCTGATTTTGCGGGGCTCGGTGCTCCAGCGCATCCAGGTCACGCTGCTCGTGAACATCGTGTTTGCCGCCATCATCACCCTGGTGCACGGCAATCTCTTCGACGTGAAGATCACGGTGACGCCCATCCCCTTCACGCTGATCGGCCTGCCGCTGGCCATCTTCCTGGGGTTTCGCAACAACACCGCCTACGACCGCTACTGGGAAGGGCGCAAGCTCTGGGGAGAGATGGTGATCTGCGCGCGCACGCTGGCGCGCCAGTGCCAGAGCCTGATTGCGCTGGACACGGTGCCCGATCCCCGGCGCCGCGACAGCGACGTGCGCGTGCGCATGGTGCACCGGGCTGTTGCCTTCGCGCATTCGCTGCGGTCCCAGCTGCGGGGCCTGCACGACGATGCCGAAGCCGGCCGCTGGCTCGTGGACAGGGAATGGCGCCAAATCCAGGCCCTGCCGCTGGAGCAGCGCTGCGACGCACTGATGATGTCCATGGGGCATGACCTGGCGCAGTGTGTGCGCCGTGGCGAGATGGAGCCCTGCCTGGCCGCGTCAATGGACAAGACCTTCACACGCATGACGGCCGCTGCCGCCTCGTGCGAGCGCATACGCAACACGCCCATGCCGTTCTCGTATGCGCTGCTGCTGCACCGCACGGCCTATATGTACTGCTTTCTGCTGCCGTTCGGCCTGGTGGACACGACCGGGTTCATGACGCCCTTTGTCGTGGCCATCGTGGCCTACACCTTCTATGGGCTCGACGCCCTTGGCGATGAACTCGAAGAGCCCTTTGGCCTGGAGAGCAACGACCTGCCGCTGGACACCATCTGCCGCTCCATCGAGATCAGCCTGGGCCGCACGCTGGGCGAGACGGATCTGCCCGCGCCGCTCAGGCCCGAGGGCTACAGGCTGACCTGAGGCGGCGGGCAAGCATGGGAAAAAGCAAAGGCCCATGAAAAGCCCATGAAAAGCCCATGAAAAAGCCCCGCAGTTTCCTGCGGGGTCTGGTGGTCTGAAGCTGGACCCGAGGCTCAGGCAAACACGCCGGCCGTGTCCTGCATCTTCCCGGACACGATGCCCAGATGGTGCAGCGTGTCCCCACCCGTCATCTCCATCTGCGTCAGGCGCTTGAAGTAGTGGCTGCCTGCGTACTCGTCGGTCACGCCGATGCCGCCGTGCAGCTGCACCGACTGCTGGCCCACATAGCGCAGCGACTGGCCCAGCTGGACCTTGGCGCGCGCGATGGCCACGTGGCGCTCCGCCTCGGGCGTGTTCATCTTGAGGCTGGCGTAGTAGCTCATGGAGCGGGCCAGCTCCAGCTGCATCTTCATGTCCGCCACGCGGTGGCGCAGGGCCTGGAAGCTGGCGATCACCGTGTTGAACTGCTTGCGCTGGTTCATGTACTCGGTGGTGAGCTTCAGTGTCTGCTCCATGGCGCCCACGCCTTCGGCGCACAGGGCGGCGTTGGCCACGTCCTGGGCCAGCGTCAGGGCGGCCAGGCCATCGGTCGTCACCAGCGTGGCGGGAGCCGCCTGGCAGCGCAGCTCGGCGGCGCGGCTGCCATCCTGGGTCCGGTAGCCCTGGGTGCTGACGCCGCTGGCGCCGCGCTCCACCAGGAAGAGGGCGATCTTGCCGTCCAGCTGGGCCGGCACCAGGAAGGCATCGGCCGCGTCGCCTGCGGGCACCACGCTCTTGGTGGCATCCACCGTGTAGCCGCTGCCGCTCTTGCCGGCCGTGGCCGCGCAGACGTCGAGCCGGTAACGGGCCTGGCGCTCCTGGTGTGCCAGCACGACCAGGGCCTCGCCGCTGGCCACGCGCGGCAGCCACTGGCCGGCCACGGAGGCGTCGGCATGCTGGCCGAGCACGCTGGATGCCACGAAGGCCTGTGCCAGCGGCTCCATCACCAGACCGCGGCCCAGCTCTTCCATCACCACCATCACGTCGGTGGCGCCCTGGCCCAGGCCGCCGTGCTCCTCGGGCACGGTCAGTGCCGTCAGGCCCAGTTCGGCCAGCTCGCCCCAGGCCTCGCGCGAGAAGCCGCCCGCCTCGACGATGGAGCGGCGGCGCTCGAAGGTGTAGCCCTTGTCCACCCAGCGGCGCACCGCGTCGCGCAGTTGCTGCTGGTCATCCGAAAAATCAAAGTCCATTTTCTGTCTCCCGAAGCTGATCGAAGCGCGTCCGGCGCACTTCTGGGGTCAGCGAAACTCCAGCCAAAATCAGCCCAGCACCGTCTGAGCGACGATGTTTCTCTGGACCTCGTTGGAGCCGCCGTAGATCGTCGTCTTGCGCATGTTGAAATAGGTCGATGCCAGCGGCGCGTTGTCCGCCACGCCGCCGGGGAAGTCGCCCTGCCAGCCGGCTTCCATGGCTTCTTCGATGAAGGGCAGGCTGAAGGGGCCTGCGGCCAGCATCATCAGCTCGGAGTAGCGCTGCTGGATTTCACTGCCCTTGATCTTGAGCAGGCCGGCGATGTCCAGCGGGTTCTTGCCCGATTTCTCGGCCGACAGCACGCGCAGCACCAGCATCTCCAGCGCCACCACGTCGACTTCGAGCTTGGCGATCTCGTCGCGGAAACGCTGGTCCTCATAGACGCCTTCGGCCTTGGCGATGCGCTTGAGGCGTTCCAGCTCGCGCTTGGCGCGGTTCACGTCGGCGATGTTGGTACGCTCGTGGCTGAGCAGGTGCTTGGCGTAGGTCCAGCCCTTGTTCTCCTCGCCGATCAGGTTCTCGGCCGGCACTTCCACATTGTCGAAGAAGACCTCGTTGACCTCGCACTCGCCGTCCAGCAGCTTGATCGGGCGCACGGTCACGCCAGGGCTCTTCATGTCCACCAGCAGGAAGCTGATGCCGGTCTGGGGCTTGCCCTCGTTGCTGGTGCGCACCAGGCAGAAGATCCATTCGCCGTACTGGCCCAGCGTGGTCCAGGTCTTCTGGCCGTTGACGATGTATTTGTCGCCCACGCGCTCGGCGCGGGTCTTGACGCTGGCCAGGTCCGAGCCCGAGCCCGGCTCCGAGTAGCCCTGGCTCCACCACACTTCGCCGCTGGCAATGCCGGGCAGAAAGCGCTGCTGCTGCTCGGGCGTGCCGTAGGCCATGATCACGGGCGCCACCATCACGGGGCCGAAGGGAATGATGCGCGGCGCGCAGGCCAGGGCACATTCCTCCTCGAACAGGTGCTTTTGCACGGCGTTCCAGCCGGGTCCGCCGAACTGCTTGGGCCAGCCGTAGCCCAGCCAGCCTTTCTTGCCAAGAATCTTGGCCCAGTTCTGCAGGTCGTCGCGCGTCAGGCGCAGCGAATGGCGCACCTTGTGCGCGATGTCCTGGGGCAGGTTGGCCCGCACCCAGGCGCGGACTTCCTCGCGAAAGGACTGTTCTTCAGTGGTAAATGCCAGGTCCATGGACTGTGTCTCCTTCAATCCCGGCTTTTGTAGCACGCGCGTTCTTTTTTGAACTGTCCAGGGCGTGACAACCTATGGCAATCCCTGATGGCTTCACGGCCGCCGGATATCAGGCAGGCTGATCGGGTTCTTCCAGACCCAGCTGGGCGTAGACATGTGCCAGACGTGCCTGCAGCTGGCGTACCTGGGCTTCCAGATCGACCACGCGCTGGGCCAGGGCATCGCCGCGTGCGCCTGCTGCCGCAGGGGCCGAGGCGATCGCGTTCACGTCCACGGGGCCGCACAGCAGGTGGGCCCAGCGTTGTTCGCGCGCGCCGGGCGCGCGGGGCAGCAGGACGACCAGCGGGCCGCCTTTTTCCTCGCTGCGCTCGCGCAGCTCTTCCAGGAAGGCTTCGACCGAGGAGATGTCGGCAAAGCGGTGCCAGCGCTCGGAGTTGATGCGCAGCTCGCCAGCCGTCTGCGGGCCGCGCAGCATCAGCAGGGACAGCAGCACGGCGCTCTGGTCGGGCACACCCACGCCGCGCGGGAAGTTGTGTTCCCAGCGCGTGGCGCGTGCGCTGCTGATCTGCACGGACATGGTGCGCAGGCGCAGGCTGTCCAGCGCTTCCTGGGCTTCGCCCTCGCTGACTTCCATCACCGGATCGCGGCTGCTTTTCTGGTTGCAGCCCGTCACCAGTGCGTTGAGCGTGAGCGGGTAGCTGTCGGGCACGGTACGCGCCTTCTCCATCAGGGTGGCCAGCACGCGGGCTTCGACGGCGGTCAAGGGGGTGGAGCGGGGATCGAATGGCATGGGTCTGAGGGCAAGAGGTGACAAGGCCCGGCAGGGCCATGGGCCTTGCCGGGGCTGGCGCAGGCCGCGCGGCCCGCGGTGCGACAATCGCCGCCCATGAAAAATATCGTGATCCTGATCTCGGGCGGCGGCTCGAACATGGCTGCCATTGTGCGTGCTTCGCAGCAACAGGACTGGGCGCGGCGTTATGGCGCCCGCGTGGCCGCCGTGGTCAGCAACAAGGCCGAGGCTTCGGGCCTCGTTTTCGCGCGCGAGCAGGGCATTGCCACCGAGGTGCTGGACCACCGCCCGTTCCCCAGCCGCGAGGCCTTCGACGCCGAGCTGGCCCAGGTGATCGACCGGCACGCGCCCGCGCTGGTCGTGCTTGCCGGCTTCATGCGCATCCTCACGCCGGGCTTCGTTGCGCATTACGAAGGTCGCATGATCAACATCCACCCGTCGCTGCTGCCCGCCTTCACGGGCCTGCACACGCACCAGCGGGCCATCGATGCAGGCTGCCGCTTCGCCGGCTGCACCGTGCACCGCGTGACGGCCGAGCTGGATGTGGGCCCCATCCTGGAGCAGGCCGTGGTGCCCGTGCTGCCCGGCGACACGGCCCAGGCACTGGCCGCGCGCGTGCTGGTGCAGGAGCACATCATCTACCCGCGCGCCGTGGCGCAGTTGATGCGGGGCTAGGGTCTGCTCACAGGCCTTCGCTCTGAAAGGCCTGCTGCTCCACTTCGGGGCAGCGTGCAAAGCGGGGCTGCTCCACGCCGTTGATGACCACGGTTTCGTTGAACATGGCGGCCGGCCGCACCCACAGGCCGCGCTCGCCGTAGAGCGCGCGGTACAGGGTCATGGACTCGCGCGTTTCGCTGTGGCGCACGGTGGCAAGCACCTCGTAGGGAGCGCCCTTGTAGTGGCGGTACAGGCCCGGGGGCGTGGCAATCAGAGGGGGCAGGTCGTCATCGGTCATGGGGCGCCATGGTAGCCGTGCCAGCCCGGCGTTGCTCCGGGTTCCGACCTGCGCCCCTCTCGGATTTGCAAGGCAGTGGGACAATCGCGGCCATGCATCCCAAACAGCTTCTCGACGCCTGCGCCGAACTGGTCAAGCGCACCCTGACTTTCGAACATCCGGCCGACGCCGTGGTGTCACGCTTTTTCCGTGAAAACCGCAACCTGGGCCCGCGCGAGCGCGCTGCGCTGGCCGAGACCGCCTACACCGTGCTGCGCAAGAAGCTGCTTTTTGAGAGCCTGGCGCGTTCTGGCAGCGGCTCGCGTGAACGCAGGCTGGCCATTTTGGGCTTTGCCCACAGCCAGGAGGCACTGGCCCGCGTGGCTGGCAAGACCGAGCAAGGTGTCAAGGACGCACGCAGCTTCGTGCGCGCCGCGCTGTCGCCGCAGGAGCTGCAATGGCTGGACGCCTGCGAGGCCGTGCGTCCCGACGAACTGATGGAGCCGCACCGCCACAACCTTCCCGAATGGCTGGTCGCGCCGCTACAGCAGCAACTGGGCGATGACTTCTGGGCCTTTGCCCAGAGTATGGAACAGGCCGCGCCGCTGGATCTGCGCGTCAATGCGCTGAACGCCAAGCGTGCCGATGTGCAAAAGGAACTGGCCGATGCCGGCATCGTCGCCGAAGCCACACCTTACTCGCCCTGGGGCCTGCGTGTGCAGGGCAAGCCGGCGCTGGCCCGGATGGACGCTTTCACGCGCGGTGCCATTGAGGTGCAGGACGAAGGCTCGCAACTGCTGGCGCTGATGCTCGATGCCAAGCGCGGCGAAATGGTGGTCGATTTCTGTGCAGGCGCAGGCGGCAAGACCCTGGCCATTGGTGCTTCGATGCGCAGCACGGGGCGTCTGTACGCCTTCGATGTCTCGGGCCACCGGCTCGAGGCCCTGAAGCCGCGCCTGGCGCGCTCGGGCCTGTCGAACGTGCACCCCGCGGCCATCGCCCATGAGCGCGACGACCGCGTCAAGCGCCTGGCCGGAAAGATCGACCGCGTGCTGGTGGATGCGCCCTGCTCGGGCCTGGGCACGCTGCGCCGCAACCCCGACCTCAAGTGGCGCCAGTCGGCCAAGGCCATCGAGGAACTCACGCAAAAGCAGGCGGCCATCCTGGCCAGTGCTGCGCGGCTGGTCAAGCCGGGCGGGCGCCTGGTCTATGCCACCTGTTCGGTCCTGCCCCAGGAAAACGAAGCCATCGCCGACGCCTTTGCAGCGGAGCACTCTGACTTCGTGGCCATGGATGCCGGAGAACTTCTGGCCCAGCTCAAGGTGGAGCGGGGCGATGTGCTGTGCAGCGGCGGCGAGACCGGCACGCAGTACCTGCGCCTGTGGCCCCAGCGCCATGAGACGGACGGGTTTTTCGCCGCCGTTTGGACCCGGAAGCCGTAACTTGCAGACGCAATAAGCTGTAAATCGCGGGAGATTGCCGAACGTCTTCACGGGGGGCTCGCCTAAAATTGAGGCATCGGTGCCACTGGGCGCCGGCTTTGGCAAAGGCTTGGGTCATGTCTGTGGATTTCGCGTCGGTTTGGAATATTGCCCTGGACTGGATGGCCCATGGCCTGTGGCAGCTGTCGTGGTGGCAGCTGCTGCTGTATGCCCTGGTCACCACCCACGTCACGATTGCGGGCGTCACCATCTTCCTGCACCGCTGTCAGGCCCATCGTTCGCTGGACCTGGGGCCGGTGCCCTCGCATTTCTTCCGGTTCTGGTTGTGGTTGGGCACGGGCATGGTCACCAAGGAGTGGGTAGCCATCCACCGCAAGCACCACGCCAAGTGCGAAACCGAGGACGATCCCCACAGCCCGCAAACGCGCGGGCTGGATACCGTGATGCGCCAGGGCGCGGAGCTGTACCGCGAAGAGGCCAAGAACGCCGAGACGCTCAGGAAGTTCGGCCACGGCACGCCCGACGACTGGATCGAGCGTCATCTCTACAGCCGGCATTCGATCTGGGGTCCTTCTCTGATGCTGGTCATCAACGTGCTGCTGTTCGGCGCCATCGGACTGACCATCTGGGCCGTGCAGATGGCCTGGATTCCGTTCTGGGCTGCCGGCGTGGTCAACGGCCTGGGCCATTTCTGGGGCTACCGCAACTTCGAGGCCCAGGATGCCAGCACCAACCTCGTGCCCTGGGGCCTGATCATCGGCGGTGAGGAACTGCACAACAACCACCACACCTATCCGACCTCGGCCAAGTTCTCGGTCAAGCGCTATGAGTTCGATGTGGGCTGGGCCTACATCCGGGCGATGCAGGCGGTCGGCTGGGCCAAGGTCAAGAAAACGCCGCCCAGGCTGGTCATGGGCGCCATCAAGCCTGTGGCCGACGAAAAGACGCTGGAGGCCGTGATCGCCAACCGCTACGAGGTCATGGCCCGCTATGCGCGCGGCGTGCGTGCCGCCGTGCAGTTCGAACTCGATGCGCTCAAGCAGCGCAAGGCGCAGCAGGCCGACCTGTCCTTGCTCAGGACGGCGCGCCGCTGGCTGCACCGCGATGCCGACAAGGTGCCCGCCCAGGCGCAGGACCAGCTGGCCCAGGCGCGCGCCGCCCATCCCGTGCTGGACCAGATGCTGGTCATGCGCGAGGAGCTGCGCCAGCTGTGGCTCAACACCTCGCTGTCGCGCGAGCAGCTGACGGCCCATCTGCAGGCCTGGTGCCATCGCGCCGAGGCCAGCGGCATTGCCGCGCTCAAGGAGTTCTCGGTCAAGCTGCGCGCTGCCCACGCCTGAAGCTGCGAAGCCAGCCGGCAAGCGTCCATTCCCGGGGCCGCATCTTCTCTTCGGAGGCGATGCGGCTTTTTGCTGCGGGGTTCGGCTGCAGTTCCAGACCTGCCGTGGCCTGGGACACGGAGCGGACTCTTATCCGCAGGTCCGCGCCTGCGCGCCAGCCCTGGCCCGGCTGCAGCCTGAGGGTCAGCCCCGGCGCTGCATCGGCCCAGGCCTGCTGCGGGACGCTGATTTCCAGGCTGCCCTGGCGGCAGAACAGCTCGCAGCCCTCCTGCATGGACAGATACAGGTCGTTTCCGGGGGCGAGATGGCGCAGTTCGAAAGAGCGGGTGTGGGCGTTGTGCATGGGTCGTTGTCCTGTAGTTCCAGGCCCCAAGCGTAGGCATTCGGCCCTCTTTGGCACAGGCACAGGCTGTGGTTTGTTGCGCCGCAGCAGTGCAGGCAGTCCATGTTCTGTTCTGCTGCATGGCTTGATGATCTGTATCTGTTGCGTAACAGGGCCTTGAGGCAAGATCTCAGTCAAGCACTTCCATCCCCAGCCGTTTTCCATCCTGCCCATGACCGCCGCAAGCGCCGCCCCCACCCTGTACCGCCGCCTGGCGGCCGACTACAGCCTGGCCATGGAGATGGGCACGCTCAAGGCGGGCGAGCGCATGCCTTCCGTGCGCGAGCTGATGCGCCGCCACGAGGTCAGCCTGTCCACGGCGCTGCAGACGCTGCGGCATCTGGAGGATCTGGGCCAGCTCGAGGCCCGCCCGCGCGTGGGCTACTTCGTTCGCGATGCCCGGCCTGCAGGGCTGGCGCCTGCCAGCGAACCGGATCTGAGCCAGCCCGTGCAGCCGTTGCCACAACAGCACTTTGCGGGCATCAATGAGCACATCTCGCTCATGCTGGAGCGCGGCCGCCAGGCCGATGTGCAGGTGGACCTGGGCGGTGCCACGCCGCCGCCGGAACTGTTCGATCGCGGCTACCTGAACCAGGCGGCTGCCCGGCTGCTGCGCGAGCAGCCCGATCTGCTGGTGCTGGGGCGTTCCATGATGGGCAGCCACCCTGATTTCCAGCGGGCCATGGCGCGGCGCGCGCTGGCGGCGGGCATCCATGTCGCACCGGCCGATGTGCTGGCGACCACGGGCAATTCCGAGGCCGTGAGCCTGGCGCTGGCCGCTGTGGCCTCGCCCGGCGATGTGGTGGCCGTGGAGTCGCCGACCTACTACGGCCTGCTGCAGGTGGTGGAGTCGCTGCAGATGCAGGCGCTGGAGATTCCCTGCAGCCCGCGCACCGGCCTGTCCATCGAGGCGTTGGAGCTGGCCCTGCAGACCCAGCCCCGGCTGAAGGCCGTGGTGGTCGTGCCCGAGCTGCAGATGCCGCTGGGCACGCGCATTCCCGATGAACACAAGGCCAGACTGATCGAGCTGTGCGCCGCCCACGGCGTGGCGCTGATCGAGGACGACTCCTACGGCCTGTTCGTGGAAAGCAGCCAGCCCGTGCGCCCCATCAAGGCCTGGGACCGCCTGCCGGGACATGTGATCTATTGCGAGGCCTTCAACAAGAGCATGGCGCCAGGCCTGCGCCAGGGCTGGATGAACGCCGGCCAGTGGCATGGCCGTGTGCAGATGCTCAAGTTCGCGCGCAGCCGGGGGACCCAGACCCTGGCCCAGTTGCTGGCGGCCGCCTGCGTGGGCTCGCCCGCGCATCTGCGCAATCTGCAGCGCCTGAAGCAGCAGCTGCGGCGCCAGCGCGAGGGCATGGCGCAGCTGGTGGCGCGCTTTTTCCCGTTGGGAACGCGGCTGAGCCTGCCGCCCGGCGGACTCAGCCTGTGGCTGGAGCTTCCGGCTGGCGTGTCCACGTCCGCGCTGTTCACGCAGGCGCTGGCGCGCGGCATACGCACGGCGCCGGGCAGCATGTTCTCCAACTCGGGCCGCTACGAGCACTGCATGCGCCTGGGCTGCACCCTGCCCGTGGATGGCGTGGTCGAGCAGGCCTGCCGCGATCTCGGCGCCATGGCCTGCGCGCAGCTGGGCCAGGCCGCGCGCCACGGGTGAGGGACGCAAAAAAACCGCCGGGCTTGCGCCGGGCGGTTTCTTTGTCGGTACCAGGGACAGGCTGAATTACTTCAGCTTGATTTCCTTGTACGTGACGTGCTTGCGAGCCTTGGGATCAAACTTCATGATCGCCATCTTCTCGGGCATTGTCTTCTTGTTCTTGGTCGTGGTGTAGAAGTGGCCGGTTCCTGCAGTGGATTCCAGCTTGATCTTTTCGCGTCCGCCTTTAGCAGCCATGGTGTTTCTCCTTGAGGGATTTAGGCTTGGCCACGGGCACGCAGGTCTGCGAGCACGGAGTCGATACCGTTCTTGTCGATCAGGCGCAGAGCAGCGCTGGAAACGCGCAGGCGCACCCAACGGTTTTCGCTCTCAACCCAGAAACGGCGGTATTGCAGGTTGGGCAGGAAACGACGCTTGGTCTTGTTGTTGGCGTGGGAAACGTTGTTTCCCACCATGGGCTTCTTGCCCGTTACTTCACATACGCGTGCCATGAGGACACTCCGATAGTTGTACAGCCGCCGACGCTGATGCCCTGCATTTGCTGCAGGGCCTGCCGGCAACCTCACCTCGCCATAAAGGGTGGCGGTAACCCCATCGCTGAAAGTGTCCTGGCCATGCAAGCAAGGCGCGCTTCAAATTCAGCAAAGCCACGGATTATAGCGTCTTCATGAGAAAAGCCCCTGGGCCAGCCAATCACGGCGGCAGCCAGGGGCTTTTGCCGCCCTGCACGAGGGCAGGGCGGGCGGGATGGCATCCCGCTTATTCCTGCTCGAGGAAGCGCTGGGCGTCCAGCGCGGCCATACAGCCCGTGCCGGCGCTGGTGATGGCCTGGCGGTAGACATGGTCCTGCACGTCGCCGGCCGCGAACACGCCGGGCACGCTGGTCTGGGTGGCGAAGCCCTTGAGGCCGCCCTGGGTGATGATGTAGCCGGTCTCGTCCATCTCCAGGTGGCCCTTGAAGATCTCGGTGTTGGGCGCGTGGCCGATGGCGATGAAGCAGCCCTGCAGCTGGATGTCCTCGGCATGGCCATCCTGGGTGCTCTTGATGCGGATGCCGGTCACGCCGGACTGGTCGCCCAGCACCTCGTCGAGCACGAAGTGGGTCTTGAGTTCGATCTTGCCGGCACGGACCTTGTCCATGAGCTTGTCCACGAGGATGGGCTCGGCCTTGAACTTGTCGCGGCGGTGCACCAGGGTGACCTTGCTGGCGATGTTGGACAGGTACAGGGCTTCCTCGACGGCGGTGTTGCCGCCGCCGACCACGCACACGGGCTGCTCGCGGTAGAAGAAACCGTCGCAGGTGGCGCAGCCCGAGACGCCGCGGCCCATGAAGGCCTCTTCGGAGGGCAGGCCCAGGTACTTGGCCGAGGCGCCCGTGGCGATGATCAGGCTGTCGCAGGTGTAGGTGCCCGAGTCGCCGGTCAGCGTGAACGGACGCTTGGAGAAATCGACGCTGTGGATGTGGTCGAACACCACCTGGGTCTTGAAGCGCTCTGCGTGCTCCAGGAAGCGCTGCATCAGTTCGGGGCCCTGTACGCCGTTCACGTCCGCAGGCCAGTTGTCCACTTCCGTCGTCGTCATCAGCTGGCCACCCTGGGCCATGCCGGTCACCAGCAGCGGGTTGAGGTTGGCGCGCGCGGCGTAGATGGCGGCCGTGTAGCCGGCAGGGCCGGAGCCGAGGATCAGGACTTTGGCGTGTTGCGTAGAAGACATGGATGCAGTTCTTGAAAAAGGCGCACGCCGGCAGTCGGCGTGCAGAAAAAAGATACATCGGGCACAGCCATGGAGTATCGCTCCGCAGCCGGGTTCCCGTTGCCATGCGGATCAATGGCCCGGATTGTCAAAAATGATCGACATGGCGCCGTCATGCAGCGGCGTCATGTTCTGTTGCAAGTGCTTGCATTACGCTAGCAGGCCGTCCTGGCTGTTTTTGCGGCCAGCCCGAGGGGGCTGGGGTAAGCTCCCGCCTGCGTATGACCTACTCATTGAACGCTCTGAACGCTTCCACATCCGCCAAGGGCAAATCCAAGTCTGCGGCGCGCCCCGGCATGGTGGCGCGCTTCGGCCATGAAATGCTGCTGTTGGCGGGGCTGCTGGCCCTGGTGTTCTGGCTTGCCTCCATGTTCAGCTACTCGCCCCAGGATCCAGCGTGGTCCACCTCCGGGGCGGGACACGCGCGCCTGGTCGCCAACTGGATGGGCCGCGTCGGAGCCTGGCTGGCCGACGCCTGCTATTTCGGCTTCGGCATGTCGGTCTGGTGGCTGGTGCTGGCCTCGGTGCAGACCTGGATGTCTTCCTTCGCCCGCTGGCTGCGGGGCGGCGTGCCCCGCGATGGCGTGCAGCTGCCGCCGCTGTGGCGCCGGCGCCTGCGTTTCTGGGGTGGCCTGCTGCTGCTGCTGGGCGCAAGCTGCGCGCTGGAATGGACGCGGCTGTACCGCTTCGAGAGCGTGCTGCCAGGCCCTGCCGGCGGCGTCTTTGGCTACATGCTGGGCTACCACAGCCTGCAATGGCTGGGCTTCATGGGTTCGGGCCTGATCGGCATCTGCGTGGCCGTGATAGGCCTGGCCATGGTGTTCCGCTTTTCCTGGGGGCATCTGGCCGAATCCATGGGCGCACGCCTGGATGGATGGGTGCATTTCCTCTTCGCGCGCCGCGAGAAGGCCCGGGACGAGGCCGCAGGCCGCCGTGCCGCGCGCGAGCGCGAAGAGGTGTTGCAGGAAGAGCGCACGGAAAGCGCCGTGCAGCACCCGCAGCCCGTGCAGATCATCGAGCCCGTGCTGCAGGAGGCGGCGGCCCCCAGCGTGCGCGTGGTCAAGGAGCGCCAGAAGCCGCTGTTCTCCGAATTGCCCGACAGCAAGCTGCCCCAGGTGGACCTGCTCGATGCGGCGCAGCAGCGCCAGGAGAGCGTCTCGCCCGAGACGCTGGAGATGACCAGCCGGCTGATCGAAAAGCGCCTCAAGGACTTTGGCGTGGAAGTGCATGTGGTGGCCGCCATGCCCGGCCCCGTGATCACGCGCTACGAGATCGAACCGGCCACGGGTGTCAAGGGCTCGCAGATCGTGAACCTGGCCAAGGATCTGGCGCGCTCGCTGTCCCTGGTGTCCATCCGCGTGATCGAGACGATCCCCGGCAAGAACTTCATGGCGCTGGAGCTGCCCAATGCCAAGCGCCAGTCCATCCGCCTGTCCGAGGTGCTGGGCTCGCAGGTGTACCACGACGCCAAGAGCATGCTGACCATGGGCCTGGGCAAGGACATCGTGGGCAACCCGGTGGTGGCCGATCTGGCCAAGATGCCGCACGTGCTGGTGGCCGGCACCACGGGTTCGGGCAAGTCGGTGGGGATCAACGCCATGATCCTGTCGCTGCTGTACAAGGCCGAGGCGCGCGATGTGCGCCTGCTGATGATCGACCCCAAGATGCTGGAAATGTCGGTCTACGAAGGCATTCCTCACCTGCTGTGCCCCGTGGTCACCGACATGAAGCAGGCCGCCAACGGCCTGAACTGGTGCGTGGCCGAGATGGAGCGCCGCTACAAGCTCATGAGCAAGCTGGGCGTGCGCAATCTGGCGGGCTACAACACCAAGATCGACGAGGCCAAGGCGCGCGAGGAATCGATTCCCAACCCCTTCAGCCTCACGCCCGAGGAGCCCGAGCCGCTGCAGCGCCTGCCGCACATCGTCATCGTCATCGACGAGCTGGCCGACCTGATGATGGTGGTCGGCAAGAAGATCGAGGAGCTGATCGCGCGCCTGGCCCAGAAGGCCCGCGCGGCCGGCATCCACCTGATCCTGGCCACCCAGCGCCCCAGCGTGGACGTGATCACCGGCCTGATCAAGGCCAACATTCCCACGCGCATCGCCT
The DNA here is from genome assembly GCF_043104705.1 of Delftia sp. WSY_10. Classification (NCBI taxonomy): domain Bacteria; kingdom Pseudomonadati; phylum Pseudomonadota; class Betaproteobacteria; order Burkholderiales; family Comamonadaceae; genus Delftia; species Delftia sp. WSY_10. The sequence goes on along the minus strand of NZ_JBICKY010000012.1, from coordinate 95,091 downwards.
TCCAGGTCAGCAGCAAGATCGACAGCCGCACCGTGCTCGACCAGATGGGTGCCGAGTCCCTGCTGGGCATGGGCGACATGCTCTACATGGCCAGCGGCACGGGCTTGCCCGTGCGCGTGCACGGCGCCTTTGTGTCCGACGAGGAAGTGCACCGCGTCGTGGGCTACCTCAAGGAGCAGGGCGAGGCCGACTACATCGAAGGCGTGCTCGAAGGCGTCACGGCCGAGGGCGACAGCGAGTTCGGCGCGGAGTCCGGCGACGGCGGCAACGGCGAGAAGGATCCCATGTACGACCAGGCCGTGGAAGTGGTGCTCAAGGACCGCAAGGCCAGCATCTCGTATGTGCAGCGCAAGCTCAGGATTGGTTACAACCGCTCGGCCCGCCTGCTGGAAGATATGGAAAAGGCGGGCCTGGTCAGCGGTCTCACGGCCAGCGGGCAGCGCGAGGTGCTGGTGCCGGCGCGCGCCGGGGAATGAGCCCGCATTTCGCAATCATGGAGAAAGAATGAAACGTCTGTTGACTGCAGTTGTGATCGCGGCAAGCGCGACGGCCTCGTGGGCCGATGGCCTCAAGAGCCTGGAAGCCTTCATGAAGAATTCCCAGGCCGGCCGCGCCGAATTCACCCAGGCCGTCACGGCCCCGTCCAAGGATGGCCAGCCGCCGCGCACCAAGAACTCCAGCGGCCAATTCGAATTCCAGCGTCCCGGCAAGTTCAGGTTCGTCTACACCAAGCCGTTCGAGCAGACCATCGTGGCCGACGGCAAGACGCTGTGGCTCTATGACGCCGACCTCAACCAGGTCACGCAGCGCGCGCAGGCCCAGGCCCTGGGCAGCACGCCTGCCGCCATCCTGGCGTCGGCCAGCGATCTCAAGGCGTTGAGCGCCGACTTCGATCTGCAGTCCGCGCCCGAGCAGGATGGCCTGCAATGGGTCCAGGCCAGCCCCAAGGACAGGAACGGCCAGCTCAAGAGCGTGCGCGTGGGCTTTGCAGCCGATGGGCAGCTTTCGGCGCTGGACATCCTCGACAGCTTTGGCCAGCGTTCGCTGATCCGCTTCAGCAAGCTGCAGACCCAGGCATCCCTGCCGGCCTCGACCTTCGAGTTCAAGGTGCCTGCGGGCGCCGACGTGCTCAAGCAGTAATCCACCGCTGCACAGGGCGGCCCTTCAAGAACCTCACACGCTGCGGTGCGCAGTTTGTGAGGTTTTGTAATGGTTTTGCCTAATATCGCCGGGACAATAGCGGCCTGCGGCCAGCGACTGTTTCGACGTCCCTTCGAGGACATGCTGGCCGGCTCTCGCATGTCTTTATGAACCTCAGTCGCAAGTTGCCGCTCGCCATTGCCATGGCGCTGCTATTCACCCTGGCCGCCGGATTCTTCGGCCTCTGGTCGGCCCATCAATCCCTTGGCGTCTTTCACGGCGACGTACAGCGCCACATGGCCGCAGAGCGCCTTGCCGCAGAAGTGGAAGGCCACTTCAAGACCCAGGTCCAGGAATGGAAGAACGTGCTGCTGCGCGGCTCGGACAACGCGCTGCGCGAGCGGCACTGGAAGGGCTTTCTGTCCGATGAGCGCGCCGTGCAGGACAAGACCACCGCCTTGCTGGCCCTGGTGGAAGACACCGCCCTGCGCGAGATGGCCCAGCGCTTTGTGGCACAGCACCGCAAGATGGCCGAGGGCTATCGCGTGGGCCTGGACAAGTTCGAGGCCACGGGCTTCGACCCCTCCGTGGGCGACATGGCCGTGCGCGGCGTGGACCGCGAGCCGGCCGAGCTGCTGTCCCAACTCAAGGCAGGCATCGCTGCCCAGAGCAAGTCCGTGGCCGACGATGCGTACAGCAGCGGCAGGCGCGCCACGGAATTGAGCCTGGCGCTGATGCTGGTGGCGGCCGTGGCCGGCGTGGCCATTGGCTGGCTCATCACCCGCGCCGTGGTGGCACCGCTGCGCAGCGCGGTCCGGCTGGCCGAGAACGTGGCCCGTGGCCATCTGACCAATGCCATAGCGAGCGGCGGCCGCGACGAGCTGGGCCAGCTGCTGCGGGCGCTGGGCGCCATGCAGGAACAGCTGCGCAGCATCGTCGTGGAAGTGCGCGGCAATGCGGAGCAGGTGGCATCCGCCAGCTCGCAGATCGCAGCGGGCAACAGCGACCTGGCCCAGCGCACCGAGCAGCAGGCGTCGGCCCTGCAGATGACGGCATCCTCCATGGACCAGCTCGACTCCACCGTGCGCGGCAATGCCGATCACGCAGAGAAGGCCAACCTGCTGGCTTCGTCCGCCAGCGACATTGCCACGCGCGGCGGCGATGCCATCTCGGCCGTCGTGGGCACCATGCGCAGCATCCAGGATGCGTCCGAACGCGTGGTCAGCATCATCGAGGTGATCGACGGCATTGCCTTCCAGACCAACATTCTTGCGCTCAACGCGGCCGTGGAGGCCGCACGGGCCGGCGAGCAGGGCCGGGGCTTTGCGGTGGTGGCCGCCGAGGTGCGCACGCTGGCCCAGCGCAGCTCGGGTGCGGCGCGGGAGATCCGCGACCTGATCCAGGCCAACGCCCAGCGCGTGGCCCTGGGCGCCCAGGAGGTGGACAGTGCGGGCGCGACCATGGCCTCGGTGCAGGAGGCGATTGCCAAGGTCTCGCGCATGATCGGCGCCATCAGCCATTCCAGCGGCGAACAGAGCGCGGGCGTGAGCCATGTCAACAGCGCCATCGTCCGCATCGAGGAAGGCACCCAGCAGAACGCCGCGCTGGTGGAGCAGACCAGTTCGGCCGCCGAGAGCCTGCGCAAGCAGGCCCATCAGCTGGTCGAACTCATGTCGAGGTTCAGGACGGCTTGAACGCGGCGGCGGGCGCAGGGCGCAGCCGGTCGTGGAGGGCGGCCAGCACCAGGGTCGCGGCCACGGGCAGGGCCCAGCCCATGCCGTTGCCCGGCAGGCTGTTCAGGAACGCGGGCAGCCAGTCCTGCCAGCCGGCAGCCCTGGCTGCATCGATGAGACCAAACAACAGGGCCACGGCCAGCACCGGTGCGAACACCCGCTGCGCATTGCGCCACAGGCCAGACAGCAGGCTCAGCACCACCAGGGCGATGGCCAGCGGGTAGATGCCCACGAGCACGGGTCCGGATACGGCGATCAGCTGGGCCAGGCCCTGGTTGGACACCAGAATGCAGGCCAGGCCGATGGCCACCACCACTGCACGGTAGGGCAGGCGCAGCATTTGGCTGAAGTAGGCGCCGCAGGCACTGACCAGGCCCACGGCCGTGGTCAGGCAGGCCAGGGAGATCACCACGGCCAGCAGCAGGCTGCCGATGGGGCCGAAGGTGTGATCCACATAGCGCGTGAGGATGAGCACGCCGGTCTGTGCCTGCGGGGCGATGGACTGGCTGGTGGCGCCCAGATGGATCAGCGACAGATACACCATGCCCAGTCCGACGGCGGCGATCACACCCGCGACGATGGCGTAGCGCGTCTGCAGGCCGGTATCGGAGATGCCGCGGTCACGGATGGCGTTGACGATGACGATGCCGAAGGCCAGCGCCCCCAGCGCGTCCATGGTCTGGTAGCCCTCCAGGAAACCTTCGGTCAGCGGCGACACCAGGTAGTCGCCACTGGCCCTGGTGGCCTCCCCGGCCGGCAGCAGCACGGCGGCGGCGCCCAGCACCACCAGCGCCAGGATCAACACGGGCGTGATCAGCTTGCCGATGTTGTCGATCAGCTTGCCCGGGAACAGGGACAGGCCCATGACCAGGGCGAAGTACACGGCAGAGTAGATGAACAGGGCTGTGCTGCTGTGGCCCATGAAGGGCGCAAAGCCCATCTCGAACGACACCGTCGCCGTGCGCGGCGTGGCGAACAGCGGCCCCAGGATGAGATAGATCAGCAGGCCCAGCACCATTCCGGCCTTGCGGCCCACGGGCGAGGTCAGTGCGTCCATGCCGCCGCCCACGCGCGCCAGTGCGACCACCGTGAGCAGAGGCAGGCCCACGCCCGTCAGCAGGAAGCCCGTGGCCGCGGCGGCCGCGTGTTCGCCGGCGCCCTGGCCGACCATGGGCGGAAAGATGATGTTGCCCGCGCCGAGGAACAGCGCAAAGGTCATGAAGCCTAGGGCGATCAGGTCCCTGGTCTTGAGTGTTTGCATGGATGCAGAAATGAAAAGGCACCGCATTGCCGCATGGCAGGCGGTTCCGTAAACGGAGGGAGGCGCGGGTTGGAAGGCTGCGATGACGCAGGCCCGAAGGTCGCGCGTGGATCGCGCGGCCGGCTCCGCAAAGGGCAGCATTTTAGGGCTGCGGCCCGAAGCAGGTGTGAAATGTCAGTGATTGCTCTTGATGGGGTGCATGCAAACAATCCATGTCGTTTCAGTGACATGCCTGGAGGCGATGGCCATATTCCCGTCTGAAGATCAGGAGTTTCAGTCCACGGCCGACATCAGGCATCAAGGCCTGGCGCACCTGCGCCAGCCATGGCGTGGACAATGGCGCCATGGTTCTGCAACTGCATCTGTTCCCCTTGGCGAAGAATCCGCAACACGGGCTACCGCACCTCGCGTGCGGGGAGCGGCCTTCGAGAGAGCTGCCCCATGGCTGATCTGTTCACCCAGGAGCCCTCCGCACCACTGGCCGAAGCCCTGCGGCCCAAGACCCTGGACGAGGTCGTGGGCCAGTCCCACCTGCTGGGCGAAGGCAAGCCGCTGCGCCTGGCCTTCCAGTCGGGCAAGCCGCATTCCATGATCTTCTGGGGGCCACCCGGCGTGGGCAAGACCACGCTGGCCCGGCTCACGGCCACTGCCTTCAAGTGCGAGTTCATTGCGCTGTCGGCGGTGTTCTCCGGGGTCAAGGACATCCGCGCCGCCATGGAGCAGGCGCAGCAGAACCTGGCCATGGGCCGGCACACCATCCTCTTCGTGGACGAGATCCACCGCTTCAACAAATCCCAGCAGGATGCGCTGCTGCCCTATGCGGAAAGCGGCCTGGTGACCTTCATCGGCGCCACCACGGAGAATCCGTCCTTCGAGGTGAACTCGGCCCTGCTGTCGCGCGCACAGGTCTATGTGCTGCAGTCCCTGACCGACGAAGAGCTCAGGCAACTGCTGCAGCGTGCGCAGGAAAAGGCCCTTGGCGGCCTGCAGTTCGACGACCTGGCGCGGGACACCATCATCGGCTATGCCGATGGCGACGCCCGGCGGTTCCTGAACCTGCTGGAGCAATGCCAGACTGCGGCGGGCGCTGCAGGCGTCACCCGGATCGATGCCGAATTCGTGCAGAACGCGCTGACCTTGAATGCCAGGCGCTTCGACAAGGGGGGCGACAACTTCTACGACCAGATCTCGGCCCTGCACAAGTCCGTGCGCGGCTCCCATCCCGATGCGGCGCTCTACTGGCTCACCCGAATGCTCGACGGCGGCGCCGATGCGCGCTACCTGTCGCGGCGCATCGTGCGCATGGCCTGGGAAGACATAGGCCTGGCCGATCCGCGCGCCATGCAGATCGCCAACGATGCGGCCCTGACCTACGAGCGCCTGGGCAGTCCCGAAGGCGAGCTGGCCCTGGGCCAGGCCGTCATCTACCTGGCCATGGCTCCCAAGAGCAACGCCGGCTACAACGCCTACAACAAGGCCCGGGCCTTCGTGAAGCAGGACAGGAGCCGCGAGGTGCCCGTGCACCTGCGCAACGCGCCCACCAAGCTCATGAAGGAGCTGGGCTACGGCCATGAATACCGCTACGCGCACGACGAGCCCAACGCCTACGCGGCCGGCGAGACCTATCTGCCCGAGGGCATTGCGGAGCCGGGCTGGTACCAGCCCGTGCCACGGGGCCTGGAGATCAAGATCGGCGAGAAGCTGGCCGTGCTGCGCAAGTGGGATGAAGAGGCTGGCGGCGGCGGCGCATAGCCGAATCCCGTGAGAGCAGGCCGGGGCTGGAGCCAGGGCTAGGCGCCCGGGCCGGGCTCCACCGTCACATCCCGCGCGTGCAAGGGAGCGTGGCAGTGCGAGCAGACGATCAGGGGATCGAACGTGTGGCCGCACACCGAATGCCGGTGCAGCAGGGGCCGGCCTTCCTCGCCGGACATGTGCACATCGCCCCAGTGCACGATGGCCATGACCACGGGATGCAGGTCCAGTCCCTTGGACGTGAGGCGGTACTCGTGCCGCACCGGCGCCTCCTGGTAGGCCACCTTCTTGAGCACGCCGGCCTCGACCAGCCTGGCCAGCCTGTCCGACAGCATAGGGCGTGAAATGCCCAGGCGCCCCAGGAATTCATCGAAGCGGCGCACTCCCAGAAAGCAGTCGCGCAGCACCAGCAGCGTCCAGCGGTCACCGATGACCGAGACCGTGCGTGCGATGGAGCAGCGCTCCTCTTCCAGTTCGTTCCATTTCATTGGGCAGTTCCCCGCTTGACGGGTTCAGATTTTAAACCTACCGTGCATAAAGTTCAAAAAATGAACTTACTTCTTCATCCACGGAGATTCCATGACCGACAAGAAAGCCATCCTCGTCATCGGTGCCGGTGACGCCACGGGCGGGGCGATTGCCCGGCGCTTTGCGCGCGAAGGCTATATCGCCTGCGTCACCCGCCGCGATGCCGACAAACTCCAGCCGCTGGTCGAGCAGATCCGCGCCGCAGGGGGTGAAGCCCATGGTTTTGGCAGCGACGCGCGCAAGGAAGAGGAAATGGTGGCCCTGGTGCAGAAGATCGAGGCCGAGATCGCACCCATCGAGGTCGCCGTCTTCAACATCGGCGCCAATGTGCGCTTCGGCATCACCGAAACCACGGCGCGCGTCTACTTCAAGGTCTGGGAGATGGCCTGCTTCGCCGGCTTTCTGATGGGGCGGGAGGCGGCCAGGGTGATGCTGCCGCGCGGCCGGGGCACCATCATCTTCACGGGCGCCACGGCCAGCCTGCGCGGGCGCGAGGGCTTTGCCGCGTTTGCCGGTGCCAAGCACGGCCTGCGCGCCCTGGCGCAGAGCATGGCGCGCGAACTCTGGCCCAAGGGCATCCATGTGGCCCATCCCGTGATCGACGGCGCCATAGACACCGAATTCATCCGCAGCAATTTCCCCGAGCGCTATGCCCTCAAGGAGCAGGGCGGCATCCTCAATCCCGAGCACATTGCCGACCTCTACTGGCAACTGCACCAGCAGCCGCGCGACGCCTGGACGCACGAGACCGAGATCCGTCCCTGGATGGAGCCGTGGTGAGCCGCCTTGCCTTATCGCATCGTCACTTCCTCCCACTCCCGCAGGCCACGCCATGAACACCAAGGTGCAATTTCTCTTCGACTTCGGCAGCCCCAACGCCTATCTCTGCCACCAGGTCATTCCCCGGATCGAGGCGCGCAGCGGCATCCGCTTCGAATATGTGCCTGTCCTGCTGGGAGGCCTGTTCAAGCTGGCCAACAACCGCTCCCCGGCCGAGGCCAATGCCGACATTCCCAACAAGCGCGCCTATGAGGCGCTGGAGCTGCAGCGCTTCGTGCACAGGCACAGCCTCACGCGCTTCCGGATGAATCCTCACTTTCCCGTGAACACCCTGCAGATCATGCGTGGGGCCGTGGCCGCCCAGGACATGGGCTGCTTCGAGCGCTATGTCGATGCGGTGTTCTCCAGCATGTGGGAGAAGGGCTGCAAGATGGACGATGCCCAGGTGATCGGCACCGAGCTGTCCGGTGCGGGTCTGGACGCCCCAGCCCTGATCGCCGCAAGCCAGACGCCCGAAGTCAAGGCCCGGCTGCTGGCAAATACCGAGCAGGCCTTCCACCGTGGCGCTTTCGGATCGCCCACCTTTTTTGTTGGCGACGAGATCTACTTCGGCAAGGACCGCCTGCGCGATGTGGAGGAGGAGGCGCTGCGGGCCTGAAGCCAGCCTCAGGCCGACCGTCCGTCGTAGCGCGTGATGCGCAAGGCTTCGGCATCCACGCCTTCCAGGCAGCGCACGTTGACGGCCGCCATGTGCCGGCCCTTGGGATCGGTGGCTTCGCCGAAAGGGTGGATGCCGCAGGTCGGGCAGAAGCGGTGCTGGATCAGATGCCGGTGGAAGGTGTAGGAGCGCATCTGCTCCTCGGGCGTGCTCAGCTGCAGCTGTTCGCGGGGCACGAACCACATGAGGGCGCCCTTGCGCGCGCAGATGGAGCAGTTGCAGGCCATGACCTGGGTGAGTTCGCCTTCCACATCGAAAGCGATGCCGCCGCAGTGGCAGCTGCCGTGGTATTTCATCGGGGTTCTCCGTGGCCACCGCTTGCTGGCGGCACTGCCGTTGATGGTAGGAGTTCATGCTGGCTGCGGCAAATTGCTGCAGTGCTACATAAGAGCGCGTGGCTTGTAAAGCCTCGGGAAACCCCGCTGCAACAAGGCGTTGCAGGCCACCGGGGGGTGCCTAGAATCGCCCATCCCCTGCGGCTTCCTGATCACAAGCCGGGATGCGGCAGGAGAGCTTCCACCACCATGGCATTGCTGGCTCCGTTCGTTTGGATGCGAGGCACGCTGAATGTCTCCATCCTGAGCAAAAGGGGAGAGCGCATATGGACATACTGCTTCAGCAGGTCATCAACGGATTGGTCCTGGGCAGCATGTATGCCCTGATCGCCCTGGGCTACACCATGGTGTACGGCATCATCCAGCTCATCAACTTCGCCCATGGCGAGGTACTCATGGTCGGGGCGCTGACCAGCTGGAGCTGCATAGGCCTGATGCAGGAGGCCATGCCGGGCGCACCGGGCTGGCTGATCCTGCTGCTGGCGACGGTGATCGCCTGCGTGGTGGCCGCCGCACTGAATTTCGTGATCGAGAAAGTGGCCTACCGGCGCCTGCGCAGCAGCCCGCGCCTGGCGCCCCTGATCACGGCCATCGGCGTCTCGCTGCTGCTGCAGACGCTGGCCATGATCATCTGGAAGCCCAACTACAAGGCCTATCCCACGCTGCTGCCGAGCACGCCCTTCGAGATCGGCACGGCGGTGATCACGCCCACCCAGATCCTGGTGCTGGTGGTCACGGCGATTGCGCTGGCTGCGCTGACCTACTTGGTCAACTACACCAAGCTCGGGCGCGCCATGCGGGCCACGGCCGAGAATCCGCGCGTGGCGGCCTTGATGGGCGTCAAGCCTGACATGGTGATCTCTGCCACCTTCATCATCGGCGCCGTGCTGGCGGCCATCGCGGGCATCATGTACGCCTCCAACTACGGCACGGCCCACCACACCATGGGCTTTCTGCCGGGGCTCAAGGCCTTCACGGCGGCCGTGTTCGGCGGCATCGGCAACCTGGCGGGCGCCGTGGTCGGCGCCATGCTGCTGGGGCTGATCGAGTCCATTGGCTCGGGCTACATCGGTGATCTCACGGGTGGCGTACTGGGCAGCCACTACACCGACATCTTCGCCTTCATCGTGCTCATCATCATCCTGACGCTGCGCCCCTCGGGCCTGCTGGGTGAGCGTGTGGCCGACCGCGCCTGAGGAGAGACGCATGAACAGCAAGAAGACCGTGCAATGGATCCTGGGTGGCCTGGCGCTGCTGGCGCTGCCGCTGGTGCTGCAGTATTTCGGCAATGCCTGGGTGCGCATCGCCGACCTGGCGCTGCTCTATGTGCTGCTGGCACTGGGCCTGAACGTGGTGGTGGGCTACGCGGGCCTGCTGGACCTGGGCTATGTGGCGTTCTACGCCGTGGGCGCCTACATGTTCGCGCTGATGGCCTCGCCGCATCTGGCGGAGACCTTCGAGGGCTTTGCCGCCATGTTCCCGGACGGGCTGCATACCTCCATCTGGCTGGTGATACCGCTGGCGGCGCTGCTGGCGGCCATCACGGGGATTTTGCTGGGCATTCCGGTGCTCAAGCTGCGCGGGGACTACCTGGCCATCGTCACGCTGGGCTTCGGCGAGATCATCCGCATCTTCATGAACAACCTGGACCAGCCGGTCAACATCACCAATGGCCCCAAAGGCATAGGCCAGATCGACTCGGTCAAGATCCTGGGACTGGACCTGGCCAAGCGCCAGGAGATCTTCGGCTACGACATCAGCTCGGTCACGCTGTACTACTACCTGTTCCTCTTCCTGGTGCTGGTCAGCATCGTGATCTGCTGGCGCCTGCAGGACTCGCGCATAGGCCGCGCCTGGATGGCCATCCGCGAGGATGAGATCGCCGCCAAGGCCATGGGCATCAACACGCGCAACATGAAGCTGCTGGCTTTCGGCATGGGCGCCTCTTTTGGCGGTGTCTCGGGCGCCATGTTCGCGGCCTTCCAGGGCTTCGTCTCGCCCGAGTCGTTCAGCCTCATGGAGTCCATCATGATCGTGGCCATGGTGGTGCTCGGCGGCCTGGGCCATCTGCCCGGCGTGATCCTGGGCGCGGTGCTGCTGTCGGCGTTGCCCGAGGTGCTGCGCTATGTGGCCGGTCCCCTGCAGCAGATGACCGATGGGCGGCTCGATGCCTCCATCCTGCGCCAGCTGCTGATCGCGCTGGCCATGATCGTCATCATGCTGATGCGTCCGCGCGGCCTGTGGCCGTCGCCCGAGCATGGCAAGAACCTGCCGCACCAGTCCTGAGCATGGAGAAACCGCAGATGGCGAATACGGCAGACAACAGCTCCAGCGCTCCGGTGCTCAGGGTTTCGGGCATTTCCAAACGCTTCGGCGGGCTGCAGGCGCTGTCCGATGTGGGTATGACCATTGGCCGGGGCCAGGTCTACGGACTGATCGGACCCAATGGCGCGGGCAAGACCACCTTCTTCAACGTGATCACGGGCCTGTACACGCCCGACAGCGGCAGTTTCGAGCTGGCCGGCAAGGCCTACGAGCCCACGGCCGTGCACAAGGTGGCCAAGGCCGGCATTGCGCGCACCTTCCAGAACATCCGGCTGTTTGCCGAGATGACGGCGCTGGAGAACGTGATGGTCGGGCGCCATGTGCGCACGCACTCGGGCCTGATCGGCGCGGTGCTGCGCACGCGCGGCTTCAAGGCCGAGGAGGCCGCCATCCGCGCGCGCGCCCGTGAATTGCTGGACTACGTGGGCATCTCCAAGTACGCGGACTTCAAGGCCCGCACGCTGAGCTACGGCGACCAGCGGCGCCTGGAAATCGCCCGCGCCCTGGCCACCGACCCGCAGCTGATCGCGCTGGACGAGCCTGCCGCCGGCATGAATGCCACCGAGAAAGTGCAGCTGCGCGAGCTGATCGACCGCATCCGCCGCGACCAGCGCACCATCTTGCTGATCGAGCACGACGTGAAGCTGGTCATGGGCCTGTGCGACCGCGTCACCGTGCTCGACTATGGCAAGCCCATTGCCGAAGGCACGCCGGCCGAGGTGCAGAAGAACGACAAGGTGATCGAAGCCTATCTGGGCACGGGAGGACACTGAACCATGGGCGAGCAAGAGCAAGACAAGGGCGCGTCCCCTCCGGTGCTGCTGAAGGTCGAGGGCCTGAAGGTGGCCTATGGCGGCATTCAGGCCGTCAAGGGCGTGGACTTCGAGGTGCGCCAGGGCGAGCTGGTCTCGCTGATCGGCTCCAACGGTGCCGGCAAGACCACCACCATGAAGGCCGTCACGCGCAGCCTGCAGATGGCGGACGGCGACGTGCACTACCTGGGCCGCAGCATCCGGGGCGTGGGCGCCTGGGATCTGGTGGCCCAGGGCCTGGTCATGGTGCCCGAAGGGCGCGGCGTGTTCGCGCGCATGACCATCACCGAGAACCTGCTCATGGGCGCCTACACGCGCAACGACAAGGCCGGCATTGCCGCCGACATCGAGCGCATGTTCGGCATCTTCCCGCGGCTGAAGGAGCGCCGCGACCAGCTGGCCGGCACCATGTCGGGTGGCGAGCAGCAGATGCTGGCCATGGCGCGCGCGCTGATGAGCCAGCCCAAGGTGCTGCTGCTGGACGAGCCCTCCATGGGCCTGTCGCCCATCATGGTGGACAAGATCTTCGAGGTGGTGAGCGACGTGCACGGCCTGGGCGTGACCCTTGTGCTGGTCGAGCAAAATGCCAGCCGTGCGCTGGCGCTGGCCGATCGCGGCTATGTGATGGAGTCCGGCCTGATCACCATGACGGGGCCCGGCCAGACCCTGCTCAGCGACCCGCGCGTGCGGGCTGCCTATCTGGGCGAGTGAGCGCCACGGCTGCCGTGAGCGCGGGGATGGATGGAATGCCCCGTGCCACTGACGGGATATGGCAAAAATATGACGATTTGATGAAGATTCATCAAGCGTCGATCGATGCGAGACTTTGCGTATTTGTGCGATGGAATGGGTTATTCGAGGAAATTCGCGCAAAAAGGCAATTTTTGGAAAGAAATCGAAAATCCGCCCTGCCCAGTGCCGGACGCGATAATTTGGGTTTCCCCGCGTCGGGCTGCACATCACATGAACTGGCTCCAACACATCCCCGTCGGGCTGCAGACCGTGGTCCTGCTGGCCATGAGCAATGTCTTCATGACCTTCGCCTGGTATGGCCACCTGAAGAACCACGCCTCGTCGCCCTGGTACGTGGCAGCCCTTGTCAGCTGGGGCATCGCGCTGTTCGAGTACCTGCTGCAGGTGCCCGCCAACCGCATAGGCCACACGCAGTTCAGCGTGGCGCAGCTCAAGATCATCCAGGAGGTGATCACGCTGGCGGTGTTCGCGCCCTTTGCCGTGCTCTACCTGAACCAGCCGCTCAAATGGGACTTCCTCTGGGCCGGGCTGTGCATGGTGGGCGCGGTGTACTTTATTTTTCGCAGCGGCTGACAGGGCGGCGCGCCGGCGCGCAAAAACGCGCCTGGGACTCAAGAGTACACTTCGCCCCGTTCAAGCCGGGAAGCCATGCCAAGCATCCGCAATGTGACGCAGTGAGTCGCCTGGTTCCCCCTGTTTCCCGGTAAGGAGCATTCATGCTTTTTGGCAAGTTATTGCCGCGCGAAGGCAATTTTTTCGAGATGTTCAACCAGCATGCCGATCGCATCGTCGAAGCCGCGCATGCCTTCTCGCAGCTTGTCGCCAACTACAACGATCCTCATCTTCGCGAGAAGTACAACGAGGACGTGAACAACGCCGAGCGTGCCGCAGACCGCGTGACGCACGACGTCACCAAGGCGCTGCACAAGACCTTCATCACGCCGCTGGACCGCGAGCACATCCACTCGCTGATCAACACCATGGACGACGTGGCCGACCTGATCCAGGACTCGGCCGAGACCATGGCGCTGTACGACGTGCGCCACATGACGGAAGAGATCACGCGCCTGACGGACCTGTGCGTGCGCTGCTGCGAGCGGCTGCGCGATGCGGTCAAGCTGCTGTCGCGCATCTCCGATCCCTCGGTGGTGGACGCGGCGATGAAGACCTGCGAGGAAATCGACCGTCTCGAATCGGACGCCGACCGCGTGATGCGCTCGGCCATGAGCAAGCTGTTCCGCGAAGAGCCCGATGTGCGCGAAGTCATCAAGCTCAAGGCCATCTACGAGCTGCTGGAGACGGTGACCGACCGCTGCGAGGACGTGGCCAACCTGATCGAGGGCATCGTCCTCGAAAATTCCTGAGCCCTCGCGGAGTCGTTTCTCTATGGAATCCGTACAAGCGGCCCTGTGGGTCGTGATCCTGCTGGTGGTGCTGGCCCTGCTGTTCGACTTCATGAACGGCTTCCACGATGCTGCCAACTCGATCGCCACCGTGGTCTCCACGGGCGTGCTCAAGCCCACGCAGGCCGTGGCCTTCGCGGCCTTCTTCAACGTGGTGGCGGTCTTTGTCTTTCACCTGAGCGTGGCAGCCACCGTGGGCAAGGGGATCGTGCAGCCCGGCATCGTCGACACGCATGTGGTCTTCGGTGCCCTGGTCGGTGCCATTGCCTGGAACGTGATCACCTGGCACTACGGCATCCCCAGCAGTTCCTCGCATGCGCTGATCGGCGGCATCGTGGGCGCGGTGATGGCCAAGGCCGGCGCAGGCGCGCTGATTGCCAGCGGCATCGGGAAGACCGTGGCCTTCATCTTCGTCTCGCCGCTGCTGGGCTACCTGCTGGGCTCGCTGATGATGGTGCTGGTGGCCTGGGTCTGCCGGCGCGCCGCGCCCAACAGGGTGGACCGCTGGTTCCGCAGGCTGCAGCTGGTCTCCGCCGGTGCCTATAGCCTGGGCCACGGCGGCAATGACGCGCAAAAGACCATCGGCATCATCTGGCTGCTGCTGATCGCCACCGGCTATGCCAATGCCGGCGACGCCGAGCCGCCGCTGTGGACCATCGTCAGCTGCTACCTGGCCATCGGCCTGGGAACCATGTTCGGCGGCTGGCGCATCGTCAAGACCATGGGCCAGAAGATCACCAAGCTCAAGCCCGTGGGCGGCTTCTGCGCCGAAAGCGGTGGTGCACTGACGCTGTTCTTTGCAACCTTCCTGGGCGTGCCGGTCTCGACCACGCACACCATCACCGGCGCCATCGTCGGCGTGGGCTCCACCCAGCGCGCCAGCGCCGTGCGCTGGGGCGTGGCAGGCAACATCGTCTGGGCCTGGGTGCTGACGATCCCTGCCAGCGCCTTCGTGGCATCGATTGCCTACTGGATCAGCCTGCAGCTGTATTGAGCCGGGGCTGCTGCCGCCAAAAAGAAAGACCGCCCATGGCGGTCTTTCTTTTTTCGGGGGAGGCGTTGGCTGCGCCTCACTGCGAAATCTTGCGCGCCTCCTCCACCTGGTGCTCGAAGTAGTGCTGGAAACTGTAGGCAATGCTGGCCATGAGCACGGCGGCGCCCAGCATCAGCGACAGCGCAATGGCAAAGATGGTTGACCAGCCCGTGCGTCCGGCCTGCGCCTGCACGTCAATGCCGGGGTTGTGGCGCCGGTTCCAGGCTTCGGTGTCGGTCAGCCCGTAGAGGATGGCGCGCAGCGCACAGCCGGCGATGGTGAAGCCCAGCAGCGGAATCAGCAGCCAGCTGAGCTGGTCGTCCTGTCCCAGTTGCTGCACGCGTTCGATGCCGTACACGCCCAGCGCCGTGGGCACGGGCAGCAGCCAGCCCAGCCAGTCGCCGAGCCCATGCAGGTAAAAGCGATGCAGCCCCAGCGGCCCGCCCACAAAGGCCAGCCAGGCGGCCAGTGTCTTGTTCCTGGGGCGGGGAGCCCGGTCGGCGCCGGTGGTCTGGGGCAGGGGCGTGCTGGGTCGGTTCATGCGCCCATTATTCGGGCGAACTGCGGTCGCCGTCTCCCAGGGTCTTCTCCATGAGCACGATGTCCAGCCAGCGGCCGAACTTCCATCCCATGGAGCGCAGCGTGCCCGCAGGGGTGAAGCCTGCAGCGCGGTGCACCCCGATGGAGCCGGCATTGGCCGAGTCGCCGATCACCGCCAGCAGCTTGCGCACGCCGGCCGCCTCGCAGTCGTGCGACAGCGCATCGATCAACAGGCGGCCCACGCCCTGGCCGCGTGCCGCGTCATGCACATAGATGGAATCCTCGGCAGAAAAACGATAGGCCGGGCGCGGCTTGAACCAGTTGGCGTAGGCAAAGCCCAGCACCTGGCCCTGTGCGTCCACGGCGACCAGATAGGGCAGGCCCTTGGCCAGCACATCCGCGCGGCGCGTGGCTATGTCGGCTTCGGAAGGGGGATCGGTCTCGAACGTTCCTGTGCCATGCAGCACGTGGTGGCGGTAGATGGCGGTGATGGCAGCGAGATCGCTGTCCTGGCTTGGGCGGATGGTAGGCATGAGAAAAGAAGTTCGATATAATCGCTGGTTTTACGGCGTGTCGCTGGCCGGGTGGCCATGTCGCGTGTCTCAAACGCCGCAAAACTCTGTGCAGCCATTTATTGTGTGTTAATTACGTGGTGGCTGCGCCACCCGAAGGAAAATCATGGTCGTCATTCGACTCTCTCGCGGCGGTTCCAAGGCCCGTCCGTTCTACAACATCGTTGCTGCTGACAAGCGCGTTCGCCGCGATGGTTCGTTCATCGAACGTCTGGGCTTCTACAACCCCAACGCCCGTGGTGGCGAAGAGGGTCTGCGCGTTGCTCTGGACCGCGTGAACTACTGGAAGGGCGTTGGCGCGCAGGCTTCCGAGACCGCAGAGCGCCTGATCAAGCAGGCCACCCAGAAGACTGCTGCCTAATTCAGCACCCCTTCTGAAATCGGGTTCCGTTGGCTTGTCTGACGGGGCCCGTTTTTGTTTTCCCCCTCCGGATCGCCTTGCACCGATCTGCATTGACCGTCCACCTACTGCCTACCGACTGCCATGAGCCACATGCCTGAACTCGAAGCCAGCGTCCTGCCTGCCGATGCCGTGGAGGTCGGGCGCATCGCCGATGCCTGGGGCATCAAGGGCTGGTTCAAGGTGGCGGCCTTCAGTTCCGACCCCGAGGCCCTGTTCACGGCCAAGCAGTGGTATCTGCAGCCCGCCGAAAAAGGCGCCCGGCAGTTCACCGGAACCGTGCTGCTGCCGGTCAAGCAGGCGCGCGTGCACTCCGACTCCGTCGTCGCCACCTCGCCCGCCGTGAACGACCGCAACGCTGCCGAGGCCCTGCGCGGTGCGCGCATCTTCGTGGCGCGCAGCGATTTTCCGCAGCCCGAGGATGGCGAGTATTACTGGGTCGACCTGCTGGGCCTGTCCGTGGTCAACCGCGAAGGCGTGGCCCTGGGCATCGTCCGAGACCTGCTGTCCACCGGCCCGCAGACCGTGCTGGTGCTGGCCTATGAAGAGGATGGCAAGGAGCGCGAGCGCATGATTCCCTTTGTCGATGCCTATGTGGACAAGGTGGATCTGCCGGGCAAGACCATCGTTGCCGACTGGCAGCCCGACTACTGATCGCCGACATCCATGCGCTTCGACATCCTCACGCTGTTTCCCGAGCTGTTCACGCCGTTTCTCGAAAGCGGCGTGACGCGCCGGGCCTATGCCTCGGGCCAGGTCGGCGTGCACCTGTGGAATCCGCGCGACCATGCCCAGGGCAACTACCGGCGCGTGGACGACCGGCCCTTTGGCGGCGGGCCGGGCATGGTGATGATGGCCGAGCCGCTGCAGCGCTGCCTGGAGGCGGCGCAGCAGGCGCGCCGCGACGCGGGCGAGACCGAGCCGGCGCCGGTGGTGCTGTTTTCGCCGATAGGCACGACGCTGCGCCACTGCGTGGTCGCCGACTGGGCGCAGGGGCAGGGTGCCATCTTGCTGTGCGGCCGCTACGAGGGGTTGGACCAGCGCTTCATCGATGCCCATGTCACGCACCAGCTGAGCCTGGGCGATTTCGTGCTCTCCGGCGGCGAGATTGCTGCCATGGCCTTGCTCGATGCCGTGGCCCGGTTGCAGCCCGGCGTGCTCAACGACGAGGGCAGCTTCCAGCAGGACAGCTTCAATCCCGCGCTCGACGGCCTGCTCGATTGCCCGCACTACACGCGCCCCGAAGTCTGGGAAGGGCGCGAAGTGCCGGCGCCGCTGTTGTCTGGGCACCACGCGCAGATCGAGCGCTGGCGCCGCGACCAGCGCCTGTCCATCACGGCCAGGCACCGGCCCGAGCTGATAGAGCAGGCGCGCGCCCAGGGCCTGCTCAATGCCAAGGACGAGGGGTTTTTGGCAAAAAACGCCGCCGGGCTATAATCCGCGATTCTTCGATCCTCTATCCGGCCGCTGCTACGAACAAAGCAGCCATGGCGCCAATCCCGGCGCTTGCCAATCCTGGCGCGGACAAGATCGATTGGATGTTGACCATGAATCTGATCCAGACCCTCGAGCAAGAGGAAATCGCCCGTCTGAACAAGACCATCCCCCAGTTCGCCCCCGGTGACACCGTCATCGTGAGCGTGAACGTGGTCGAAGGCAGCCGCAAGCGCGTGCAGGCCTACGAAGGCGTCGTGATCGCCAAGCGCAACCGTGGCCTGAACAGCGGCTTCACCGTGCGCAAGATCTCCAGTGGTGAAGGCGTGGAGCGTACGTTCCAGACCTACTCGCCCCTGATCGCCGGCATCGAAGTCAAGCGTCGCGGTGATGTGCGTCGTGCCAAGCTGTACTACCTGCGCGAGCGCAGCGGCAAGTCGGCCCGCATCAAGGAAAAGCTGCCGTCGCGTGTCAAGGTTTCTGCCGAAGCCTGAGCACCTGCGTCACAGCTGGAAAGCCGCTACAGTCGCCTGTAGCGGCTTTTTTGTTGCCCGGTCGTTTTCACCACATTCCTTCATTCGTGTCCTCTCTGCCCGATACCGCCATACCCGTGCCGACCGGCGGCCCGACGCCAGCGGCCGTCGCCTTGGTCGCCGACCCGCGCATGGCGCAACTGGTGGGCAGGGACAGCCACCTGCCCGCCGTGCCTCTGGAGGCCCGCGCGCCGGATGCCCTGCGCCAGCGCTTTGCGCGGCCGCCACGCTGGGCTCCCGAGGTGGTGCGCGAGAAACGCTTCAGTGATCGCCAGCCCACCGATGCCGCCGTGCTCGTGCCCATCGTGCTGCGCTCCGAGCCCACGGTGCTGCTGACCGAACGCACGGCCCATCTGTCCACGCATTCGGGCCAAGTGGCCTTTCCGGGTGGCAAGCGCGATCCTGAGGATGTGTCTGCCCAGGCCACGGCCCTGCGCGAGGCGCAGGAGGAAGTCGGGCTTGCTGCCGGCGATGTGGAAGTGTTGGGCACCCTGCCCATCTACACCACGGGCACGGCCTTTCTGATCACGCCGGTGGTGGCCCTGGTCGATCCCCGGGCGCGCCTGCATCCCAATCCCTACGAGGTGGCGGACGTGTTCGAGGTGCCGCTGTCCTTTTTGCTCGATCCTGCCAACCATGAGCGCCACGCCATGGTCTGGAACGGCGTGCCGCGCGAATGGTTTGCCATGCCCTACCAGGATGGAGACCGCCAGCGCTACATCTGGGGCGCCACGGCCGGCATGCTGCGCAATCTTTACCGATTCCTGTCGGCCTGATGCCCGGATGGGGTGCCGTGCCACCCCGGGGTCACGGGCCTGCCCGCATGCGCCAGTATGATGGCCGGATGAGTTTCTTTGCCATTCTGATCGCCTTGCTGATCGAGCAGGCGCGCCCCCTGACGCCGGCCAACCTGGTGCACACAGGCTACAGGGCCTGGACGGTTTCGGTGCGCCGCAACTTCGATGCCGGCCAAGCGCACCACGGCTGGCTGGCCTGGACCGTGGCGGTGGCGCTGCCCTGCGTGCTGGTGACAGGCATCTATCTGCTGCTGCTGTGGGGCGTGGGCTGGCCGCTGGCCATGGTCTGGAATGTGGCCGTGCTCTACGTCACGCTGGGCTTTCGCCAGTTCAGCCACCACTTCACGCGCATCCGCGATGCGCTGGATGCAGGTGACGAGTACGCGGCGCGCGAAGCCCTCGCCCACTGGCAGCAGGTGGACGCCAGCGAAGTGCCTCGCAGCGAGGTGGTGCGCCATGTGATCGAGTATTCGGTGCTGGCCGCGCATCGCCATGTGTTTGGCGTGCTGTTCTGGTTCTCTGCACTGGCGGCGCTGGGCCTGGGTCCGCTGGGTGCCGTGTTCTACCGCATGACCGAGCACCTGTCGCGCTCCTGGTCGCGCAAGGGCCTGCTGGGTGGCAGCCAGGTCAGTGTCCAGTTGCAGCACGCCTCACGGTTGGCCTGGACCGTGATCGACTGGCTGCCCGCACGGCTGACGGCTCTTTCCTTTGCCGTGGTCGGCAGTTTCGAGGAGGCCATCGAGGGCTGGCGCTTCCATGCCCAGCGCTTTCCCAACGACAACGACGGCGTGATCCTGGCCGCCACCTCGGGCGCCATCAACGTGCGCCTGGGCGGCGAGGCACTCAAGCGCCGCGAGGGCATCTCGGTGACCCGTGACGACGGCGAGGAGATCGACCTCGACGTGGACAGCGAAGCCACGCCGGGCCGTGAGCCCGAGATCGGCCACCTGCGCAGCGTGGTCGGCCTGGTCTGGCGCTCGGTCGTGGTCTGGCTGCTGCTGCTGGCGCTGCTGTCGCTGGCGCGCCTGTTGGGCTGAGTGCGGAGCCTGCGGGCGAGTCCTGGATGACGCCCCTTTGGAGGCGTCGTTTCCTCCCTCCCGGAGCGGCCCCGTGGCGTTTGGGGGAGGCTCAATACTTCGTGGCCTGACTCAACTCATCAAACAGCTCGGCATAGATGCAGTACCGGTTGGCACTGATGTCATGGTCGGCGTCCATGCCGTGTTCCTCATCCTCCACGCGCGGCATGACCGCGCATCCGGGCTCGTGCAGGTGGGTGCAGTTGTAGAACTTGCATTCCTGCGCATGGGCGCCGATGTCGGGCATGCAGCGGGGCAGGTCGGTGGGTTCGATGTGGCGCAGGCCGAACTCCTGGAAGCCCGGCGAGTCGATCAGGGCTGTCGTGCGCTCCTCGTCCATCCAGTACCAGCTGGTCGTGGTGGTCGTGTGCTTGCCGGAGTTCAGTGCCTGCGAGATCTCGTTGGTGGCCGCGCGCGCGCCGGGGACCAGCAGGTTGATCAGGGTGCTCTTTCCCGAGCCGGAAGGGCCCAGCACCAGCGTGGCCTTGCCCTTGAGGTGCTTCATCAGCAGCTGCCGATCGGCCTCGCCCTCATTGGCCAGCGACAGCGACAGCACCTCGTAGTGCGGCTTTTCCTGGCCCAGGTACATCTCGCGATAAGGCTCCAGGCGCTCCCAGGCGTCGGCAAAGGGCTCGGCCAGGTCACGCTTGTTGAGGGCAATCAGGGGCTTGATGTGGGTGGCTTCGGCAGTGATCAGGGCGCGGGCCAACTGGCTTTCGGAGAAGACCGGCTCGGCGGCGATCAGGATCAGCACCTGGTCGATGTTGGCTGCAAAGGACTTGGTGCGTATCTCGTCCTGCCGGTAGAACAGGTTGCGCCGCTCCAGCACCTTTTCTATGGTGCCTTCCTCCCCCTGGCCTGGGGGCGGAAGTTGCCAGCGCACGCGGTCGCCCACCACGGTCTGGCTCTTCTTGCCGCGCGGGTGGCAGATGTGGCGCGAGCCGTCTTCGGTCTCGACCACGCAATGGCGGCCATGGCTGGAGACGACCAGGCCTTCGTGCAGTGCGGAGCGCTCAGCCATGGGTCAGCGGGGTGCGATTCATGGGCGCGCCAGCAACGCATCGATGCGGCGTGCGCACTCGATGTCGGTGGACGAGATGCCGTTCACGTCATGCGTGTTCAGGCGTACACCGCAGCGGCCGTAGCTGACGGTCAGGTCGGGATGGTGGTCCTGCTGGTGGGCGATCAGGGCCAGCGCATTCACGAAGGCCATGGTCTCGTAGTAGTTGGCGAAGGCGTAGCTCTTGGCGATGGCATCGCCATCGAGCTGCCAGCCCGGCAGGGCGGCCAGTGCGGTGTGCAGTTCGTCGGAAGTCAGCGCGCGGCGCTGCTGGTTGGACCAGTCCTGTTGTTGCAAGCGTTGTGTGCTCATGGTGAGTGCGTATGGTTCAGGTCGGAGAGGGCATGCGCGCCAGCCGGGCGAGGGCGGGCGGATGCGAGTAGTAGAAGCTCACGTACCAGGGATCGGGCGTGAGCGTTGAAGCATTGTCCTCGTACAGCTTGAGCAGTGCCGAGGCCAGGTGGGCGCCGCTGGCCTGTTGCATGGCGTAGGCATCGGCTTCGAACTCGTCGCGGCGCGACAGGGCCGAGAACAGCGGGGTGACAAAGAAGCTGAACACCGGCACGGCCAGCAGGAACAGCAGCAGCGCCACGGCCTCGTTGCCGGCGCCGATGCCGCTGTGTCCCAGCGCAAGGTCCAGACCCGGACGCACGCCCAGGCCCAGGTAGAACCACAGCTGCTGCGACAGCCAGCCCAGCAGCGCAAAGCCCGCCAGGCTGGCGGCAAACATCAGCAGCATGCGCTTGAGGATGTGGCGGTGCTTGAAATGGCCCAGCTCATGCGCGAGCACGGCCTCCACCTCGTCGGCGTCCAGCTGCTTGAGCAAGGTGTCGAAGAACACCACGCGCTTGGAGTGGCCGAAGCCCGTGAAATAGGCATTGGCATGTGCCGAGCGGCGGCTGCCGTCCATCACGAACAGGCCCTTGGCCGTGAAGCCGCAGCGCTGCATCAGTGCGCTCACGCGCTCCTTGAGCGGGCCGTCCTCCAGTGGATCGAACTTGTTGAACAGCGGTGCGATGAAGGTCGGGAAGATCCACATCAGCAGCAGGTTGAAGCCCGTCCAGACGGCCCATGCCCAGAGCCACCACAGGTCGCCGGCCGAACCCATGAGCCACAGGATCAGTGCCGCAATCGGAAGGCCGATGGCTGCGCCCATGGCCGTGGACTTGGCGGCATCGGCCAGCCACAGCCGCAGCGTCATCTGGTTGAAGCCGAAGCGCTGCTCCAGCACAAAGGTCTGGTAGAGCGACAGCGGCAGCTCCACCAGGCCGGAGATCAGTGCAAAGCTGGCCAGCAGCGCCAATTGCTGCCACAGGCCGGCGCCCATCCATTCCAGCAACTGCTGGTTGAGTGCATCCAGCCCGCCCAGCAGCGTCCATGCGAGCAGCACCACGGCGCCCAGCGTCATGTCGATCAGGGCAACGCGTGCCTTCGCCAGTGTGTAGTCGGCGGCCTTCTGGTGGGCGGCCAGGCTGATGCGCTGCGCAAAGGCCTCGGGCACCTGCGCTCTGTGGCCTGCCACATGGCGAACCTGGCGCGAGGCCAGCCAGGCGCGCAGCAGCCACTGGGCCAGCACGGCTGCGGCAAACAGCAGGGAAAGCGTCGAGGAAAAATCGGGGTTGAAGACCATGTGGCCGCAGTGTAGGCGACAATTTGGGCCATGTCCGAAGCCTCCAGCGCCTGCATTCCCGTCCCCGCCGAATCCGGCACGCCCGTCACCCTGAGCAAATCCGACCTCAATCTCGTCTGGCTCGACTGCGAGATGACCGGGCTGCAGCCCGACACCGATCGCATCATCGAGATCGCCGTGGTCGTCACCAGCCCGGACCTTGCCACGCGCATCGAGGGTCCTGTGTTCGCCATCCATCAAAGCGATGCCCTGCTCGACGGCATGGACGCCTGGAACAAGGGCACGCACGGCAGGAGCGGCCTGATCGAGCGCGTCAAGGCATCGACCACCACCGAGGCCGATGCGGAAGCCGCGCTGATCAAGTTCCTGGCGCAGTACGTTCCCAAGGGCAAGGCGCCGCTGTGCGGCAACAGCATTGGCCAGGACCGGCGCTTCATGGAGCGCTACATGCCCAAGCTCAACGACTTCTTTCACTACCGCAACGTTGATGTCAGCACCCTCAAGGAACTGGCCAGGCGCTGGAAGCCCGATGCCTACGCATCCTTCAAGAAGGCCCAGCGCCACACGGCGCTGGCCGATGTGCATGAGTCCATCGATGAGCTGGCGCACTATCGCGCACGCCTGCTGAGCGTCTAGCTCCCGGAGCCGGGCCCTCCGGCCATTTTTGTGCAGGGGGCTTGCGGGAAAACCCCAGGAGTGCGACAATCTACAGCTTGCCTCCATCAACAAGGGGCAATTTGCACATCTCCATCACACAAGGGCTCCTGCGCTGTGTGTCTGAGGTCGATGTCCACAGACCTCCATGAAGGCTTTCATGGATGGCGGGACCATCGGTTTCGGACCAGCCGAAAACGCCCATCCGCCCTTTTGCGAAGGGCCGGTCAAGTCTGACGGTGGATGTTGACCCAACCGTCGAGAAAAGCGTGGCAGATCGCTGACTGCGCGTGCTTTTCGTTAGAGCCATTCATGAACGACATCTCTCAAGAGCAGGGCATCATTGCCGCTGCCGATTCCTCTTTTGCTTGCGCTGCCCAAGCCTCTTCCGTGCTGGACGCCGCCGTTGCCGGTGCCGAGCAGGCCGCCGAGTCGCAGGCCGCTGCTGAAACCGTCGAGGGCGCCGAAGCCGCTCAGGCAGCTCCCGAACTCCCCAACGCCTTCGTCGAGCTGGGCCTGGCTGAAGAGCTGGTCCGCGCCGTTGCCGATCTGGGCTACACCCAGCCCACGGCCGTGCAGGCGCAAGCCATTCCCCTGGCCATGGGCAGTGGTGATCAGGCCTTCATCGACCTGATGGTTTCCAGCCAGACCGGCTCGGGCAAGACCGCCGCCTTCCTGCTGCCCGTGCTGCACACGCTGATCCAGCAAAAGGCTGACGAGGAAGCCGCCATCCGCGCCGAATATGACCGCCAGTGCGCCGAGGCCACTGCCAGCGGCCAGCCCACGCCCAAGCGCAACAAGCGCAAGGACCCCACCAATCCCCGCAACTTCAAGGCGGCCGTTCCCGGCGCCCTGATCCTGTGCCCCACGCGCGAGCTGGCTCAGCAGGTGGCGCATGACGCCATCGAACTGGTCAAGCACTGCCGTGGCATCCGCATTGCCAATGTGGTGGGCGGCATGCCCTACCAGCTGCAGATTGCCAAGCTGCAGAACGCCAACCTCGTGGTGGCCACGCCTGGCCGTCTGCTGGACCTGCAGCGCTCGATGCAGATCAAGCTCGACCAGGTGCAGTTCCTGGTGGTCGACGAGGCCGACCGCATGCTGGACCTGGGCTTCTCGGACGATCTGGCCGAAGTCAACGACCTGACGGCCCAGCGCAAGCAGACCATGATGTTCAGCGCCACCTTCGCGCCCCGCATCCAGCAGCTGGCCATGCGCGTGATGCATGACGGCGGATCGGGCGTGAAGAAGGTCACCATCGACACGCCCCAGGAAAAGCACGCCAACATCAAGCAAGTGCTGTTCTGGGCCGACAACTCCCAGCACAAGCGCAAGCTGCTGGACCACTGGCTGCGCGACACCACCATCAACCAGGCCATCGTCTTCGCATCGACCCAGGTCGAGTGCGACGGCCTGGCCAACGACCTGCAGCAGGACGGCTTCTCGGCCGTGGCGCTGCACGGCGCCCTGAGCCAGGGCCTGCGCAACCGCCGCCTGATGGCGCTGCGCAGCGGCCAGGTGCAGGTGCTGGTGGCGACCGATGTGGCGGCACGCGGCATTGACGTGCCCTCCATCACCCACGTCTTCAACTACGGCCTGCCCATGAAGGCCGAGGACTACACCCACCGCATCGGCCGCACGGGTCGTGCCGGTCGCGAAGGCGTGGCCGTGACGTTCGCGGAATTCCGTGACCGCCGCCGCATTTTCGATATCGAAGGCTACAGCCGTCAGCAATTCAAGGCCGAGGTGATTCCTGGTCTCGAGCCTGCACAGCGCGCACCCAGCGGCAACGAAGGCCGTGGCGGCCGTCGTGGCGGCGGCTTTGAAGGCCGTGGTGGTGATCGCCGAGGCTCCGCCGGCGGTGGTCGTGGTGGTTTCGGTGGCGACCGCGGCTTCGGCGGTGGTGACCGCGAGCGCAGCTTTGGTGATCGCGGTGGCGACCGTGGCTTCGGCCCCCGCCGTGATTCGGAAGGCTATGGCCGCAAGGCCGGCTTCGGCAGCTTCGGTGGCGGCCAGCGTGAAGGCGGCTTCGGCCAGGGTCAGCGCGAAGGCGGCTTTGGCCAGGGCCAGCGTGAAGGCGGCTACAGCCAGGCTCCGCGTGAAGGCGGCTTTGGCCGTGGCGGCGAAGGCCGTGGCTTCGGCGGCGACCGTGGCGCTGCGCGCGGCGGCGACCGTCGTGAGGGTGCTCCCCGCGATGGCGGCCACCGCGATGGCGGCTTCCGTGGTGCATCCGGTGAATCGCGTGGCTTCGGCGGTGAATCCCGCGGCGGCTTCGGCGGTGGTGAGCGCCGTCCGGCCTTTGGCAAGAGCGCTCCCAAGCCTTACTCGCCCCAGGGCGGCGATCGCAAGCGCGCCGTGCGCTGATCGATTCCGGCTTTGCATGCAGACCGGCCCTTCGGGGCCGGTTTTTTTTGGGCAATCCGCCTGCCTGCCTGGCGCTGCCTGTGTTCGTGGCGCAGAACCTGCTGTCTGGCGGGCTCTGCGACTGCCATAATCGCGGCGCGGAGGTGCCCTGTGGAGTCTTTGATCGCGTCCAGTGTGGATTTTGAGCACATGTTCGAACTGGCCCCCGTCTCGCTATGGCTGGAGGACTACAGCGCGCTCAAGCGCCTGCTCGACCAGTGGCGAGCACAGGGCGTGACCGATCTGCAGGCGCATTTTTCTGCCCATCCGCAGGCACTGCAGCAGTGCAGTGCCGCGCTCAGGGTGGTTCGCGTCAACCAGCGCACGCTGGACCTGTTCGGCGCCGCGGACCAGCAGACCTTTCTCGACAGCCTGGGCCAGGTGTTCCGTGACGACATGCATGCTGGCCTGGCCTGCGAGCTGCAGGAGCTTTGGAAGGGCTCGCCGACTTTTGCCAACCGCACCGCCAACTACACGCTGGACGGGCGCCGGCTGGACGTGCAGATCCGTGGCCGCATCCTGCCCGGCCATGAGGAGCTTTGGGACTGCGTGCTGGTGTCGCTGGAAGACGTGACGGCCGAGATGCGCAGCACGCGGCAGCTGCACCGCAGCGAGCAGTACTCGCGCGACCTGTTCGAGTACTCGCCCGTGTCGCTGTGGGTCGAGGACTTCAGCTCCATCAAGCGCCTGCTCGACGATGTGCGCGCCCAGGGCATCAGCGATTTCGCCACCTTCCTCAAGGTGCATCCGGAATTCATCTCGCGCTGCATGCAGGAGATTCGCGTCATCGACGTGAACCGCCAGACGCTGCGCATGTTCGGTGCCACCGACAAGCTGCAGCTGCTGAGCCGGCTGGGCCGCATCTTCCGCGATGAAATGATCGACTCCTTTGCCGATCAACTGCAGGACCTGTGGAACGGCAAGCTCGTGCAGCACCGCGAAGTGGTGAACTACGCGCTGTCGGGCGACACGCTGCACATCCACATGCAGCTGGCCGTGCTGGACGGCCATGCGGACGACTGGGGGCTGGTGCTGCTGTCCCTGGTGGATATCACGGCACGCAAGAAGGCCGAGGCCTATCTGGAATACCTGGGCAAGCACGACGTGCTCACCCAACTGCGCAACCGCGCCTTCTATATCGAGGAATTGAACCGCCTGGCGCGCAAGGGGCCGTGGCCGCTGGCCGTGATCGCCATCGACATGAATGGTCTCAAGGAGGCCAATGACGAGCATGGCCATGCCGCAGGCGACGACATGCTTCGCCGCGTGGGCGAAGTGCTGACCAAGGCCGTGGATGCGCCCGCTTGTGCGGCACGCGTGGGCGGCGACGAATTCATGGTGCTGCTGCCAGCCTCGGACGAGCGCGGCGCCGAAGCCGTCAAGGAGCGCATCCTGTCCCTGCTGGAGCTCAACAACCAGTTCTATCCGGGTCAGCTGGTCAGCCTGTCCATGGGCGTGGCCTGTTGCAACGAGGGCAGCCAGCTGGAGGCCACCGTGTCACGCGCGGACCAGGCCATGTATGCCGAAAAGGCGCGCTACTACAAGGAAAAAATGCTGGACCGCCGCGCGGGCCGGGCATAGACGCCCGGGATCCCGGGAGCAGTGGCCTTCAGGCCTCCGAGGCGTGCCGCCCGATTTCGGGCCAGCGGTGATGCAGGTAGATCCACGACGCCAGCCCGATCAGCATCATGCTGATCGAGCCCAGGGCCAGCAGCACCGTCGAATGCATCACCAGAGGCGCCAGCACGCCGGCCACGATGCCATTGGCCGTGGAGCCCACCACGGCCTGCAGCGATGAGGCCAGGCCGCGCCGCTCGGGATGGATGTCCAGCACCAGCAAGGTCACGACGGGCACCATCATGGCCCAGCCGAAGGCGAACACACCCACGGGAATCAACGCCCAGCTCACATGGGCAGGCCAGATCAGGTTGGCAACCAGGTTGACGATGGACACCACGAACATGATCAGAAAGCCGTGGCGGATCTGGTGCTTGGGTGGAATGCGCCCGGCCAGCCGGCCGCTCACCCAGGCGCCGCCCATGATGCCCGAGATCGAAATCACGAAGAACCAGAAGAACTGCTGCGGCTGCAGGTGCAGCAGGTCGCCCAGGAAGGCGGGGGCCGACAGCACGTACAAAAACATGCCGTTGAACGGCACGCCGCTGGCAAAGGCCAGCAGCACAAAGCGCGGATCGCTGCACAGCGCCTTGTAGCCCTGCATCAGTGGCTTGAACCGGAAGGGCTGGCGCTGCGCCTGCGGCAGAGACTCGGGCAGAAAGCGCCAGTTGATGCTCCACAGCAGCACGCCCACCAGCGTCAGGAACCAGAATACGGCCGCCCAGCCCAGGTGCACGAACAGCCAGCCGCCCAGCACCGGCGCCAGCGCCGGGGCAATGCCGAAGAAGATGGTGATCTGGGCCATCACGCGCTGGGCCTGGGCAGGCGGAAACAGGTCGCGCACCACGGCGCGCGACACCACGATGCCGGCGCCCGTGGACAGACCCTGCAGCGCCCGGAACAGCACCAGTTGCGTGATGTTCTGCGACAGCGCGCAGCCTGCCGAGGCCAGCGTGAACACGGCCAGTCCCCATAGCACCACGGGGCGGCGGCCAAAGCTGTCGGCCATGGCGCCATGGAAAAGGTTCATGAAGGCAAAGCCGAACAGATAGGCCGACAGCGTCTGCTGCATCTGCAGCGGCGTGGCGTTCAAGGCCTGGGCGATGCCCGAGAAGGCCGGGATGTAGGTATCGATCGAGAACGGCCCCAGCATGCCCAGGATGGCAAGCAGGACGGCCAGGGCCCAGCGCGGGCCCTGCCAGAGCGGGGAAACATTTTGTGGCATGCAGGCGAGGCGGTTGTGCGCTGCAGGCGGGCCGCAGGCGCAGAAAAAGGCCGCGCGCCCTTGCGCCTGCGGCAGGGTGACACTGTAGCGGCTTGGCCGGAATCCGGTGTGACGGATGGCTTGGCGAGTGACCTGGGCGATGGAATAGATTGATAGTTTGTATCTAAATGATATAAATATCGATAGAATTTATCTTCTGCGCCAGCATGCACAGGTCCGCCGTGGGGTGGATGGCATGGTTCTGGGCGCTTTCGCCAAGGATCTTTCATGACTGTTTCTCGCCGCACGTTGATATCGGGTCTGGCCCCGGCTGCGTTGCAACTGACCGCAGGCGCTGCCTGGTCCAAGGGCCACCGACTGCAGCTCTCGGCGGCCTATGGCGATGGCATCTTCCACACGCAGAACCTGCGCAACTTCGCGGCGCGCGTGGGTGCCGATACCCAGCATGCGCTGGAGATCGATGTGGTGTCCAACGCGGCGCTCAAGCCCATGGCGCAGGTGCTTCCAGCGCTCAAGCGCAATGAAATCCAGTTCGGCGAAGTTCTCATGTCGTCCTATGTGGATATCCATCCGCTGCTGGCCATGGACTCGCTGCCTTTCATCGTGCGTGGCTTTGACGAGGCTGCGCGCCTGTGGCAACTGACCCGTCCCGTGCTGCAGGAGTTTTTGCTGGCTCAGCAGGGTGTGCGCCTGCTGTTTGCCGTGCCTTGGCCCGCGCAGGGCCTGTTCTGCCGGCGCCCGGTCAACAGCATCGTGGATCTCAGGGGGCTCAGGCTGCGTGTGCAAAGCGATGCGACCAAGCGGCTGGCGGAACTCTGGGGAGCGCAGCCGGTGGTGCTCGCGGCCGGTGATCTTGGCATGGTGCTGGAGCAGGGAGGTATTGACGCCATGGTTGCATCCAGTGCCACCGGCGTCGACAGCCAGGCTTGGAAGACCATGAAGGTGTTTCTGGACATCAAGGCCTGGATTCCCAAGAACATGTTGTGCGTCAGCGAACTTGCCTGGAAGGGCTTTGCCGAGCCGGAACGCCAGGCCATCAGCCGCGCCGCCGCGCTGGCCGAGAAAGAAGGCTGGGCGCTGGCCCAGCAGGCCGATGAGCTGGGCAAGAAGGTTCTTGTCGACAACAAGATGTCCGTCACCGCGCCATCGGCGGACCTGCGCCGCATGCTGGATTTGATGGGGGAGCGCTTTGGCCGGGAGTGGGTGGCCAAGGCTGGCAGCAGCAATATGTCTGTGCTGATGGAATACAACAAGAAAAGGCACTGAGCGCTGTCGCGCCGAGTGCCTTGTTCTGGGTATTGGTGGTGGGCCCTGAGTGATTCGAACACTCGACCAACGGATTAAGAGTCCGCTGCTCTACCAGCTGAGCTAAGAGCCCCACGTATTTCTGCGTGGCTGCCTGAAGAGATCAGGCAAATGAATTCTTGGTGGGCCCTGAGTGATTCGAACACTCGACCAACGGATTAAGAGTCCGCTGCTCTACCAGCTGAGCTAAGAGCCCCCTCGGGTATTCCGAAGGAATCAGCCTGGATGAATCCAGGCTGAAAAGGAATTTTTGGTGGGCCCTGAGTGATTCGAACACTCGACCAACGGATTAAGAGTCCGCTGCTCTACCAGCTGAGCTAAGAGCCCCAAAAACAAGTCTGCGCTGCAAACGAGACCGCAATTATGCGGCATTTTTGGCGTGCTTGCAGGAAGACACGCCAATTTTTTGGTTCATGGCGCGATCTCGGCATGCGCGGCCTGCGTGACGTCGGGAACGCAGGCACAAAAAAAGGCGGCCGAAGCCGCCTTGCCTTGGTGTCTGCGCTTACATCAGCAGATGTTCGCCTGCGTTGTCACCGCCCAGGATCACGTAGTTGACCTTGCGGATGTCCATCAGCTTCTTGCCGCCCGAGTAGCTGATGGAGCTTTGCACATCCTGCTCCATCTCGATCAGGGTGTCGGCCAGAAGTCCCTTGACGGGTTCGAGGATGCGCTTGCCTTCGACGTGCTTGTACTCGCCCTTGTTGAAGTCCGAGGCCGAGCCGTAGTACTCCTTGAAGCGTTGGCCGTTTTCCTCGACGGTCTGGCCCGGCGATTCCTCGTGGCCCGCGAACAGCGAGCCGATCATCACCATGGTGGCGCCAAAGCGCACGCTCTTGGCGATGTCGCCGTGGCTGCGGATGCCGCCATCGGCAATGATGGGCTTGGTCGCCACGCGCGCGCACCACTTGAGCGCCGACAGCTGCCAGCCGCCCGTGCCAAAGCCCGTCTTGAGCTTGGTGATGCAGACCTTGCCGGGGCCGATGCCGACCTTGGTGGCGTCAGCGCCCCAGTTCTCCAGGTCGATCACGGCTTCGGGCGTGCCCACGTTGCCGGCGATCACGAAGGACTTGGGCAGCTTCTCCTTGAGGTAGCCGATCATGTTCTTCACGCTGTCGGCATGGCCGTGGGCGATGTCGATGGTGATGTATTCGGGGCACAGGCCTTCGGCGACGAAGCGGTCCACGGTGTCATAGTCGGGCTTCTTGACGCCCAGCGAGATGGAGGCGAAGCAGCCCTTGCCCTGCATCTCGCGCACGAACTGCACGTTGTCCAGGTCAAAGCGGTGCATCACGTAGAAGTAGCCGTTGCGGGCCAGCCAGGTGCAGATGCTTTCATCCACCACCGTCTTCATGTTGGCCGGCACGGCCGGGATGCGGAAGGACCGACCGCCCAGCTCCACGCTGGCATCACACTCCGAGCGGCTTTCCACGCGGCACTTGCGCGGCAGCAGCAGGATGTTGTCGTAGTCGAAGATTTCCATTTGATTCCAAGCTCCATGAAAGGTCGCGGCAGGAACATCCCTCCGCGATGGGGCGCTTGGCTTGGAGGCCGGTCTTGCGGGCGGCGCGGGCGGGCCGCGTCGCCAGGGCGGCTGTGGCCCGGGCACAAAAAACCGGACCGCAAGAAACTTGGGCCCGGTGATTGATTCTATACGTTGCCGGCGACGGGCCTGGGCACCCTGTCGATATAGCGGTTATAGGGATGGCGTTATGAGCCTGCAAGGGCGCGCTGCGCGTGCCGATTGTGGGCCGATTGCGGGAAATGCGGCATCGGTTTCCCTGGGGAGCGAGGTGCTTTCTACAATGCCAGGATGTTCCCGATCGATCTGCTCGACGGCGCCTCCGGTGCCGCACCCGCCTCCAACTCCCCTTTGCTGGCCAACCTCAATGAGGAGCAGCTTGCTGCCGTCACGCTTCCGGCCGGCCACGCGCTGATCCTGGCCGGTGCGGGCTCGGGCAAGACGCGGGTGCTGACCACGCGCATCGCCTGGCTGCTGCAGACGGGCCAGGCCACGCCGGGCTCCATCCTGGCCGTGACCTTCACCAACAAGGCGGCCAAGGAAATGCTGGCCCGCCTGTCGGCCATGCTTCCCTACAACGTGCGCGGCATGTGGATAGGCACCTTCCACGGCCTGTGCAACCGGCTGCTGCGCGCCCACCACCAGGCGGCAAAGCTGTCGTCCACCTTCCAGATCCTGGACACGCAGGACCAGCTGTCGGCCGTCAAGCGCCTGTGCAAACAGTTCAACGTGGACGACGAGCGCTTTCCGCCCAAGCAGCTGCAGTACTTCATTGCCGGCTGCAAGGAAGAGGGCATGCGCCCCGGCGACGTGGTGGCCAATGACCCGGACACGCGCAAGAAGGTCGAGATCTACCAGCTCTACGAGGAGCAGTGCCAGCGCGAGGGCGTGGTCGATTTCGGCGAGCTGATGCTGCGCTCCTACGAGCTGCTGCGCGACGACGCCGCGCTGCGCGCCCACTACCAGCGGCGCTTTCGCCACATCATGGTGGACGAGTTCCAGGACACCAACAAGCTGCAGTACCAGTGGCTCAAGCAGCTGGCGGGCGACGTGGTGGATGGCCGCCTGCAGGCCCTGGGCAGCGTGATCGCCGTGGGCGACGACGACCAGAGCATCTACGCCTTTCGCGGTGCGCGCGTGGGCAACATGCAGGACTTCGTGCGCGAGTTCGATGTGCGCCAGCAGATCAAGCTGGAGCAGAACTACCGCTCCTACAGCAACATCCTGGACTGCGCCAACGCGCTCATCAGCCACAACAGCCAGCGCCTGGGCAAGAACCTGCGCACCACCCAGGGCCCGGGCGAGCCCGTGCGCATCTACGAGGCGCCCACCGACATGGCCGAGGCGCAGTGGATGGTCGAGGAAATCCAGCAGCTCGTGAAAAAGGACGGCTGGCAGCGCCAGGAAATCGCCGTGCTCTACCGCAGCAATGCGCAAAGCCGGGTGATCGAATCGCAGCTGTTCAATGCCGCCATTCCCTACCGCGTGTACGGCGGGCTGCGCTTTTTCGAGCGCGCCGAAATCAAGCATGCGCTGGCCTACCTGCGCCTGCTGGAGAACCCGCACGACGACACCAGCTTTTTGCGCGTGGTGAACTTCCCACCGCGCGGCATCGGCGCGCGCAGCGTGGAGACGCTGCAGGACGCGGCGCGCAGCGCGGGCTGCTCGCTGCACGATGCCGTCTCGGCGGTGCCGGGCGCGCCGGGCGCCAAGCTCGCAGGCTTTGTCGCCAAGATCGACGTGCTGCGCGAGCAGACCCAGGGCCGCACGCTGCGCGAGATCATCGAGGCCATCGAGGAAGAAAGCGGCCTGCTCGAGCACTACCGCAACGAAAAGGAAGGCGCCGACCGCATCGAGAACCTGCAGGAACTCGTGAACGCGGCCGAGAGCTTTGTCACCCAGGAAGGCTTTGGCCGCGATGCCGTGGCCCTGCCGCTGGACGAGCACGACGGCGCCAGGGCGCTGACGCAAAGCCCTGCCAGCCAGGGCCTGGACCCTGCGCTGCCCCTGCTGGACACGCCGCTCACGCCGCCGGCCGGCACCTTGGCCGGCATGGTCGATGCCGATACCGGCGAGACCCTGTCGCCGCTGGCCGCCTTCCTGACGCACGCGGCGCTGGAGGCTGGCGACAACCAGGCCCAGGCAGGCCAGGACGCCGTGCAGCTGATGACCGTGCATGCCTCCAAGGGCCTGGAGTTCGACGCCGTCTTCATCGGCGGCGTGGAGGAGGGCCTGTTCCCGCACGAGAACGCCATGATGGACCGAGGCGGCCTGGAGGAAGAACGCCGCCTGGCCTATGTGGCCATCACCCGCGCGCGCAAGCGCCTGTACCTGAGCCATTCGCAGACGCGCATGCTGCACGGGCAGACGCGCTACAACGTCAAGAGCCGCTTCTTCGACGAGCTGCCTGAAGAGGCGCTCAAGTGGATCACCCCCAAGCAGGGCGGCTTTGGCAGCTACGCGCCCCGCCCCGGTGGCGGCGGTGGTGGCGGCTATGGCTCACGCGATCGCGGCGGCTTCGGCAGCAAGGCCGAAAGCTGGCGCAGCGAGGTCTTCGCCAGCCCGCCCGTGCCGCCGCAAAAGGCCGACCCGGGCCACGGCCTGCGCGTGGGCCTGAACGTGTTCCACAACAAGTTCGGCGAAGGCAAGGTGCTGGCCCTGGAAGGCACGGGCGACGACGCGCGTGCCCAGGTCAGCTTTGGGCGCCACGGCACGAAGTGGCTGGCGCTGTCCATTGCCAAGCTCACGGTCGTGGAGTGAGGGCCGGGCCGTCGTGTCCGGCGGTCAGTGCTTGACTTCGAAGCTCAGCGTGGTGGTGTGGCGCACGTCGGTGTACTTCTTTCCGTCCAGCGTGACCGAGCCGTTGTCCACGCGCGCCGTCACCTCCAGCACGTACAGGCCCGGGAAGTAGGGCTTGAAGCTCACCGTGCCGTCCTGCGATGGCGTGAGCGTGCGGTACCAGCCCTCGCTGGTCTGCACATTGACCTGGCTGGCCGCGACCTTGCGGCCCTTGAACACCAGCTGGAACGTATCGCCGCCCGCCGTGGTGGGCACCAGCTCCAGGTCGTTCACGGCCTTGGTGTCGTTGCGGCCGAAACGGGCCTGGTAATAGGTCAGCACGCCATTGGCGCCGGGGCGCGTGGCGGCGATGCGCACATCGCCCTGGCCTGCGTCCGCGGTGAAATGATTGGCCTCGGCCTTCAGGGGAAGGCTCTTGCCGTCGGGCAGGACCTGCTTGGCGTCCTCCAGGGCCGGCAGCTGTTGCAGCGGCTTGCGCAGTTCTCCGGCATAGGCCCGGGCCTGTCCTGCGTCCTGCTGCAGCCAGAGATAGTCGGCATGTGCAGCCGGCACCGCCAGGGTGGCAGCGGCCGCCAGCCATGCGGAGGCCGTGCTGCGAAGGATGCGGGAAGCTGGGGTCATGGAGTCTCTCCTGTGGTGTGGCTCTGCGTGCGCCTGCCGGGCCTTGAGGGGCGTGATCCGGCGGGGCTGAAGATGGTGCGATGGCGGGCTAGCGACGCCGCAATGCATCAGAAATTATAGCGAGCAGGTGAGAATGACTCTTGTTTTGCACGCTAAGAGTCGGGTTCATGACATCCATGCAGTTGCGGCGCAGGCATGCAAAAAGGCCATGGAAATCCATGGCCTTCTTGTTGTGGCGCCACGCGCCGCAGGGCGGCGGTCAGGCCGACAGCTTGGGCTGGGAAGCGGTGCCGGTCAGGTAGCCGACGGCGGCGCCGAACTTGCCGCGATAGTTGGTGCTGATCAGCTGGTCCAGCGTGGACTTGACCACGTTGTGGATGCTGCCCCAGTCACCGGCGTGCTGGAAGTTGCTCATGATGTAGGTCCAGCCGTTGATCTCGTCCACGGCGTGCAGGCCCGTGGATTCGCCGCCTGCGGGAATCGACATCAGGCGCGACAGCTGCTTGGTGTCGATGTTGTAGGCCCACAGGAAGTTGTTGACGTGCTGGCCGCTGTCCTCGCCGATGAACAGGGTGCGCATCTTCTCCGAGAACTTGAGGTTGTCGGGGTTGCAGATCTTGTTCGGGTTGCCGGTGTTGCCCAGCGCGTCGGCGCTGATGTCCTCGCCGGCCAGCAGGGCCTTGGTGTCCACGGGCATCCACTCGCTGTTGATGGCGGCGCCGGCCGTGTCCTTCTGGCCACCGCGCAGGTTCAGTGCCATCACGGCGCCGGCCTTGAGCTGCTTGGGGATGGACACGCCATTGCCTGCCACGTTCAGCGCATCGCCGGCCACCATGGACTTTTCGCAGTTCTGCAGGGCCGAGTAGGCCACCTTGTCCTTGGCGTTGACGGTCGTGCCTTCCATCTTGGTGAAGCCCATGCTCGCGCCCTTGAAGGCGGCGTAGCGGTGGGTTTCCAGGAAGGCGGCGGCCTTTTCCATGCCGGGGTTGATCTTGATCCACTCCACCTTGCCGTTGGCGGTGATCTTGGTGTAGCTGGCGTCGCCCGGATCGGTCTTGGCCACGGTCATGATGTCCGTGGGCTTGAGCGTGTTGGCCAACTGCTCGATCTCGGCGCTGGTGGCCGAGCCCAGCTTGATCCAGGTCAGCGCGGCGGCGCTGCCCGATGCGGGGTCGATGGAGAAGCCTGCACCCACCTTGGCCACGTACAGCGAACCCGAGGACAGGTCCTTTTCCTTGTCGGCCACGAAGACGAAGTAGCCGCTGTTGGTGGCGTCGTCGCCCATCAGCGCCGTGCGCTGGTCGGGCATGACCTGGACCAGCTCGTGCGAGATGCGGCCCATGCAGAAATGCTTCTTGATGCTGGCCGTGCCGTCCACGTTGACCGTCACTTCGGGCATGTGGCCGTAGTGGTAGGGGTTGGCCTTGGTCTGGTCGCCATACAGGTTCTGGCTGAAGGCCTGCAACTGCGCATTGCCGGTGGCGAAGGCGTCGGGCTCGTACTCTTCGCTGGACAGATGGGTGCCCCAGGGCGACAGGCTGGCGCCGCAGGTGATCCACAGGCCGTGCACCTTGGAGGTGTCCACGTTGTGGTACTTGACCAGGCTGAGCTTGCCCGTGGTCTGGTCCTGGTCCAGCGTCAGCACGGCGATGGGCGAGGGCAGCTTGCCGTACATGTCGGTCTTGCCATCCTGCGCCCAGGTCGTGTATTCGAACTGCACCACGGCGAACACGGGCTTGCCCTTGACGCCATCCACCTTGGCATTGGGCACGGTCAGCAGCGAGGTGCCGTCGGGCGCATCGGAGAAGAAGTGGCGCTCGCTGCCGGCCACGGTGCGGTCGATGATCTTGTTGTTGTTGATGTCGTAGTAGCCGCCGGCCAGGATCTTGCCGCCCTTGCCGTCCGGCACTTCGTCGCCGGTCACGAAGAAGGGCTGGTAGCCCAGGTCGAAGCTCTGCTCGCTGTTGTCGCTGTACTGCACCTTGAGCTGCGAGGCCACGGTCATCCGGGCCATGGCCTGGGGGGTGGCCAGCGTGGGCGCGGCCATGGAGGTGAAGCTGGCCGCCACATAGTTCTTCGCGGGACCGTCATCGCCACCGCCGCAGGCGGTCAGCAGGCCGGCGGCGGACACGGCGGAGCCGAGCGGCAGCAGGGGGGCGCCGGTCAGGAATTGCAGCGCCTTGCGGCGGGAGAGCATCGTGGATTGGGACATGGGGCTTCCGTTGTGGGGTTGTCTGCATCAGCCCATCGGGGGCGGGATGGGCCGGGATGCCGCTGCGCACTCGCTGGCTATGCATCCGCACGGCATGCTAGGCAGGCACTGTGACAAAGCGATGGCATCCGTATGACACAACAGTGACTGCGTCATGTGGACGCCCGGGTGGCCGCTGGCACGACAGAGAAACGGCAAAGAAAAAGCCCCTCGAAAGGGGCCTGGTGATCTGGTGCCGTGCAGGCGTCAGCCGGACAGTCCGGGCGGCTGCGGCGGTTCGGTGCCGATGGCGTCGCTGCCATCGCTTTCATCGGGCGCCGCAAAGCAGTCACGGAAGGTGAAGACGATGGAGGTGAAGAACATGGCGGCCAGCAGCATGGCCGTGGCAATCATCAGGCCGTTGGCAATGCCGCCCAGCACCTGGGCCAGCACGGCCGAGATCAGTGCCATCACGATGCCGGCCACGATGAACACGCCCATCCAGCTCAGGCCGAAGACCACCAGTGCGCCGATGTTGCGCACGCACGCCACCAGGCTGAAGAACACGGCCTTGACCGGCGGCACGTTGTGCCAGTGCACCAGGCCCGGCGCATGCCAGAACAGCAGCGAAAGCGGCAGGTACAGGCCCATGCTCAGCCACATGGCGGCCTGGAAGTCGGGCGATTCGGCGATCTCGCGCGTCAGCGGCTCGCCGCCCAGGTAGACATTGGCGAACTGGCCATCGTCCACCAGCATGGACAGGCCCATGATCAGCAAGAAGCCTGCCGCATACATGGCGCCCAGCGTGAGCATGGAATTCAGGCGCTGGCGCCCGGTGCGAAAGGCCACCAGCAGCAGGGCCGGCGTGGGCGCGCGCCCGTGCGAGGCTTCGGCCGCCGCCACCATCATGGCCAGCGATGTGGCCGGCAGCAGGCCCAGCGCGATCACGGGGCCGATCAGCGGCAGCACCGTGACCAGCGACATGGCCGCCATCGACAGAAAGAACAGTGCCGCCAGCGCCAGCGGCTGCTGGCGGAAGGTGCGGATGCCCTGCTGCACCCATTGCAGGCCGGTACGGGCGGGAACGATGAGAAGTTTCATGGGGTGAGGAAGTCGGGGCGCCTGGATGGGGCATGGCCTCTGGCATGGGCCGCGCCGCTGGCGCCCGAACGGGGACTGTACCCGAGGAAGCGCGGCCCGTGGACCGCAAAGCCCTCCGGCAGCCGCGTCGTGGCCGGCCTGGAACGTCAGTCCAGCGCCACGGGGCGGGCCAGGCGCTGGCGCAGCACGCGCTCGAAATGCGTGGGATCGTGGGGAACGAGCATGGAGGCCTCGCGCGGCAGGTGGAAATCCCACAGGCGGGAGATCCAAAAGCGCAGCGCGCCCGCGCGCAGCATGGGGTTGAACAGTTCTCGCTCGGCGGCGGTCAGGGGGCGCACGGACTGGTAGGCATCGATCATGGCCTTGGCCTTGGCCGCGTCATGGGCGCCTGTGGCGTGTTCGATGCACCAGTCGTTGAGGCACACCGCCAGGTCGAACAGCCAGCTGTCCACGCCTGCGAAGTAGAAATCGAAGAAGCCGGTCAGGCGCTCGCCATCGAACATCACGTTGTCGCGGAACAGGTCGGCATGCACGGGGCCGCGCGGCAGGGCCGCATAGGCGGGCGAGGCGGCCACATGGTTCTGGAAGGCCAGTTCGGAGCGCAGCAGGTCGGCGGTGGGTGCGTCGATGTGCGGGATCACCGTGGGCACGGTCTCGTTCCACCAGGGCAGGCCGCGCAGATTGGGCTGCTGGCGATCGTAGTCTCTGCCGGCCAGGTGCATGCGCGCCAGCATCTCGCCCACGGCGGCGCAGTGCGCGGGCTGGGGGGTCAGCTCGCTCCTGCCGGGCAGGCGGTTGACGATGGAGGCGGGCTTGCCGCACACGCGCAGCAGGATGTCGCCGCTGCGCGTCTCGGCCTGCGGGTCGGGCACGGGAATGCCGGCCTGCGCCAGATGCTTCATCAGGTACAGGTAGAAGGGCAGTTGCTCGGCCGTCAGGCGCTCGAACAGCGTCAGCACCCACTCGCCCTGCTCGGTGGTGAGAAAGTAATTGGTGTTCTCTATGCCGCCCTGGATGCCGCGCAGCTCCTTGAAGGAACCCAGAGACATGCGGCGCAGCAGCTCGCGCGCATCTTTGTCGGAGACTTCGGTGAAAACGGCCATGTTTGCATTGCCGGCCAGCGCGGCTCGGCGGAAATCGTTGTCGTCAGATATGGAAAGAGGGCAGCGCCGTCAGGTGCTGCCCCCTGGGATGCCGCCGGGCCCGGGGCCCGGACAGTCCGGTGAGGATCAGAACTTCTTGAGGTTCCAGACGCGCGTGCCGTTGGTGCCGTCGCCATCGCCGCGGTTGCGCGAGGAGCGGGCGCCGTCGTTGGACTGCACCTCATAGGAGGGCATGTCGCCGACCTTGGGCTGCACGGTGATGCTTCGGGTCTGGCCGCCCACGCGCAGTTCGTCAACGCGGCTGCCTTCGTCTTCCACATGGATGCGTTCCACGCGCTGGTTGCTTCGGTCGCGGGCCTCGGGCCTGGCCGTGTCCGGCGCGGTCTGCCCGGCGGTCGCCGCCGCGGGGGCGGTGGAGGCAGCCGGGGCAGGCGTGGGGTTCTGGGCCAGCACGGGGCTGGCGGCCAGGCTCAGGAGGATGAGAAGTGGAGCGGCGCGCATGGGCTCCATTGTAGGTCTTGCGGCGGGCCCTGTCCCGCCCTGTCGCCCTGCCGGCGCGTGCACAATCGGCGCATGAGCAATTCCAAGACCCTGGTGCTGATCGACGGCTCCAGCTACCTCTACCGCGCCTACCACGCCATGCCGGATCTGCGCGCCGAGCCCGGCAACCCGGAAAGCCCCGCCACGGGCGCCATCCGCGGCATGATCAACATGCTCCAGGCGATCCGCAAGGAAGTGGCGGCCGACTACGCGGTCTGCGTGTTCGACGCCAGCGGCCCCACCTTCCGCGATGCGCTCTATCCCGAATACAAGGCGCACCGCTCGCCCATGCCCGACGATCTGCGCTCGCAGATCGAGCCCATCCACGAAGTGGTCCGCCTGATGGGCTGGCCCGTGCTGGCCATCCAGGGCGTGGAGGCCGACGACGTGATCGGCACCCTGGCCAAGACGGCCGCCGCCCAGGGCGTGAACGTGGTCATCTCCAGTGGAGACAAGGACCTGTCCCAGCTGGTGGATCCCCACATCATGGTGATGGACACCATGAGCGGCAAGCGCCGCGACGTGGCCGGCGTGACTGCCGAGTTCGGCGTGCCGCCTGCGCAGATGATCGACTACCAGGCGCTGGTCGGCGATGCCGTGGACAACGTGCCCGGCGTTGCCAAGGTCGGCCCCAAGACGGCCGTCAAGTGGCTGGCCGAGCACGGCTCGCTCGACGGCCTGATCGCTGCGGCCGACGGCATCAAGGGAGTGGCTGGCCAGAACCTGCGCGATGCCATCGCCTCGGGCCAGCTGGCGCTGAGCCGCCAGCTGGTCACCATGAAGACCGACTGCGACCTGAGCGCCGAAGTGCCCACCCTGCCCGTGCTCGACGCGCTGGCTCCGCGCGAGCCCGATACCGCGCCGCTGCGCGAGTTCTATGAGCGCTACGGCTTCAAGGGGCTGGCACGCATGCTCGGCGGTGCCGCGCCCGAGCCCGATGCGCTGCAAGCCGTCAAGGCCGGCCGCAAGCCCGCGGCCAAGCCGCGTGCCGACCAGTCCACGGGCGACATGTTTGCCCAGGAGCAGGCCGAATCCGACGACGCCACCGCCGAGGCCGAGACCGCCCAGCAGCGTGCGCTGGACTACGACGTGGTGCTGACCTGGGAAGCGTTCGACCAGTGGCTGGCCAAGATCAACGCCGCCGAACTCACGGCCCTGGATACCGAAACCACCTCGCTGGACGAGATGCGTGCCGAGATCGTCGGCATCTCGCTGAGCGTGGAGCCCGGCGCCGCTGCCTACATCCCCCTGCGCCATGCCGGCCCCGACGCGCCCGAGCAACTGCCGGCCGACGAGGTGCTGCAGCGCCTCAAGCCCTGGCTGGAGGATGCCGCCCGGCCCAAGCTGGGCCAGCACGTCAAGTACGACCGCCATGTCTTCGCCAATGCCGGCATCGAGGTGCAGGGCTATGTGCACGACACCATGCTGCAAAGCTATGTGCTGGAGGTGCACCGCCCGCACGGCCTGGCCAGCCTGGCGCTGCGCCACACCAACCGCACGGGCATCAGCTACGAAGACCTGTGCGGCAAGGGCGCCCACCAGATCCCGTTCGCCCAGGTGCCCGTGGACAAGGCTGCCGCCTACGCCTGCGAGGATGCGGACCAGACCCTGGACGTGCACCGCGTGCTGTGGCCGCAGCTGCAGGCGCACGACGGCCTGCGCGGCATCTACGAGCTGGAGATCGCCACCAGCGAGGCCCTGTTCCGCATAGAGCGCAACGGCGTGCTCATCGATGCCGCCACGCTGGCCAGGCAGAGCAACGACCTGGGCCAGCGCATCGTGCAGCTGGAGCAGGAGGCCTACGACATCGCGGGCCAGCCCTTCAACCTGGCCAGCCCCAAGCAGCTGGGCGAGATCTTCTTCGACAAGCTGGGCATGCCCGTGGTCAAGAAGACGGCCACCGGCGCACGCAGCACCGATGAAGAGGTGCTGGAGAAGCTGGCCGAGGACTATCCGCTGCCCGCCAAGCTGCTGGAGCACCGCAGCCTGTCCAAGCTCAAGGGCACCTATACCGACAAGCTGGCCCAGCTGGCGCTGCCGCGCACGGGCCGCGTGCACACGCACTACGCCCAGGCCGTGGCCGTGACGGGGCGCCTGTCCAGCAACGACCCCAACCTGCAGAACATCCCTATCCGCACGCCCGAAGGCCGGCGCGTGCGCGAGGCCTTCATTGCCGCGCCCGGCCATGTGATCGCCAGCGCCGACTACTCGCAGATCGAGCTGCGCATCATGGCCCACCTGTCGGGCGACGAGTCGCTGCTGCGCGCCTTCCACGAAGGCCGCGACGTGCACCGGGCCACGGCATCGGAAGTCTTCAACGTGGAGCTGGAGCAGGTCAGCAGCGAGCAGCGCCGCTATGCCAAGGTCATCAACTTCGGGCTGATCTACGGCATGAGCAGCTTTGGCCTGGCCAAGAACCTGGGCATAGAGACCAAGGCTGCCGCCGCCTACATCGACCGCTATTTCCAGCGCTATCCAGGCGTCAAGCGCTACATGGACGAGACGGTGGAATTCGCGCGCGACCACGGCTACGTGGAAACCGTCTTCGGCCGCCGCCTGTAC
The DNA here is from genome assembly GCF_043104705.1 of Delftia sp. WSY_10. Classification (NCBI taxonomy): domain Bacteria; kingdom Pseudomonadati; phylum Pseudomonadota; class Betaproteobacteria; order Burkholderiales; family Comamonadaceae; genus Delftia; species Delftia sp. WSY_10. The sequence goes on along the minus strand of NZ_JBICKY010000012.1, from coordinate 52,833 downwards.
CTGGTGGACATCAACGGCGGCAGCGGCCCGCGCAAGAAGGCGGCCGAGCGCCAGGCCATCAACGCGCCCATGCAGGGCACGGCGGCCGACCTGATCAAGAAGGCCATGGTGGCGGTGCAGGCCGAGCTCGATGCCAGGCAGTCCGAGGTCCGCGTCATCATGCAGGTGCACGACGAACTGGTGTTCGAGCTGCCCGAAGGCGAGTCGGACTGGGTGCGCACCGAGATCCCGCGCCTGATGGCCGGCGTGGCGGAGCTGAAGGTTCCCTTGCTCGCCGAAGTGGGCGTCGGCCCCAACTGGGACAAGGCACATTGAGCTTCACGCGCGCATCGTAGACTTGGCCGGTTCTCAACCACCACCAAGGAGAGATGCATGCGTGACGATCAGCAGCAAGACCTGAAGGCCCTGGTTCCGGGGCGCAGCAGCGAAGAGGGGCCCACGCGGCGCCTGGCATTGCAGACGGCCCTGGGCCTGGGCTATGCCGCAGCGGCCACGCCGCTGATGGCGCAGACCGCCATCTCCACGCCGGCCGACGGCCTGACGGCCGGCGAGGTGCATTTCACCGTGAACGGCTTCAAGGTGCCGGCCTACCGCGCCGCGCCCGCCGGCAAGAAGAATGTGCCCGTGGTGCTGGTGATCTCCGAGATCTTCGGCGTGCACGAATACATTGCCGACACCTGCCGCCGCCTGGCGCGTGCCGGCTACCTGGCCATCGCCCCCGATCTGTATGCGCGCCAGGGCGATCCCAAGACCTATATCGAGATCGCCAAGCTCATGAGCGAGCTGGTCTCCAAGGTGCCCGACGAACAGGTCATGGCCGACCTGGACGGCGCCGTGCAATGGGCGGGCACGCAGGGCGGCGATACGGCGCGCTTGGCCATCACGGGCTTTTGCTGGGGCGGGCGCATCACCTGGCTGTATGCGGCCCATGGCCCGGTCAAGGCCGGCGTGGCCTGGTACGGCCGGCTGGAAGGCGCCAAGACCGCGCTGCAGCCACGCCATCCTCTGGAGCTGGTCTCCAGCCTCAAGGCGCCGGTGCTGGGCCTGTATGGCGGGCAGGACACGGGCATTCCGCTGGAATCCGTGGAGCGCATGCGCGAGGCGCTCAAGCAGGGCTCGGCAGCGGCCAAGGCCTCGGAGTTCGTGATCTACCCGGAGGCGCCACACGCCTTCCATGCCGACTACCGGCCCAGCTACCGCGAGCAGGCTGCGCGCGACGGTTGGCAAAAAATGCTGGCCTGGTTCAATAAGCATGGGGTGACCCCCTGAGCGGCTGCGCCGCTTCCCCCTCTCTCGCTTCGCGGGAGGGGGACGACACCCTCGGTGCGGGGCGGCCCTTCCTCGGTGTCCCTGGTGTGAGGACGCGCCAGTTTTTAAGGTATTGCTGACTAGCTTTCAACTTTATTCGCGCAGGGGGGGCTTGACAGCTTCTGTAGGCTGAAACCGAGGGCACCCGACACCGTGGCCTGCTTCCTTCATGGGATCGCAGGCCACGGCTGCGATGGGGCCGGTCTTTCTGCGAGAATTCGCGGGTTTCGCCTGCAAGGGCATACGGTTGAAGCACAAATCGCTATGACATTGGTAGCAATCATTCTGGCCACCCTGGCCGCCGGTATTGGCAGCGTCTGGGTGGCCGCGTTGTTGATGGGGCTGGGAGGCAACCGCTCGCCGGGCATGATGCCGCAGCGGCTGTTGAGCCTGGCGGCGGGCGCGCTGCTGGCCACGGCCTTCATGCACCTCTTGCCCGAAGCCTTCGAGAGCGAGGCCGGCGCGCACGACCTGTTCGTCACGCTGCTGGTGGGCCTGGTGTTCTTTTTCCTGCTGTCCAAGGCCGAGCTGTGGCACCACGGGCATGAGCACGGCGCGCCGCCGGCCCATGAGCACGATCACCACGAGCATCACGATCACCAGGGCCACGCCCATGACCATTCCCATGGCCACCATCATGGCCACCGCCACGGCGGCTGGGCGGTGCTGACCGGCGACAGCGTGCACTGCTTCGGCGATGGCGTGCTGATCGCCTCCGCCTTCATGGCCGACATGCGCCTGGGGCTGATCGCGGCGGTGTCGGTGCTGGCCCACGAGGTGCCGCACCACATGGGCGACATCGTGGTGCTGCGCCAGTCCAGCTCCAACCGGCGCGTGGCCCTGATCAAGGTGTCCATGGCCGGGGCCGTGACCACGCTGGGCGGCATTGGCGGCTATTTCCTGGTCGGCCAGCTGCAGGAGCTGCTGCCGTACTTCCTGGCCGTGGCCTCCAGCAGCTTCATCTACGTGGCGCTGGCCGACCTGATTCCCCAGCTGCAAAAGCGCCTGAGCGCGCGTGAGACCGTGGCCCAGGTGGGCTGGCTGATGCTGGGCATCGTGCTGGTCACCGTGGTCAGCCGCGCGGCGCACGCGCACTGAGCGGGCGGCGTTTCAGGCTATCCCGCACCGGCCTGCACGGGCGTGCTGCCCAGCAGGTCGGCATAGTCCACGGCGTACTTGATGAAGGCCGCATGGCCGTCGATGCGCAGCTTGCGGCGCAGGTGCAGCCGGTGGGTTTCCACGGTGCGCACCGAGGTGCCCATCAGTGCCGCAATCTCCTTGTTGGAGCGGCCCTCCGAGATCCACTGCAGCACGCTGGCCTCGCGCGGCGTGAGGGCGCGCCGGGGGCCGGCACCGGCGCCGTCGTCCTCGACCACGGGCTGCAGGCCGGGGCTGAAGTACAGGCCGCCCGCGTAGACCCGGTCTATGGCCTCGATGAGCTGCTGCGCCGGCGCATCCTTGAGCACATAGCCGCGTGCGCCCAGTGCCACGGCGCGCCGCACGTACTCGGGGTCCTCGTGCATGGACAGCACCAGCACGCGCACCAGGGGGAACTGATCGCGGAACAGCGCGGCCAGGTCGATGCCGCTGGCGCCCGGCATGCGGATGTCGGTCACCACCAGGTCGGGCGACAGCTCGCGCGCCAGCGGCACGGCCTGGTCCACGCTGGCGGCCTCGCCCACGACACGGATATGGTCGGTGGCCTGCAGGCGCATGGACACGCCGTCGCGCACAAGAGGGTGGTCGTCCACCAGGAGGATGCGGATCATGGGGTTCATGCAGCGGCCTGTGGGAGTTCGAATTCCGGTGAGGGAGACAGCGGCATGCCGCCGCTGCGGTAGAGCACGGCGACCAGCCGGGTGCCCCGGGCGCCCGAGCTGATGCTCAGATGGCCGCCCAGGCCCTCGATGCGCTCGCGCATGTTGCGCAGGCCGATGCCGCCCTGGCGGTCGCGCTGCACGCGGCGCATGTCGAAGCCCTGGCCGTCGTCGCTGACCTGCAGCACCACGCGGCGGCGCTGAAAGTGCAGGCTGACGTCGATGCGCGTGGCCTGCGCATGGTTTTGCGCATTCGTCACGGCCTCCTGGGCCACGCGGAACAGGGCCGTGGCGTGGCTGGGCGGCAGAAAGCGGGTCTCGCCCCGGCAGCCGAACTGCATGCGCAGGCCGTCCTCGGCCTGCATCTGCTGGCTCATCAGTGCCAGGGCCGGGGCCAGGCCCAGGTCGTCCAGCAAGGCGGGGCGCAGGCCGTGGGAGACGCGCCGTATCTCCACCAGCGCGTGGTTGAGCTGCTCCAGTCCCTGGTCCACCATGCGCTGGGCCGTGGCCGGGTCCTGTGCGGCCAGGCGCCTGAGCTGGGCCTGGGCCGTCTCCAGCAGGAACTTGGACGAGACCAGCACCTGGACCACGCCGTCATGCAGGTCGCGCGCCACGCGCGTGCGTTCTTCCTCCTGCGAATGCACCACGCGCTGGGCCAGGCGCTGCAGCTTGGTGCTGGACACGCGGTGGTCGCTGAGATTGAACGCCAGCCCCGCCACGCCGATGAGCACGATGCACAGCGCCGCAATGCCGAAGATGCGCCAGCGCGTGGCCGCGATATTGGCCTGGGCGCTTTCGTCGATCTGGCGCAGCGCCTGCTCCACATCGTCCAGGTACAGGCCCGTGCCCAGCGACCAGCCCCATTCGGGGACCGTGGCCACGTAGGCGAGCTTGGCCTCGGTACGCAGCGAGGACGGCTTTTGCCACTGGTAGCGCACCAGGCCGCCGCCGCTGCGCGCGGCATCCAGGATGATCCTGGCGGGCCCTGCGCCGCCCGGGCTGTTGGGATCGCACAGGTCCACGCCCGACAGGCCCATCTGCCGCGCATCCAGCAGCACGTTGCCGTGTTCGTCGTAGACAAAGAAGTAGCCGTCCTCGCCGAACTGCATGCGCGCCAGCGTATCCAGCGCCTGGCGCCGCTGCACGGATGGCTCCTCGCCGCTGGACTGGATGCGCGCCAGCGCCGTGGTCGCCAGCTGCACGTAGTGCCGCAGCTCGGTCTCCTTGCTGTGCAGGTAGGCGGTCTCGACCAGCTCTCGTTCCTGGCGGGCCAGCTCCAGTGTCTGGTGTTGCACGGTCACCGCGACCAGGCTCAGGGCCAGCGCGATGGCGGCAATCGACAGAAGCGCAAGTTTCAGCGGAAGTTGCATGGGAGCCTGTGTGGGGTGCACCGACGATCTTTTCCGCCCAGTGCACGGACCTTGTCAACAGGGCTTGCGCGCATGGCGCCGGGGCCCGGCAGCGGACCTTGAATGGCGGGCGTCGTATCTGCCAATAGCCTGTGCGCGCTGCATATCCACGCGCGCAGGAAAAGGAATTTGAATATCCCAAGGAAAATGCCATGGATAATATATTTCGCGCACGAAAGAATATCCCATTGACATAGGGAATCCGATATGCATTTTCTTGGTGCGTTGTCCCCTTTTTGGGGTCTTGAATAATGGTTTTGCCGTATTGTGGTGCGCCGTCCCTCATCTGTCTGACATGCCTGGCTACGGTTGAGCAGGTTCCGTGCCAAGCCGTTGTTTCAGAAGAGAGTTATCCTGCTGCGTAGCACTGCGCAAGCGGTCCTGCGTAGTGGTGCGTAGGGGAAAATTCATTATCGAATGCTCCAGATCCCTGCCTAGAATTTCTCCGTGAAATCACTGATTCGAATCATTTTGTGTCAATGATTCATGTCGCCTTCGATGACCCAATTAAATGGTGACGAAGTGTTTCCGGGGCGCCGTTGCAGTAATGCGCGGCACGGCAGTGGCAGTTTGTATTCTTGTTTCAGAAAGGCAATACCATGGATATTCGATCGAACCTGCGGCGCGTGGCGCTGGCATGCGGTGTGGCGGCGGCGGTAGCGACGCTGGCGGGCTGCGCCGCGCCCCACAAGCGCGAGGTGCTGTCCACCACGCAGATCTATCCGGCCATCGGCCCGTATTCGCAGATGGTGGCGCATGGCAACACGATCTACTTCTCGGGCGTGCTGCCGCTGAACGCGCAGGGCACGGCCATCCAGGGCACGACCATCGAGGAGCAGACGCGCGCCGTGCTGGACCACATCGGCGCCAAGCTCAAGTCCCAGGGACTGGGCTATGAGGATGTGCTGTCCACCTCGGTCTTCATGAAGGACCTCAACGAGTTCGCCGCCATGAACAAGGTCTATGGCGAGTACTTCAAGACCGGCGCCCCCGCTCGGGCCACGGTGGAGGTGGCGCGCCTGCCGCGCGATGTGAAGATCGAAATCTCGGCCATCGTCGGCCGCCGCTGACCGCTTGCGCAACGACAGGAGGACCGCATGAACGCACGACACCCCCAGATCGCGGCCGAGCAGGCCACATCCCTGACCGCCACTGCGGCCGCCGGCGAATCCGGCTATCCCGCGCGCTGGACTTCCAAGCGCCGCGACTTCCTGCGCATGCTGGGCTACGGCACCGGCGCAGCCACGCTGGGCCCACTGCTGGCTGCCTGCGGCAGCGGCAATGCCCAGACCTCGGCCGCTGCGCTGCGCGAGCAGCTCATGCGTGACGAGGCCTTCTGGACCGACGTGCAGAGCATGTTCATCCTCAAGCCCGAGAAGACCTACATGAACATCGGCACGGCGGGCTCCATGCCCAAGCTGGTGCTCGATGTGTTCGATACCGAAAACCGCAAGAAGGCCGCCGACTCGGGCAACGGCTACAGCAACCTGCTGGACCTGCGCAAGCAGGTGGCGCCGGGCTTTGGCGTGGATGCCGACGAGCTGGCCTTCTCGGCCAACACCTCCTCGGGCATGTGCCACGCCATCCTGGGCATCGACTGGCAGCGTGGCGACGTGGTGGTGACCACCAACCACGAGCACGGCGGCGGCGACACGCCGCTGAAGATCGCCCAGGACCGCTACGGCATCGAGGTCTCGCGCATTGCGCTGCCCGTGGGCAACAACCAGACGGCCGCCACCTACGTGAACCTGTTCGACGAGCGCATCCGCGCGCTCAAGGCCCAGGGCAAGCGCGTGCGCGCCATGATGTGGTCCTCTCCCACCTACAAGACCGGCACCATGCTGCCCATTGCCGACCTGATGGGCGTGGTCAAGGCGCACGGCCTGATCAGCATCGTGGACGGCGCCCACCTGCCGGGCATGATGGCCTACAACTATGCGGAGCTGGGCATGGACTTCATGTCGGGCGCGGGCCACAAGTGGCAGTGCGGCCCGGGCTCCACGGGCATCCTCATCATCCGCAACAAGATCCGCGCCTCCAACCCGCTGCCCCTGCCCAAGTGGTACCCGGTGCACACCAGCGCCTATCCGGCGCTGGAGCGCACGACCACGGCCAAGGAGACCTACGACATCGCCGCCTCGGTCACTTCCTGCGGCAGCGTGCACACGCCCATGTTCATGGCGCTGGCCCAGGCCTGCGCGCAGTGGGACAGCATCGGCCGCAAGAAGATCGAGACCTATGACCTGACGCTGTCGTCCTACCTCAAGGAAAAGATCGTCGAGCGCTGGGGCGTGGACTCGCTGTACTCGCCCAAGGACGATCCCAAGCTGCTGTCGGCGCTGACCTGCTTCAACCCGTTCCAGAACAAGGACGACGTGATGAACGGGACCAAGTCCTCGACCTTCGTGGCGCGCATGCTCAGCGACTATCCGCAGGGCTTCGTGATCCGCAACTCCAACTTCCCCGTGATCGGCGCGGCGGCAGACCACTACGGCGTGCGCGTGTCCACGCACCTGTGGCATGACGCGCGGGACATCGATCTGCTGGTGGATGCGATGTGGGATCTGTCTAGAAAAATGTAGCCCCCTGAGGCGCTGCGCGCCTTCCCCCCGAGGGGGACGACACCCTCGCTGCGGGGCGGCCCTTGCTCGGTGTCCCTCGCGTTGGGCCATGCTTGTGTTGCGGGCGTGCTTTCTGACGCGGGGGGCTGTCTTGGGCCTGGCTCCTTGAGCCCTGCGCCTCAGCCGGGCTGTCCTTCGTCGCGGATGGCGGCGCGGACCTGGGGGAGCTGGCGGCGCGAGACCATGAGCAGTTCGGGGATGCCGTGCAGGCGCAGGGCCCAGCCTTCGCCTTCGGTGGGGTCGTCGTGGCGCTCCAGGCTGCGCAGGGCGCTGCGTGCCACGAGGGCGTTGCGGTGCACGCGCAGCAGGTGGTCGGCGTGGCGGGCCTCCAGGTCGGCCAGTGCACCGTCGAGGATGTAGCTGCGGCCCACGGTGCGCACGGTCACGTATTTCTGTTCGGCCTTGAGATAGAGCACCTCCGACAGGGGCAGGCGCACGGTGGCGCCCCGGTCCTGTATCAGCAGCACGGGGCCGCCGTCGCGTTCGGCCGTCTGGTGCGCTGCCGTGCGCGCGGCCTTGGCCAGGGCCTGCTGCAGGCGTTCGCGGCGCACGGGCTTGGTCAGGTAGTCGGCAGCATCCAGGTCGAAGGCCTCGACCGCGTGGCCGGCATGGGCGGTGACGAAGACCACGGCAGGCGGCAGCGGCAGGCGGCGCAGCATATGGGCCAGGGCCAGGCCGTCCTGGCCGGGCATGTGGATGTCCAGCAGTGCCAGCTCCACGGGGCGCGGGCCCGGCGCCTGCAGCACGGCCATGGCCTGGCGGGCGTCCGCCGCCTCGCTGACCTGGTGCGGGCCGCTGCCCGTGCATGCCTGCACGTCGGCCAGCAGGGTGCGCAGCCGCGCGCGGGCCAGGGCTTCGTCGTCAACGATCAGGATGTGCATGGTGCTTCTTCTTCGATAAAGCCTTCGTGGGTTGGCTGGCAGGCGGTGCCAGCGGCAGGCTGATGCGCACCACGAAATGCCCGTTGAGCGTGCGCGCCGTGAGGTGGGCCTGCAGGTCGTGCAGCAGCGACAGCCGGGCGCGCACATTGGCCAGCGCAATGCCGTTGCCGCGCGTGCCGGCTGCGCTGGCGGAATCGATCTCGGAGGGCAGGGTGTTGGTGATGCGCACCTCCACCAGATCGCCACGGCGCTCGGTGCGCACCTGCAGCTTGCCGCCGCGTGCGCTGGGCTCCACGCCATGGCGTATGGCGTTTTCCACCAGCGGCTGCAGCAGCAGCGGCGGCAGCAGGGCGCCGTGGGCGGCAGGGTCCAGTTGCCAGCGCACCTGCAGCCGTTCGCCAAAGCGCACCTGCTCGATGGCCAGGTAGCGCTGGGCCAGCTCGATCTCCTCGGCCAGCGTGGTCGTGCTGTGCGGCTCGGCCAGCGCATAGCGGAACAGGTCGCTGAGGTCCTCCAGCAGGGCCTCGGCCTTGGCGGGCTCGGCGCGCACCAGGGCGATGGCGCTGTTGAGCGTGTTGAACAGGAAATGCGGGCGTATGCGCGACTGCAGCTCGGCCAGCCGCGCCTGCGTGTCGGCGGGTGCGTGGCCGCGTGCGCGCAGCACCAGGGCTGCGACCAGCAGGGCTGCCAGCAGTCCGCCGGACACGGCGCTGGCCAGCCAGGGGGCGCTGGTGCCGCCAGCCAGGTGCAGCATGGCGCAGGCATACAGCCCGGCCGCCATGCCCAGCAGCACGCCGGCCGCGTACTGGCCGGAGGCGGGCAGCCGCTGCAGCGGGTGCTTGAGCAGGCAGGCGGCCACCAGCCAGACCAGCGTGCCGGGCAGGCAGGCGCCGGTCAGCAGGGCCATGCCCTGCAGCCACTGCAGGGGCGAGTCGGCGCCGAACATCGAGGCCGTTGCCACCACGGCCTGCACAAACAGCACGGCGCGCAGCACCACGCCTACGTTGCAGGCGTCAAAGACCAGCGCCGCGGGCAGGGGCGGGGGGGCAGTGGTGGGGGTTGGCTGGGTCGGCAAGGGGCGGCAGGTAGTGTTTCGGCGGGTGGGGTTCGCGCCGCATGCCCGGATTATGGTCATGCCGGGCGGGCCTGCACAGCGGTCACACCGCCCATGCAGGCCCATGCAGGCCCGTGTAGGCCCCTGCACGGGCGTGGCGCCGCCCAGGTCGATAGAATCTTCGCTTCCTGCCTGCGCCGGGGGGCGATGCCGCCCGCCGCCTGCGCTGCCTGCACAGCCCCATCGAAGATCGCGTCCTCACATGTCTGCCAATCAACCAACGTCCGCCTCGCACAACCAGCTCGATACCAAGGCCCAGGCCTGGTCCGCTCTCTTCGAAGAGCCGATGAGCGATCTGGTCAAGCGCTATACCTCCAGCGTGTTCTTCGACAAGCGCCTGTGGCAGGCCGACATCACGGGCAGCCTGGCGCATGCCGAGATGCTGGCGGCCCAGGGCATCATCGCCGCCGCCGACCATGAAGCCATCCGCAAGGGCATGGCGCAGATCACGCAGGAGATCGAATCCGGCCAGTTCGAGTGGAAGCTCGACCTGGAAGACGTGCACCTGAACATCGAGGCCCGCCTGACCCAGCTGGTGGGCGACGCCGGCAAGCGCCTGCACACGGGCCGCAGCCGCAACGACCAGGTGGCCACCGACGTGCGCCTGTGGCTGCGCGGCGAGATCGACCTCATCGAAGGCCTGCTGGGCGAGCTGCAGCTGTCCCTGGTCGAAGTGGCCGAGAAGAACGTGGACGTGATCCTGCCCGGCTTCACCCACCTGCAGGTGGCCCAGCCCGTGAGCTTTGCCCACCACCTGCTGGCCTATGTGGAAATGTTCAAGCGCGACGCCGAGCGCATGCTGGACCTGCGCCGCCGCGTCAACGTGCTGCCGCTGGGCAGCGCCGCCCTGGCCGGCACCACCTACCCGCTGGACCGCGAGCGCGTGGCCCGCACGCTGGGCATGGAAGGCGTCTGCCAGAACTCGCTGGACGGCGTCAGCGACCGCGACTTCGCCATCGAATTCACCTCGGCCGCCAGCCTGTGCATGGTGCACGTGAGCCGCCTGTCCGAAGAGCTGATCATCTGGATGAGCCAGAACTTCGGCTTCATCCGCATCGCCGACCGCTTCACCACGGGCTCGTCGATCATGCCGCAGAAGAAGAACCCCGACGTGCCCGAGCTGGCACGCGGCAAGACCGGCCGCGTGGTCGGCCACCTGATGGGCCTGATCACCCTGATGAAGGGCCAGCCCCTGGCCTACAACAAGGACAACCAGGAAGACAAGGAGCCGCTGTTCGACACGGTGGACACCCTGAAGGATACGCTGCGCATCTTCGCCGAGATGATCGGCGGCCAGGCCGACCCGGCCACGGGCGGCAAGAAGGGCGGCATCACCGTCAACGCCGAAGCCATGCGCGCCGCCGCGCTCAAGGGCTACGCCACGGCCACCGACCTGGCCGACTACCTGGTCAAGAAGGGCCTGCCCTTCCGCGACGCGCACGAGACCGTGGCCCATGCCGTCAAGCTGGCCTCGCAAAAGGGCGTGGACCTGACCGAGCTGCCGCTGGCCGAACTGCAGGCCTTCAATCCCGGCATCGAGGCCGACGTCTTCGAGGCGCTCAGCCTGGAAGGCTCGCTCAATGCGCGCAACACCCTGGGCGGCACGGCGCCGGCCCAGGTGCGCAAGCAGCTCGCAGGCCACCAGGCGCGCTTGAATGCACGCCTGAACGCACGCCTGGGCTGATCCCCCCGTTCGCCGGAGCCACGCCATGACATCCTCCCGCCGCCAACTGCTGACGGGGGCGCTGCGCGCCGCCGGCGCAGTGACCGCCGTTGCCGCCTCGTCCGCCCTGGCTCCGCTGGCCTGGGCCCAGCCGGGGCAGGCCATTCGCATCCTCGTGGGCTTTCCGCCGGGCGGCGGCACCGATGCCATCGCACGCCTGCTGGCCGACCGGCTCAAGGACGTGCTGGGCACCACGGTGCTGGTGGACAACCGCCCCGGCGCGGGCGGGCAGATCGCGGCGCAGCAGCTCAAGGCGGCTGCGGCCGATGGCCACACGCTGTTCCTCACGCATGACCACACCATCTCCATCCTGCCCCAGGTGGTGAAGAAGCCGGGCTTCGACCCGGCCCATGACTTCGTTCCCGTGGCCGGCTTTGCCACCTTCGTGAACGCGCTGGCGGTCTCCGCCAACACACCGGCGCGCAACCTCGCCGAGTATGTGGAGTGGGTGCGCCAGGGCGCAAAGCGCGGCAGCATCGGCATTCCCGCGCCCGCGTCCACGCCGGAATTCCTGGTCAGGCTGCTGGGCGAGCACTACAGGCTGGACCTGGTGGCCGCGCCCTACCGGGGCAGCGCGCCCATGCTGGCCGACATGCTGGGCAACCAGATCCCGGCCGGCATCGCCTCGGTGCAGGACTTCATGGAAAACCACAAGGCCGGCAAGCTGCGCGTGATCGGCGTGCTGGGCACGCGCCGCCAGGCCACCATGCCCGAAGTGCCCACGCTGGCCGAGCAGGGCGTCAAGGGCTTCGAGGACACGCCCTACTACGGCATCTACGCGCCGCGCGGCACGCCCCAGGCCTTCATCGACCGCTTCTCCGCCGCCGTGGCCACCGTGCTCAAACAGCCCGATGTGCACGAGCAGCTCACCGCCCTGGGCCTGACCGTGGGCCACATGCCGCCCGCGCAACTGGCCGAGCGCGAGCAGGCCTATACCCAGGTCTGGAAACGCATCATCCAGACCAGCGGCTTCCAGCCGCAGTAAGACAGGCGGACTGCGGGGCGACAGCCTCCGCAACCGGCAAGCGCTGTGTTTTGGTACGGCCATCGCCGGAGCTGACGGTGCAGTGGGTGGCGCGAATCCTTGTGATCAGACATATATGACGCCCTTGTGCGCCGATGTCTTACAGATGGATACACCGCAGACCCGGTTCCGGGCACCTGCAGCGGGGCCTGCAGCGGATGCGGCCCGGTATCATCCCGCGCAGTGGTTTTCAGCCGCAGCGGATGCGGCCCTGCATTCGGCGCATGCGGGCGGCGGGCATCTGCCTCGTTGCAGCCCTTGCCGCCGAGCCCTGCCGCAGCGCAGGGCTTTTCATTTGCAGCCTGTGCACCGTGCACGGCGCGCGCCGCAGCGCTGAAAGCCTGCTCATTCCAAGAAAACACCGGGCCATCTGAGCCCGACAGAAGGGATTGCCATGGGGGTGCTTCGCACGACAGCGATCAAGGGGTTCCAGAGTCCGCCGGCGCACGGCCGGCCCTGGGGCCGGTGGGGTTTGGGCCTGCTGCTGGGATCGGCGGCGCTGGCGGCGCAGGCCGTGGGCGTGCGCCAGTTCAGCCCGCAGGGAGAGGTGGCCAAGGTCGAGCAGGTGGTGGTGCAGTTCGATGGCACGGCCGTGCGCTTTGGCGACCCCAAGGCGGCCGCGCCGGTCACGCTCAGCTGCAGCGATGCGGCGGCTACCCAGGGCACGGGCCGCTGGAACAGCGACCGCGAATGGGTGTTCGACTTCAAGCAGGCCCTGCCGCCCGGCGTGCGCTGCACGGCCCAGCTCGTGGCCGGCTACAAGTCGCCTGCGGGCACGGCCGTGACGGGCGCTGCCAGCTACCAGTTCCAGACCGGCGGCCCGGCCGTGCTGGACATGGCACCCGACACCTATGAACAGATCGACGAGGAGCAGTACTTCGCGCTGCGCCTGTCGGGCCCGGCCACCGTGCAAAGCCTGCAGCAGCACATGTGGTGCACGGCCGAAGGCGTGGGCGAGCGCATTCCCGTGCGCCTGATCGAAGGCAAGGAGCGCGACGAGCTGCTCAAGCACCGCGGCTGGGACAAGGCCGCTGCCAAGAACCCGCTGCAGTACGCCACGCTGGCCTGCAACCGCCGCCTGACGGCGGGCACGACCATGAAGCTGGTCTTCGGCGCCGGCATTGCCACGCCCAACGGCGTGGCCAGCCGCCAGGACAAGCGCTTCGAGTACCGCGTGCGCGAGCCCTTCGCCGCCGAGTTCAGCTGCGAGCGCGAGAACGCCCAGGCCGCCTGCCTGCCGATCCGTCCCATGCGCCTGCGCTTCAACGCCCCCGTGCCGCGCAAGCTGGCCGAGGGCATTCGCCTGAGCAGCGGCGCCTCCAAGGTGGCGCCCGTGATCGACAGCGAATACGGCGAAAAGCTCAGCGAGGATTCGCTGGTGCAGAACCTGAGCTTCCCGGCCACCATGCAGGCCCAGGCGCGCTACACGGTGGAGCTGCCTCCGCAGTTCAAGGACGCGGCAGGCCGCAGCCTGAGCAATGCCGACATGTTCCCGCTGCAGGTGGCCACGGGCGCGCTGCCGCCGCTGGCCAAGTTCGCGGCCTCGCCCTTCGGCATCGTCGAGCGCTATGCCGAAGGCCCGGACGGCCCGGCCCTGCTGCCCGTGACGCTGCGCAATGTGGAGTCCGAGCTGGCCACCAGGTCCCTGGATGCCAGCCGCGTGAGCACCAAGCAGCCCGGCAGCGATGCCGAGATCATCGCCTGGATGCGCCGCGTGGCGGACTACGAGTCCTCCGACATGGACCGCAAGCGCGCCTCGCGCGACATCAAGGGCCCGCTGCCGCCCGTGATCGACAACGAAAACCGCGACTATGTGCAGACGCGCATGCTGTCGCTGCTGGCCGGCCAGGGCGATGTCAAGACGCTGGAGCTGCCCAAGCCCGTCAAGGGCGATCCGCGCCCCTTCGAGGTGGTGGGCATTCCGCTCACGCCGGGCTTTCACGTGGTCGAGATCGCCTCGCCGCTGCTGGGGCAGTCGCTGCTCGATGAGCGCTACGGCTCGGCGCGCAGCATGTATGTGCGCACCTCGGCCCTGGTGACCAACCTGTCCGTGCACTTCAAGCTCGGCCGCGAGAACGCGGCCGCCTGGGTGACCACGCTGGACAAGGGCCAGGCCGTGGCCAATGCCAGGGTCCAGGTCTCCGACTGCAATGGCAAGGTGCTGACCTCGGCCACCACCGACGCCAGTGGCGTGGCGCGCCTGGACGGCCTGTCGCCCGAGCCGCCCCAGTGCACGGGCGGTGTCGGCTACCGCTCGCCGGCCTACTTCGTCAGCGCACGCGCCCAGGGCAAGGACGGCCAGCAGGAGCTGGCCTTCACCTGGAGCGACTGGCAGCGCGGCATCGAGTCCTGGCGCTTCAACGTGCCCACCAGCCGCAGCGCACAGCGCGACGAGGTGGCCCACACCATCTTCGACCGCACGCTGCTGCGCGCCGGCGAGACCGTGTCCATGAAGCACCTGATGCGCACCCAGACCGGCATCGGCCAGGGGCAGGGCGGCTTTGCGCTGCCCGAGCAGCGGCCCACGCAACTGGTCATCACCCATGAAGGCAGCGGCCAGCAGTACACGCAGCCGCTGCAGTGGCGTTCCACGGGCACGGGCGGCCTGAGTGCGGAAAACAGCTTCTCCGTGCCCAAGGGCGCCAAGCTCGGCTCGTATTCCGTGGAGCTGCGCGGCGATGGCAACGGCTCGCGCGGGCGCAACAACCGCTTCGGCACGGGCAGCTTCCGTGTCGAGGAATTCCGCCTGCCCGTGCTCGAAGGCCGTGTGGGCCCCGAGGGCAAGCAGGCCCTGGTCGGCGTCTCCAGCCTGCCGGTGCAGGTGCAGGTGAACTACGTCTCCGGCGGCCCGGCCGCCAATTTGCCGGTGCGTGTGTCCGCCCTGGTGCGCTCCACCTGGATGGACCGCAGCGACTGGCAGGGCTTCAGCTTCTCGGCACCGCGCAGCGCCCAGGACACGGGCCAGAGCGATGACGAGGAGGCCACGGCCTCCCAGGACAGCAAGGTGGTGGCCGACAAGCTGCCCGTGACGCTGGACCGTGAAGGACTGGGCAAGCTCAAGATCGAGAACCTGCCCAAGCTGCGCGAGCCGCGCGAGCTGCTGATCGAGGCCACCTATGCCGACCCCAATGGCGAGGTGCAGACCCTGCGCAGCACGCAGATGCTGTGGCCCGCGGCCATCGTGGCCGGCGTGCGTGCCGAAAGCTGGATCACCACGGGCCGCAAGCTGCAGTTCCAGGCGCTGGCGCTGGGGGTGGACGGCAAGCCCCAGGCCGGCGTGCCGGTCAAGGTCGAGGCCATCTCCCGCGTCACCACCAGCAGCCGCAAGCGCCTGGTGGGGGGCTTTTACAGCTACGACAACCAGACCGCGCTCCAATCCATGGGCACGGTGTGCACGGGCAACAGCGATGCCCAGGGCATGGTGCAGTGCGAGGCCCAGCTGTCGCAGCCCGGCGAGGTGGAGCTGATCGTCACCGCCTCCGACAAGGATGGCCGGCCCGCCCAGGCCGCCTCCAGCGTCTGGGTCACGCGCCAGGGCGAGCTGTGGTTCGGCGGCGAGGACCATGACCGCATGGACGTGCTGCCCGAAAAGCGCAGCTACGAGCCCGGCGAGACCGCGCGCTTTCAGGTGCGCATGCCCTTCCGCTATGCGACGGCCCTGGTCGCCGTGGAGCGCGAAGGCATCGTCAGCACCCAGGTCATGCAGCTCAATGGCCAGAACCCCACCGTGGAGCTGAAGGTCCAGCCCGACTGGGGGCCCAACGTCTACGTGAGCGTGCTGGCCCTGCGCGGGCGGCTGCGCGAGGTGCCCTGGTACAGCTTCTTCACCTGGGGCTTCAAGGCGCCGCGCGAGTGGTGGAATGCCTTCTGGCATGAGGGCAAGGAATACATCGCGCCCACGGCCCTGGTCGATCTGTCCAAGCCCGCCTACCGCCTGGGCATGGCCGAGATCCGCGTGGGCACCAAGGCCCACCGCATCGACGTCAAGGTCACGGCCGACCAGGCCAGCTACCAGGTGCGCGGCACCGCCAAGGTCACCATCAGCGCCACGCTGCCCGACGGCAAGCCCGCCGCTGGCGCCGAGGTGGCCCTGGCGGTCGTGGACCAGGCCCTGCTGGAACTCATGCCCAACACCAGCTGGCAGCTGGCCGACGCCATGCTGCGCCGCCGCGAGTGGGGCGTGCAGACCTCGACCGCGCAGATGGAGGTGATCGGCAGGCGCCACTACGGCCGCAAGGCCGTGGCCGCTGGCGGCGGCGGTGGCCGCAGCCAGACGCGCGAGCTGTTCGAGACGCTGCTGCTGTGGAATCCGAGCGTGGTGCTCGATGCCCAGGGCAAGGCCCAGGTCAGCGTGCCGCTCAACGACTCGCTGACCACCTTCCAGGTGGTGGCGGTGGCCGACCATGGCGTGTCGATGTTCGGCACGGGCCAGGCGCCCATCCGCACGGCCCAGGACCTGCAGATCATCAGCGGCCTGCCGCCGCTGGTGCGCGAGGAGGACCAGTTCCGTGCCATGGTCACGCTGCGCAACACCTCGGCCAAGGCCATGAAGGTGCAGGTCACGCCGCGCGCCACGCTGCTGGAGCTGGCAGCGCAGACCGTGGAGATTCCCGCGGGCGAGGCGCGCGAGGTGGGCTGGAACGTCACCGCCCCGGCCCAGCTGGGCCAGACCCGCGCCGAGTCGCTGATCTGGGAGATCGAGGCCCGTGACACCGCAGGTGGCGACAAGCCCGCCAGCGACAGGCTGAAAGTCAGCCAGCGCATCATCCCGGCCGTGCCGCTGACGGTGCAGCAGGGCACGCTGATGCAGGTCGATGGCAGCATCAACCTGCCCGTGCAGCTGCCGGCCGACGCGCTGGCCGGCCGCGGCGGCCTGCGCATGTCGCTGGCGCCCAAGCTGGCCGAAGGCCTGCCGGGCGTGCGCGACTGGTGGGCGCGCTATCCCTACAGCTGCCTGGAGCAGGTCACCAGCAAGGCCGTGGGCATGAGTGACGCCACGCTGTGGCAGTCCACCATGGGCCAGCTGCCCAGCTACCTGGACAGCGACGGCCTGGCCAGCTACTTCCCGCTGGCCGGCGACGGCTCGGGCCGTGCGGCCCGCGGCAGCGATACGCTGACGGCCCACCTGCTCAACCTCTCGGCACTGGCGCAGGGCGTGGACAAGCGCTTCGTGCTGCCGGCGGCCGAGCGCGAGCGCATGGAAAACGGCCTGATCGCCTTCGTCGAAGGCCGCATCCAGCGCAGCTTCTGGAGCCCGCGCAAGGACCTGGACATGCGCAAGCTGGCCGCCATCCAGGCGCTGGCGCTGACGGGCCGCGCCAATCCGCGCATGCTCGACAGCATCACCATCGCGCCCAACGACTGGCCCACCCATGCCGTCATCGACTGGGTGGCCCTGCTCAAGCACATGCGCGAGCTGCCCCAGCGCGAACAGCAGCTGGCCCAGGCCCAGCAGATCCTGCGCGCCCGCCTGAGCTACCAGGGCACGCGCGTGGCCTTCAGCAACGAGCAGGACGACCAGTGGTGGTGGCTGATGCAGGGCCCCGAGGTCAACCTGGCCCGCCTGATGCTGGTCAACATGGACGACCCGACGTGGAAGGAAGAGCTGCCGCGCCTGGCCAACGGCTTCATCTCGCGCCAGAGCAATGGCGCCTGGGGCACGACCACGGCCAACCTGTGGGGGGCGCTGGCACTGCAGCGCTTCTCGCAGCAGTTCGAGGCCACGCCCGTGACGGGCGCCACCCAGGCGGCTTTGGGCGCGTCCCAGGCCCGCGTGGAGTGGAGCCAGGTCACGCGCATGCGCGCCAGCGACACCGAGGGCGCGGCGCACCAGGCGTCCAGCTTCGGCGCGACCACGGTGGTCGGCGGCCTGCGCAACAACACCATGTTCCTGCCCTGGAGCGCGGTGGGCGAGGCCCGCAAGGGCCAGCTGACGGTGACCCAGCAGGGCACGGGCAAGCCCTGGCTCACGCTGCAGTCTGTGGCGGCCGTGCAGTTGAAGGCGCCGTTCAGCGCCGGCTACACCGTCACGCGCACGGTCAAGCCCGTGGAGCAGGCCGACAAGAGCCTGCCCGCAGGCCAGTACTCGCGCGGCGACGTGCTGCGCGTCACGCTGGAGGTGCAGGCCCGCACCGACATGACCTGGGTGGCCATCACCGACCCCGTGCCCACGGGCGCCACCATCCTGGGCGGCGGTCTGGGGCGCGACTCGGAGATCGCCTCGGGCGGCGAGCGCGCAGAAGGCGCGGGCTGGCTGGCCTATGAGGAGCGCAGCTTCGAGGCCTACCGCGCCTACTACCAGTACCTGCCCAAGGGCAATACGCGCGTGGAGTACACCGTGCGGCTGAACAATGCCGGCGACTTCGCGCTGCCGCCCACGCGGGTGGAGGCGCTGTATGCGCCCGAGATGTTCGGCGAGGTTCCCAACGCCCGCATCAAGGTGGGCGACAAGCGCTGATGCAGCGTTGATGGCGCCCTGACAAGGGGGCGGCCCTGCGGCCTATGATGGCTGCAGGACCACCCCCTTTTTTCATCACCCTCCGCTCCATGGCACAAGTCATCCTCTCCCCGGTTCCCGCAGGCAGCGCCCTGCAGGACCGCCTCAAGACCGCCTATTTCCACGACAGCTACCAGCTGCAATTGCCGGACGACGGCAGCAGCCCCATGGCGCTGTACCTGCGCTGCGTGGGCCGCACGCCGGGCTGGATCGACTTTCTGATGCGCCTGCGCAACCGCGTGGTGGCGCCCTTCGGCATCAAGGACCTGGGCACGCTCAGCGGCGTCGATGCGCAGCGCCAGCCATCGAGCTACCGCGTGGGCGACCGCGCCGGCATCTTCCGTGTCCATGCCCTGAGCGACAGCGAGGTGGTGCTGGGCGACAGCGACAGGCACCTGGACGTGCAGGTCTCCCTCATGCGGCTGCCCGGCCCCGAGGGCACGCCGTCCGCCACCTTCACCGCCGCCATGTCCACCGTGGTCCATGTGCACAATGCCCTGGGCCGTATCTACATGCTGGGCGTGGCGCCGGCCCACCGCGTCATCGCCCCGGCCGTGGTGGCCAGGCTGGCCGGCTGACCTGGCCTGAAGGCATCACGTCAGCAAAACGGAAGCCTTCAGGGCCTGCGTCCGACGCGGGCAGACGCGAAGAGTCACGATACTTGCGGCCTTTGCCCGGCGGACATACCCCGAGCAGGGAACGCGGCCCGCCCCACAAGGGCAAGGCCGCCACCATTGCGAATCGGTTCCCGGGCACACCATTGATCACAAGAGAGAGAGGGTCTATGCCAGACATGAACACCGATCCCCGCACGGCGCCACCGGCGGCTCCGCCACCGGATGCGCCGCAGGCGGCCACGCCATCGCCTGCAGAGCCTGCACCGCGCATCACGTTCTCGGGCCCCGTCGTCATTCCTTCCCTGCTGGTGCTGGGCCTGCTGCTGCTGTACTGCGGCTTCATGCCCGACAGCGCCGACCGGCTGTTCTCCAGCGCCCAGGCCTGGGTGGTGGGGCACATGGACTGGTTCTATGCCGTCTCGGTCACGCTGTTCCTGGTCTTTCTGATCTTCGTCGCGTCCAGCCGCTTCGGCGACATCCGCCTGGGGCCCGATGATGCGGAGCCCGAGTTCAGCTTCATCTCCTGGACCGCCATGCTGTTCGCCGCCGGCATGGGCATCGGCCTGATGTACTTCGGCGTGGGCGAGCCGCTGCAGCATTTCCTCAAGCCGCCCACGGCCGTGCCTTCCACGCCGGCCGCCGCACGTGAGGCCCTGCAGTCCACCTTCTTCCACTGGGGCTTCCATGCCTGGGCCGTCTACGGGACCATGGGCCTGGTGCTGGCCTACTTCGGCTTTCGCTACAACCTGCCGCTGACCATGCGCTCGGGCCTGTACCCGCTGCTGGGCAAGCGCATCAACGGCCCCATCGGCCACAGCGTGGATGCCTTCGCGCTGGTGGGCACCATCGCGGGTATCGCCACCACGCTGGGCTACGGCGCGCTGCAGCTGGCCGCCGGCCTGCACACCCTCACGGGCTGGGACACCTCTGCGGCGGCTTTCCGCATCGCGGTCATCGTCATCGTGGTCTGCCTGGCCGGGCTGTCGGCCGTCTCGGGCCTGGACAAAGGGGTGCGGCGCCTGAGCGAGTTCAACCTCATGCTGGCCTTCATCCTGCTGGCCTTCGTCATCGTCGCCGGGCCCACGGTCTTCCTGTTCGAGGCGCTGAGCGAGAACATCGGCAACTACGTGTCTGGCCTGGTGCAGCTGTCGTTCCGCACCTTTGCCTACGAGCCGCCCAGCCAGGAAGGCTGGTTCGGCGGCTGGACCATCCTCTACTGGGCCTGGTGGATCTCCTGGTCGCCCTTCGTGGGCATGTTCATCGCACGCATCTCGCGCGGGCGCACCATCCGCCAGTTCGTGACCGGCGTGCTGCTGGTGCCCACGGCCTTCAACCTGCTGTGGATGACGGCCTTCGGCAACAGCGCCATCTGGATAGACACCCACGTGGCCATGGGCGCGTTGGGGCAGACGGCCTCGAACGTGGATGCGCTGCTGTTCCGCTTCTTCGAGTACCTGCCCTGGTTCAAGCCCGTGGCCTGGCTCACCATCGTGCTCATCGCGGTGTTCTTCGTCACCTCGGCGGACTCCGGGGCCTTCGTGGTGGACAACATCGCCTCGCGCGGCCATGCGCGTTCGCCGGTCTGGCAGCGGCTGTTCTGGGCTGCCGTGCTGGGCGCGACGGCCATGGTGCTGATGCTGGCCGGCGGCCTCAAGGCACTGCAGGCCATGACCCTGGTGGCGGCCCTGCCGGTGGCCGTCATCATGCTGGCGCTGTGCTACGGGCTGTGGCGCGGCCTGCTGGCCGACCGCGCGCACTTCTCGCCCGACCTGGCTCCGGCCACCAGCTTCTGGAGCGGCCAGCACTGGCGCAAGCGCCTGGAGCAGATCGTGCACCAGCCCTCGCGCGCCGATGTGCGCAGGTTCCTGGCTGGCGTGGTGCTGCCCGCCATGAACGAGGTGGCAGCCGAAATGCACAAGCGCGGCGTCGAGGCGGTGGTCACCGAGGACCTGGACGGCGAGGGCGCCGTGCGCCTGACCGTGCCCGATCCCTCGCTGCGCGACTTCGTCTACGGCGTGCGCGCCACGCGCCGCACGGTGCCCACCTTCCTGGTGAGCGAGGCGGCCAACGAGCAGGAGCGCCGCCATGTCTACGAGCCCATCACGTTCTTCGAGGACGGACGCCTGGGCCACGACATCCAGTACCTGCGCAGCGAGGAAGTCATCGCCGACATCCTGCGCCACTACGAGCGCTACCTGTCGCTGAGCGCCGACCAGCGCACGCATCTGCTGAACCGGGCTCCGGGCCACAGCTGAGCCGTGCCTGGCAGCGCCGCCGTCGCGGCACCCCGGGCCTTTGGGTAAACACCGGGGTGCCAGCCGGCGGCCGCCTGCGGATACTGGGCGCTGCCATGCAGCTCGAATACTCTACCCATTCGCAGGAGCCACGCCATCGTTTCGACTACTGGCATGAGGTGGTCTGCCGCCACTGCATCCCGGCCGACAGCCACCGCGCGCAGGGGGATGGTGCAGGTCCCGGCGGCTTCGGGGCCACGCTGTCCGTGCGGTCCCTGGGACTGCTGGAGATCAGTGCCATGTCGGCGCCCAGCCACCGCTGGGTGCGCAACGCAGCCCACCTGCGCCTGCATGCCCGCGATGAGCTGTGGCTGGGCTATCTGCTCCAGGGCCAGGCCGAGGTGCGCCAGGGCGGGCAAGTGGCCCGGCTGAGTGCGGGCAATCTGGTGCTTTATGACGCTGCGCAGCCCTTCGAATTCTCGGTGGCGCCCCGCGATATCCTGCTGATGCGCATTCCGCGCAGCGAATTGTTGAATCGCTTTGCCCGTGCACCCTTGCACGCGGGACGGGCGCTGCATGGCCATGCCCCGGCCGTGGCGCCGCTGCGGGCCATGCTCGGCGAGGCCATGGCCATGCCGCCTGCGCCGCACGGTGATGCCTTGGCGCAGCGCTTTGGCATGGCGCTGCTCGACGTGCTGGCCCTGGCGCTGGAGATGCAGGAAATGGCCGTGCAGCCCCGCGCGGAAAGGGACCTGCATGGCCGCATCCAGGCGTTCATCCAGGACAACCTGGGCTCGCCCGAGCTGTCGCTGCAATGGCTGGCGCAGCAGCACAACGTCTCGCCCCGTACCGTGACGCGGGCCTTTGCGCGGCACAACCAGACGCCCATGGGCCTGGTATGGCAGCTGCGGTTGCAGGCCAGCCGCCAGGCCCTGATGCAGGGGCGCTGCTCCAGCGTGACCGAGGCGGCCTTCGCGCATGGGTTCTCCGATGCGGCGCACTTCAGCCGAGCCTTTCGCAAGGCGTTCGGCTGCACGCCCCGCAGCCTGCTGGCCGCCTGAGCAAGGTCGCTGACCCTCCCGAACAAGCGTCGGTGCCGCCGGCTCCCTAGCATGGGGCTGCCGCGCGTCCCGTGCGGCTTTTCCAGTGCAACAACGGTGGCGCCCCGGAGCCGGGCGCCGGGAGACATGCCATGAACGACAGCGAACTGCACCATCTCGAACTGCTGGAGGTGGGGCGCGAGATCCAGTCCCGCCGCATTTCGTCGGAAGAGGTGACCCGCCACATGCTGGCGCGTATCGAGGCCGTGGACGCGCGGCTGCACAGCTACGTGACGGTGATGGCGCAGCAGGCGATGGAGGACGCCCGCCGCGCCGACGCCGAGATCGCGCAGGGCCGCCGCCGCGGTGCGCTGCACGGCGTGCCGCTGGCGCTCAAGGACCTGCTGTGGACCCGGGGCGTCCCCACCACGCATGGAATGACGCTGCACCGCGACCATCGCCCCACGGAAGATGCCACCGTGGTGCGCAGGCTGCGCGAGGCCGGCGCCGTCATCTTGGGCAAGCTGCAGCAGACCGAAGGCGCCTTCGCCGACCACCATCCCGAGATCACTGCCCCCGTCAACCCCTGGGGCGCCCAGCTATGGCCCGGGGCCTCGTCCAGCGGCTCGGGCGTGGCCACGGCGGCGGGGCTGTGCTTCGGATCGCTGGGCACGGACACCGGGGGCTCCATCCGCTTTCCATCGGCCGCCAACGGCATCACGGGGCTCAAGCCCACCTGGGGCAGGGTGAGCCGCCACGGCGCCTTCGAATTGGCCGCGTCCCTGGACCACATAGGCCCGATGGCGCGCAGTGCCGCCGATGCCGCAGCCATGCTCGCGGCCATCGCCGGGGCGGACCCGCTGGACCCTACGGCCAGCCAGTGCAGCGTGCCCGACTATCTGGCCCTGATGACGCGCGGATTCTCCGGCTTGCGCCTGGGCATGGACCGGCAATGGGCACTGGACGGCGTGGATGCCCCTTCCCGCCAGGCGGTGGAGCAGGCCCTGGCGGTGGCGCAGCGCCTGGGGGCCAGCGTGCAGGAAGTCCGCTTTCCCGATGCCACCCAGGCGGTGGAGGACTGGCCGGCGCTGTGCGCGGTGGAGACCGCCGTGGCGCACGGCGCCACTTTCCCTGCACGGCGCGAGGCCTATGGCCCCGGGCTCGCCGGGCTGATCGACCTGGGGCTGGGCCTGTCCGCCACCGACTACCAGCGGCTGCTGCTGCGCCGCGCGGACTTCACGGGCCGGGTACGCGCACTCTTCGCGCAGGTGGACCTGCTGCTGGTCCCCGCCACGGCCTTTGGGGCCCCCACGCTGCAGCGCATGGCGCATTTCGGCTCCGATGCCGAGCTGTTCTCGGGCATGCTGCGCTACACCTGCCCGTTCGACCTGACGGGCAGCCCCACGATCACGCTGCCCGGCGGACGCACTCCCGAGGGCGCGCCCGTGGCCTTCCAGTTCGTGGCCCCCGACTTCCGCGAAGACCTGCTGGTGCGCGCGGGCTGGGCGTTCCAGCAGGCCACGGACTGGCACAGACGGCACCCTGCTGCCTGAGCTGCCTGAGCTGCCTGAGCTGCCTGAGCTGCGCGGGGCGCCAGTCCGGTGGCGCGACACGGGCCTGTCACACAGCCTTCCTAGACTGGCGTGATGTCCTTGATCGAGATGGAAGGTGTTGCCAAGTCCTGGGGCGGCACCACGGCACTGCAGGCGCTGGATCTGCGCATTGAACCCGGATCCTTTTGCGTGCTGCTCGGTCCCTCGGGCTGCGGCAAGTCCACCACGCTGCGCATCATCGCGGGCCTGGAAAGCGCCACCTCGGGCCGTGTGCGCATCGATGGGCAGGACGTCACCCAACTGCCGCCCGCTCGGCGCGGCATTGCCATGGTGTTCCAGAACTACGCGCTGTTCCCGCACCTGACGGTGGCGCAGAACATCGGCTTCGGCCTGTCCGTGCGCAAGGTCCCGGCGGCCGAGGCACGCCGGCGCATCGACGAGGCCGCCGCGCTGCTGGGCCTGGACGCGCTGCTGGCGCGCCGGCCCGGCCAGCTGTCGGGCGGCCAGCAGCAGCGCGTGGCGCTGGGCCGCGCCCTGGTGGCCCGCGCCCGGGTCTGCCTGATGGATGAGCCGCTGTCCAACCTCGACGCCCAGCTGCGCCAGGAAATGCGCACCGAGCTGCGCGAGCTGCAGCGGCGCCTGGGCCTGACCGTGGTCTATGTCACGCACGACCAGGCCGAGGCCATGGGCATGGCCGACCAGGTGGTGCTGCTCAGCCAGGGGCGCGTGGAGCAATGCGCCGCGCCCCAGGAGATCTACCGCCGGCCCGCCACCACCTTTGCCGCGCGCTTCATCGGCACGCCGGCCATGAACATCGCGCGCCTCGACGGCCTGCACATCGCGGGCAGCCATGCCAGCGCCGCGCCCGCCGGCCTGCAGCAGCCGGGCCAGGCGCGCTGGCTGGGCGTCAGGCCCGAGGACATGCGCCTGTCGCTCCATGGCGATGTCGGCAGCGGCCCCGTGGTGGCTGCCGACATCGAGAGCCTCGAATACCTGGGCGCCGACCTGGTGCTGCGCTGCCGCGTGGGCAGCGAACAACTGATGGTGCGCACCGCTGGCAGCCAGCTCGGCGGCCTGCAGCCGGGCCAGCTCGTGGGCCTGCGCTGGGCGCGCGAGGCCACGCATTTCTTTGACGAACAGGGGCGGCGCTGCGCGGCCTGAGGCCGTGGCACCGCTCCTATCTTCCTCCGCAGTTCCACCGTTTCAGCCGTTCCGGCTTTCGCACCCGAAGCACCTTCCAGGAGAGTCCGCCATGCAACGCCATGCCTTCCTCAAAACCCTCGCAGCCGCTGCCGCCCTGGCCGCCACGGGCCTGCTGCACACCGCCAGCGCGCAGACGCCGCTGGAGGTGCCGTTCTACTTTCCCGTGGCCGTGGGCGGCCCCATCACCAAGGTGATCGACGGCTATGCGGCCGAGTTCAACAAGGCCCATCCGCAGTACCGGATCACGCCCGTCTATGCGGGCACCTACCAGGAGACCATCGTCAAGGCGCTGACGGCCCACAAGTCGGGCAAGCCGCCGGCCACCTCGGTGCTGCTGTCCACCGACATGTTCACGCTGATCGACGAGGACGCCATCGCCCCCATCGACGACTTCGTGAAGACCGATGCCGACCGGGCCTGGCTCAAGGGCTTCTACCCGGCCTTCATGGCCAACAGTCAGGCGGGCGGCAAGACCTGGGGCGTGCCCTTCCAGCGTTCCACCGTGGTCATGTACTACAACAAGGAAGCCTTCAAGGAAGCCGGCCTGGACCCGAACAAGGCGCCGCAGAACTGGAAGGAGCTCAAGGAAGCCGCCCACAGGCTGACGAAGAAGGACGCCAGCGGCAAGGTCGTGCAGTACGGCATCCAGATCCCGTCCACCGGCTTTGCCTACTGGATGCTGCAGACGCTGACCACGCCCAATGACGTGCTGCTGGCCAACGAGGCAGGCACCCAGGTCACGCTGGACAGCCCCAAGGTAGTGGAGGCGCTGGACTTCTGGGTGGGCCTGGTCAAGGAAGGCGTGCACCCTGCCGGCGTGGTGGAGTGGGGCACGACGCCCAAGGACTTCATGGAAAGGAAGGCCGCCATCATCGTCACCACCACGGGCAACCTGACCAATATCCGTGCCAATGCCAAATTCGACTTCGGCGTGGGCCAGATCGCAGGCAACGTGCGCAAGGGCTCGCCCACGGGCGGGGGCAACTTCTACCTGTTCAAGAAGGCGCCCCGGGAGCAGCAGGAGGCGGCCTTCCAGTTCATGAAGTGGGTCACCCAGCCCCCGCTGGCCGCGCAGTGGAGCATGGACAGCGGCTACGTGGCCGTCTCGCCCGCCGCCTATGACACGCCCGCGCTCAAGAAGTACGGCCAGGACTTCCCGCAGGCCCTGGTGGCGCGCGACCAGCTGCCCGTGTCGGTGGCCGAGTTCTCCACGCATGAGAACCAGCGCGTGACCAAGGTGCTCAACGACGCCGTGCAGGCCGCCCTCAACGGCAGCAAGACCTCGGCCCAGGCCCTGCAGGATGCGCAAAGGGAGGCCGACCGCATCCTGCGCCGCTACAAGTGATGGCCTCGCGCCGTTGACCGCATGAGCCACGCTTCCTCCTCTTTTGCGAGCGGCCGCCAGGCCGTCCATGCCTGGCTGATGCTGCTGCCGGCGCTGGTGCTGCTGGTGGCTTTCACGCACTGGCCGGCCGTGGCCACGCTGATCGACAGCCTGCATGCCACGCCGCGCGGCGGCCAGCCGGGGCCATGGGTGGGGCTGGAGAACTACGCCGTCATGTTGGACGACCCGGTGTTCTGGCAGGCCGTGCGCAACAACCTGTGGTTTGCGGCGGCCACGATTCCGCTGTCCATGGCGCTGGCGCTGGCCATGGCGCTGTGGGTCAACGAGAGGCTGGCCGGCCGCGCCTTCGTGCGCATGGCGTACTTCACGCCCACGGTGTTGCCCATGATTGCCGTGGCCAACATCTGGCTGTTCTTCTACACACCGCAGTACGGGCTGCTGGAGCAGCTGCGAGGCGCAGTGGGCCTTCCCGCGCACAACTGGCTGGGCGACCCGTCCACGGCGCTGGCCTGCGTGACCGTGGTGGCGGTGTGGAAGGAGGCGGGCTTTTTCATGATCTTCTACCTGGCCGCGCTGCAGACGCTCAACCCCAGCCTCAAGGAGGCGGCGGCCATCGAGGGGGCCTCGCGCTGGTACTTCCTGCGCCGCGTGCAGTGGCCGCTGCTGATGCCGACCACGCTGTTCGTGCTGGTCAATGCGGTGATCAATGCCTTCCGCCTGGTGGACCACCTCTTCATCCTCACGCGCGGCGGGCCGGACAACGCCTCCACGCTGCTGCTCTATCACCTGTACGAAGTGGGCTTCAAGTTCTGGGACACGGGCTATGCGGCGGCCATCACCGTGGTGCTGGTCGTGGTGCTTGCGGCCGTGGCGCTGCTGCAGTTCTTCGTGCTCGACAAGAAGGTGCACTACCAATGAGCGCCGCACCCGTTGCCCCGCGCCATGCGCCGCCCGCGCTGTACGGCGCCACCTGGCTGGACACGCTGGCCGCCTGGCTGCTGGCCCTGCTGTGGATACTGCCGCTGGCCTATGCGTTCTGGACGGCCTTCCATCCGCCCGAATACTCGGCACGCTTCGACCTGGCCGCGCCCTGGACGCTGGAGAACTTTCGCCGTGCCTGGCAGGCCGCGCCCTTTGCGCGCTATTTCCTGAACACGGCCGTGCTGGTGGCCATGATCCTGGCGGCCCAGCTGGTGCTGGGCACGCTGGCCGCCTATGCCTTTGCACGCTACCGCTTTCGCGGCCAGGGCCTGGCCTTTGCGCTGGTGCTGGTGCAGCTGATGATCATGCCGGACATCCTGCTGGTGGCGAACTACCAGACCGTGTCGCGACTGGGCGCCGTCGATACGCTGCTGGGCATAGGCCTGCCGTACTTCGCATCGGCCTTTGCGATCTTTTTGCTGCGCCAGACCTTCCTGGGCATTCCCCGGGAACTGGACGAGGCCGCGCGGGTGGAGGGTGCCAGCACCCTGCAGATCCTGTGGCGCGTCTACGTGCCGCTGGCGCGGCCCGTGTACCTGGCGTTTGCGCTGGTGTCGGTGAGCTTTCACTGGAACAACTTCCTGTGGCCGCTGATCATCACCAACAGCGTGCAGGCGCGCCCGCTCACTGTGGGCCTGCAGGTGTTCTCCAGCGTGGAGTCTGGCGTGGAGTGGGCCACCATCACGGCCGCCACGTTGATGAGCTCGGGCCCGCTGCTGGTGGCCTTCGTGCTGTTCCAGCGCCAGTTCGTGCAGAGCTTCATGCGTGCGGGGATCAAGTGAGGGCGGTGCTAAAGTTCCTTGTCCCAGCCTTTCACCCCGAGGTCCACCATGTCCGGTCCCGCATCCGCAGGTCTGTTCATCTACGCCAAGCAGCCCGACAGGCTGGCGCTGTTCTACATGGAGGTGCTGGCCATGCGCATGCTGCACCACACGAGCGAGCTCATGGTGCTGCAGTCGCCGGACCTGCAACTGGTGCTGCACGCCATTCCCGAGGCGATTGCGCGGCACATCACCATCACCGAGCCACCCCAGCCGCGCGAGAACGTGGCCATCAAGTTCTTTGCCACCGTGAAAAGCTTTGCGGCCGTGCGCCCCCTGGTCATCGCCCATGGCGGCCAGCTGTGGGAGCAGTCCTGGCTGGGCCCGGGCTTTCGCGTGTGCAACGCCATGGACCCCGAAGGCAACCTGTTCCAGCTGCGCGAGCCGCTGTCCGCATGATGCAGATCCTCACCTGGAACACCCAATGGTGCCTGGGCCTGGACGGCCGCATGGACCCGGAGCGCATCGTGGCGCATGCGCTGTCCATGGCCGATATCGACGTGCTGTGCCTGCAGGAAATCGCCATCCACTATCCGGGCCTGCAGGGCGCGCCCGGCGACCAGGTGGAGCAGATCCGCCAGGCCCTTCCCGAAGGCTGGAAGGTCTTCTTCGGCGCCGCCGTGGACGAATTCACGGCCGTGGGCCGGCAGCGCTTCGGCAACCTGGTGGCCACGCGCCTGCCTGCTCTGCAGGTGGCCCATCACCGCCTGCCGTATCCGCACGATGGCGGCGTGCGCAGCATGCCGCGCTGCTGCACGGCAGTGACCGTGATGGATGCCGCACTGGGCCCCGTGCGCGTGATGAGCACCCACCTCGAATATTTCTCGCGCCGCCAGCGCATGGCCCAGGCGCTGGCGCTGCGTTCCCTGCAGATCGAGGCCCTGGGCCAGGCCGAGGCGCCGCCCCAGCCAGCCAGCGACGGCTCGCCCCAGCAGACCAAGCCCCACACGACGCATGCCGTGCTCTGCGGCGACTTCAACTTCGAGCCGCACGAGGATGAATACGCCGGCCTGTCCGCCCCCTGGGCGGCCGGCGAGCAGGGCGCCCTGAGCGCAGGCCAATGGCACAACAGCTGGAGCGTGCTGCACCCGGACAAGCCCCAGCCGCCCACCTTCCGGTTGTTCGACCGCCAGTGGGGCCCCGAGCCCGGCGCCTGCGATTTCGCCTGGGTCAGCGACAGCCTGCGCGGCCATGTGCGTGGCTGGGCCGTGGACAGCGACACAAGGCTCTCGGACCACCAGCCCGTGCTGCTGCAGCTGGATTGATCCAGGTCAGGGTCCGCCGCCAAGCCGGCCTTCGCCTACAGACAGTGTGGCGGGCCTGCTCCAAGGTCATGGGGACTGTTTTGAAGGAGCATCCATGAGCCCCAATCCGCTGTCCACGATTCTTCACCGCACCTGGTGGGTGCTGCTGCTGCGCGGCCTGGTCGCCATCGCCTTCGGCGTGCTGACCTGGGCGCAGCCGGCGGTATCGCTGGCGGCGCTGGTGCTGACCTTCGGTGCCTTCACCTTCGTCGATGGCCTGCTGGGCGTGTATTCGGCCATCCAGGGGCGCGACCAGATGCGCCATTGGTGGGTGCTGCTGCTGTGGGGCCTGGCCGGCGTGGTGGTGGGCGTGCTCACCGTGGTCGCGCCCGGCGTCACGGCCCTGGTCATGACGCTGTACATCGGCGCCTGGGCCCTGGTCACGGGCCTGCTGCAGATCGTGGCGGCCGTGCGGCTGCGCAAGGAGATCACGGGCGAGTGGCTGCTGATCCTGGGCGGCGTGCTGTCTGTGCTGTTCGGCGCCTTTGTGCTGGCCCAGCCGGGCGCGGGCATGATGGCCATGCTCTGGGTGCTGGCCACGTATGCGGTGGTCTTCGGCGTGCTCATGGTGCTGCTGTCCTTCAAGCTCAAGAAGGGCATACGCCATTCTTCCTGAGCCGCTGGCCCAAAGGCGGACAATGCCGGCTCCATGATCGAATCCCGGCGACCTTCCCCCTTCATGCGTCTTTCCCGCGCGGCCCTGGCGGCCGCGCTGCTGTTCGCGGCGGCCGGTGCCGCCCAGGCGCTGCCCAGCTTTTCCGAAGTCCGCGAAGGCCACCGCTCCTCCGAGACCGAACTGCTCTCGCGCGAGGGCGAGGTGCTGCAGCGCCAGCGCACCGACGCCAGCGTGCGCCGTGGCGACTGGGTGGCCCTGGCCGACATCTCGCCCGCGCTGCGCACGGCCCTGGTGCTCAGCGAGGACAAGCGCTTCTACGAGCACAGCGGCGTGGACTGGGCGGCCGTGTCCGCCGCCGCCTGGGGCAACCTCTGGAACCAGCGCACGCGCGGCGCCAGCACCATCACCATGCAGTTGGCGGGCCTGCTGGACGGCGACTGGCGCCAGGGCCCGGGCGGGCGCAGCGTGGTGCAGAAACTGGGCCAGACCGTGTCGGCCCAGGTGCTGGACCGGCGCTGGCGCAAGGACCAGATCCTGGAGGCCTACCTGAACCTGGTGCCCTTCCGGGGCGAGATCGTGGGCATCGATGCGCTGTCGCGCACCCTGTTCGGCAAGGCCGCGCACGGGCTGGACGCACGTGAGGCCGCCATTGCCGCCGCCCTGGTGCGTGCCCCCAACGCCTCGCCCGAGCGCGTGGGCCGGCGCGCCTGCGGCGTGCTGCAGTCGCTGGCGCCCGAGGATGCGGCGGCGCGCGACTGCACGGCCATGGAACTGCTCACCGCCAGCGTGCTGCTGCGCCGGCAATGGGCGGCCAGCGAAGGCCAGGCCCCCCACCTGGCGCGCCGCCTGCTGGCCGAGCCGCAGTCCAAAGGCCAGGCCCGCGTGCGCTCCACGCTGAGCGCGCCCGTGCAGCGCTTTGCCGTGCAAAGCCTGCAGCAGCAACTGCGCGAGCTGCAGGGCCGCAACGTGGAGGACGGCGCCATCGTCGTGCTGGACAACGCCACGGGCGAGGTGCTGGCCTGGGTGGGCTCGTCGGGCGAATTGAGCCAGGCGGCCGAGGTGGATGGCGTCACGGCCATGCGCCAGCCCGGCTCCACCCTCAAGCCCTTTCTCTATGCCCAGGCGATTGCCGAGCGGCGGCTGACGGCGGCCTCGCTGATCGAGGATTCATCGGCCCACATTCCCACGCAGAACGGGCTCTACATCCCGCAGAACTACGACCGGCGCTTCAAGGGCTGGGTCTCGGCGCGCACGGCGCTGGCGTCGTCGCTCAACGTGCCGGCCGTGCGCACCCTGGTCATGGTCACGCCCGATGCCTTCTTCTCGCAACTGCAGCGCCTGGGCCTGCCGCTGCGCGAAAGCGGCGGCTACCACGGCTTCAGCCTGGCGCTGGGCAGTGCCGAGGTGCCGCTGCTGCAGCTCACCAACGCCTACCGCGCCCTGGCCAACGGCGGGCAGCTGACGCCCGTGCGCTGGGCGGCGCAGCCCACGGGCGCGGGGTCCGCAGCGCAAAAGCCGGCTGCGCCCGTGCAGGCCATCGACGCACGCGCGGCCTTCATCGTGGGCGACATCCTGTCCGATCCCATGGCGCGCGCGCCCACCTTCGGCACCGACAGCGTGCTGGCCACGCGCTTCTGGACGGCCGTCAAGACCGGCACCAGCAAGGACATGCGCGACAACTGGGCCGTGGGCTGGTCGCAGCGCTACACCGTGGGCGTGTGGGTGGGCAATGCGCGCGGCGAGGCCATGCACTCGGTCAGCGGCACCAGCGGCGCGGCACCTGTCTGGGCCGCCGTGATGGGCTTCCTGCATGCCCGCACACCCAGCCGCGCGCCCAAGGCGCCGGCGGGCGTGCTGCAGCAGGCCGTGCGCTTCGGCCCCGATGCGTCGGGCCTGCCGCTGGAGAGCGCGCGCAGCGAATGGTTCGTGGCGGGCACGCAGCAGAGCCTGTTCGCCATGGCGGGCAGCGGCCTGCCTGCCGCATCCGCATCGACACGCGGGACTTCGGCCGCCTCGCCCGTGCGCATTGCGCGCCCGGCCAACGGCACCATCCTCGCGCTGGACCCCGACATTCCGCCAGACCGCCAGCGCGTGCAGCTGTCGGCCCGCCCCGCAGGCACGGCCGCCACGCAGGAATGGCAGGACGCCAGCCTGCGCTGGCGCATGGTCAGTGCTGCCGCGCCCGGCGCGGCCGAGCCGCCGCCCAAGGAGATCGGCCGGGGGGCTGCCGCCGCCTGGATGCCCTGGCCCGGCCGCCACCGGCTGGAACTGGTCGATGCCAAGGGGCAGGTGCTGGACAGCGTGCAGGTGGAGGTGCGCGGCGCCGGCGTGGTGGCTTCGCGCGCGGGCGGGCGCTGAAGGCCGCAGTGCGGCCCCAGGGCAGCCTCAGGGCAGCATCAGGGCCGAGCCCGCACGAAGCGCTGCTCGGTCACGGTCTCGCCCCATTGCTGGCCCGGCCATTCCTCGGCCAGGGTGAAGCCTGACGATTCGTAGAGCCGGCGTGCCTCATCCAGGCCGCTGAACGTCCACAGCTGGGTGGCCTCGAAGGCCTGCTGGTCGCAGAACGCCAGGGCCTGCTGCAGCAGCTGGCGCCCCGTGCCGGCGCCGCGCAGGCCGTCGTCCAGGATGAACCAGCGCAGGTGCGCCTGGCGGTCCTCGGGGTGCTTGGCCAGGTCCTCGCCATCGATGGCCACGGAGCCCACGACGCGGTCGCCGTCCAGCGCCGTCCACAGCTGGTTGCAGGGCTTGTCCAGCCGGCTAGCGAACTCGGCCAGGCCGCTGGCCACGCGGCTTTCGAAGAAGACGCCGAAACCTGCGTGGCGTGCATAGAAGCGCGCATGCATTTCCACGATGCGGCCGATGCAGCCGGGCCGGTATCCGGGCAGGACCTGTATCTGCGCGGGTGCGGGCAGGGGCTCCTCCTGCCGATGCGCCTGCAGTGCCTGGGCGTAGAGGGCCAGCCCGCGCGAGACCGCCTGTTGCTGCGGCGGCTGCATGCGGTCCAGCGCGGCCGTCACCTGCTGGCGCCCGAAGGCCTCGATGGCGGCCAGCGTGCGCCGGCCCTTGGCGGTGAGGGCCAGCCGCTTGACGCGGCCGTCCTCGCCATCGGCGGCTTCCTTCAGCTCGCCGGCCTCCACCAGCTTGCGCACCATGCGGCTGACGCTGGATTTCTCCAGCCCCAGCGCCTGGGCCAGCTGCGAGGCCGCCATGGACCCCTGCGCGCCGATCTCCAGGATGGCGTGCACGGCCGAGGGCGGATAGTCCGTGGCCGCCAGCGTGGCCTGCATGAAGCCCAGCTCGCGCACCATCTGGCGCGAGGCGGCGCGGATGTCGTCCACCAGGGAAAGATCGTGCTGCGGCATGGGTGCTCCTTGGGGCCGTGCAGGGTTTGAATATGGTTGCATGGTACAACCATAGATGCCGCTGCGCATCTGTTGATGCAGCGATGCATACCCCAGGCGCAAAAAAGCCGCCCGGCGCATGCGGGCGGCTGGGGCCTGGCGCAGATGCGCAAGGCTCAATTGACCATCAGGCGGAACGGCCAGACATAGGCCTGCAGCGTCACGAAGATGCCCATCAGGCAGGCCAGGGCGACGGAGTGGAAGAACACGTAGCGCAGGATGTCGCCCTCGTGGTTGAACCAGCGCGTGGCCGTGGAGGCGACGACGATGGACTGCGCATCGATCATCTTGCCCATCACGCCACCCGAGCTGTTGGCCGCGCCCATGAGGTTGGGCGACAGGCCCAGCTGCTCGGCCGCCACCTTCTGCATGCCGCCGAACAGCACGTTCGATGCCGTGTCCGAACCCGTGAGCGCCACGCCCAGCCAGCCCATCAGCGTGCCGAAGAAGGGGTAGAACACGCCGGTGTTGGCGAAGGCCAGGCCCAGCGTGGTGTCGGTGCCCGAGTAGCGCGTCAGCGTGCCCAGCGCCAGCATCAGCACGATGGTGATGAGCGAATAACGCACCAGCCAGAGGGTGCGCACGAACTGGCTGACCAGTTGCACGGGGTTGTACTTCATGACCAGGCCGCCCACGATGGCCGACAGCAGGATGCCCGTGCCCGTGGCCGACAGCAGGTTCAGCGTGTAGATGGCGCCTTCCTTGGTGGGCTGGCGCACCACGGGCGGCACCTTCTCGACCATGTTGTGCAGGCCTTCCATGGGAAAGGCCGGTGCGAACAGGCCATTGAGCGCCGCCTTGACCGAGGGCAGGCCCCAGATGAAGACGAAGACCGTGAGGATGGCCCAGGGCGTCCAGGCGCGGATCACGTCGGCGCGCGGGTGCTGGGTCACGGCGCGGGGCGCCTGGGCCTCGCCGCCGCTGCTCTCATGGCCCTTGAGCGAGGTCGAGCGCCAGATGGTCCTGGGCTGCCATATGCGCAGGAAGCCGACCGTGCAGACCATGGAGACGATGGCCGCGATGATGTCCACCAGCTCGGGTCCGATGAAGTTGGACACCAGGTACTGCGGAATGGCGAAGGACACGCCGGTCACCAAAATGATGGGCCAGATCTCCATCATGGCCTTGCGCCCAGCAAAGGCCCAGATCAGCCAGAACGGCACCAGCACCGAGAAGAACGGCAGCTGGCGGCCGACCATGGCCGTGACCTCCATCAGGTCGTAGCCATGGACCTTGGCCAGCGTGATCACCGGCGTGCCCAGCGCGCCGAAGGCCACGGGCGCGGTATTGGCGATCAGCGACAGGCCCGAGGCGGCCAGCGGCGAAAAGCCCAGGCCGATGAGGATGGCCGCCGTCACGGCCACGGGCGTGCCGAAGCCGGCCGCGCCCTCGAAGAAGGCGCCGAAGGCGAAGGCGATCAGCAGCAGCTGGATGCGCCTGTCCTCGGTGATGCCGGCAATGGAGTCCTGCAGGATCTTGAAGCTGCCGTTCTTTTCGGTCAGCTGGTGCAGGAAGATGATGTTCAGGACGATCCAGCCGATGGGCAGCAGCCCCGTGAAGCCGCCGAACAGCGCCGCGCGCCCGGCCATGCCGGCCGGCATGTTGTAGACGAAGACCGCGATCACCAGCGCGGCAACCAGCCCGGCGCCGGCCGCCAGATGGGCCTTCATGTGCAAAAAGCCCAGTCCCACCAGCATGACCACGACCGGAATGGCCGCAAGCAGTGTGGACAGCCACATGTTGGAAAGAGGGTCGTAGACCTGTTGCCAAACCATAGGAGCTTCTCCTGAAGAGTTTTTAGGATGTTGTGCGGGGCGGATCGTTACTCCCATGGCGGTTTGGCGCACTAGCGTTAGCCCTGGGTTGGGCTGCGAGAGAGAAAATTTCAATCGGCGCACAAATCACTTCAAACCCGAACGGGTGGCCGGAGCCCGCGCACGGCACTACCATGCTCGGCAGTCCCGCGGCATGCGGGTTCCAGAAAGCCAGAAAACGTGTCCACCGACCTTTCCAAAATCACCTGCATCGAAGACCTGCGCGTCGTGGCCCAGCGCCGCGTGCCGCGCATGTTCTATGACTACGCCGATTCGGGCTCCTACACCCAGGGCACCTACCGCGCCAACGAGGACGACTTCCACCGGATCAAGCTGCGCCAGCGCGTGGCCGTGAACATGGAGGGGCGCAGCACGCGCACCACCATGATCGGCGAGCAGGTCGCCATGCCCGTGGCCATCGCGCCCACGGGCCTGACCGGCATGCAGCATGCCGACGGCGAGATCCTGGGCGCGCGCGCGGCCAAGGCCTTCGGCATTCCGTTCACGCTGTCCACCATGAGCATCTGCTCCATCGAGGACATTGCCGAGCACACGGGCCGCCATCCGTTCTGGTTCCAGCTCTATGTGATGCGCGACCGCCGGTTCATGGAGCGCCTGATCGAGCGTGCCCGCGCGGCCAACTGCTCGGCCCTGGTGCTGACGCTGGACCTGCAGATCCTGGGCCAGCGCCACAAGGACATCAAGAACGGCCTGTCCACGCCACCGAAGCCCACGCTGCGCAACCTGGCCAACCTGGCGACCAAGCCGCACTGGTGCCTGGGCATGCTGGGCACCAAGCGCCGCACCTTCGGCAACATCGTCGGACATGTGGATGGCGTGGCCGACATGAGTTCGCTGTCGTCGTGGACCGCCAGCCAGTTCGATCCCAGCCTGAACTGGGGCGACGTGGAGCGCATCAAGAAGCTCTGGGGCGGCAAGCTCATCCTCAAGGGCATCATGGACGCCGAGGACGCGCGCCTGGCGGCCGACAGCGGCGCCGACGCGCTCGTCGTCAGCAACCACGGCGGGCGCCAGCTCGACGGCGCACCCTCGTCCATCGAGGCGCTGCCGGGCATTGCCGAGGCGGCGGGCAAGGACATCGAGGTCTGGATGGACGGCGGCATCCGCAGCGGGCAGGACGTGCTCAAGGCGCGTGCCCTGGGCGCCCAGGGCACCATGATCGGCCGCAGCTTCCTCTACGGCCTGGGTGCCTACGGCGAGCATGGCGTGACGCGCGCCCTGCAGATCATCCAGAAGGAGCTGGAGACCACCATGGCCTTCTGCGGCCACACGCAGATCGATACCGTGGACCGCAGCATCCTGCTGCCCGGAACCTATCCGGGCGCCGTGCGCTGAACCGGCAAAAGCTGCACGAGAAAAGGACCGCCTCGGCGGTCCTTTTTTCCTTTCAGGCTGCGCCTCAGGCTTGGGCAGGTACGCGCCGGTTTTCCGGCTGCGCCGCCACCAGCCGGCCCGCCGCATGCAGCACCGCCAGGATGGAGGCGGTCACGATGTTGGCATGGCGCCCCGCACCGAAGCGCGTGCCCGCCACGCCGGGCAGGGCGGCCTCGACGATGGCCAGCGCCGTGGCGCCGGCGCCCTGGCCCAGGCTGCGCTCCTCGTAGTGGTCTATGCGCAGCGCCACGCCCAGGTGCTGGCCGATGGCAGCGGCCACGGCGTCGATGGGACCGCTGCCCTCGCCATGCAGCTGCATTCGAAGCCCGTCCGTCCGCACCACTTCCAGCGCAATGCCCTGGCCCTTGGCGCTGTCGAACAGATAGTGGCTGTGGTAGCGCCAGGGAAGCTGCCGGGGTGCGAGGTAGGTGGACTTGAACAGCTCCCACAGGTCTTCACTGGCCAGCTCGGCCTCGCTGGCGTCGGCCTGGCGCTGCACCACGGCGCTGAATTCCACCTGCATGCGCCGGGGCATGGTCACGCCATGGTCGCGCTGCAGCAGGAAGGCGATGCCGCCCTTGCCCGACTGGCTGTTGACGCGCACGATGCTGTCGTAGGTGCGGCCCAGGTCCTGCGGGTCGATGGGCAGGTAGGGGACGCGCCAGGGCGCATCGGGCCGTTGCGCCGCAAAGCCCTTGGCGATGGCGTCCTGGTGCGAGCCCGAAAACGCCGTGAACACCAGGTCGCCCACATAGGGGTGGCGCGGGTGGATGGGCAGGGCCGTGCATTCCTCCGCAATGCGCGCCACGGCGGCGATGTCCGAGAAGTCCAGTCCCGGCGCGATGCCCTGCGTGTACAGGTTGAGCGCCAGCGTCACCACATCGAGGTTGCCGCTGCGCTCGCCATTGCCGAACAGGCAGCCTTCCACGCGCTGGGCGCCGGCCAGCAGCGCCTGCTCGGCGCAGGCCACGCCCGTGCCCCGGTCGTTGTGCGGGTGCACGGACAGCACGATGTGCTCGCGTCGCTCCAGGCGGCGGTGCATCCACTCGATCTGGTCGGCGAAGACATTGGCCGTGCTCACCTCCACCGTGGTCGGCAGGTTGATGATCATGGGCCGCGCGGGGCCTGCATCCCAGGCGCGGATGGCCGCGTTGCACACGGCCAGCGATACCTCCAGCTCGGCCATGCAGAACGTCTCGGGCGAGTACTGCAGAACCCATTCGGTCTCGGGGTGGGCATCGGTCAGTTCGCGCAGCAGGGCGATGTGCCGCTCCACCATGGCGATGATCTCGGGCACCTGCATGCCGAAGACGATCTCGCGCCAGGCCGGTGCCACGGCGTTGTAGAAGTGCACGATGGCGCGCCGCGCGCCGGCCACGCTGTCCACCGTGGCGCGGATCAGGTCCTCGCGCAGCTGGGTGATGACCATGGGCGTCACGTCGGCGGGGATCAGCCCTTCGTCGATCAGGTGGCGCACGATGGCGTAGTCGGTCTGCGAGGCAGAGGGAAAGCCCACCTCGATCTCCTTGAAGCCTATGCGCACCAGCTCGTGGAACAGGCGCAGCTTGCGCTCGCGGTTCATGGGCTCGAACAGGGCCTGGTTGCCGTCGCGCAGGTCGGTGGACAGCCACACGGGCGCCTGGCTCAGCTGGCGCGAAGGCCATTGGCGGTCGGGCAGGTCGACGGCGGGGAAGGGAAGGTATCTGGACGCGGGATTCTTCAGCATGCGGGCCTCGCAGGAAACGCTGGGTATGCAGCCACCGGATCGGCCGGCAGCCCCGCTCTCCTGGCTTCCCGGTGTGGGGAAGCTGCGCCAGGCCGGGATCAGGGAGAGTCGGTGCGAAATGCGGCGCCTGCGCAGGCGCCCGGACCCCGGCCATGGGCCAGGGATGGTAGGGAGGGCGAGGGCAGGCGGTGCATGGTGCGATGGCGGTGAATCACAGGGAACGGTTGCCAGTTTGCGGGCAGGGCGTTTGTCTGTCTTTATAGAATTTCTCATTTTCTCCATGGATCTGGACAAACATGCGCACTGCCGCCGACCTTCCCGCCGTGCCCTGTGGCCATGCCGGCCTGCCTGAGCTGCAGGCTGCCGCGCCCTTGCCCGTCACGGGCGTGGCCGGCGACTACCCGGCCGGGATGGAAGTGCAGGAGCACTCCCACGAATGCTGCCAACTGCTCTATGCCGTTCAGGGCGTGCTGGAGGTGCGTGCGCGCAGCGGGCGCTGGGTGGTGCCACCCACGCGCGGCGTCTGGCTGTGCTCGGGCGTGCCGCACAGCCTGCGCATGCGTGGTGCCGTGCAGGTGCGCAGCCTGTTCGTGGATGCCCAGGCGGCGCAGGGGCTGCCGGTGGCGGACTGCGTGATCGAGGTCTCGCCGCTATTGCGCGAGCTGATCAGCGAGGTCGCGCGCTGGCCGGCGGCGCCGCAGCGCGGACAGGATGAAACGAGGAACCGGCTGGTCGTCGAACTGCTGCTGCAGGAATTGCGCCAGCCGCCTGTCGTGCCATTTCACCTGCCCTGGCCGCAGGATGCGCGCATGGCGGCTGTCTGCCGCGCGCTGGCCGAAGGCGGCCAGGCCGTGGGCCAGGGCGGTGAACGGGCTGAAAACCTGGCCGCCACGGCCGCCGACTGGGCCGCACGGCTGGCCATGGGCGAGAAGACTTTCCACCGCCATTTCCTGCAGGCCACCGGCCTGAGTTTCGGCCGCTGGCGGCAGCGCGCGCGGCTGCTGTCGTCCATGCAGGCCCTGCTGGCCGGCCGGCCCATCGTGCAGGTGGCGCTGGAGGCCGGCTATGAAAGCCACAGCGCCTATTCGCTGGCCTTCAGGCGCCAGTTCGGCATGCCGCCCTCGGCCTTCGGGGCAGGGGGCGGGCAGCCGTAGCGGCACCGGTGGCGGCGGATCAGGAAGCCTTCCAGATGATGTAGTCGGCCTGGTACTGCACCACCTGCTTTTGGCCCAGCGTGGAGCTGTTGCAGGCCATGGCCGGCGCCACGCCGCCGCGCGTGGCCACGCGCTGGATATAGGTCACGCCCTGCATGGCGCCCATGCCGGTGGCAGGTTCGGCCTTGACCAGTTGCAGGGGGATGTTGCCTGCGCTGGACGGCGCCACCGCGACCTGGGTGGCCGTGACCTTGGAGCCGTCCTGGTGCGCCCAGGTGGCGGGCGGGCCGAAGTAGCGGCCGATGACGCGGCCCTGGCGGTCCGTCAGGCGGGCATCGGGGCCGACGAAGGCCCACTCCTGCTCCATCGCCTGGTCCTTCTTGGCGCGGCACTCGTAGGTGATCTGACCGATGCCGACGGTTTCCATGGCGACCTTGTGGCCTGCGGGCACCTGCACGGCGGCCGGCAGGCCGGACTGGGAATAGCTCTTGCTCATGTCCATGGAGGAGCAGGCGCCAAGCGTCAGTGCAGCCATGGTGGCCAGGCCGAGGGGGAGGATGTAGCTCATGAGGTTCTCCAGGTCGAGGGGTTGAGGGATGTCGCCTTGGACCGCTGTCCGGGGCGCGACACACGGAATACGCAGCATGGGTGAGGTTGGATTCACCTGGGTGCAAAAAAAATTTATCCGCATCCGGTTCGCAATGTGCTGCGTATTGCCCAGTGAGAGCCGGCGCAGGCCGGCAGACCGGTACCAGACCCCCTGCAGGCCACCGATATGACCCCTGCAGCCGATTGAAGGACACGACAAGCCCCCCGGGGCGGCGACGCAACAGTGCGGGCCACGGGGCCGCCCGCTCGCCCACAATGCGTGCATGGGCACTACACCAACCGACCAAGAGCTGATGGACCTTCTGGACCGCATCGCAGCGCAGGACGAGCCCGCGCTCCGCAGCCTGTACGAGGCCACCTCGTCCCGGCTGTACGGGCTTGCGCTGCGCATCCTGCGGCACAAGGACTGGGCCGAAGACGTGCTGCAGGACAGCTACCTGCACATCTGGCGCAGCGCCTCGGGCTACCGGGGCTCGCTGAGCCCGCCGCTGGCCTGGATGGGCCTGGTGGTGCGCAGCAGGGCGCTGGACTTCCTGCGCCGGCGCCGCGCCGAACGCCTGCACCTGAACGAGGAGTTCGATGAGGCGCAACTGGCAGCCCATGGCGGCGGTAGCGATGAAAGCCAGGGCCCGCTGCAACTGGCCGAGGCCAGCGAGCAGGCGGTGGCGCTGTACCAGTGCCTGGAGCGGCTGGAAGGCCGCCAGCGCGAGGTGGTCAGCCTGGCCTACCTGCGTGACCTCAGCCACGGCGAACTGGCCGGCCAGCTGCAGTTGCCGCTGGGCACGGTCAAAACCTGGATCCGGCGCGGCCTGGAGCAGTTGCGCCGCTGCCTCTCGCGCCATGCGTGATGCAGATGACATGCTCTGAGCGGCCCAAGGATTTGCCATGAATATTTCCCGACACCCCGAACTGCTGGACCGGCTGGCCGCCGCATACGCCCTGGGCACGCTGCGCGGTGCGGCACGCCGCCGCTTCGAGCAACTGGCCCGTGACCAGGCCCCGGTGCGCGCCGCCGCCCTGCTGTGGCAGGGCCGCTGGTCGGCCCTGTCCGAAATGCAGGCTCCCGTGCGCCCCGACGATGCGGTCTGGGTCCGCATCGACAACCTGCTGCAGGCCGAAAAAGCCCGCGCCGCCCAGCCGCACCGGCGGCGCGCCGTTGATGGGCAAGGCCTGGACGAACGCGCGAAATCCGGCGTGGGC
Organism: Delftia sp. WSY_10; assembly: GCF_043104705.1. Classification (NCBI taxonomy): domain Bacteria; kingdom Pseudomonadati; phylum Pseudomonadota; class Betaproteobacteria; order Burkholderiales; family Comamonadaceae; genus Delftia; species Delftia sp. WSY_10. The sequence continues at coordinate 11,427 of NZ_JBICKY010000012.1, read as the reverse complement.
CGTGCCCTGGCCTGGTGGCGCGGCGCGGCCCTGCTGGGCGCCTGCGCCACCGTGGCGGCCGTGGCCGTGGGGCTGTGGTCGCACCAGGACCTGCGCCAAAGCGGTGAGCGCCAGCTGGCCGTGCTGCGCAACCAGCTGCAGGCCGCCCAGGTCGCGCTGCAGGCAACGCCCCAGATCCAGTACGTGGCCGTGCTGGCCGACGACAAGGCCGATGCCTCCATGCTCGTGACCTTCGACCCCGGCAAGAACAGCCTGGTGCTGCAGCGCGTGGGCGACTTCCACGAGGCCGCAGACAAATCGCTGCAGCTGTGGGCCCTGCCGCCCCAGGGCGGCCCGCAATCGCTGGGCGTGCTGGGACGCGACAAGCTCGTGAAGCTGACGGCAGCGGCCGCCGAAGTCCAGGGCGTGCCTGCCTTGGCCATCAGCCTGGAGCCCAAGGGCGGCGTGCCCAGCCAGACCGGGCCCACGGGACCGGTGCTGTTCAAGGGCGCGCTGATCCGGCGCGACCTGTAGCGCGCCGCGCAGGCCCGCTCGCCATTGGCGACGGCCGTGCTGCTGCACAACGCAGCCTGCTTGCCCTGGCCAGAGCAGGGCGCGCGTGCAGCGTTGGCTGGCCGGCCTCTGTTTCGCTGCCGGGCGCGGCAGCCTTCTCCAAGTGCGTGCGCCTGGTGCCCGACCGGCGGCTATGCTGGCCGGCACTCAGTCGCCCGCGCCATGCCGGCGGTGCCTTCCCTTTTTTGCCGACATGCTTTCTTCCCTCCAAGACCTGACCTGGCTGTGGGTGCCCGTGGTGCTGTTCGCCGCAGCCGCCCAGACTGTGCGCAATACGGCCCAGCGCTCGCTGACCTCCGAACTCGGCACCCTGCCGGCCACCCTGGTGCGCTTTCTCTACGGCCTGCCGTTTGCCGGCATCTACCTGCTGGCGCTGTACCTGGGAGGGGACGGGGCCTGGGCGCTGCCCCGGTTCTCCTGGGCCTACCTGGGCTGGATCGCGCTGGGCGCCTTCTTCCAGGTAGCGGCCACGGCGGCCTTGCTGCTGGCCATGAAGGAGCGCAACTTCGCCGTGGCCGTCACCCTGTCCAAGACCGAGGTGCTGCAGGTCGCCCTGTTCGCAGGCCTCTTCCTGCACGAGCTGCCCACGGCCGTGGCCCTGCTGGCCATGGCGCTGGCCACCTTGGGCGTGCTCATCCTGTCGCTGCCGCCGCGCGGCCAGATGCTGTCGCTGTCGGCCTGGGCCAGCCGCTCGGCGCTCTACGGCCTGGCCTGCGGTGCCTGCTTTGCCATCGCCACCGTGGGCTACCGGGGCGGCGCCGTGGAACTGGCGCGCCTGGGCGAGATATCTCCCTGGCTGTCGGGCGCCTGGGGCGTGCTGATTGCCCAGCTCATGCAGACCCTGGGCCTGGGCGCTTGGATTGCGCGCACCCACGCGCAGGGCCTGCGCCCCATCTTCCGCGCCTGGCGCGTGTCGCTGCTGGCCGGCGGCATGGGCGCGGCCGCCTCGCTGGCCTGGTTCACCGCCTACGCCCTGCAAGGCGCCGCGCCCGTGCGCACGCTGGGCATGGTCGAGGTGGTGTTCAGCTACATCGTCTCGCGCCGCGTGCTCAGCGAAAGCCTGAGCCGCCAGGAGAAGATCGGCATGGCTCTGATGGTGCTGGGACTGGTCCTCATCTGCCTGCAGGGATGAATGGTCCAGGGCCTGTGGGAACAAGCCCTGCAGGCTGTATGAATGCACAGTTGCCGCAATAATGGCGGCGTGCCTGAAACGACACCCACGACACCCGCAAGCCCTGCCGATGCTGCGCCTGCGCGCCGCATCGCCCACCTGGACATGGACGCCTTCTATGCCTCGGTGGAGCTGCTGCGCTATCCGCAGCTCAAGGGACTGCCCGTGGTCATCGGCGGCGGGCGCCGCGCGCATGACGAGGCGCTGGATGCGCGCTACGCCGGGCGGCTGCACGAGATTCCGGTGGACGAGTTCTCGCGCCTCAAGGACTACGTCGGCCGGGGCGTGATCACCACGGCCACCTACCCGGCGCGCCAGTTCGGCGTGGGGTCGGCCATGGGCATGATGAAGGCCGCGCGCCTGTGCCCCCAGGCCATCATGCTGCCCGTGGACTTTGCCGAGGTGCGGCGCTTCTCGCGCATGTTCAAGGAGATCATCGTCTCCATCGCCCCGCTGATGGAGGACCGCGGCGTGGACGAGGTCTACATCGACTTCACCGACGTGCCTGGCGGCCAGCGCGAAGGCGGGCGCGTGCTGGCCCGGCTGATCCAGAAAACCATCACCGACGCCACGGGCCTGACCTGCTCCATCGGCGTGGCCCCCAACAAGCTGCTGGCCAAGATGGCCAGCGAATTCAACAAGCCCAACGGCATCTCCATCGTCCAGCCCGAGGACCTGCAGACCGTCATCTGGCCGCTGGCCTGCCGCAAGATCAATGGCATAGGCCCCAAGGCCGACGCCAAGCTGCAGGCGCTGGGCATACGGACCATCGGCGAGCTGGCCGCGCAAAGCCTGCCCCAGCTCGTGCAATGGTTTGGCCGCGCCTACGGCAACTGGCTGCATGGTGCCTCCTGGGGCCGTGACGACCGGCCCGTGGTCACGCACAGCGAGCCCGTCTCCATGAGCCGCGAGACCACCTTCGAGCGCGACCTGCATGCCGTGCGCGACCGGGCCGAACTGAGCGCCATCTTCACCGACCTGTGCGAACGCCTGGCCCAGGACCTGCAGCGCAAGGGCTACATGGGCCGCACCGTGGGCATCAAGCTGCGCTACGACGACTTCAAGACCGCCACGCGCGACCACACGCTGGAGCTGCCCATGGCCGATGCCGCCACCCTGCGCCGCGCCGCAGGCCAATGCCTCAAGCGCGTGCCCCTGGCCAAGCGGCTGCGCCTGCTGGGCGTGCGCGTGGGCAACCTCGTTCGCACGGCCGACTGGAACGCCACCGCCCACGACCCGCTGGCGCGCGAGCAACTGCTCAGGGGACCGGCCCAGCCCGCGCCGGACAGCGATCCCTTTACACCTCAACTGTTCTGAATCATCACCACAAATCTGGCGCACACGCTGTAAAACCATGCACCAGTTCCGAGCATGGGACTGGGGTTGCCGTGCTGTGAGATGATTTGGAAATGTGAATTTGTGTTTCCGTTTGATGGATTCCGGTGGCTTCAGAGCGCTTCGCCTTGCCATTTCACAAGAACAAGAGACATCCCAAAGGAGTGGTACCCATGCGCGTGAATTTGCCCGTCAGCCAGCTCAACTACGACTTTCCGGGCGATGAGCTGCTGGTATCCGTCACCAACACCAAGGGCGAGATCACCCATTGCAACCCTGCCTTCGTGCGGGTCAGCGGCTATACCTACGAGGAACTGATCGACCAGCCGCACAACCTCATCCGCCACCCGGACATGCCGGCCGCCGCCTTCAAGGACATGTGGCGCACCATCGCCCACGGCTACCCGTGGACTGCCCTGGTCAAGAACCGGCGCAAGAATGGCGACCACTATTGGGTGCGCGCCAACGTCACGCCCATCATGGAAGGCGGCCGGCCGCGCGGCTACCTGTCCGTGCGCACCAAGCCCCAGGCGGCTGAGATCGAAGCCGCCGAAGCCCTCTATGCCCGCATGCGCGCCGAAGCCGATGCCGGCCAGGAAACCCTGCGACTGCGCGGCGGTGAACTGCGCCGCCTGGGCCTGGCAGGCCTGTGGGACCGCCGCAGCGACCTGGGCCTGACAGCCCGCATGGCGCTGATGCTGGGCGGCGTGGGCCTGGCGGCCATGCTGCCCGACCTGCTGGGCTGGCAGGGCGCCGCAGCCTGGGGCACGCGCCTGGCCGCCTTGCTGGCGGGCGGCAGCTTTGTGCTGTGGCGCTTCCAGCAGCGCTGCGTGGCGGGCCTGGAGCAGGCCAGCGGCTTTGCCGCCGACATTGCCAGCTGCCAGCTGGGCACGGACATGCAGCACGACTACAGCGGCCCCATGGGTGCCCTGATGCAGCGGCTGCAGCAGATCCAGATCAACCTGCGCGCCGTGGTCGGCGACGTGCGCACCGAAATGCGCGGCTTTGCCACGACGGCCCACGAGATCGCCCAGGGCAGCTTCGACCTCGCGCAGCGCACAGAATCCCAGGCCACCAGCCTGCAGCAGACGGCAGCCTCGATGGAAGAGATATCGGGCACCGTGGCGCAGACCGCCGACACGGCCCAGCTCATGGCCCATGAAAGCGACCAGAGCCGCCAGGTCGCCGGCAAGAGCGGCGCCGCCATCCAGGAAGTGGGCGCTGCCATGGAGCACATCCGCGGCTCCTCGCGCCGCATGGGCGAGATCATCGGCGTGATCGAAAGCATTGCCTTCCAGACCAACCTGCTGGCCCTGAATGCCGCCGTCGAAGCGGCACGCGCAGGCGAGCAGGGCCGCGGCTTTGCCGTCGTGGCCGGCGAAGTGCGGGCCCTCGCCCAGCGCAGCGCCTCGGCCGCCAAGGAAATCAGCGGCCTCATCAACCGCACCGTGGACGGCATCAACGATGGCAACGCCCGCATGGACGCCGCAGGCCGCACCATCGACGGCATGGTCGACGCCGTGGGCCGCGTCAGCGACCTGGTCCACCAGATCAGCATCGCCACGCGCGAACAATCCGTAGGCATCGCCCAGGTCAACGACGCCGTGGCCCAGCTCGACTCCGTCACCCAGCAAAACGCCGCCCTGGTCGAACAATCGGCCGGCGCGGCGGGCTCGCTGCGCGCCAGCGCCCAGTCGCTGGAGCGGTCGCTGGAGGTGTTTACGTTGCGGTGAGGGGAAGGGCCGGTTGGAGGGGGTCTGCTTGGGGCAGGCCACAGTCAGGCCATGGGCTGTGACTGCCTTGAAATGCCGGGACAGTTCAGAAATCCCGGCTTTCGATAAAACAGAATTCGGTGCTGTTCGCGCCTGAGTCGGTTTTGAGGCGAGAGTCCGCGCTGACGATATGCAGCTCGTTGCCATAAGCATGCACGTAGTTGAAATCATTGCCGGATGCCACTACACCTGATTCTGTATCTATGCTTGTATGGACTGATTGGTCTTGCTGACTGATGCGGTGAATAGGAGCTTCCTATCATTTACGCCAACCCAGGCAATGTCTTTGCCCACCTCTACCATCTTCCCAAAAATGGAAGCGATGTTCTGGCGTTGATGAAGCTTGGTTCTCCATAGAAATCCAAAATTCTCCGAACGTTTTTCTACATAGAGCTGCTCGCCGATCCAGTAGCTGATGGCCAGGCCTCCATCTTTGAGTGCAATGCCTGTGGTTGCAGTTGAATTCAAAGGGATTTCAATCAACAGATTTCCTGTGGCACCATAGACTCTCAGTGCCGATCCGATAGATTGCTGAGAGATTTTTTCTACGTAATAGTTGATGATTCCGATGATGCGCCCCTGGCTTTCGAACAGCGCCGTTATCTCCCCTTGGCGATTGCCTTGTATTTTTAGTGGCTTGCTTTTCTGTAGGTCATGGCTGAGATGTTGTAGGAATGGCATATCTTTTTCTGTTATTCCTCCTATGAAATAGCCCTTGGCACTTGCGGCGATGCTGCGGACAAGTGTCATTTCGCTCAATGGTCTGGTGCGCGATACCATTGACAAGTCTTTCTTCAATTGCAGAATTGTCGAATCGCCTTTGCGGCCCATGTGAACTAGTAATGGACGGTATTGGGTGGTTTGTGCAAATGACGGGAGAATATAGAGGCTGATCGGTGAATTTATTATCTCGGTGGATTTTTCTGAGCCACATCTCATTTCCTGGGTATATAGAGATGGGGTGTTTTCAGATGAGTGTGTTTTTAATATTGACTTGACTAGATGCGAGGTGCCATTTCGTGAGATTAATTGTACATACGGAGGATGGGCTGGCTTTGTATTTGTAGTGGATAAATTTAACTTTGCGTACGCTTGAGTGATGCTGGTCGCAAAATATATGATCAATAATTGGAATATTTTCATGAAATATTCCGAATGGTTTGATGAATGATTGTCTGGCGTACGACATGTTGTGGAATGTGTTCTGGATTGTTCATGCATAGGCATAAAGTACAACATGAAAGAACACAGGCCTACGGGGTTTGCATCCATATCGTCATGGATGGGCTGGAGCTTATTTTCCTGCATATACCCCTTATTTAATGTCCTGAGTAATTGCTTCTGTCTAGCGCCACTTATAAGGTTCAGCGGTGACTTCCACTTTGTCATCTCGAAATATGACAATCATCTTCAATTGGGTATTTTGGCGGTCTGCTCGGATTTTTGAAATAAGCTCTGGAGTCAGTATGGGAGTCAGGTCCACACGCTGTACGTAATGGGGGTTGGTGGCCCAGAGTTTCTCATAAATTTCATCGCTTTTGCTCGAGTACTTTATTTCTTGCGGAGTGTTTTTTGACCAATCGAGAAATTCATTGCTATAAATAAACCACTCTATTTCTACAGATCTTGGTATTCCTCCTTGTGTATCTCCTGGCATAAAACTCATATGTGATCCTCCTCCTCCTGGGCCAAGTGGACCAGGAAATGGTCCTCGTCGTCCGTCAAAATCAAAACGCTTTGCTAATAATGAGCTTATTCCTTTGTTGTAAAAAGACAATGACAAGCCAATGCCTTGCTTTCTATTTGCGCAACTGGCTAATGGTAATAAAAATGATGAGGAAAAATAAACTATCGCAGTGCGACGGTTAGTCCATAATTTTCTTGTAGCCATTTTGCATATTCCCTTATATCTATATCTCCAGTAATAGCTGATACACCATCCCTATCAAATCCCGGCCTGTCTCTATATTTGATGAATTTTTGGCTCTCGGCGTGCGTCAGTCCTTCTATCTCTGCAACACGTCGATAGATACAATCACCTTTCTTTTCATTGTTCTTTTTTAAACAAAAAAGGCTGTCTTCTGGAATTCCGCCGGGAGGTGTAGTGCTTTTGTCGTGAAGAACGGGCTCGGTTACTGTGCCCCATTTTTTGTCACCAGCCTCCTCCCAGCTTCTCATTGCTAAACCACTCTCCTTTGCCTTCTCTGTAATCCAGTTCAGCGCCACATTGGACAAGTCGCCCGTCCCAAAGCTGCCGCCAATATCGGAATGGCTTCCAATAAAGCCTAACTGGATGCCTCGATCAATAGCTTCACCAGGGAATATTGAGCGATGCTCATTCAGCGCCACGGCCTGGAATACATGTTGAATTTCAGCAGGAATAGCGAGTTGCCATTCGTCATTGCTGGCTCCAAGGGCACCAAACTGTGCTACGGTATCCCACAGCCCCAGGAAACGCATTTCCACACAGTCGGATTTTTCCTTCCATCGACGCTCCTTGGTGCGAGTGATCACCCGGTTTGCAAAGTCCCTGGCCATGGCGGCACCACGGCTGAAACCTACAATATCTATACTTACTCTCTTTCCGTCCGCAAACTGATGAGACTCCATGTACTTATCCAGCTGTCCCAGCATGTAGTCCACACGTTCGCGGGCTGTGACACCCCTGGAATAGTCTCCCATTCGTGTGCGGATACCTTTTTCCAAGTCATCACGGCCCACACCATTGATATGCAGGCGCGGTCCATTCGCTGTCTCGTCATACGCTAGAAAAAACTTGTAGACATTGGATAACGTGTCATTTCCGGGTGGTGGATTGGAATTACCTGTTCCATCAAACGCAAACAGAATTAACCCCTCCGGATCCACATACCGCAGCGGATTGCCCCGCACATAGCTGTAGGGATTGGGTCCATCCGGCATGCCCAACGGATCGGGTGTGAGGTATTGGCCCCGGTCCGGGTCGTAGTAGCGGTGCAGGTTGTAGTGCAGCCCGGTTTCGGCATCGTGGTACTGGCCCGGCAGGCGCAGCGGCATTTCAAAGCCCGGGGCTGAAGGTTGGGACATCACCTGCTGCCGGCCAAACGCCGTGTAGCGGGCGCGCCAGATCAACTGGCCCTGCGTGTCGGTGGCCGCTTCCACGGCGCCCAGGTGGTTGGTGTGCAGCCAGGCCAGGCGTTCGCCGCCGCCCACCCAGCGGCCCGCGATGGTGCCCAGGTCCTGCACGATGCGCCCCAGCGTGCCGGCGCCATCCGCAGGCTTGCGGCCTTGGGGCGTGTCGATGACGGCCAGGGGCCACTGGCCCAGGTGGATGTACTGGCGCGTGATGCGGCCCTGGGCATCGAGTTCGGCGCTGAGTTGGCCGGATTCGTAGAGGTACGCCCGGCTGCCTCCTTGGGCCTTGCCGGTGTGTTTGGCAATGCGCTCGCCCCGGTGGTTGTAGCGGTAGCGGGCCAGCGGGGCGCCCTGTTCGCTGACCTGTTCCAGCCGTCCCAATGCGTCCCAGCGGTAGCTGCGCGGGCCTGCCTGCAGGGGCTGGCCGTTGGCGTTGTACTGGGTGCGCTGGGTGGTTGTGTCTTTCTGGTCCGCTGCACGCTCGGCACTCCAGCGGTGGCTGCCTGGCAGGTAGGCGATGGCCCGCGTGCCCGCCTGCAGATCGCCGGAGGCCACGTTCTGCTGGTCCAGGGTGCGCCTGCCGGCCTCGTCATAGTGGTAGCGGCTGGAGCGCAGTTCCTGGCCAGTGCGCTGGACCTGGACGATCAGGCGGTCGTGCATGTCGTAGGCATGGCTGTCCTGGTGCAAAGTCTGCGGGGCTTGGCTGTAGTGGTCCTGGCGCAGCAGCAGGTTGCCTTGGCTGTCCCACAGGTAGCGCATGTCCAGCAGGGCTTGGGGCTCGGTGGGCTGGCCCAGGGCTCCGGGCTGGTCGGGCGCCGGTTCGGCTGTCGTTTGCGCGGCAGTTGCTGCAGTGGCCTGTGCCTTGGCTTGCATGGGCTCGGCCGCATGGGCCGGGGTCAGGCCTAGCAGTTGCTCTGCAATGTCCGCGGGCCGGGCGCCCAGCATCCAGTCATGGGATGTGCCAGAGGCAGTGCGTGTGTTGTTCTTGCCGGTCTGGCGGTAGACGATGCGCGCAAGCAGACCTTCGCGGCTGCGCTGATAGCGGGCCTCGATGCCGTTGCCTGCCTGCCAGCTGCGCAGTCCCACCAGGTCGCGCTCGAATCCGGTGGCAATGGTTTGCGCCGGGCTGAGCCAGCGCAGCCAGGGAGTGCGCACGCGCTGCCGCTGCAGGCCGGTGATCTGGCCATGGCCGTCGCGCAGGTAGTGCAGCCAGCTGCCGTCGGGAAGGCTGGCGGCGGAGAGTCTGCCGTGGCTGTCGTATTCGTAGTGGAGGGTGTGGTGCTGGCTGCTCTCCCCGCTTTCACCGTTTGCACCGCTTTCTTCATGGCGGGTGATGCGCTTGCGCACGCGCAGGCCCCTGTCGTTGTATTCGTAGGCCTCGCTTTGCTCGGGATGCTCCAGCGCCACCAGCCTGGGGCCCTGGTAGCGCCAGCGGGTGGTGGTGGTGCTTGGCCGCGCGCCATCTTGCGGCAGTTGCGTGATGGTCTGGCGCAGGATGCGGCCGCGCAGGTCGTATTCGTAGCGCGCCTGCTGGCCCAGGGCGTCGCGGCCCGAGACCAACCGGTCGGTGGCGTCGTAGCCGCGAATGCTCAGGCCGCTGTCGGGGCTGAGGGTGGCGACGCTGCGGCCGAAGTCGTCGTAGAACTGGCGTGCCTGCGGTGCAGGTTCAGTGCCGGCCTCGTCTGCGGCGGATGGCGGCTGCTCTGGCGCGCCGGGCTGGTAGGTCTGCACCTGGGCCATGAGGCGGCTGCCGTCATCGGCGCGGCCACCGTAGCGACCGGACTGCAGCAGGCGGCTTTCCGTGTCGTAGCGGTGCTGTGTGAAGCTGCCTCGGACATCGGCGCTCCACAGCAGGCGGCCCAGGGCGTCATGGTGCTGGCGGCTCTGGGCCGCATAGGCGGCATTGCTCGTCTTGTCCCCGTTGCCGGGCCAGCCGCCGGTGCCGGTTTCCGTGAGGTGGCCCAGCGCGTCATAGCGCCAGCTTTGCTCTTGCAGCACGCTGGCGTCGGGGGCCAGGCTGCGCATGGCCACCAGTCGGGCCTGGGCGTCGTGGCGCAGTTCGGTGCGCCAGCCCGTTTCATCCTCCTTGGCCGAGGGATCCCGGCTGTGCATCTGGATGATGCGCCCGGCCTGGTCATGCTCCAGCGCAACGGCGGTGCCATCGGGCTGCAGCACGCGCGTGACGTGGCTGCCGCTGCGGTCCCAGCGCAGCCGCGTGAGGTCGTTCTGCGCCGGGCTTCCGTCGTCATAGCCTGCCAGCGAGGTGGGCAGCGGCCCGTCGATGTCCACCAGCACGCTGCGGCCGTTGATCTCGGTGTAGCGGTAGCGCGTGCTGCGTTCGATGGGCGTGGCGCCGTCCGCATTGCCTGCGGGCTGGCCCTGGGCATCCAATGGGCTGAAGCCCGTCTCGGTGATCTGCAGCGGCTGGCGGCTGCTGTTGTAGCGGATGCGGATCTGGTGTTCGCGCCCGGGCACGACGCTGGGCCGGGCGATGAGTTCGGGCGCGTATTGCTTCCAGGGGTCCTTGCCGTAGCCGTAGCGCACCTGCAGTTGCGGGGCCCGGGCTTGGCCTTGTGTGTAGGCGATGCGGTATACGGCCAGCGGGCGGCCGAAGGGGTCCAGCTCGGTGCGCGTGCCTTCCAGCGGGCGGCCTGCGGGATCGAGCCGCGTGGCTTCGGTCAGGCGCCCTTGCGCGTCGTACCGGTAGCGCATGTCGCCGGGGCCGCAGCTGGCGCAGCCCGGGCCGCGCACTTCAAGCAATCGCCATTGCCCGCCGATGGTGTCGTAGTGGTAGGTGGTTGTTTGCCCGAGGCTGTTGGTGAGGGTGTTCTTCCAGGGCTGGCTGAGGTCCAGGGTGACTTTTTCCTGGTGGCTGTCCGGCGGGCCGCGCACGCTCAAGATGGCGCGGCCGGTGTCGCCGTAGGCGTAGCTGGCGATGCGCTCGTCCATGGGCTTGCCGTCGCTGCCCTGGCCCTGGACGCTGATGCCGGTGAGCAAGGTGGGGTGGCGCGGGTTCTCATAGTGGTAGTGGCGCTGGACCGGGGCTTGGCCATCGGCCGATGGGAGGCTGACCTGCACGAGGCTGGCGTTCAGCTTGGCCTGGGGCTGGGTGCTGCCGGGCAACGGTGCGCTGCCGTGGCGGTAGTCGATGCGGCCCAGCGGGGTGTCGATGGCCTGCACGCCGGTGAAGCTGCCCTCGCCCGAAGCTTGGGCGTAGTGCAGGCGCAGGCTGCGGCCCTGCGGGTCGGTGACCTTGAGCAGGCGGTTGCCCTTGGCGTTGTAGTCCAGGCGGACCTGTTCGCCCGAGGGCAGGCTGATGCGGGTCAGGCGCCCCCGGTGGTTGAAGCGCAGCTCGCGCCCGTCCATCCATTGCCAGGTGTAGTGCCGTTCCTGGCCGGGCTTGGTTTCCTTGGTGCCCTTTGTATCCGGGCCTTCGATGCGCACGATGCCGTTGCCCGGCTGCTCGCTGGCGCACAGGCTGGG
>NZ_JBICKY010000011.1:0-3887 GCF_043104705.1 Delftia sp. WSY_10 | reverse complement strand
TCGGCACAGGGCTGGGCCGGGTTGCCCAGCCGGCTGGCGTTGAGCAGGTTGTTCAGTTGCGGGCTCAGGTTGCCCACCACGCTGTTGACGTTGTCGTTGGCGTACTGGGGCAGCGTGGTGCCCTTGTCGTCGGACAGCGTGAAGTGGTACCACAGCAGTTGCCGGTGGTTCTTGAAGATCGAGCCCACCGTGGTGAGGGTGTTGGCATCGTCCAGCGGCTTGGTGATGGGGTTGTCATCCACGTACTGCGAAGCCAGCGCCGTGATGCGCGCAGGTTCGTAGTCCAGGCCGGCGGCCAGGGCCAGGAAGAAGACCATGTAGTAGTGCATGTCCTCCTGGTACAGCCCGGTGGGATCGATGCGGTTGAGCGGGTCGCCGCCGGCATACAGGTAGGCATCGGGTCCGTCCGGGTAGCCCAGCGGGTCCGGCTGCAGGTAGCGGCCGCTGGCCGGGTCGTAGCTGCGGTGCCAGTTGTCGTGCAGTCCGCTTTCCTCGTCGAAGTACTGGCCCGGCAGGCGCAGGTTGAGCACGGCCTGCTGCCGGGGCAGGCTTGTGTGGCCGGCCTGATGCATGGCCGGCGCTCCCCAGGGCGTCTGGTGGGCACGCCAGACCACGCGCTGGCCTGCGTCCGTCATGGCCTGCGGACTGCCCCGGTGGTCGTTGTGGATGTGCAGCATGCGCGCCTTGCCGCTGGCGTTGTCCCGGTTGTGCGCGGATTCCAGCTTGGCGATGGGCAGGGTGCGAGTCCCCTCGTTCAGGTACAGGTACTGGCTGGTGATGCGGCCTTCGCCATCCATTTCCGCGACGAGCCGGTTGTCCTGCCACAGGTAGTGGCTGTGCGTTTGCCTGTCGCCCTGGTGCACGGTCTTGCCCACGCGCTGGCCCAGGCTGTTGTAGCGGTAGCTGGCGATGGGCCGGTCCTGGTGGTCGCTGATGCCCTGGAGCTGTCCTGCTTCGGTGTAGGTGTAGCGGTGCAACGCGTCCTGGACGGTGCGACCCTGGCTGTCGCGCTGCACGGGCGCTGGTGCTGACGGTGCGTTGTCCTGCACCAGCCTGCCGAAGCCCTGGTAGCGGTAGTCGGTCTTGTGCAGGCCGGCTGGTGGCCCCTCCTGCTCGATGGCGCGGATGCGCGGGCCCACGCCGTAGCGGTAGCGCTGGCTGAGGATGGGTGCGCTGCCTTGTGATGTGCCTTGCCCGGTGGTCTGCTGCGTGAGGCGCCCGGCAATGTCGTATTGGCGCGAGGTGGCCAGGCCATTGCCTGCCGTGTAGTGCTGCAGGCCGTTGAAGGCGTCTGTTTGGATGTCGCCGACCACCGTCTGCGCGGGCAGCAGGCGTTCGAGCAAGCCTGTGGCGCCGGCGCCCAGCCAGTGGTCGCTGGCCTGCAGCAGGCCGGCCACCCAGGCGCTTTGCAGTTGCAGCCCTTGCACGCTGGCGCCTTCGCTGGCGGGGCCGCGCCGGGTGACGAGTACGCGGCCATCGGCCAGGGTGCGGCTGTGGACCCAGCCGTCCGGGCCATAGCGCGTGGCGGTGCGATAGGTATGCTCGGCCTGGCCGTCGGGCGTGGCCAGCGCAATGGTGCGTGCCACGGGGCGGCCCAGGGCGTCGTATTCGATGGACTCGCGCTGCCAGTTGCTGTCGATGGTCTGCAGCAGCCGGCCCTGGTAGTGCAGCCGGGTTTGCGAGGAAGAGCGACGATCTGCCCCGGGCGCCGCTTCGTAGCGCTTGGCCAGCAGACGCCCGCTGGGGGCGTATTGGTAGTGGGTGCTGCTGCCGTCGGCGCGGGTGTGCACCAGCAATTGATCGGCTTCGTTGTAGCGTGCGCTTTGGCGGCCATGATCGGCAAGCTGGAGCCAGACGGTGCGGCCGAAGTCGTCGTGCAGGGCCTGGCGGCGTTCGGCGGGTTGGGTGCTCCGGGATTGGCTGGTGATCTGCTCCATCGCCGCGCTGGCCGGGCCTTGCAATGCCAGCCGTACCGCCCCATCGGGCGTTTGCGACAGGCTGGCATGGAGACTGCCGTTGTCCAGCCAGCGCGTGCGGGTGTCGTCGCCATCGGTGTGCTGGAGCAGCTCGCCCGCGTCGCCGTAGGTGTAGCTGTCCAGGCGCCCATCGGGCAGGAGGCGGTGGCTCAGGCGCCCTTGCGCATTCCAGCCGTAGTAGGCCGCACGTTCGGGGAGGTCCTGGCCTTCGCGGTACAGGCCCAGCCGCGTGATGCGGCCTTCGCTGTCGCGCTCGATCTGGCCCCGGTTGCCCAGGCCATCGAGCCTAGCCTGGGTGCTGCCCTGGTAGGTCCAGGTGGTGCTGCGGCCTGTCGTGTCGATGGCCTGGCTGGGGCGGCCCAGGGCGTCGTGGCGGATGCGGTATGGATTCAGGCTCAGCTGGCTGCTGGCGCGGGGCTGGCCGTCGGCGTCCAGCAGCCAGCCGGTGGTGGTGATTTCTTCGGCCTGCAGGGCGTTGGCGGACAGGGCGCTGTAGCGCATCTGGCGCTGAAGGCGCCGCACGCCGTCGTCTTCGGTGCGGGTCGTGATGCGCCCGGCCTGGTCATGCTCCAGCGCCACGGCGGTGCCATCGGGCTGCAGCACGCGCGTGACGTGGCTGCCGCTGCGGTCCCAGCGCAGCCGCGTGAGGTCGTTCTGCGCCGGGCTTCCATCGTCATAGCCTGCCAGCGAGGTGGGCAGCGGCCCGTCGATGTCCACCAGCACGCTGCGGCCGTTGATCTCGGTGTAGCGGTAGCGCGTGCTGCGCTCGATGGGCGTGGCGCCGTCCGCATTGCCTGCGGGCTGGCCCTGGGCATCCAATGGGCTGAAGCCCGCCTCGGTGATCTGCAGCGGCTGGCGGCTGCTGTTGTAGCGGATGCGGATCTGGTGTTCGTGCCCGGGCACGACGCTGGGCCGGGCGATGAGTTCGGGCGCGTATTGCTTCCAGGGGTCCTTGCCGTAGCCGTAGCGCACCTGCAGCTGCGGGGCCCGGGCTTGGCCTTGTGTGTAGGGAATGCGGTACACGGCCAGCGGGCGGCCGAAGGGGTCCAGCTCGGTGCGCGTGCCTTCCAGCGGGCGGCCTGCGGGATCGAGCCGCGTGGCTTCGGTCAGGCGCCCTTGCGCGTCGTACCGGTAGCGCATGTCGCCGGGGCCGCAGCTGGCGCAGCCCGGGCCGCGCACTTCAAGCAATCGCCATTGCCCGCCGATGGTGTCGTAGTGGTAGGTGGTTGTTTGCCCAAGGCTGTTGGTGAGGGTGTTCTTCCAGGGCTGGCTGAGGTCCAGGGTGACTTTTTCCTGCTGGCTGTCCGGCGGGCCGCGCACGCTCAAGGTGGCGCGGCCGGTGTCGCCGTAGGCGTAGCTGGCGATGCGCTCGTCCATGGGCTTGCCGTCACTGCCCTGGCCCTGGACGCTGATGCCGGTGAGCAAGGTGGGGTGGCGCGGGTCCTCATAGTGGTAGTGGCGCTGGACCGGGGCTTGGCCATCGGCCGACGGGAGGCTGACCTGCACGAGGCTGGCGTTCAGCTTGGCCTGGGGCTGGGTGCTGCCGGGCAACGGTGCGCTGCCGTGGCGGTAGTCGATGCGGCCCAGCGGGGTGTCGATGGCCTGCACGCCGGTGAAGCTGCCCTCGCCCGAAGATTGGGCGTAGTGCAGGCGCAGGCTGCGCCCCTGCGGGTCGGTGACCTTGAGCAGGCGGTTGCCCTTGGCGTTGTAGTCCAGGCGGACCTGTTCGCCCGAGGGCAGGCTGATGCGGGTCAGGCGCCCCCGGTGGTTGAAGCGCAGCTCGCGCCCGTCCATCCATTGCCAGGTGTAGTGCCGTTCCTGGCCGGGCTTGGTTTCCTTGGTGCCCTTTGTATCCGGGCCTTCGATGCGCACGATGCCGTTGCCCGGCTGCTGGCTGGCGCACAGGCTGGG
>NZ_JBICKY010000010.1:0-367 GCF_043104705.1 Delftia sp. WSY_10 | reverse complement strand
CCGCCGAGGTCGATGCCGCCGCCCGTGCCGGGGGCGCAGCTTTGCACGGTGGGGTCGCATTTGCTGGTGCCGCCGCCCAGGTTGGGGGCGGCAGTCGCCAGGGTGGGCGTGGCCTGGGCCAGCAGTGCGGCGAGGCATAGCAAGGCGCTGCGCAGCAGGGTGTGCCATGGGTGCATGTGAGTTTCTCCCTCGGGATTTTTAGGAATCTCGGGCAGGAGGCGGCCATGCGTCTGGCGGGGAGCTGGTGGAGGCAAGCCTGTGTCCGGGTTGCCGGTCAATCTAGGCAGCTGCGGCGTGCTTGTCTCTAGGAATAGTCTGTTTCTGCGGCCCAAAGGGAGGAATGGGGCGGAAAAGGGGCCGGCGTGGG